>JABHWU010000014.1 GCA_018657625.1 Deltaproteobacteria bacterium | reverse complement strand
TCATGCTGGAATTTCATTTCTGGTCAAACAAAAACCTCCCCAAATTAGATCCAAAACTCAATAAAAAGTAGTGGTATATACGGAAAATCGTCTCAAGATTGATCATCACTCATTTCATGAAAAAGGAAATCCCTATCATTTCATCACTCATTTCATGAAAAAGGAAATCCCTATCATTATCATCACTCATTTCATGAAAAAGGAAATCCCTATCATTTCATTGTCTCAAGATTGATCATCACTCATTTCATGAAAAAGGAAATCCCTATCATTTTTATCATTTAATAAGGGAGAAGTTTCACCAGCCAACGCAAAAAAGAGATTTGAAAAATCTTTAAAGTTTTACTCTGATAATAAATTAGCGACTGGTTTTCTCAATGAGATAAGAGTTGATATTGATGAACTTGATCAGGCATTCTCCAGGAATAAAATGGCAAGAGCGATCAAAATATCGAATGACAGCGAGTTTCAAGAAGTATATGATATTTTTTTTGAATATTTTGAGGGATTCATAGATAACCATGTTGAATCATTAGGTATTGGGTCGGAAGCTCTGTTTGTATTAAAAAAAATGAAAACCCATTGTGAAGCGGTTGATGAAGATCATGATATTATTGCGGCATTTGATAAGCTAATTAACAACCTTTCCTAAATATAAGCCCTGACAGAGAACTATGAATCCTTATAAAATACTTAATTTGAAACAAAATGCTTCAAAACAGGAAATTGTAAAAGCGGCAGTTGGTGCACTTCGGGAAAAAAAATACAGTGGCAAGGAAATTGCCATAGCTCAACGACAACTCCTTTCCTCCGAATCAAGGGCCGTCATTGATTTCCAAACATTTATTAATACCGACCTTATAAAGAAAAAAGTCACACTGTTACCATCCAGTGTGAAAACAAGCCCGATACTTGAACGTTTAACTATTTTCGATTGATCATTATGTCAGAAAAAATCGATAGCTTGAAAAAGAAAATTATCGAGTTCCAAACCAATATTGTTGAATTGAAAAGCAATGTTCACAATCAGAAACAACAATTCACTGCTAGAGAAACAAATCTTATGCAAGGTCTTTTCGAAATTCTGGATGATTTTGAAAATTTAGAAACAACAATTCAAAAAAAAGAGAATGAATTTGATAAAACAACAAAGCGACTAATGAAAAGTTTTCGCAGCGTAAACAAAAAGTTAATAAGACTTCTGAAAAGTTTTGATATTTTTCAAATTGAGTTTTTAGATAACAAAGCTGTTTTGGAATATTGTAAAATTGTTGATACTGAAAAACGAAGTGACTTAGAAAGTGAAACCATTATTACTTTGGTAAAGAACGGGTATATAAATAAAAAAAATAACGTTGTGTTAAGGAAAGCAGCAGTGGTTACAGCGACGTCAGAATGAGCAATGAGATATCGTTATCACCCAAAGGATCAATTTCATACCATTATAAAAACTCATGTATCTATTGGCGTTTGATTGCAAAGGAGCACACCAATGCAGTACCAATCATTTTCATATTGAACGAGAACATTGCAAATTAGGTCGTTGGGCATTAATATCGAAAAGACCGGATAATGCTAATCTCCTCTCTTTAATTGCAGTGACATTTTCAGGGATGGTTTTTATTCCTGTATTATTACGGAAATTTCAACAGGTATTTAGTGACCGACAGCATCCTCTTCAAATCGAATTTCTACTTGCCAAGCATGCACCGGAGGATCGAAAGACACATGACGACGCAATCACGGGGTTCGGTATCAGGGCTTATTCAAATGGAATCATCAATGATATTTCCAAGAAGGAATTGCGTTATTTAAAAGCAGAAACAAAAGTAAAAAAGATGTTCCAGGGACATGACAACCTCAAATATTTTTTCCTGGGCTATGGTCAAACTTTAAAACCAAGTTTTGAAAAAGATCCCTTTGACTTCAGTAGTCCTCATCATCGTATCACTCGATTTCATTCTGTTTTTGGCGCCGATAACTCAATTACCAATCCTGTGGATTACCTTCAGCTTCTTCACAATAAATCCGTACTAAAAGGTCGATTTCCTGCTCAAAACATCATTAATCAACTCTGCTGCCTTTTAGCTGAGTTCTTTGACATTGAAACAACCCCCTGGATGGAAAAAACATGCGATTTCACTCAGGAATGGGAGAAAATTAGCCCCCCGAAACAAGAAGCAATTCTTCCCCTCATCGATATTATTCGCCATGTTTATGATGCTTCTCCATTTAAAGGATATCCGCTTTTAAATCCTGGTATTGTTTTGTTTGAGCGACCCGATCGTATGGTCAATAAAAACCTATTCCCAGTTTTGATTAGTGTATTGGATCAACTTCTACCCAATGTTCAATTTATTTTACGTGTTTCCAATGAAACAATAAAACACTTTCCAAATTCACTTAAGGAACAGTATCTTCCAATCCCCAACACCATCAAGAAACCTCTTCCGAAAGCGGCTATTATTCTTGACTCAAATACTGTTGGTTTGCTTGATGTTGACAGCCGCATTCCAAACTTGGCGTTAATGAAGCTCAGTCAGCATTTCAAAAATCAAGGGAAAAAAATCAGATTGATTCGAAAAAGCAACAGTTTTCAGGGAACTAATACTGTATTTGCAAGTTGTGTTTTTAATTCAGCAACCACTAAAAAGAAAATCGCCAGTTTAAAAAAACATCATGGTGAGAGAATTGTTTTTGGTGGTTCCGGATATAATATAGAAAATCGTTTGGAAGACAAAATTGAACACTTGGAGGCCGATTATTCTCTCTATCCTGAGCTTTCAGACCGGGCAATTGGTTTTTTAACAAGGGGGTGTCCGAATAAATGCTCCTTTTGCATTGTCCCGCAAAAGGAAGGAAAGGTAAAACAAGTCAGTAGTTTAGATGCATTACTGCAAAGTAAACTCAATAAACTAATATTGTTGGATGATAATATTTTGGCTCATCCAAAGGTTAATGATTTATTGGAAGAGATGGTAAAAAAGAACCTGCAGGTGAACTTCAACCAGACTCTGGATATTCGAAGAATTGATGTCGATAAAGCAAAATTGCTCAAGCAAATTAAGTGTTCAAATATCCGGTTTAGCCGAAGCAATTACTATTTCAGTCTTAATGATAATAAACATCTTGAGCAAATAGAACGCAATTATCGCCTCTTTGATTTCAAACCTTCCGATAATGTGGCATTTATCTGTATGTATGGTTACAACACCAATCTAAAACAAGATTTAGAGCGATTTCGTTTTTTAAGAACACTTCCGGGAGCTTATGTATTCTCTCAACGGTACCAGCCTATTTTGGGAAAACATGAGATCGTCATCAACGATTATTTTGATCACAATGCCGACGAAGCCATAGATGAGCTGATTCGGATTATTTACAAGCAAAACATGAAAAGTATGGAAGTCTATTATCGGTGGCTCAGTCGGCAATATGCAAAGGTGTTTGGAAAACTACATAAAGGCTTGGTGGATACTATTTTCAGATATAATTACAAGGTACAAAAAGGGAAATACATTGCCACTTTGGCAGGGCTTAATAAATAGGCCAATGTTCACTTCTCATTTCCATCTCTTTATTGTTCGCTGACAGAAAAAAAATATGGGGACATGGTGTGCCAAGAACGGATCTTAAACTAATCATTCTCCTTGGTTTGCTTAGATTGGTTAGATATTGAGGTTCGGCGCTGCACAAAAGATGAGGGTTTGTTGGCCCCTCGGAATCGGCTTACGGAAGCAGGTTCCAAACCACCTTGTGCTGCTGTAGTAAAGAGCTATGGTAGTGAGCGACAAGGAAAAGGCATGGAAAACATGTCAGGTAAGAATTAAGAAGGCGAACGAAAGTAAACTGTTCGATGAGATGTCGAGAGCATATAAAATGACGCCAAAACTGGAGAATCCGTGTCCTTTCCAGGATCAGTTCAGGAGATATCCGTTTACTGCCTGTTCGGTGTCCGGCATAAAGGCAGCGCGAGCTTAATTCAGGCTTTTGTGTGGAACTTGGGAACCTGCATTTTGGTGTTAAGGGAGCGATTCAAGTGGGAAAAACCCATTAGAATTTGAGTACCAATACTAGATGTAGGGGCGGACCGCTTTCGTAGTAGTGATGAAGCTTCTGTAATGGAGGTGGAGCGAAGGGAGTGGATTGTACAGTTTTATTTCTTAGTCAACCAGTAATGGAAGGAACTTTTCAGCAAGATAGCCTTATTTCACACCATGGGAGATCTTCCTGAACCGGAGTTAACCCATAGGTTTTTCTGAAGAAGCTTTAACAAGATATTCCTGAAAAAAACGCTCAATGATAGTGATTTCCTTTTTCATGAAATGAGTGATTATCAATCTTGAGACGATTTTCCGTATATACCACTACTTTTTTATTGAGTTTTGGACAGCAATGTCCGGTTAGTATTTTGCAAAACGCTTTCGTTTTTTTCTTTTTACGTTTTTTGGTTCCGATTTGAATATTGGTTCTTGATTCATTGATAATTTTGTACCGAAGCTCTCTAACATGCAATTGGATTGATGATCGTGTTTTGAGGTTATTGGACTGGTCCGATTACCGTGTGCCAGGGACACCTTGTCCTTACTTTTCTGTTTTGTTTTTTAAAGATTTGCGGGGAGTATAGACAGTCAATTGGACTAGAGGAAAATTAAATACGAAAGTATCACCAACTTTATTGATTGAATCCTTATGAAATAGGGGCTAAGAGCAAGAAGATTATTTTAACTTCGAAAAAGCGATTTCCTATCATTCTAATTTAACTTACGCATTGGTTGCATTCATTTCACAATACTTTTGACGTAAATAATTGATCGTTTTAGCCTATAAATTATTATGAAAACAGTAAAACCATCGACTACAGTATTTTAATCGACCATTGGAAATAAGTAATCACTATGAAGAAAAATCAACACCTCGATATTGCAATTATAGGCGCCGGTTTATCAGGTTTAGCCGCTGCCCATTTTATTAAAAAAATACATCCTGATTATCATATTCAGATATTTGAAAAATCAAAGCGAGTCGGTGGTGCTATTCAAACGCATACTCAGGATGGATTTATCGCTGAAGCGGGTCCCCACGGTTATTTGGATAATGTAGATGAAAGCAGAGAATTATTAAACGATTTAAATATCAATCAGCATATTCGCAAAGCATCATTAAATAACTTTATCCGATATTTATGTTTAAACGGGCGATTATTCCCGATTCCACAGCATCCGCTTAAAATCATCAAAAGTGATATTATGCCTTTTTGGTCGAAGGTGCGTGTTTTGGGAGATTTCATTAAGAAACCTGTTGAATCTGAACAAACCATTGCCGATTGGGCACAACATCGATTTGGTAAAGCAATATTACCATTTATCGATGCAGTCATTACCGGTACTTTTGCCGGAGATATCAATAAATTGAGTATCGATGCCGTTTACCCCGGTATTAAAAAACTTGAAAAAGAATACGGGTCTGTGATCAAAGGATTCTTTAAATCAAAGAAAACCCGAAAGAAAAAAGGATTGCCTGCTATGACCAATTTCAAGCAGGGAATGTCATTTTTTATCGAAAAAATGGCTGAGCAACATTCCATCCAATTAGAAACAACAGTATTAGCGATTAAACCTGATCAAGATTCATGGAAGATCACCAGTGACAAGCAGATATTTAAGGCCAGTAATATTATCGTCGCCACCAATATCAACCAGGCGCTTAATTTGTTAAACCCTGTTGAAAAATCACCTTTTTTAAAAGTCCCTGAATCCCGAATCGCCAATGTTGTCCTCGGCTTTGAAGCATCAGGTATCGATATTCCACCTGGTTTTGGATATCTGGCTCCACAAAAAGAAAATCGATTTGCCTTAGGTGCCATGTTTTCTACACATATGTTTCCAGAACGTGCGCCTGAAGGCCATGTTATGCTTGAAGTAATGGTTGGTGGCCGCCATCATCCTGATTACATGGAACTGGTTGACGAAGATTTAATCGAAAAATGTATGATTGACCTGACATCCCTCATGAATATCAGCCAAAATCCAGTTTTTACGCATGTAATTAAAACCAAAGAAGCCTTCCCTCAATTGGAAATCGGTCATTTAAAAATCCAGGCTTATCAGAAAAATATAGCGGCAAAATATCCAGGCTTATTTATTACTGGATTTGGCTGGAATGGTATCGGAATGAATGAGATGATTAAAGAAGCTAAAACAGTTGCTGATCAATTTTCTACCAAAAACGAGAGATCAGCCAACCCTGAACAAGTGAAAGGAATTTATTTTTAGTTATAGTGTCATTTGTTTTTTTGAAGCCAGCCATTGAATAGCCATTATTGTTTTTGAATCCTTAATTTCACCTTTTCTTAACCGATCTATCAACTCCGGAATGGGAACTTCGTGAATTCTGATATCTTCATTTTCGACTTCTAACCCACCTCCTTTTTCCATTTTATCAGTATCACTAACCTGTCCATAGAAAATACTAACACTTTCATTAGATATCCCAATACTGGCATAAAAAGTATATAAGTGTTCCAGCTGCTTAACCCGGTAACCCGATTCTTCAAGTGTTTCCCGATAGGCGGCCTCAATGGGTGTTTCTCCCGGATCTACCAATCCTGCGATGATTTCCCAAACCCAGGCTTTATGAATCGCTCTGGAGGCAACGGCAAATCTAAATTGTTCAACAATAATAACAGAATTATTTGAAACATTTTCTAATAATACTGCTGAAGCTTCCGGACGTTCTAAATTATATCGTTTAACTGCATTTCTTCCTTGTTGGTCAAATCGATCGTATTCAACCTGCAATTCATCAACTTTAATAAAACCATCCAGAATTCGTTTCTGGTCTTTTATCTCAAATTCCATTTTTATATTTCACCAATTTGTTTTTTTATAGACATACTTTCTTCATAGCTGAGTTTAGAACCCTCTGCGTCTCCCTGATCATATTGTAATTTTCCCAAATGATCATATATTTCCAATTGCCCCTGATGATCATTAAGCATTTTCTTGATGGACAAATGATTTTGATAAGTTTGAATCAACCTGGGCCAATCTTCCATTTGTCGATAAGCTTGCTCAATTTCTTTATATATTCCGTCCATTCTTATTTGATTTCCAGTTTGTCGATGTTCATTTAAAGCCGTGAACATAAACTGAATCGCATGTTTTTGTTGAATGGACAGTGAAAAATTATCGATTATTTCATCCAGAACACTTAAATATTCATCATCTGATGGTTTACAGAATCTTTTAAAATAGTCCTGATAACTTTCAGCCGCAGTTTGATACCTTAGCAAGGAAAACTCGCAATCCGCTTTTAATTTTGCAAGATCCTTGTTATGTGAAGCTTTAGTATTATACTTATAATTGGATTGAAACCAACGCATAATACTGGATAAAGCATCCTCAAAATTCCCATCCCGGTAGGCTTTTTCAGCACTATTAAAAATCATTTCAGCTTCATTTTCCAATACCTTAAAATCCTTATTAAAATCTTTACTACTCAATACTTCATTAGAAACCAGCGGTGGTTTTATTTTTAAAACCTTCTCTTTGCCCTTCTTTTTTGTTTTTTTACCTTTTTGTTTAGGTTTTTCATTTTCAGAATCTTTTATATCGTCGAAAATCGATTCAATATTCTCAGATGTGTCTTTTATATTTTTGATTTTACTGTCTTTTTTTAATCGATTGGTCTTTGGTTTTAATTTTCCGGATTCCAATGTTTCTTTCAAATGTTCAGCAGATTTAGATAGATTAGATTTTGCAACTCCTTTCTTGCTTTTGGATGAGAGTGATAATACAACATCTTCACCCTCAATAGTGCTGTCTTTTCTATCTTTTTGTGAGTCTTTTAGATTATTCTGGAATTTGGAAAAAACATCAGGATCAATGGTAGTTTCTGGTTTATTGTTTGATTTGGTTTTCTTTTTTCTGGTTTTCTTTTTGACCGGAGCACTTTTAATAGTAGAAATCATATTGGCAATTTTTTCACCATCCAAAGTCGCTTCCTTCTTTTTAACAGTCAGTTTAGAAGATATAAAAAGAATTTGAGCCACTAGCAACACTGCCAAAACATCTATCATCAATGCTGCTTTCCAATCGTCAATTACCCAGAAAATGCCACTTAAAAAACAAAGGACAATAAAAATCTGAAACAGGTTTTTTAATTTGTTCATATCCCTTATTATAAAATCATGATTTTAACTCAGATTTATCCTGAGCTTTGAAAGATAAATCAACCAATTTATCATTGGATTCCCTTAGTCTTCTGGCCAACATTTTTGAAAAATTTCGATAGAGTTTAGCCGTCAACCTGGAATAATTTTGATTAATAGATACTTTAAACAAGGTGTCGTGAGATATGGTAAACAACAGCGTTTTTGTAACAGCTGTCGCTGAAGCAGATCGGGCACGACGATCAATTAAACCAATTTCTCCAAAACACTCTCCCGCATTTAATTTAGCCAAAATCGTATCCTGATCGATTCCATTTTTTTTACCCATTCTCCGATGAATTTTAACTTCGCCCTTAAGGATAATATACATCGTATCACCTTCTTCAAACTCTTTGAAAATCGCAGCGTCTTCAAGATATTGCTCTGTTTTCATTAGTTTAAGAAAAGCAATCAATTCATCATCAGTGAAATCATCAAAAAACTGGATTGAACTTTTCAATCGGTCAATCAAATCTTTATTGAGTGTTACCATATAAAAGCTTTGTAAATATTTCAGTTATCCATAATATTCATTATTGATACTTTTAAAAAGTGTATCCACTTCCTGCTAATCTGTCATCTATTTGGGCAACTAATTCAAGGTCTGTTCCGAATCTTTATTATCGATTAAAATTTTAACTTTTCCAGGAATCCAATAAAATGGATTCAATAAACAAAGTATCAGCATTGTCGCTAACTAACCTACTTTCACTGTCAATTGAATTTTTTTTCATTCCAGAAGGAAAACCTACGTATTCCCTTTTGCCTTATCGGAAAAAGCCAATTGAGGCAATAGCCAGTATAATTTTCCCTATAATGTCTGAGTAGGAAAACAATATTTCATTTTTGGGTTTGACTATGTCAGGTGTTTGGATAAAATAAATTTTGGACAAAACATTATTAAACAAACGACACTATAAAACATGGACGTAAAAATATCATTTGAAGGTGGGTTAAAAATTAACGCCCATGCCAATGAGTTCATTTTAAAAACAGATCAATCCATAGCAGGTGGCGGCGAGGCATCTGCACCTGAACCCTTTACACTATTTCTAGGGGCGATAGGTACCTGTGCAGGATATTACGCACTAAAATTTTGTCAAACCCGTGACATATCTATGGAAGGCATTGAAATTAAGTTATCAGATGATTTTAATATGGAAAAAAAAAGGGCTGAAAATATAAAAATTACTTTCAATTTACCTAATAGTTTTCCTAAGAAATATCATCAGGCTTTGATAAAATCAGTCAATCTATGCTCCGTTAAAAACACTATCAATTTTGGACCAAACATCGACATTAGTATTATATAAATTATGAATCAAAATTTTCTGTTTTCTTTAATTGATGTGATCAATGCCCTATTTAATTTGTTAATCATACTAATTATAGTTAGAGCACTCATGTCATGGTTTCGACCGGACCCTTATAACCCTATAGTTCGGTTTATTAATCGAATAACTTCCAAAATATTAGATCCCATTCAGAGAATTATTCCTCCTATTGCAGGATTAGATCTATCACCGATCATTGCTATCTTTCTAATTCAGATTGTACAACGGTTGCTGATCGGAAATATTGAAGCCTATTTAATGCAGTATTAATAGCAGATAGGGTTTTTATTCTTTTTTTCGAAGAATTACCCGATTGTAGTCAGGTTGGACAGATTCAACTAAAGCCTCAAATTCCGGTGTAGCCTGAATATTTGGAAGATCTGCTTCAATAAATAACTGAAGCTCTGTCAGATTAATCAGAGCTTTTCTATTTTTCAGATAGCGAATAAACTGAGCGGAATAAGTTTTATCTCTATTTTGCGCAATATATTTTATTTTCCAGTGCTCCAGCAGACTTCTTTCCAAAATAGTATATTCACGCTGGATTTCCTCCCCTCTTTTAGCCCACAATAATAGTTCATCTTCGTCAAAACCTTCCTCTTGACTGGATAAATGGGTTAAAATTACATTTTGATTCACCAAATCCACGAACCGTCTAATGGGAGACGTTGCCTGAGCATAACAAGCTAACCCCAGAGCTGAATGGCCATCTGCTGTCAACCCAATATGCGCCGGTTGAATCTGTATATCCTTTAAGGTCGGCTTAACGCCTTCTTCCAGGTTTTTACAAACGGAATAAGGGGGTTGATTTCGATACAAACAAAGCAAATCATTTACAGAACAATAATGGGCAGCCAGATAATTGGTATAAATGGCCAATTCCTCAATAATCAGTGACGCCGGCGTATTTTCACGGACTGTATTGATATTAATATGGTCCGGATCGGAAATATCGAGTTTAACCTCCAGTCGATCTATATCTAGGCAGCCATTTTCAATTCGTTTATTTTTTAAATCAATACAAAAATCCAACAAATGTGACCAAAAAGAATCAGATTGATTCAATAAACGATCAATTTCTAAGTACGAGTAGTTTTGGTTAACATTGATTATTGATCGATAAATGCTGGTTGACTCAATTTCGTTTGAGGAATTAATTTTAATTTCGTAGGTGATTACAGATCGATCCTGCCCCTGAGACAGTGAAAAAAAAGACTCAGATAATGATGGCACAAACATCGGATAAACATCTTTTATGGTATAAACAGATGAAATTCGACTAGATACTATCTCAAACAACTCGTGGGATTTATGAATAAATGAAGCAACATCAGCGATATGAATTCTCAATAGCGTTAAATCACCTAGAACTTCCCAACTTAAAGCATCATCAAAATCTTTTGTCTCTTCATTATCAACGGTAAATGTCTCTAAATACCTTTGATCTTTGGTTTCAGTTTTAAAACGATTCTTCCAGATATCCCCTGATTTTATTTTCTCTGAAATCTCCAATTCCCGCGCCCCAAATTCCAAGACAATTGATGCTCGAACCAGTATCAATTTTCCCCAGGATATTGGATGATCTGTTAGTTTCAGGCAATTGATAATCGAACGTTCCGCCACACTCTGATCATTCAAATTACAACGAAACATTTCACTAAAATATTGCTTTTCTTCAGATCGCTGCCAATGAATCAGAAAATTGAGGAGCCTTAATTGAAATTTCTGCCAGAGTTCTGAATCTTCCGATGAAACTTCAGGTGTACTACCGTTGATTAAGAGGTCAGCCCAGTTTTGTTCTGTTATCTTTTGAGTTTTCTTTTCTTGTTCTTTCTGGGTTTGTTCTTCCAGCTTTTCAATATCTTCTGGGCTTCTGGCAAAAAAATCACTTTTCTTTTGTTGATATAGTAAGGTGTTATTTTTAATTTCTAAGAGGAGGGCTACCCGGTGCCAACCGTTTTCCGGGTCATCCAAAAAATCTGAGGCTAAATCTTCAATGGAATAAGCATGATTGATTTCACACAATTCATGAATCGTTGAAATATCTAATTGTTGTCGCTGTTTCTCAACCAAATTAATCTGTTTTAACAGATATTCATTAGCCTCTACAACATCTGTCTGATCAGCACCATTCCAAATGTATTCGGTCTGTTTCGGAGAACAGTTAAACTCTTTACCTTGTGTTGGTACTACAACCAGCTTATTCTTCCGAATTTCCTGAATCCAACCAAATTGCAGCTTACTATTCTTATAAAAAAGACAGTATTGATGACTCATAACATTAAATATACAAAACCAATAAAATCATCATTATCCTGAAATCTTTTTTTGAAGAAACTGATACCAGTTAGGCCTTGCAAATAAAGCTTTATCAATACCATACATGGTCGCTTTATCGATGGCTAAAACTTCTTTTAATACCTGTGTAGATTTAATATTGCCTTCAACAATGATAGATTTTTCTGTAAACTTAGAGACCCATTCCAATAATGTTTCTTCACTATCAAAAAATTTATTCATAACATGAATCGTAATCGGATGAAACATATCAACACCAGCATCTTCTAGTATTTTAATCATAGATTTTAGATGTTTAGCATTGAATCCATCTTCCAGCTTATCATGAATGGAAAAGAAATAACCCACCATTAGGCGATTTTTTATTCTCTCTTTCATGGCTTTCACCAGCATTGTGGCTAACCTTAAACGATTTTCCAGTTTCCCACCGAAACGATCTTCTCTGTTATTATGTCGAGGGTGCAAACATTGATCTAATAGTTGTTGCTGTGCACCATTTAATTCTACAAAATCAAAACCAGCTTCTTCAGCGCGTTCAATTGCATGCGCATAGAACAAACATAACTCTTCAACGTCGTCTTCATCAAAGGGACGACTTAAGTCAAAATCTTTACCAAAATTAATAGAAGAAGGTCCGATAGGCTGCTCACCACACACTCTTTCAGAAGTTTTTGCACCGGCATGGGATAAACGAATACCAGTAATAACACCTTCTGCTTTAATATGGGTCACCAGATTTTTTAAACCTGCTAAATGATCTTCTTCAGCGATACCCAGTTGAAAAGGACTGGATTTTCCCTGCCGGGTAACATATGCAGAATTAAAAACAACAACACCGGCACCTTCCCTGACCAGTCTCATTAAGTGCTCAAAAATGGTATGCGACACTTTACCATCTCTCTGGGCCATATCATCTTGATAAGGTGGAACCAGAATCCTATTTTTTGCCCGTTTATTTCCAATTTTGAAAGTTTCAAATAAAGACATGCTAACCTCTGTTTAATGAATATATGATAAGATTATTTTACTAATGAGATACTTTACATCTTTTTATGGTTCTGCATAAAATCCCTAATTCAAATTGATAATATCTTAAATTAATTTTTCGGAATTTATGAACACTCCACAAAGACCTATATGTGGTCAATGTAAACATTATTATATTACCTGGGAAAAGAAACATCCCTATGGTTGTAAAAAGTGGAATTTTAAGTCGGCTGTTATGCCTTCGATTTCAGTTTATAAAGCGTCAGGAACCCATTGTCAGGTATTTGAAAAAAAGGGATAGATTCATTATTTTAGAAACCCATTTTTTACACTTATAAATTTGTTATTGTTTTATAAAACATCAAACTAACTGAATTATAGAAAAAACACTATCAGAAACCTGAAAATTAGCGTGTTTTTAAGTAACTCAAATTAGTTTAGCAGCCATTCCCTAAATTTTTGTACGGCTAATGCCCGGTGACTAATGGCATTTTTTTTATCCGGATCCATTTCACCATATGATTTATCAAACCCATCTGGTAAAAAGATCTGATCCCACCCAAATCCCCTGTTTCCTTGGGGAGAAACCAGTTTACCCTTAACATCTCCCTGAAACTGTATAATCTGGCGATTTTTTAAAATACCTAATGTTAACAAACATGTTGCAATAGTTGTATTATCTTTATTATTAACGAGTTCTAATATTCCTTCTCTTCCAATCGATTTTAAAAACCATTTTATCAGCGGTCCTGGTAATCCATTCAAAGCCATACAAGATAGACTTGTATCATCTGTGATAACAGCATCATAGTCATTTATTTCCTGAACACATTCTAATACGGCATTTGTTTTAAAATGTCCAATTTCTTCGATATCCAGACTTTGTATTTCCGTTACATCTAATGATTTATAATTCATTTTGAATCCTGGAATATTCAGAAGTGTTTTAAATTCTTCTAACTTTCCGGCATTACCAGTTATTAACAATAGGCTATTTATTTTCATTATTTGTATCCACCCTATATTTTCGATTTTCCTGTTCCATTATTTCAATAGAGACAATGATATCACACTTATGTTTGATTTGGGAAAACATATCTACCCATTCAATAAAGGTAATATTTTCAGATCCTTCAATACTTTCCCAGATATCAACTTCATATAATTCTTCTTCATTTTCAATACGATATAAATCAAAATGATGGATTATTGTATTTTCAAATTGATAAATATTACAAATATTATATGTTGGACTACTAACTTGGTTTTCCAACAGAGGATTTATAGTTTCCAACAGTTTTTTAACAAGAAATGTTTTTCCGCTACCTAAATCCCCAATCAAACCAATATTAAGTTGAGTATTGTTTTCTAATTCAGAATGCAATAAATCTATTATCTCTTTTAATTCCATTTGTAGTTATCAATTTAACATAATTTTTAATTCATACTTAACTTCTGATCTATATTAAGGTAGTCTTAAGTTTATTTTTTATTTTATCAACTTATTTAAGTATAACATATTGTAATTAATAACTATATTATTATGATTCCTTTGCAAGAATTATCAAAAAACTGGACTCAGTTTATCGATCTATTGATTCAGGAATTAGAAATCGATGAAGTTGAAGCCTGGGTCAATAAATTGGTTTTAATTAATCTCAATGAAAACATAGTTACAATCGGTGGCATCAATCAATTTTTCTGCAATTGGATAAGGGATCATCACCAAAAAATGATACATAAACATATCCTGGAATCATTTAAACCCTATAATTTAAATGAAAATTTTCAACTGGTATTACAGGTCGGTAAGGATAAAGTAGAACCTCAGAAAGTAGCCCTTGTTGAAAACTTAAATAATAAAAACATCGCTGGTGCTGATGGTTTAAATCCAGATCTGAATTTTCAGAATTTTGTTAATGGAAGTAACAGTGATATTGCATTTGCTGCAGCACAAGCTGTTGGTGACAACGTTCAGGAAAATAAATATAATCCGCTATTTATTTGTGGAGATGTTGGTTTAGGAAAAACACACTTAATTCAGGCCATTGGCAACAATGTCAAATGTAATAGTGAAAATTTTAAAATCCAATATACAAACTCAGAAGAATTTACCAATGAAGTCATCAATGGAATTCGTTACCGAAAAAGCCATGAAGTGCGCACTAAGTACCGAATGATTGACATATTATTAATTGATGATATTCAATTTCTTGAAAACAAGGAAAGTACTCAGGAAGAATTTTTCCACATATTTAATGAACTCATTCAAAATAAAAAACAGATCATTTTAACAGCTGATCGATATCCCAGAGAAATCAAAAATTTAGAAGAACGATTGGTCAATCGATTTAATTCCGGAATGGTTGCCCAGATCGGAAGACCCGATTTCGAAACCAGATTTGCTATCATCCGGACAAAGGTTGAACAGATGAATATGATTTTGAGTGAAGACATTATTGAGTTAATTGCCAAATCTGTAAAAAATAATGTTCGTGATATTCTTGGAATTTTGGTTCACCTTGAAGCCAGCTGGTCTCTTTTAAATCAGGAAATCACCCTTGATTTCACAAAACGCGTTCTTAAAGAGGTTTTAGATATCGATAAAAATCCTAAAACCATTGAAAATATCATTAAAGTTGTTTGTAAGAAATTTAATATCAAAATTACAGATATTTTGTCTGAAAAAAGAGATAAGGAGATTTCAAAATCGCGTCAAATTGCAATGTATGTTTCACGTGAAATAACCGGATTGTCATACCCGGTAATTGCCAAACATTTCGGCGGGAAAAATCATACAACAGTTTTACAGGCTTGTAAAAAAACGAAAGAGTGGGTCGATATTGATCCGGAAATAAAACAGACAATTAGTTCAATCATGAAAGAACTATCATAAAATCAAATAGATAAAGATTACTGTGTTTTTTCTGTTAAAAATTAATTAAGCTGATTAGGTTTTACACAATCAAAATAGGAAATAGTATTAAAAGATATATTTGATCAGCTTTCTTATTTTTATTAAACACAGCTTTTTTTTAATAAATATTTATTAAATCAATATGTTGAAAAATAACTAACGATTAAGGTCCTCCCTACTACTACTATGAAAATAATAATAGAAAAAAGTATTTTATTAGAGGCATTACAACTTGTGGTAAGCATATCTCCAAAAGCATCAACCCAATCCGTTATTAATAATGTTTTTTTAGAAGCATTAACGATTAGTGGTGAAAATTATTTACAAGTTAAAGCTACCAATTATGATAAAACATTTTTAGGTTACTTTCCAGTTGAAATCGTTGAACCGGGACAGCTCTGTATGAATACATACAGACTTTTTAATCTGACAAAAGAATTTAGAGGAACCAGTGTAGAAATCCGTTCAACACCCCAAAACTGGGTATTTCTTACCTGTGATCATTCCCAGGTAAAATTACCCTGTATTGATTCGGGACTATTTCCAGTTGTTGAATTTAGAGAACTAACTAATCAATTTCAATTACCTGCACAACTATTTAAAAATGCCATTGATCGTACAATTTTCTGTATTGGTGAAAATGAATCCCGTAAAAATTTAATGGGATTAAATTTACAAATTTTATCATCCACACAAATTCGATGGCTAGGTGCCGATGGTTTTCGTATTGCCCAATTTATTACCAATTTAGAAAACAAAATCGAATCTGCGGGAAACATAATAATTCCCAAAAATGCACTGCTGGATATTAAAAAAATTCTGACTTTAAGCGAAGAAGATATTACGATATGTTTCAACGAAAATGAAATACAGGTATTAAGCGAACGAATAAAATTTAAAACCCGCTTGATTGAAGCCGATTTTCCAAATTTAGATACTTTATTAACTTCTATCGGAAAAATAAAAGTTAGTATTGCAAAAGATGAAATCATTAATGCGATTAGAATTATTCATACGCTGACAGAGGGAGAACCAAATTCTTTTGTAAAATTTACTTTTCAAGATGGAAAATTATTAATCAGTAGTCAAAAACTGGATTTTGGTGAAGGAAATGATGAAATTTACTGTGATTACGATGATGAAGAAGTAAATATAGGCTTAAATGTCAGATTATTATTGGAAGCATTACAATCTTTTGAATCTTCACCAGATGATATGATCTATTTCAATTTTTCAAAAACTGTAACACCAGTTTCATTAACTTGTGAAGAATGGGAGAATTTTCTGACCATATTGATGCCTGTTCAAATTGAATGGTAATAAAAACCTTATCTTTGATAAATTATCGGAATTATAAGCACTTAGAAGCTAGTTTCAATTCTGGATTAAATTTTATTTACGGAAAAAATGGGCAAGGGAAAACAAATCTAATTGAATCACTGTATTTTTCCTCCCATCTAAAATCATTTCGTACACCAAAGATTGATCAATTAAAACAATTTCAATCTGAATCTGCCAATATTCGAATGCAGGTGGAAAAGCAATCTGTGATCAATAATATTGGAATATCCATTATCCAGGATAGAAAAAAAGTTAGTATCAACAATAAGATTCTTGGATTTTCTTCTGAATTTATCAGAAATTTTTTTTCAATCCTATTTGCCCCTGATTTGTTGTCCAGTTTCAAAGAATATCCCATAGAGCGCAGAACTTTTTTTGATCGTATTTTATACGTAACGGATACTGCCTATTTTCAACTGATCAAAGAGTATAATCGCATTCGAAAACAAAAAGCAATCCTTCTCAAATCACAATCCATGAACGAGTTGGATATCTGGAATCGACTTTTATCTGATTTAATACCAAAAATTATTGCCTCCAGGAAAAAACTGGTGGATCAGATTAATAATAAGTTACCGCTTATTTATCAGGAATTAACCGGTAGATCTGAAAACTTACAATTATGTTATTTTAATGATTTTCAAGATAAAATTGAGCCTGTTCCGGAAATTATTTTTCAATTCCTATCAACAAAAAAAGAAATTGAATGTGCCAAAGGTTTTCTATTTTATGGGCCCCATAAAGATAACTATTGGATGACTCGAGATGGTATCCACGATAAAATATCTTTTTCACAAGGTGAGTACCGTATTTCATTTCTGGCCTTACAGTTAAGTATTAATCAAATTATTAAACAGGAATTAAATTTTTATCCTGTGTTACTTTTAGATGATATATTTTCAGAATTAGATGAGTCAGTTTGTGAAAAATCAATTCATCATATTTTTGAAAATAACAATCAGGTTTTTATTACCTCCACTTCAATTCCAGACCAGTTTATTGGCCTGGGAAATATTTATCAGATTGAATCTGGAAAAATAATTAATTAATATAATAATATCAATATGTTATAAAATTGATTTTTATATCAAAGGTGCTATAGTAGTTTGTATAAACACACTTCATAAAACAAAAGTGTCCACTGAATAAGATCTAATTTAATTCAACTCTTAATAAATCATAGTTTCATAGCAGGTTATCCATGACTGAAGGTAGTAATTCTTATAGAGCCAATGATATTGAACAATTGGAAGGATTGGAAGCAGTTCGGTTAAGACCCGGAATGTATATTGGTGGTGTTGACTCTTCAGCGCTGCATCATTTGGTTTTTGAAATTGTAGATAATAGTATTGATGAGGCCATGGGCGGATTTTGCGATAAAATCCGGGTTGCTATTTTATTGGATAATTCAGTTCAGATTACTGATAACGGAAGAGGTATTCCAGTTGGAATTAATGAAAAATCAGGAATTCCGGCAGCGCAATTGGTAATGACATCTTTGCATGCAGGTGGAAAATTTGATCAGAATTCATATAAGTTTTCAGGCGGTTTAAATGGTGTTGGTGCTTCAGTCGTTAATGCCCTTAGTGATGAACTGGAACTTAAAATTAGAAGAAATGGAAAAATACACCGACAAACCTTTGCTAAAGGTATACATACTTCTGACTTGGAAATTATTGGAGATACAGAAAAAACAGGTACATCAACCATATTTCATGCAGATCCTGAAATTTTTGATGATGTAAATATCCAGTATGATATTTTGGCTAATCGATTAAGAGAACTAGCCTTTTTAAATCCAGGATTAACAATTGAACTGGTTGATGAGCGAAATGATAAAAATCGAACGTATAATTATGAAGGTGGTATTGTTACTTTTGTTGAGCATTTAAATAAAAATAAACAATGTGTTTTACCGGAACCAATGTACATATCCGGTGAGGAAAATGGTACTCAGATAGAGTTGTGTTTCCAATACAATACTTCATATAATTTTCATTTGTATTCTTATGTGAATAATATTAACACTGCCGATGGTGGAACCCATGAACAGGGCTTCAGACTAGCTATTTTAAAATGCATCAACAATTATGGAACTGAAAATAAAATATTTAAAGTAGCTGAGGATAGAGTTAGTCAGGATGATATAAAAGAGGGAATGACTGCAATTATCAGTGTTAAAATAGCCGCTCCTCAATTTGAATCTCAAAAGAAAATTAAGCTGACCAATGCAAACGTCCGTGGAATTGTTGATCGTATTTTATGTAATAAATTTGGGATCTTCATGGAAGAAAATCCGCAAATAGCCAGGAAAATCATTGAAAAATCAATGGATGCTCAAAGAGCCAGACTGGCTGCCAAAAAGGCCAGGGAATTAACCCGAAGGAAAAGTGTTTTGGAATTTAGTTCTTTGCCAGGGAAATTAGCTGATTGCCAGGAAAAAGATCCGGCTTCCAGTGAAATATATCTGGTTGAGGGAGATTCAGCGGGCGGTTCAGCTAAACAAGGAAGAGATCGATCTAATCAGGCCATTTTGCCATTGAAAGGTAAAATACTAAATGTAGAAAAAGCCAGATTTGATAAAATGTTGAATAGTGATGAAATAAAGATTTTGATCACTGCTTTAGGTACCGGTATCGGGAAAGATGATTTTGATGTTTCTAAACTCCGATATCACAAAATAATTATTATGACAGATGCTGATGTTGATGGCAGTCATATTCTGACCTTGTTATTAACATTTTTTTATCGACAAATGCCTGAATTGATTGAAAGAGGATACCTATATATTGCCCAACCTCCTTTATATAAAGTTAAGAAAGGAAAGGAAGAAAGCTATATTCAAAATGATTTATTATTAACCGACAAATTGTTTTCTTTTGCTTTAAATAAGTATGAAATGGTTAGTAACTCCGGTTTGTCTTTAAATGAATTTTCCACGATTGCGTTTAATCTCAGTACACAATTAGGAAAATTGATTCAAAATTCTAAACTAAAAATTGTTTATAGCTTGTTGTTTAAATACAAACTTCAACTTGAAACCATTGAAATTAAATCAATTTTTGAAGTATTTAACAAATTCATTTTATCTCATCCTGATGAAGAATTAAAAGTAACTTATGTGCAGGAAAATCGGGAATTACAGATATTTTTTCAGGAAAGGCGATATATTATTCCGGAAACAGCTCTACATGTTATTGATGTTCATAGTTATAATAAATTATTGACCAAATATAAAGAATTGGAAACTGAAAAAGTTGATGATAAATTCCTTTTAAAAATAATATCTGAGTTAGATGAACAATTTCAGTTTGATACAGCAGAAGAGGTGGTCCAGTTTTTACTGGAAAATGGGAAGAAGGGTATTTACCTGCAACGTTATAAAGGATTGGGAGAAATGAATCCTGAACAACTCTGGGAAACAACCATGGATCCGGAAAAGCGTCAAATGTTACAGGTTAGTATTGATGACGCAGTAGAGGCAGATGAAGTTTTTACAGTTCTGATGGGTGATCAGGTGGATGTCAGAAGAGAATTTATTGTCAATAATGCGCTTAAGGTTCAGAATTTGGACATTTAAGATAACCAGGATCAATTTCAAAATTGATCCTGGTTATAAAAAATTAACCAATAACTTTAGGCACCTTAAAAAATTTGTTTTCAACATAATCAGAGAATTGGTCCGGTGAAACATCTGATTTTTGAACCTCATCCTGTTGAAATATTTTTTGCAGGGATTCATCTTTTTCCAATACATCATCTCCGATTTCAACTTCAGAAATAGAGCTAATATAGTTTAATATTTCATTAAATTTTTCCTTAAAGTATTTTTCTTCGTCTCCATCCAGTTTCAATCTTGCTAGTTCGGCTACTTTTTTTACATCTATATTTTCAGACATGCTGTTTATTCGCTTAAGTTTTGTAAATTAATGGTATTGACTAAATAATCTTTGACTTGTGCCTTAAAATTGTTCTTGCAGCGGGGTCCATCAATACTAACGACTTTAGCAGCGCATATTGAGGCTAGATTTCCTACTTGTTGAATATTATAATTTTGAGTTAATGCATATAGATATCCGGCTGCATACGCATCTCCTGCACCAGTTGTATCAATGGCTTTTACCTGAAAAGCATCAATTTCGATAATTTCATCATTATATTTAATTATTGATCCCTTATTTCCACATGTAATAACAACATGATCCACACTTTCAGATAATTTGTTTAACTGATCTTTTGGGTGATCTTCATCGGTCATTTGTTTTGCTTCGAGCTCATTACAAAATACTAGATTGACGTAATTATCCAAAAGATTTTGGAAATCTGCTTTATGTTTTTCAACACAAAATAGATCTGATAAGGAAAGTGAAATGGTAACACCATTACGCTTCGCATGTTTTAAAGCAGTTAAAACTGTTTCTTTTTGGCTGGGTGTATCCCATTGATACCCCGTGACATATAAGATTTTTGACTGGCTGATGGCATCCAGGTCCAGATCGTCTTTTGTTAAATGCTGACACATTCCCAAATGGGTGTTCATTGTTCTATCAGCATCAGAGGAAATTAATATGATAGTACTACCCGTCATACCATCTTTACGCTTTAAATATGAGTTGACACTGGATTCCTGAAGTTGTTTCAAATAATCGTCACCAAATTCATCCAGACCAATTTTACCAAGTAGGGCTGATTTACCACCTAATTGTGAAATCATCACCATAGTATTGGGGCAGGAACCTCCCAAAGCAGTAAATCTACTGATATTTTCATGTTTTTCCAGAATAAATTTTTGTCTTTCAACGTCAACCAGATTCATGCTTCCTTTACTGATTTCAAGTTCATTCAGCATGGAATCTTCAGTCTTGATAATAACATCGATTAAGGGATTACCGATTCCGAAAACATCGTATTTCATATTAATATTTTTCCATGGTAAATTTAGGGATTGTCTGACGAATAATAAACGAGGCTTTAATTTCTATGGGATCAATGATGATGTCAAATACAAATTTCTAAAAATAATTGGATGAATCCCGATTTTATTGATTCTTAACTATATAATAATAGGTAACATATTTAAATAATTGAGAAAATTTTTAAACCTAGATTATTTCATTTTTTTTCTTAATTTAATGATATTAAGTAAATAAAATCAAATATCTAATTAAACTGATTGAATATTGAGGTTTTTTTTTAGAAATCCAGTTTGTATTTATATTGAATTTGGTTTAGATTATTTCAATTGTTGTTCCGTTTTGTTAAATGAAGCGGGTTTTTAATAAAAAATTAGTTAGGACAAACTTTTAGTTAGCAGTCCTTTTAATTTCAAAATAATAATAGGAGAGGAAATGAAAAGATTTTTAGCTATCTTATCATTGCTTATTTTGGTTTCCGTCCCGGCATTAGCTCAAAAAAAAGTTGGTATTGTATTTGATGCGGGTGGAAAAAATGATCGAAGTTTTAATCAGTCAGCATGGGAAGGTGCTTTAAAGGCGCAAAAAGAACTTGGAATCATACTAAAGGATGCTGAACCTGGTGATTCAAGTGGTGTTGAAGAAGCCATGAGAGCATTTGCCAGTGAAGGATATGATTTGGTTTTCGGAATTGGATTTGCGAACGCGCCCTATATTGAAAAAGTTGCCAAAGAATTTCCACACTTAAATTTTGCCATTGTGGATATGGTTGTTGATCTTCCTAATGTCTCCAGCCTGGTATTTAAAGAGCATGAAGGATCGTTTTTAGTTGGAATGATTGCTGCCATGAGATCGAGAGAAGTCAATGGTAAAAGAACCATTGGTTTTATTGGTGGAATGGAAATTGATCTGATTAAAAAGTTTGAGCAAGGGTATGTCCAAGGTGCCAAAACAGTATATCCGGCGATTAATGTTATTGTGA
The DNA here is from genome assembly GCA_018657625.1 of Deltaproteobacteria bacterium. GTDB lineage: Bacteria > SAR324 > SAR324 > XYD2-FULL-50-16 > XYD2-FULL-50-16 > JABHWU01. Next base: position 14,864 of record JABHWU010000014.1, on the reverse strand, counting down.
ACTACGTAGGAAATACACCAACAGCCTGGAATGACCCTACAAAAGCGAAAGAAATAGCCAATGCACAAATGGGTAAAGGTGCCAAAGTTATTTATGCTGCTGCCGGTGGTTCCGGTAATGGACTTTTTGCTGCCATAAAAGAAAAGAATGGAAAAGGAAATTGCTATCGACGAATTAAAAAATGCGTTTATGCGATTGGTGTAGATTCAAACCAGAACTATATCGTTCCTGGGCAAATACTTACTTCCATGTTAAAACGAGTTGATGTATCTGTTTTCAGTACAATTAAAGCTCTAACAGAAGGCAACTTAAAAGGTGGATTCAGAGTATTTGGTCTGGAAAATGATGGTGTTGGTTATGCGCTTGATAAGTTCAATGGAAAGCTGATCAATAAAACCATGAAAAAAGTGGTTGAACAGTATAAGACTAAAATTATCAATGGTGAAATTAAAGTCAGAGATAAAAGACCTGAGTAATTTTTAGAAAAAATGAGAAACAGGTAAATTTAGATACCGGTATTCAGTGGAATAACTGAATACCGGTTTTTTTTAATATAATTAACCCAATCTAAATCATGTATGCTGTTAGCTTAAAATCCATTACCAAACAATTTGGCGAAGTATTAGCCAACGACTCGGTTGATATTGATATTAAAAACCAGCAAATCCATGCGATAATAGGTGAAAACGGTGCTGGTAAAACAACCATTATGGAAATTTTATATGGATTTTATCAAGCAGATTCAGGAACGATAGAACTAAACGGACAGGAAGTTAAGATATCTAATCCCCATATTGCAATTGCTAACGGAATAGGTATGGTGCATCAGCATTTTATGCTGATTCCACCCATGACAGTAGCAGAAAATATAATTCTTGGTGTTGAAGACCCCAAAAAAGGGGGAGTACTGCAGATAGCAAAAGCAGAACAAAAAATACAAAAATTATCGGACGAGTACGGCTTACAAATTGATCCCAAAGTAAAAGTTGAAACACTTTCTATCGGCCTGGAACAAAGGGTGGAAATACTGAAAGCGCTCTATAGAGATGTTGATATATTAATTTTAGATGAACCAACTGCTGTTCTTACACCTTTAGAAGTAAAAGAGTTCTTCCAGATATTGAAAAAACTGAAAGAACAGGGAAAAACAATTATTATTATTACCCACAAATTAGATGAAGTTTTGGAAATTTCCGATGAAGTGACTGTTATGAGAAATGGTAAAAAAGTCGGGCATATGATTACTTCAGAAGCTACTGCAGAAAAACTAGCCAATTTAATGGTCGGTAGAGAGGTATTATTACGGTTAAACAAAAAGCCTGTTAACAGAGGTAAAGTTGTTCTCAAAGCAGAAAACCTATATATCGAAGTTGACAATAAACCGAAATTGAAAAATGTAAGTTTTCAAGTAGCGGCAGGTGAGATTTTAGGAATCGCTGGAGTTGAAGGAAACGGTCAAACAGAGCTAATTGAAGCCTTAACTGGACTGCGAAAGTTGGATTCCGGATCAGTGGTACTTGAGAACAAAGAAATAACGAATTCAACAGCCCGACAGGTGCGTGAAGATGGAATATCACATGTTCCTGCTAATAGAAAAGCCCACGGTTATTTATCCAGTTTTTCAAATGCTGACAATATTATTTTAGGTTACCACTACCTAAAACCATTTTGTAATTCAATCGGATTTTTAGATTTTAAAGAGATTGAATCCTATTCACATAAACTGGTTAGGGAATTTGATATTCGGCCACCTATTACTAATTTATCAACCAGTAGCCTTTCCGGTGGAAATCAACAAAAACTAGTTGTTGCCAGGGAATTCAGCAGAGAACCTAAATTGTTGATTATTGCACAGCCAACCAGGGGTGTTGATATTGGTGCCATCGAATTTATTCATCAACATATATTGGATTTAAGAGAAAGGAATGTTGCGGTTATATTAGTATCTGCCGAGTTGGAGGAAATTCGTTCTTTATCAGATAGGACTTTGGTTATGTTTGAAGGAGAGATTGCAGGTGAAGTAGATTCCAAATCATTTGATATTCAGCGGGTTGGATTGATGATGACAGGCCAACCGGATGAATAATTATTATCTATCAGACAGACTTCTATTTGATTGAAATTTATAGTATCTCATATCGCTTATGTTTATTAAAAAATACGAAGTTATTTTATTGCCCCTTGCCTCTGTTTTCGCCGCTTTATTGGTAGGCTCAGTTTTGATACTGGCCGTTGGAGAGAATCCTTTAGAAGTATATCACGTATTTTTTAAGAATTCTTTATTTTCCGTAAAAGGCATTGGTTACACTCTTTTTTATGCGACACCCTTAATTTTTACAGGTTTGTCAGTCGCTTTCGGGTTTAGATGTGGCTTGTTTAATATTGGTGCTGAAGGTCAGTTGTATATTGGAGCCATGTTAACAACCTTAATAGCTATTTGGTTAGATGGTAGCTCAACCTGGATATTACTACCAGTCTGTTTTATAACGGCATTTGTTGCTGGTGGTATTTGGGGAGGAATACCCGGCTTATTAAAAGCCAAGTTCGGTGGTCATGAAGTAATCAATACCATTATGATGAATCTGATTGCTTTCAGTATTGTTAATTATTTGGTGGTGGGCCCCTTTCATAGAGAAGGGACACAAGTACTGGAAACCGATTTTATTCCGGAAGCTGCACGAATACCGAATGTCCATGATTTATTACCTTTTGTTCCCGAAACCCTTCCCTTAAACTTTGGATTCATAATAGCCATAATAGCTTGCATTGTTGTCTATTTAGTTCTTTGGAAAACAAAATGGGGATACGAGATCAGAGGTGTAGGAATCAGCAATAGTGTGTCTGAATATGCCGGTATCAATGTTAAGAAAAATATGGTAATGGCTATGTTCATTGCAGGTGGACTAGCTGGTATGGTCGCGATTCATGAAGTGATGGGTTACCGATATACTTATCACGATAGCTTTTCCGGAGGTGTTGGATTTGTTGGAATTGCAGTGGCCTTGCTTGGACGCAATCATCCACTTGGAATTGTACTGGCTGCGCTACTATTTGGAGCTTTAAACAGGGGCAGCCTGTTTTTAGATCTAAATTTTGATAATTTATCAAAAGATTTGGTGATGGTACTTCAAGGCGTTATTGTACTATTTGTTGCTACTGATAAGCTATTTAGAAAAATATTAGGAATAAAATAAAGAATAGTAGATAATGAATCAAAATAACCAGGAACTTGAATCATTAATTCGAAAAATCCCCAAAAACGATCTGCATGTCCATCTGGATGGGTCGGTCAGGCTTGAAACTATTATTGATTTTTCGAAGAGACAGAATTTAAATCTACCCAGTTATACTGTTGAAGGTTTAAATGAGACTGTTTTTAAAGAGCGATATGCCAGTCTTGAGGAATATCTGACAACTTTCGGCTACTCATGCGCAGTTATGCAGAAGCCGGAATATTTAGAACAAATTGCTTACGAATTCGCCTTGGATAATCAAAAGGAAGGGGTTCGTTATGTAGAAGTTCGCTTCGCTCCCCAATTACATATCAATGATGATATGAATATGGAGACAGTCCTAAAGTCAGTCAACTTTGGAATGGAAAAGGCCCAAAAAGAATTTAATGAAAAACCGGAAATTAAAAATGGTGAAGAACCACCTTTTTATTATGGGATTATTGTTTGTGCCATGCGGAATTTTGGTCCCTGGTCGGGCTATTACGATGGATTTATTAAGTCGCTGACCTATTCCAGTATGTCAGATATCTGTCGCTTGGCTTCATTGGAATTGGCGAAAGGTGCTGTCAAAATCAGGGATAAACTAGGAATCCCCATCGTCGGGTTTGATTTAGCCGGAGCAGAAGCTGGTTATCCGGCTGCTGATCATTGGGAGGCTTTTCAATATGTTCATGAATCATTTATGCCCAAAACAGTGCATGCCGGAGAGGCTTATGGACCTGAATCTATTTTTCAGGCGATTACAGAATTGCATGCTGATCGTATTGGACATGGTTATTTTCTATTCGAATCATCTAAAATTGAGGATTCATCCATCAAAGATAAAGAGAAATATATAAATGATTTATGCCAGTATATCGCAGATCGAAGGGTGACGATTGAAATTTGTTTAACCAGTAATCTACAAACAAATCCTTCGGTTAAAGAGATTAAGAACCACGCATTTAAAAAAATGATGGAGTATAAACTATGCACTACCTTTTGCACTGATAATCGAACTGTTAGTAAAACGACAGTTACTAAAGAAATACTGATTGCCTTGAGTAATTTCAGTTTTGATTCAAAAACATTAAAGGATTGTATCATTTATGGTTTTAAACGTAGTTTTTTCCCTGAAAGTTATTCCAGAAAAAGAGTCTATGTTAGGCAATGTTTGAACTATTATGATAAATTGATGAGAGAAAATTCTGGATTGATCTAATATTAGGTTCTGAACGAAATACAAGTGAATAAGAGAATAAAATGGTATTGAGAAACTTTTTTAAAACAAACACCAAATCAAAAATAGCCTGGCTAATTATTTTGCTGGTTTTTATTTTGTTTAAAGTGCTGTTGGAAACTGTTTTTAAAGGCACACAATTGGCTCAAATCGTTGATATTGAGTTATTTGCCTCCGGAGTGAGATTATCGACACCATTAATTTTAGCTGCTTTGGGAGGACTTTTTTCGGAGCGGGCTGGAGTCGTCAATATCGCTTTAGACGGCATTATGATATTTGGTGCTTTTTTTGGTGCGGTTATCGCTTATGAAACAAGTAATCCCTGGTTGGGTGCGCTAGGGGCCATGCTAGTTGGTGGATTGATTGCTCATATTCATGGGGTAGCCAGTATTCGGTATCAGGCAGATCAGATTGTCAGTGGTACTGCCATAAATCTTCTGGCAATAGGAGTACCAGCGGTGATTTCCAATGTCCTATACAACTCTACCAGTGTGACACCTAATATTCCTTTGATTATTCCAATCATTAAAATTCCTTTACTAGCTGATATACCGTTATTAGGAGTTCTTTTGGGGAAATATTCTGTTTTGGTTTTCTTTGCGTTCGCCATGGTTCCCATTAGCTGGTTTATTCTCTTTAAAACCAGCTTTGGATTACGATTAAGAGCCGTTGGAGAGAATCCTGAAGCTGCTGATACTGCAGGTATAAACGTCTATTTAATGCGATATTATGGTGTCTGGATGAGTGGTTTGCTGGCTGGTTTAGGCGGTGCCTTTCTTTCTGTCGCTCATGGCAGTTCCTATGTTCGCGATATATCGGCTGGAAGAGGATTTATTGCCCTAGCGGCATTAATTTTTGGACGCTATACACCAAAGCTTCTTTTATTAGGTTGTTTGATGTTTGGGATTGCGGATGCTTTTCAGATACGTGTTCAAGGAGTTATCCCGATTCCAACTCAGTTTGTGCAGATGTTTCCTTATGTATTAACAATGATTGTATTAGCAGGATTAATGGGTAAGGCGCAAGTTCCGGCAGCTGACGGAATTCCGTATGTACAATCGAAATAATTAGTTCACCTGGTTTATTGATAAATACTTTTTGAATTTGAAGAAATGAGGCATAAGTTGCAAAAAAAATATTTAAATAGTTTTTTACTGATTTTAAGTATGCTGCTTTTAATTGGTATTTCTTTCAACTCTTTGATTGCCCAAACAACAGAATCGGCTTCAGTTAATGAAGATTCAAACCAGAGCCAAGATTTATCACAAATTAACTGGGATGAAGAAGAATCAAGCGAAGAAGGTGGAGACAATGGCCTGGCTGGGATGAATTTTGATGAAGAAGGCGAATCTTCAGAGGAAGATAATGATTACCAGGATAAAGAAATAAAAGCAGAGGAAGCTAGAGAAAAAATAATTCTAATTAAAGGGTTTCTGTTTTTTAGTCTTTATATTTTGGGGGGAATTCTTACAGCTTATTTTACAAGAGATAGAAAAGTTGCTGTTCAATATCCACCGGAACTTCTTATTTTACTACACACTTTTTGGCCGATCGAATGGATATTCTTAATATTTGCTGGTAAAAAAGTGCGCTAGACTGTTAGCCACAGTCAGTTAATAAAGTCGTATTAAAATGAATAAAAAGATATGTAGTCAATTAGGTGAACTATTTCAAAATTCTCAACAAATCCTGCCAAAACCTGATGAACCTTTTGATGGTGTCTTAAGTTCTGAAATTGTAAATAACATCCTTAGTTTACAAAATATTCCGATCACTCAATTACAAATTATACTATTATCAGTTGCAGCCAGTTATCATATTAGTCCGATTTCCAATTATGCCGTGGGCGCTATTGTACTTGGCCAATCCGGAAAAATATATTTTGGGTCGAACATCGAATTTGTTCATACAGGTCTACAATTTACCATTCATGCTGAACAGTGTGCGATTATAAATGCTACCCAGCATATGGAAAAAGGTATTAAATCTATTACTGTCAATGCACCTCCCTGTGGTTTCTGTAGACAGTTTATCAATGAAATTAAGGGAGCTGAAGATATAGAATTTATAGTGGCTGGAAATAAACCTAAAAAATTTAAATCCTATTTACCAGATGCTTTTAGTGGCAAAGATCTGAGTGTAGATGTAGATATACTAAATTCATCTCTACTGAATTATCAGTTCGTGGATCAAAATGTTGATGATAATGAACTGTTTGGCGCTGCATTAGCTGCTGCCAATCGAAGTTATTCCCCATACAGCAGGAGTGTGTCTGGTGTTGCATTCAGAATGTCAAATGATAAGATTATTGCGGGTAGTTATCATGAAAGTGCAGCATTTAATCCTACTGTGACAGCTATTCAGTCTGCAATCATCAGAGCCAGGTTAGATGGATTTCTTCTGAAAGATATCCGGGATGTGGTTTTTCTTCAAAATAGCAATAACTGCTGTGATTATTCCAGGATTACGACTGAAATACTAAATTCCATAACTCCGGATGCAATGTTGACGATTGGTTTGATATATTGAATTAGTGTTTATTTTTTGTATGGTACCATTCCCGGTAGCCGATTAAATATAATATACTGTCTAAACCTGAGGCAGAAATCGAGTGTTCAGCATTTTTCTTGACGATATTTTTTGCTTTAAAAGCGATTCCTAATCCGGCAATGCTTAACATCGGTAAATCGTTAGCACCATCCCCGACAGCAATAACCTGCTCTAAACTGATATTTTCTTTTTTAGCTAATTTCTGAAGTAGTTCTGCTTTTTTTTGTCCATTGACGATATCACCGATGACATTACCGGTAACTTTCCCGTTTTTAATTTCCAGGTTATTAGCAAAAACATAATCAATACCCAATTTATCTTTTAAATACTGGCCGAAAAAATTAAATCCACCGGAAAGGATAGTGGTCGTAAATCCCAGTTGCTTTAAAGTTGTAATTAGTTCTTGAGCACCTTCTGACAATGGTAGATCCCTGGCGATATCATTTAACAACGATTCATCAAGGCCTTTTAATAGTTTTACCCTTTCAATCAAACTACTATTAAAATCGATTTCACCCTGCATGGCTTTTTCTGTAATTTCAGATACTTTATCTTCGACACCATTTGCCTTAGCTAGTTCATCGATCACTTCAGTTTTAATTAAAGTGGAATCCATATCAAAGGCTACAAGTCTTCGATTACACCTGAAAATATTGTCTTCCTGGAAGGCGATATCTACATCATGTTTATTGGCGGCTTTTAGTAAATCCTGTTTCAGTTTTTCCTGTTTTTTTGGATTTCCTCGTACTGAAAATTCTACGCAGGCATTAGATTTCGTTACAGCAGGTTGATTCAGTTCTAAACGACCTGAAACCCGTGTTATATTATCAATATTTAATTGATTTTGCTGCACAATATTTGAGATCGCTGCAATTTGGTTAGCTGTTATTTTTTTGGTTAACAGTGTAATGATATGTCGTGTTTTACCTTGTTCGCTGACCCAACTGCTATAGTTTTTCTCGCTAATTGGAAAAAATTTAACTTTTAATCCCAATTCATGACCAGTAAACAAAATATCTTTTAAAATGGGGGCTGATTTGGATTTATCCGGTAGTTCAATTAATAGTCCCAGGGAAAGTGTATCATGAATGACAGATTGTCTGATATCCAGAATGTTGATATTTCGTTTAGCCAGTCCTTTAGTAATGGCATATGTCAAACCAGGTTTATCAGTTCCTGTGACATTGATAATAACGATTTCTTTCATTGAAATTGTTTTTAGGAATTTTGGTATCGTGAACTGATGTTTAAAAGATTTGTTTTATTCCTCCCTTTACTGAATAGGATTTTAAATCAGAGTTTTTTTGATCAGTTTAACAGGTTCAACCGGTTTTTTCGATATTGTTATGGATTGATTAAAATAATCTGCCGCATTTTTTAAGGTCTTCGGGTCATTAAACAATATTTCCAGCACAGGTTCACCTTTTTTAACTGGTTCTCCTATTTTTTTCTTCATAATAACACCAACACCATGATCAATCTTTGAATCCATTGTCATTCGACCGCCACCGATAAGAACCGCACCCTTTCCTATTTTCAGTGCATCGAGTTCTTTAACGAAACCATCCGCATTGGCTTTGATATACTCAGAATGTTTTGCCTGGGGTAGTAGTGAAAAATCATCCAATGCTTTATCATTACCACCTTGTTTACTAACAATTTCTTTCAACTTTGAAAATGCGGATCCATTCTGTATCACTTGATTAACGAGGGATTTTGCCTGGGATAACTCTTTGGCTTTACCACCTAGTATTATCATATGTGCTGCCAATTCAATACTCAGTATTCTCAAATCATCCTGGAGCGGTAGGCATTTATTTTTGAGAATATCAACAGATTCAATAATCTCAAGCGCATTACCGATATGGGTTCCTAAGGGTTGATCCATATCGGTGATTAAGGCGGTTACTTGTTTTCCCATATTTTTCCCAATCGATATCAGAATTTGGGCCAACGCTTCTGAATCTTGTTGGGTTTTCATAAATGCCCCTTTTCCGGTTTTAACATCCAATACCAATGCGTCAATCCCTTCCGCCAGTTTTTTACTCATGATACTGGCTGATATTAAAGATTTATTTTCAACGGTGCAGGTAACGTCCCGTAGCGCATATATTTTCTTATCAGCCGGGGCAATTTCAGCAGTTTGACCAATGAGACAAAGCCCTGTCTCCCGAATGAGATGACGATACTGATCCAAATTGAGATTTACATTAAAACCCGGAATTGATTCCAGTTTATCCAGTGTTCCACCTGAATGTGCTAAACCCCTCCCTGAAATCATTGGAACCGGTACATTCAAAGCAGCACAAATCGGAGCTATAATTAGAGAAGTTTTATCTCCGACCCCTCCGGTTGAATGTTTATCTACTTTAATACCTTCGATATCCGATAAATCAACCACAATCCCGGAATGCAACATGGCATCAGTGAGCCAGGTGGTTTCATCAATATCCATTCCATTTAAAAAAACTGACATTAAAAAGGCTGAAACCTGGTAATCGGGAATTTCATATTGTGTATAACCTTTTATAAAATACTGAATTTCTGCCTGTGTCAGTTTAATCCGGTCTCTTTTTTTCCCTAAAATTTCCTGAAAATACATGCTAATACCAGTAACTAGTTATTTGTTAATTATTCGATACTTTTAACGGTGTCTAAACTACCATCATTAATTAATTCAGTAAGAATAAATTTCAATGGAGGAAGTACTTTATAGATGGTTTTATTGGAGATATGGCGCATTCCTATTATATAAATATCTGATATTTTTAATCAGGTTCGGCCCATCAATTACGCTCAAATTAAAATATGAATATATAATAAGTAATAATATATTTCCACTTGAATTGTGAGGGTATGCCAAGAAATTAGGATTTTAATAAATCTACTTCATGATCAACAATTTTTGTTTGATTGATCATTATTTTCTCGAATTTATTTGAGATATCTAATAACGCTTGTTCTGATAATTTTTGAGGAACGTAGAAAGGTTCACCATAATGAATAACCATTGTTGAAAATGGTTTAGGCAGTTTATGAGTATCCCAGCTTTTTTCAAATACCCATTGATTCGTTGATTTTATGTCAAATGGTATCAAAGGGACTTTTGCTTTTTGGGCCAATGCAATTGCCCCGCTCTGCAATTTATATTTAGGCCCTCTGGGGCCATCAGGTGTGATTCCAGCGATGTTACCCTGTTTGATCCATTTTAGCATTTTTATGAATACACGAACACCACTCTTAGAGGTTGAACCTCTGATAGTCTTGTTTCCTAAAGCATGAACGGCGCGAGCAATCATCTCACCATCAATACTTTCGCTAACCATAATTGCCACATTCTGATTACGTAGTTCCCAGGCGCCAATAGAAACATTATTATGCCAGGAAGCATATATCCAATTTTGTTGGTTCTGTTTGAGTTTTTCCAAATGTTCAAGGCCAATATATTTCTTTTTACAGGTATATCCAATAACATGGATGAATATATGAAAGAACTTTGTAATCAGATAAATCTTGGTTCTGGTTTTGAAAGGGATATTGGATGACATTCGAATATAAGATATAAAAGAGCTGGATATAATTACACCAGCTCTGATTTTGCCTAAAAGATTAATTTCAATTTATTTAATCGATCTTTCAATTCATTAATAATTTTCTTTTCTTCTTCGTATCCATTGGCATCAAATGTCAAGGAGAATCGTAAGTACGGACCGGCATCATCCCATGGAACAGTTGAAATTACAGATTCTGTAATTAAATAGGTTGAGGCTTCTTCAGCATTAGCAAAAGTGATCCCGGATTTTGTTCCTTTCGGGGATGCTACATAACAATAAAAGGTCGCTTGAGGTTTTTCAGCTTTGAATCCTACTGATTTTAAGGCCTCAACTAACAGATCAAATCTTCTTGAGTATCGTTCACAGTTTTGGTCTGTAATTTCAGTATTTTGAAGCGCATGGATTCCGGCTTTCTGAATGGCTCTAAATTGACCGGAATCAGTGTTATCTTTTATGGTACCGTAAGCCTGAACGATGGTTGGATTTCCAACCACAAAAGCCATCCGCCAGCCTGTCATGTTAAAGGCTTTGGAAAGTGAATGGACTTCAATAGCGACGTCCATGGCACCATCAATGGATAAAATACTGATGGGTTTGGTACCATCAAAAGTCAATGCCGCATAAGCCGCATCCTGAATAATAATCAACTGGTGCTTTTTAGCCAAGGCAACAATTTTTTCAAAAAATGCTTTTGTTGCCATTTGACCGGTGGGGTTGTTAGGGTAATTAATGTAAAAAAGTTTAGCCCTTTTTAGGATGTCCTCAGGAATGCTATCTAAATCCGGAAAAAAATTGTTCTCCTTCAAAAGTGGAACATTATGGACTTCACCACCTAAATATTTGGTATAGGTTGCTGTAACAGGATATCCGGGGGTCGTTTGAATGGTAATATCACCTGGATTAATAAAACACAGCGGTAACATGGCTAAAATTGGTTTAGAGCCAATTCCATGAATGATATGCTGATCCGGATCCAGGTTTTCAATACCGAAAACTTGCTTCATATATTCAACAGCAGCCGTTTTGAATTCAGGAATACCATTATCGGAGTACCAGCGATTTTCTGGCTTCCCTGCTTCTTGAGCCAACATTTTTGATACGGATGGATCAGCCGGAATATCTGGCTCTCCAACGCCCATATCAATCAGTGGAATTTCCGGATGTTTTATTTTTGCAGCATCTTTGGCTCTTTTTATTTTTTCAAATTTGTAGATGGCTGTAGATTTTCCAAATTGTTTACCACCAAGTCTTTCAGCAATTAGGTTTTCATAGTAGCTCACGGTCGACTCCTTTTTATTGGATTATAATAAGTTTGATTTTATCATTGTCTGATGCAATTTCTTAATAGTATTGAATATGAAGATTTATTGACAAGTAATTTAAAAATTAATAGAGAACATGACATGCAAATAGTAGTACTATATGACACTACTATATAAAATTACGAATTAAGTCAATAAACATCCATTTGAATAACACTGTTAGTATCCCTTAATTTGAATCAATGAAGCTGTTTTTGAGGACTGGTCTAAAATAATGAGAGATTTTAACTGAAATTAATTGACAAGGTTAGTAGATGTATTGAATGATTTCCGAAGTCGCCGAGATGGTGAAATTGGTAGACACGTGGGATTCAAAATCCCATGACCGCGAGGTCGTGCCGGTTCGATTCCGGCTCTCGGTACCAAAGAGAAAAAAATAGAAAAAAAAGTTAACGGAAATCGATTGTTAACCAATGTAATGATGACCGTAAAAGGGGACAGAGAGTTCAAACTTCTGTCCCCTTTTTTATTTTAAGGGGTTCAAATGACGGATAACATTAAACGAATTACAGTTTTAGGTGCAGGTCGTTGGGGGACTGCGATGGCAATTTATCTTAGTCGTAAAAACCTGGATGTGACCGTTCAGTGTCACTTAAAGGAAGAGTATCAACAATTGGTGGATACCGGAATAGCACCAAATCTACCAGGATATAATTGTGAAGGTAGAATCAAGTTTGAAATGGATCTTGAAAATTCCATTGTTGGCGCTCAATTAATTATTATGGCGATGCCAGTAGCGTTTCTCAGAAGTGTACTTGGTCGTATGGGGACTATTTCCAAAGATACTGTTATTTTAAGTATTAACAAAGGAATTGAACGTGAAACACTTCAGACGGTTCCAACGATTATTAAAGAATATTTTCCAAATCATGTCCTTGCGCATCTTGGAGGTCCCTGTTTCCCTGATGGTCTACTGTCCAAAACTACACCTGTTGCGGAAACTTTGGCTTGTGAGGATGAAAAAATTGGAGCGCAACTACAACAGTTGATTAGTTCGGCTGATTTTAGAGTTTATGGAAGTCGTGATGTTCAGGGTGTTGCAACGCTAGGGGCTTTAAAGAATGTATATGCAATAATTGCCGGTGTCGCTGATGGTTTTGGAATGTATGAAGAAGTAATTTCAGTCATTGTCACACGAGGCTTGGCTGAAATGAAACGGTATTGTCAAAAGATGGGTTTTTCACTGGAAACACTTTATGGGTTAAGTGGATTAGGGGATCTGGCACTAACTTGCTATTCACCAGCCAATAGTCATAATAAGAATTTTGGTATTCGTTTAGGCAAAGGCGAAAAAACGCAACAAATTCTTGATAGTATGGATGGAACGATTGCAGAAGGTTATTTCACTACTAAAGCCGTGTGGGATATTGCCAATAACATGAAAATTGAACTGCCCTTGTGTAAAATGGCTTACGAAGTCATTTATAAAGGATTATCTATTGAAGAGGGTCTCCAAAAATTAATGCGGCGACCATTAAAATTAGAGGATTAAATTGAAAAAACAGTATAAAGACTTTTTATACCGGCTCGGTGTATTCAATATTAAATTAGGGTTAAAAAATATCCAGAATATTCTGGCCCCATTAAATAATCCGCATCGACATCCTAGAATTATTCATCTCGCCGGTACCAATGGAAAAGGGTCTACCTTGGTTACTATCGAAAAATTGTTATTGGAAAGTGGTTATACGACTGGTGCTACCGTTTCTCCGCACTTAGTAACGTTTAATGAAAGATTCCGTATCAATGGGGAAAGTATCTCTGACGAGCTTTTAGATGAAGCCTTTCTCAAGGTTTGCGAAGCTTGTGATATTTCTATTGATAATTTAGATAACTATAACGGTGACTCCAGAGTTAATCCAACTTTCTTTGAATTTGCTATATCGATGGCGTTTTATGCCTTTCAACAAAAAAAAGTCGATTATATATTATTAGAAACTGGTTTAGGTGGCCGCCTGGATGCTTCAAATGTTGTTGAAAATCCGATTGCCTGTGTTTTTACTAAAATTGATTATGACCACCAGGAGTTTCTAGGTGATACACTAGAGCTGATAACCAATGAGAAGTTGGGGATATTAAAAGAAGGCGCGCATGTTTTTGTCGCCCAACAACAGTCATGCATTCTTGAGCAAATTCAAAAAGTTTGTGATGAAAGGCAATTTGAGTATTCAATGGCGAATCAAAACTTTAGTTTTCATAGCGAAAATACAGAGTCGGTTTCATATCGTTTTATTAATTTATCATCGATATCGCATCCAGGGAAAAAGATTGACACCAGCATTCAAATTGATGGAATGGTGCTAAAAGGGGACCATCAACTTGAAAATTTATCGACAGCCCTGGCAGTTTATTTTTCCGTTATTGATGAAAGTTCCCGCTTATCGAATCAGCAAATTCAATCAGCGCTAGAGCAAATTATCTGGCCAGGTCGGATTCAATATTTGAATTCCCAAAAATCTATATTAATTGATGGTGCGCATAACCTATCGGGAATGCGCAGTTTGTTGATATTCCTGGATCAAAATCATGCATCTGATAGAATTCTTTTTGCCACAACCTGGTTGGAGGGTAAGGAAATTATACCGGCTTTAAAAGGTTTTGACCTCAATCGGGTGACATTTTTACCGGTTAAAATTGAAATGGTGGGAACTGCGCAAATTAATAGTGTTTCGAATGGTTTAATCCAAAACGGATATCGCACTTTGCCCATTACCGATACCGATGCTTTAATGACGAGATATGTTCTTCAGGAAACAGATGAATATGATCTGGTCTTAATAGGAGGATCTCTCTACTTATTAGGTGAGGTTTTGACACGCTTAAAAAACGAGTCGGATTAATAGAGCACGGCTAATTTATTCTGCAGCGTAAATCTTTATATGTTAAAGGGTTCAGATTAAAACTGGACAAACCCAGAAATTTTTCGTATAGTCTGATCATCACATTGAGATGAGAAATGATTATGCGTTTAGAAAAAATATTGATC
>JABHWU010000015.1 GCA_018657625.1 Deltaproteobacteria bacterium | reverse complement strand
TTCTTTTTTCATTCGTTTCCGCTCTTTCTCTCTTAACCCGCGGGATTTATTTGAATAAAAGCCATAATAACGGAGCATCTGAAACGAGCGATCCGGAATATGTTGGGTTAAAGCAGCGATAAACGCTTCGGCATCATACACGATTCTTTTCATCAAGGCTATGATAGCCTTGATTCCAATAAGTTCCCGGAACTGTTTGAGAGAAATAAGCAAAATCTTCACTGCCCATTACTGATTGATAATCATCCACAAGATTCTCCTCACCGACAGTTTTACGGGCAATGGTCGCGAAATAATCCGTGGTCTTTTCACTATTAATTAAAACCGGAAAACCATTAAACAGTTCAAGAGTTGCTGTTCCACCAAATGACTCAGCTATTGATTTAATAATTGTCTTAACCTGCTCCACAATTTTATCCAACAGTGCTGTATTTAAAGCACGCATGGTTCCCGTAAGTACCACTTTCTCCGGTATAATATTAGCGGCTGTGCCTGCTTCAACCTTACAAATGGAAACCACAGCTTTTTCATTTGGAGAAATATTTCTGGAAACAATGGATTGCAGTGCAGTAATTATATGGGCTGACATTAAAATCGGATCAATTCCATTTTGTGGATAGGCAGCATGACAACCTTTACCATTAATTGTAATCGTAAAAGTATTGCTTCCTGCCATAAAAGCACCTGATTTGACGCCTACCTGTCCCATTTTTAAATTTCGGGAGCAATGAAAACCAAATATGGCATCCACTTTCGGTTTTTCCAGAGCACCATCTTCCTTCATTAATAAGGCGCCTACACCTAATTCTTCAGCAGGCTGAAAAATAAATTTTACCGGCCCTTCCAGTTCATCAGCTATTGTAGATAACACCCGGGCTGTTCCAATCAGACTTGCAACATGCCCGTCATGTCCACAGGCGTGCATACAACCATCATTACGAGAGGCATAGGGGAGATCGTTCTCTTCCTGAATGGGCAAAGCATCCATATCAGCCCGAAGAGCAACACAGGGTCCTGTCTTTCCGGCTCCTAATATACCGATTACTCCGGTTTTTCCAACTTTAGGTATAACCGTAATATTGGAGATCTTTGATAAAGTTTCACAAATAAGTGAAGCAGTTTGAACTTCCTTTAATCCTATTTCCGGATTTGCATGAATATGTTGCCGAATCTCTATTATTTCAGAGATAATGCTATCTATAATTGGTTTTAAATCTTTCATTTTATTTGATCGTATCATCTTTAAATTTGATAATCGGATGATTATTAAAAGCACTTTATAGCGCTTTTCATTCGTATTGAGCCTTTTGTCATCCCGAATATGTGAGAGATCTTATCAGCCGAACAAGATTTCTCCTCGTTCCTCGTCGAAATGACATAATTTTATGATTTTTAAGTTTTTAAAAAAGGTTCAATCCAATTGCAAACTGCTATCGTATTTAATACCTGAATTTTCCGGGTTATTAATTTCCAGGCTAAGGGAGGATTATACCCGTAGACCCAAAGTCCGGCAATGGCCATTTTAGAGTACTTCTTTACTTAATCTGCTTGCAGGAACTGAATCAGCCAAAAACCCTTCACGCTAGTAATACAGATCAATACAGTAAAAATATTCAATCCGTCACCACCTTGAATTCTTAAAATCAAATTTATAATAAAAATAATTAAAGATTTACCACAGAAATTCCGACAATAACATAAGCACCATAATGCCTCCAAATATATGATAACCAGATTTTGAAAACCCGGTCTATGAAGATGATATTTACTGTTTAACCCAAACTGATAAAATGGATAAATTTACTTATAGCATTTTTAAGTTTTCAACTGAAAACCAGCTTATTCAAAATAATGATCAGGTTTTAATCAGTTTGAGTGGTGGCATCGATTCGATGAGTTTATATTTACTATTGAATGATTTTAAAGAAAAGATTGATATCAAATTACATCTGGTACACTTCCACCATGGCCTGAGGGATGAAAGTGATGATGAAGTAGATTTTTTAAAAGAACTGGCAGAAAAACATAACACACCCATTACGGTTATAAAAACAAATCAGTTCAAAAACAAAAAAGGCATGCAGAATCTGGCCAGAAACTGGCGATATGAAAACCTGGAACGTATCCACAGTGAATTAAAATTTGATAAAATTGCAACAGCGCATCAACTGGACGACCTGATTGAAACACAGATTTGGAGAATACTACGAGGTGGATCACTTTTTACTTTAAATGCAATTCAGTTACATCGGCCACCATATATTCGCCCTCTGCTACAAATATCCAAAGCAGAATTAAAAAACTACCTTGAAAATAGAAATCAAACATGGTGTGAGGATGCCAGTAATTTTGAGGATAACTACACTCGAAACAAAATTCGAAATCAGATCATTCCATTATTAAAAGAAACCTCAGGAGGAAATTTTGAGGAAAAATTCCTGGCATTAAATGAAGATGCAGTGGATTTAAAGGAGTATTTTAATCAAATCATTGCACCCAAAACTTATGAATCAAATGAACTCAGTTTTATTGCTATACAAGCACTAAATCCCATATTTGCCCGTGAATTGATCTATCGTTTTTTGCTCCATCATGACCAAACAGAGATCACCAGAGCCAATATCAATGATATTTATAAAATGGTGCTTCAGAATCTAGGCAATTGGAAAATACAATTAAAAAGAAATAATGTTGTGTACGGGAAATCCAAAAAAATTACAATAATAACCAAACTAACCAGAGGCACACTTTGAAAAATCCATCAATGGACTTCTATTTGATAAATATCAGGGCTGTTTTTTTAATCACTTTAGCTATGATATTAAATAGCAATGTTTTCGCTTATGGAAACCCTACGTTAAAAGTACTGTTATTTAATACTTCCAGTCACATCGACCTGAAGTCCTATTATGGTATGAATGTAAAATCACATCAGCATAATAGTAAGGGTGATTTTAGAGTCCGATTTAAATATGCCGGGACTGGAAAAATATTGATTGATAGCCGCTGGAAGGTATCTAATTCCATCTGGATTGAAAGTGAAGACAGTATTCAAATTATCCGAAGAGGAAAATCAGATGGTCGCCGGTATAGAGGTAAACTGGAATTAAAACCCTACAAGGGCGGTTTCCATGTGATTAATCATGTTCCCATTGAACTGTATCTGGAAGGAGTATTAAATGCTGAAATTAGTACAGACTGGGATTTGGATGTTGTGCAGGCACAAGCAATCATTTCCAGAACGTTTGCCTTATTTAAACGGGAACAACGGCTTAACAGATCCTGGCATGTGACAGCCGGGCAAAATGATCAGGTTTATCTGGGGGAAAACATCACTGATCACCGTTCCCGGGTAGCAATTGATAATACTAAAGGAATTGTGGTGAATTACCGGGGAAAACTGGCTCAAACCTATTACCATTCAAATTGTGGTGGTGTAACTGAAGACCCGGTTAATGTCTGGCAGTTTTCCCTACCTTACTTAAAAGTTAAATCAGTACCTTACGGGCAAAGAGATCCAAAGTATTTTTGGGAACATTCCATTTCATTTAGAGAACTAAGACAAATTGCTTCCAAAGCCGGTCTTAAAGCTCAAAATCTAAATAAAATATATATAGAGAACCGGACCGAATCCCATCGTGTTGCCAATATTGTATTTTCAAACGGTAAACAATCCTTTCGGATGGAAGCCACTAAATTTAGAAAACTGGCTGGTTATGGTAAAATTCAAAGCTTATTATTCGATACCATTCAAACGACTAAAGGGTACCGATTTCAGGGAACCGGTCATGGGCATGGGGTAGGTTTATGCCAGTGGGCAGCAAAAGAAATGGCTGAAGTTGGATACCGGTTTGATGATATCCTAAGATTTTTCTATACCGATACCAATATCCAAATTTACAATCGGTTATAATTCCTGAATGCCCGTTTTTCTGGCATCCAGATCCTCAGACACTACACCCTACACTTTTTAAACCAGATCATGGTCCAATGGGAAAGGTGCTAAATGGTTTTCTTTCCTTTGAATGATTAGACGACATTCATTTCTTTGATCAGCTTATTTTCTGCAAATCTCTCAAAACGAAACCCCTCCAGGTTTATGGTTTGGTAACAACCATCAATGATCAACTCCGATAAGGCTCGCCCTATGGCTGGTGCTTGTTGCAATCCGTGGCCACTGAATCCATTGGCAAAGATAAAATTTGTTTTTACAGGGTGGGCACCGATGATGGCATTTTGATCTTTGATATTAAAGGCATAATGCCCCGCCCAGGAAGAAGTTCGCTTGATCGCTTCAAAAGCCGGTACTCTTTCTGCCAGAATTGGCCACAATTCTTCTTCAAAGACTGAATAATCCATATGAAAATCTTCACAATCCGGATCATTATCTTCCGGGGGGGAAATACCACAAATAAAATTTTGCCCTTCCGGCCTAAAATAAGCTCCTGACGGATCAACAACCAGTGGGCAACCGGGTAATTGTTCATTGCACTTAAATAAAAAGATGAATCGTTTCCGTGAATGAACAGGTAGGTCATTGATCCCTGCCATTTTAGACACTTTAGCTGCCTGAGCACCTGAAGCATTGATAATTTTTCCAGCCGTCAGGGCAGATCCCGAAGCCAATACAACCTGATCAACCCGATGTTGATTAAACTTAAAATCAACAACAGCATCTTTAATATACTCAACACCTAAACTTTTAGCTTTATTTTTAAAGGCCATGGTTAAACAATGGGCATCAAGCCAACCAGCATTCTGGTACCCGAATGAACCTGCAGCGAGATCACCCACGTTCATCCAGCTAAATTTCTCTTTTAATTGATCTACATTAAGAATTTCAACATCAGCTTCCAGCGATTTTTGGGTGGCATGATTGTTTTCTAAAATTGGTAACCCTTTTTCTGTAGCTAAAAACAGATATCCGCTTTCTTCAAAATCGATATTAATGGGATCATCCACTTTAAGAAACTTGTTGATGTTTTTTAAAAAATGACCACCAAATTTTGAAATCAGGATGTTTTCAGAATTAGAAAACTGCTGTCTAATCCCCCCTGCGGATAAACTGGTCGATGACTGCGCATATGTGGGGTCTTTTTCAATGACTGCGATTTTCCCCTGAAAAGATGGATTTGAAGCTGTAAAATATGCAATGGAACTACCGATGACAGCCCCACCTACTATAATTATATCGTATGTTTGATTCTTCAACAGGACCTTTTTGTCTTGGTTATTAAAATTATCTTTTTACAATTTATCCTAAGACCTTATCCATCAATTTAAAAATCGGCAATAAATATTACATTTTAACACAACATATATTTGTTTTTTTAATGAATGACTTTTTTAAGTTTTCAGCTGATTTAAAATCACCTTTTTATTTTTGAATAAGGTCCAGGCTAAGGTTTTAAGAGAAGAAGAACTGTTTTATTCAATATTATTACAATAAACCGACATTATTGCTAATCTCTGTTTATTTAGTGAAAACTGCCAGAAGATGTGTAAAATCGAATAATTCTAATTTAAAAAACAGTAAAAGATATTTTATATTTAGTGACATACTTGTTCATTGTTTATAGATTTAAAGATACACAAGTCTTTTTGCCAGTAATAACTCAAATATAAAATGTTCTGAATAAAGTCTTAAGCTAAATAACACCCAAAATGACAAGTAATGAGAACAGAATTCAAAAACAATAAAAAATGGGTGACGATTGACCCTGGTGAGTATTATGTCAGCCAGGAAAAAATGATCATCTCAACTCTACTGGGATCATGTGTCTCAGCTTGCCTGTGGGACCCGGTTCATCATATTTCAGGGATGAATCACTTCTTGCTCAGCAACCGCCGTTATAAAAAAGATACTCCGATATGTATCACAGAAGCTGGACGCTATGGCATTCACTCCATGGAACTTGTCATTAATAAAATGCAAAAATTAGGGGCTCAACGTAAATATCTAAAAGCCAAAGTATTTGGTGGTGGAAATGTTCTTAACAATTCAACTTTAACGTCAAGTTTTTTTTGTGTTGGAGATGTCAATATTCGCTTTATAAAAGAATTTCTTAGCAATGAAAAAATACCGATTATTTCTTCAGATTTAGGTGGCGATACCGGTCGGGTTATCAGATTCGATACAAATTTATACGACGTGTTTGTTAGAAAAATCAAAAGTACTAATACCTCACAACTTAAAAACAGAGATCAGAATTTTTGGGAAAAATCCATCAAAGAACAGGAAGCCACTGAATCTTCGAATAACAATGTTGATCTATGGTAATTCAGATATTGAATTGTTAGCTATTGCGTTTTTAAATTGCATTGAACCTAATGTCATTCTGAGTTCCAACACAGATAAATCTGTGATATGTCAGCAATGAACTTCGAACTGTCATCCTGAGCCTGCGAAGGATCTTGTCGCATGGAGATAGAGATTCTTCGTAAACTCAGAATGACAAAAAAGTGAAATTCGTAACATATTGTTATTGTATACTTAAAATTCAAGTTCGTTAACAGTTTTTAAGTCATTAGCTTATAGCTATTATCCGTTAGCTTATGAAGAAAATGGGACATCTTTCTGTCATCTCGAGTGCTCAAACCGGTGCCCGGTAAGATGTTTGCGTCGAACCTAGTTCTGTCATCCTGACGAGGTACGAGGAAGGATCTTATCGCCAGGAGAAAGAGATTCTTCGCAGGCTCAGAATGATAATGCTTGTTATTAAAGCGTATTCATACTGACCACACAGATCTGTCAAAAAGCAAAACTTAGCAGGTTCGGGTTATTTCAAATACAACCGGATTATAAGCATCAGGACAGGCATGGGTTTTTTAACTTTCCCATCTCTTTTCTCTTTTTTAATAAAATAAAATTTCTTTTTCTTATTGGATTTAGATACAATTTTGCACTATTAATGACAATCCCAGACAATACTTATTAATAACCAACCAATTCTACATAACCATTACCTTTTGTGTTATCTCCAAGTACTTTAACAGTTCCTTCCCAATAGACAAACTGAAGCTGATGTTCCTGATTGTTAATTTTAGGTATCACCAAATGATAGGGATTTCCTTTTTCATGAAATGAGTGATGATCAATCTTGAGACGATTTTCCGTATATACCACTACTTTTTATTGAGTTTTGGATCTAATTTGGGGAGGTTTTTGTTTGACCAGAAATGAAATTCCAGCATGA
>JABHWU010000016.1 GCA_018657625.1 Deltaproteobacteria bacterium | reverse complement strand
GAATGCTGGTTCATACCTATGCAGAACAGGGTGGTGGAGAAATCCAGTTTAACGTCATTGATCGGGAAACTTTACTTGACGCTCAACAAAATCCCGAAAAGCATAAGAACCTTGTTGTCCGCGTTTCAGGTTTTAGTGCCTATTTTACAAGTCTTGTTAAAGAGACCCAGGATGAAATCATAAAGCGACGAGAACATGCTGGTGTCTGATGCCTAATCGTGTTCGTTTTTTTGCCTTTTGCCGGTTTCCACGATCTTTACTTTTTATTTATATTCAGCTTATAAACTTCCCAGGTGGAGCGAACCAGGTTTTCCAAATCACTTTGAGTCGCTTCCCAGCCCATGATTTCTTTGGCTAAATCTGCTTTTGCCACGAGATCTGCCGGGTCTCCTTCACGTCTGCCTGCCATGTTGTAATTGACTTTTTGACCGGTGACTTTTTCAGTGGTTTTTATCATATCCAAAACTGAAAAGCCTTTACCAGTCCCAAGATTGAGTTTTAGGGATTGTTTTGTTTTTAAAATTGTTTCGAAGGATTTCAAATGAGCAATAGCAAGATCAGTAACGTGAATATAGTCCCTGATACAGGTCCCGTCTGAAGTCGGATAATTATTTCCAAAAACAGACATCTCCGGTCGGATACCCATAACGGTTTCTAAAATAATGGGAAGTAAATTCGCGGGATTTTGTTCTAATCCTTTGATTCTTTTTTTGGTATCGTAGCCGGCAGCATTGAAATACCTCAAACTGGCAAATTTTATATTTTTTAACTGGTCAAACCATCCCAGAAATCGTTCTACTTCAAGTTTGGTAAAACCGTAATAGTTAATTGGTTGGAGTGGATGTTTTTCATCCATTGGCAGATACTCAGGCATACCGTAAACAGCTGCTGATGATGAGAATATAAAAACTTTGCAGGATGATTTTGACATAGCATCCAGAATATTAAGGGTTCCGTTAATATTCTGAATGGAGTACTGATCCGGGACAAACATGGATTCTCCAGCGGCTTTGAGGGCTGCTAAATGAACAACTGCATCATAATGATCCTGAAAAACTTCTCTTAATTTTATACGATCCTGGATATCTCCATGGATAAATTTTGCCTTTGCCTGAAGATTGGCTTGTTGTCCACTACTCATATTATCCAAAATAGTTACTTCGTGTCCCGCATTTAAAAATTCCAACACCACATGACTGCCGATGTACCCGGCACCACCAATAATTAGTATAGTACTCATAATTTACCTTTATTATTTGATTATTTTTTCCAGGTCTGGGGAATGAATAGAATTAATATTGCTAAAATTTCCAGACGTCCCATGGCCATATCAATGGATAGTATCCATTTCGTAACATTGCGTTCCACTGTTACTGTCCTGATTTTAACCATCCTAATCGGAGTAGGATGGAGTAGTTTTAGCATTTCAGTATACATATATTTAACGATTAGCATGGCACGGACAGTTTTAATTCCGCCGCTGGTGCTATCTCAAGGCAAATGATCCTTTTGGTGGGAATGGGTAATAACAAATGGTTCCATCTGGGTTTTATCCCCAGACGATTATCGAGTTTTAATTAAAAAAGAAACCAGATGGGGCTAATATAAAAGGGGTTAAAATAATTTTGATAGTTGGTTACTGCATAATTCTCATTTTCTTTATCTGAAAAATCATTTGGAAATTCAAAATCATCATGGCGCATGCGTTCTTCTTCTGCATGTAGTTTTACATTTAAATGTGCGCCCTGTCGGATAACATCTTCAACTACCTGTTCACCGGTAATAATTTTACCATCTTCAGTTTGGTAAGCCAATTCTTCAATTTGAATAGCGGTATCAAGAATTTCTTCGATTTGATCCCAGATTAAACCACTCAATAAGTCAAATTGCCAATTTAATTTATCGGTATCAAATTGATTTTCTTTCAGAAAACTTAGAAAAACTATATCAGTGGGGTTCATTTTTTTAAACCAGGCCACCGCAATTCTAAGATCAACAAAGTTTTCCTGGTTAATATAAGCGTCCCAGGTTTGATCATCCATTTCAAAAATTTGTTCAAATGCAAATGATCCATTTTCAAGATCAACGGAGCTAAATAGATCGAAATGGGCTAAATATTCTTCATATCGAACATGAAGATTATCCAGTTTTTCTAATCCTTTGGGTGTTTGGATATATTTGTTGTTCTTATCCACATCCAGGTACTCCTTGGAGAGCATATAGACAAACAGGGGTTCCAAATCCCGGTCAGCTCCTTCTAAAACTACAGAATACTGATAATTTTGTTTGACGATTAAATCCAACAAAACGCCAGATGCATATTCTTTTTTTTGATCTTCTGTAATTTCAAAATTTCGACTTCCCATTATATTTACTCAATTATTTAATTGTTTTTTTATTGTATCGTTACCGGTATTAATTTTAATGAACTTCGCTGCGATTGGCTATCCATTTCTGCTCTCCACTGGCTAAAAATTCTTTTTTCCAAATCGGAACAAGTTCTTTTAAGGTGTCAATGGCATAATGACAGGCTTCGATTGCGGGCTTCCGGTGACTTGAAGAAACGGCAATGACAACACTGGCTTCTTTAATTTTTACTTTACCGATGCGATGGACAATACTGATTTTTCTAATATCATATTTTTCCAGGGCCATGTCCCCGATTTTCTGCATCATTTTGATCGCCATATCATCGTAGGCTTCATAGTTGAGATAATCGACATCCAGATCCCCCGTAAAATTTCGAGTGACACCAATAAAAGTTGATATGGCTCCGGCTTCCGGAGTTGCAACACTTTCGATAACAGCATCGGTATTAATCTTCTGATTGACAATTTCAAACATGATTAACCCCCGCTGACAGGTGGAAATACCGCAACTTCACTACCGGATTCAATCGGCTGGTCTAGTGTTGCATATTCACCATTGACTGAAATTTTCAAATATTTCTTTTGAACTGAAATTTCAGGTTTTAACGTTTCCAGTTGATCTAATAAGTCCGTTCCAGTGATTTCTGAATCAAATTCAAGTTCAACTTCAGGGCTGCCAAAAATCTCTCTAAGATGGGCAAAAAGTAATATTTTATATTTCATGGCATAAACCGGGGAAATAGAGTTTTAGCATTTTGTTCAGTCTCTTGCGCTAACTTCAGAGGCTCAAGGTTTAAAAAATCTGCGATGTATTCACCCACAATGGAAACATAACCGGGGAAATTAGTTTTTCCGCGATGGGGTACCGGAGCTAAATAGGGAGAATCTGTTTCCAGCAAAATCCGATCCTGGGGGGTATATTTAAGTATTGCTCTGATATCATCAGATTTTGGAAAAGTACAGATACCATTAAATGAGAGGTAGAAACCTTTGTTTAAAGCATATTTGGCCAGGTCCAGGGATGAGGTAAAACAATGGAAAACACCATTTAAATGATTTGAAGGCATTGCCTCCATAATATCGATGGTATCCTGCTCAGCATTCCTGGTATGAATAACAACCGGAAATTTGAATTCATTGGCTATTTCCAGTTGGGATGCAAATGCCGATTTTTGTGAAGTTTTATCTGAGAATTCATAAAAATAATCCAGCCCACACTCACCAATGGCTAAAATTTTAGCATTTTTTTCAATTGCCTGAATCATCCAGTCGGCATGCACCTGTTGGTATTCGGAAGCATCATGGGGATGAAAACCAACGGTTCCATAAATATCCTCATTTGATTGAGTAATTTGATCAATATTTTGATTTGAGGTGTGCTCTGTTCCAATGGTGATGAATTTGCTGACATTCAGTTTTTTTGATTTGCTGATGACACTTTCCAGTGGTTCTTCTGTTTTTTCAAGATGACAATGGGTGTCGACCCATGTAAAGTTTGCACTCATTCTATAGAAGTATATTTTTTACGATTTAGCTTAAAAGGATATCAGGGTTATTTAATCATCTATTAATGATGCCTAATAAATGAATATCGTCATAAGTTTTATAATATAATAGACATACTGATATGTGAGCAAGCAAAATGGCGCAAGTGTAAATTTTTAAATGATAAAGTGGATAGCGTAATACTATTTCAATATTAATGGTGAGGCGATTATGTTCCGGCTGAATGTTTTTTTCTTGTTAATTATCTTCTTCGTTCCTACCTACGTCTGTTTTGGATTTGATGCGGATCATCTAAAACAACTCATCGAAAAGAATAAGTGTATCAAATGTGATTTATCCCAGGCCGATTTGAACGGATTGCATTTACGATTTGCAGATCTTTCAAATTCAAATTTGCAAGGCGCTAAATTAATCGGAACCTATTTGACAAAAGCCATTCTTAAAAATGCTGATCTACGGGGAGTTCAATTGAAAGGTGCCCATTTAGGGGGTGCTGACATGTCAAACACGAAATTGCAATTTGCTGACTTGAAAAATGCCGATTTATTTGAAGTAAACTTAACAAATGCCAATTTAATGGGTGCCAATGTTTACAATACTAATTTAAAACAGGCAAAACTGGAATATGTCACCTGGACCAATGGACGGGTTTGCAGTAAGGTTTCCGTTGGAAATTGTGATTATTAATAAAAACAGGATGTTCAAATGACGTCAAAGGCAGAAATTCAGGAGTTTGCTGAGTTGTTGGCAGAAAATCTGAGTACCGGAAACTTAGATCAGGTTATCAGTTTGTTTCAGTATAACGGGACGCTATATGAAACAATTGGGCTTTTAGTGAAAAGTGAGAAGATGAATGTCAGAATTGGAATTACAGCCGTTATGGAAGAATTGTTAGAAGCCGGTTTGGTGAACAAAAAGAAAGCCATTGAGAATATTCAACCACTTTTAAAAGATCAAAATCCAGTGGTTAGAGGTGATGCCGCTAATTTAGTAGGGATATTGGGAGATATGGAACATATATCTCTATTAGAACCCCTGTTGAAAGATGAAAATTTCCAGGTTGTAGAAGTTGTCGAAGAGGCTATCGAAGAAATTAAAGAGAAATAGGAATCTACCATTTAAAAGTATATTATATTTATGAAACATCTTATTTTTTTACATGGATTAAAAGGGAGTTCAAAAGGAACAAAAGCAATATTTTTAAAAAAACATTTCCCAGCTTGTCTGACACCTAATTTTACAGAAGATATGCACCAGAGAATGGATCAGTTAAAATCGATGGTGAATTCCCCGGTATGGTTGGTTGGATCTTCTATGGGTGGCCTTCAGGCCCTGTTTTTCGCTAATTATTACCCAAATTTGGTGCGGGGATTGGTTTTAGTGGCACCTGCTGTTGGTTTTTTTGAGGACTCCTGGTGCTCACCGGCCGAATTAAAAACAATCCAATCCTTAATTATTCCGGAAACTATCCCCTGTACTATTTTAGCTGGGCTGAATGATGTGATCATTCCCATTGAGGATATCCAGGCACTGGTTGATCGATCTCCTGAATCTGCATCACTGAAATTGTTGAAGCTAAAAGACGATCATTCTTTGAATCAATCTCTGGATATTTTATTAAAAGAAATTAAATTGTTAGTTGGTGAATGAAGCCATCTGATATCATAAAACAACCTTCTTATTGCTCCAATGTCTATCAAAGTAGAACAACTTAAAACGATTTTGGATGAAACGCTTGAAGTTCTCCGGAATGAATCAACTCAATATAGACCGCATAGTAAGGATGGATATCCGGGCGGGGTGGTATTGCTTAAACCCAACCTTTTAACCTGCATTATTCCTGATCTACACGGGAGACAGGATTTTCTTTTGAATGTATTAAGCTATAAATATCAGGATAAAAAAATATTAGATCTGCTCCAGGCAGGAGAAATACAATTCGTATGTGTGGGTGACGGAATGCATGGTGAATCTCGTGTGGCGCGTCGCTGGCAGAAAGCATATTTGGAATATAAAAACGGATTTCAAAATTGTCCGAACATGGCTGAGGAAATGAATGAAAACTTTGGAACCATGTTTAAGATCATGCAATTAAAAGTAAAATATTCAGAATTATTTCACTTTTTAAAAGGAAATCACGAGAATATTTTAGATGAAAGTCAAAATGGGAATCATCCATTTGCCAAATTTGCTGCGGAAGGTCCCATGACCAAACAGTATGTCAAACAATTTTTTGGTGAGGTCTTTTTAAATCAGTGGAACCATTTTGAAAAAAGTCTTCCGTTGCTGGCAATTGGTTCCAATTATGTCATTTCCCATGCCCGCCCCAAAATGATGTTTAATATTGACCAGGTGATCAACTATAAAAATCATCCTGATATTATTGAAGGGTTGACCTGGACCCGGGATCAAATGCTGCAGAGTAATATTTCCAGACAAATGCTAAACGAGTTGTTAGACAGTGGGCAACCAACCAAATTCTGGTTTGCCGGGCATACCACTGTTAAAGAACAGTATAAACATTGGGTTGAGGAAGCTCTGGTACAAATTCACAATCCGGATAAACAGTCGGTTGTTTTGATAAATAATGGCGTTTGTCTGGATTTAAAAGAGAAGTTTTATCATGTGGATTAATTTCCTGATTTGATTTCTACGATTTCTGCTCTTAACCCAGAAATAAGTTAATTAAGCGCCCGTTACAACAAAACATAATAGTATTCCCCACTAAAGATTGCCACATTTACTGTGTTGTACTTAAAGAATAGGAGGTGTATAATGGGTTATATGAATAATACTCTTTTAGTTTTAAGACAGAATTGTGCTTAAGATTTTGAATTAAAATGGATTCTGTTTGATATGATTTGTTGAAAAGCGGAATTACCTTTCTGAAATTAACTTTTTTTGAGTCTATGCGTTCACCCGCTTTAGCTTCTGCAAAAAACAGTTTTTTACCTTTTTCAATGATAAAATCAATTTCAACACCATTTTGATCCCGGTAAAAAAATATATCTCCTCCAGGGATTAGCGCATGGTTTTTGATCAGTTCCATCAGAACGAAATTCTCCCATAGATTCCCTTTTTGCGTATGCGTATGCCAAGTTTTGAGACTTGTGATTCCCAGTAGATAGCAAGCTAAACCATGGTCGGAGAAATAAATTTTGGGAGACTTAACCAATCGTTTACCGATATTGGAATAGAATGGGGGTAGTATTACGATTAAGCCACTCAACTCTAACGCATGAACCCATTTTTTGATTGTGACATCTGAAACCCCAACATCGTTGGAAATATCCCGATAGTTAAGTAATTGTCCTGTTCTTACAGCCAATATTTTAATAAAACGACGAAAATCGGTTAGATTTTTAACTTCTACGATTTGCTTAAGATCTCTTTCAACGTATGTCCTAATATAGCTTTCAAAGAAATCATTAATATCCAGGTTTTTATTGGCCCATAGTTCTGGGTATCCTCCCTTCCAGAGATGATCCTCAATCGGCGATAATTTACTGTTTCGGAGTTCATGGGCACTCAATGTTTCCAAATTAAGGATACTGATTCGCCCGGCAAGACTTTCACTGACTTTTTCCATTAATTCAAATCTTTGACTTCCGGTGAGCATCCATTTTCCGTAATTCGTCCTGTCTCTGTCGATAAATACCTTTAATTCGCGAAATATCTCAGGTACGTATTGAATTTCATCAAGAATTGTTGATTTTTGAAATTGGGCTAGAAAATGCTCTGGTGATTCTTTAGCTGATTCCATTTGCTGGATGTGATCAAAAGTAATATACTGCGATTTAGCAAATAACTTGACCAGCAAAGAGCTTTTTCCAGTTTGCCTTGCACCTGTCAATAATATGACTGGTCTAGATAGAGATGTTTTTAGCAGTCGTTCACTAATATTTCTTTCAATCCACATCGAATTCTCCTTTTAAGATAATTCAAACTATAACTTTGAATTATCTTAAAGTCAAATATCAAATATTAATGAAATAATTAAATAGAAACGTTGCTCACCGAAAAGAAGAAGAAATACTCTTGGCCCGATCAATTAAATCTTCAAAATAGGATATTAGTTTTTTGCAATCTAACAATTCTTCGATGATACCTTTTTTGAGGGGTTCAATATCAGCAATAAAATTCTGAACAATTAATTGATTGCGAGTACTAAACGCAGAAAGATGGCCCGCCATTTTACCAATAATTGAATCATACTCGCGACCGGTGAACAGAACCAATCCACTTTTTTCCTTGGGTTCCAATTGTTCTTTGAGCAAAAAACTGAAGGCATGGTAAACATTTGTGATATAAAATTTAAAATTTGGGTATCTATCCAAGTATAACAAAATCTGTTCTAAATGCTTAATGCGATAGTACATTTCTTGACCATCAGTGCATTTTAAAAGATAATTTTCCAAATCACCTTTATAAATAAAATGCTCCGTTACATATTTAGATAAATTGTTTGTAAAACTATTTTTTCTTTCGAGGCCAATCGCTTCGCGTATTTTAGAGTATAGCGCATGTCCCTGGTTTTGATCTTTTCCTAGATACGTTCGGTGTCCCTCGACCCAAAGGGAAGCTGTAGGATGGATTAAGTTAAATACCGTAGGAGCGGGAAACAGTTCAGCTGCATAGACCATAAACTCGTAACTAAGCTCCTCACGCAATGGATGAATGGTTGATGAAAATTTAATTTTTTTAGCTGATTTTAAAATTGTTCCGATATCATCCTTGTTTAAAACGGCTCTGTCGAAAACTGTCAACATTTCATCAATTTCCGGAACATTTAAATTAGCGGATATTGCAAAAGCTATTAGTTTATATCTATTTACATTATTGATTTTGCCCTGCATCAGATCAAGAATATATGTATTTGTTAGACCGGACATTGCTGCAATTTGATTACGAGGTATTAAAGAGTTCTCAATTGCTGATTTTATCAAATTTCCTCTTTTTTCGTTAATATCTCTAATATCCACACACTACTCCACTTTAATAATCAGAATTCACTTCGCAAAACTATAAAAGTCTATCTTAATAATAGGCAAACTTGTGTTAGCGGTCAAAAACCAACTGTGTTAAAATATTTATCAGTAATATTGTTTCTTTTTTTAAGCCCAAACGTTTTTTCTGGCTGCGTTTAAGATTGATCAAATTCTCACTTCCAGTTGTGTTGATGTTAACTATTATTTGTTTTGTCACAGAATCAATATAGGTTTCCACACATGTAAAGCACTATACTGTGATAATCTTATTTGTTAAAATCAATTTTTTTTTTGATGAAAACATTTAGTTTGCTCCCTTCTATACAGCGGTCCTAATTTTGGAAATTGTTGTTATCAATCAAGATATTTATTTGCGCTAACAACATGACATGATTTTGGTCAATTCCTCTCTATAAACATAATATATAACCTCGTTTTATTTATTTATTTTAAAGATTTTTCATAAAATAATATTAGCTAAATATGATAACATTCTGAGGGAAGGGGAACTAAGAACACTAAACGATATATGTATTATGATATAAAATCAATTGATTGAACATATAAATAAGCAGGTATGCCATTAATTACATTTATATATATTCTACTATATATTTTCTTAACATATCAATAAATATTAAATATTTAGTTAACTATATTTTTCTTACTAGGAAGATCCTAAACAAATAGCTTTTGAATATTAAAAGTTAAAAAAGATCTCGTCGATATGTCGTGAGATAAATATCAAAACGTCTATGTAGATTTTTAAAGACGTTACCTTGCTGTTTGATATGCACTGTATGGGAACAGCATGATGGTTTTCTATCTATCTGATTCCGGATTAAGAGTCTACTGCAGGAAGGTTTTTGCAGATTTAAATCGATAATCAGGTGTTATCACTTGTTAAAAGATGAAAAAAA
This sequence comes from Deltaproteobacteria bacterium, assembly GCA_018657625.1. GTDB lineage: Bacteria > SAR324 > SAR324 > XYD2-FULL-50-16 > XYD2-FULL-50-16 > JABHWU01. The sequence goes on along the minus strand of JABHWU010000016.1, from coordinate 11,734 downwards.
GGAGGTTGGTATGAAACAGTCATTCGAATATCTTCAATACTTGTTGAACTCCGGAAAGCTCAGTCGACGTGAATTCATGAAAAAGACGGCTGCGCTTGGTCTTATTGCAGTATCATCCCAATATGCCTTAAGCGGCACTTCTTACGCAGCGTCAAAGAAAGGCGGTCGTCTGAAAGTTGCACTTGCAGAAGGCAGCACCACAGACACACTCGATCCACAAAACTATGTTGACACATTTATGATGTCTGTTGGATTTGCAACACATAACACACTAACTGAGATTGATTCAGAAGGAGAGCTAGTCGGTGATATTGCTGAAAGCTGGGAGGCTACACCAGATGCCAAAGTCTGGCGATTTAAACTACGAAAAGGAATTGAATTTTCCAATGGAAAAACGCTAACCGTGAAAGACGTCATTACTTCAATCAACCATCATCGAGGGAAAGACACAAAATCCGGTGCAAAAACCAATGTTAATCCAATCAAAAATATGATGGCTGATGGTGATGATACCTTGGTATTCGAATTAAAAGCAGGGAATGCAGATTTTCCTTATTTATTGGTCGACTATCATTTGATCATCATGCCGGAAGTTAATGGGAAAGCAGACTGGAAAAACTACATTGGTACTGGTGGATACATTCTCAAATCATTCGAGCCTGGTCTGCGTTGTCTCTTGGTTCGCAATCCAAACTATTGGAAAGCAGATCGTGCCCATTTCGATGAAGTTGAAATCATCAGTGTCACTGATTCCAGTGCCCGCCAAAATGCCTTGATAACCGGCGAAGTTGATGTCATCAGTCGTTGTGACCTAAGAACAGTCAAACTTCTTGAACGCAAACCAGGCATTAACGTAGAGGAAACCACCGGTTTCCAACACTTCACTGCTCCGATGCTTACGACTAATTCCCCTTTTGAGAATAATAATATTCGCCGAGCGCTCAAGTATGCAATTGACCGTGAGCAATTATTGAAAGTTGTATTGAATGGGCATGGCACGCTTGGGAATGATCACCCGATTGCCCCATCGATTCCTTTTCATGCTGACCTGAAACAAAGACAATATGATCCCGATAAAGCAAAATTCTATCTCAAAAAGGCTGGTTTAAGTCGATTATCTTTGGATTTATCGACAGCTGACTCTGCATACTCCGGGGCAGTTGATACAGCAGTTTTGATGAAAGAGAGTGCTGCCAAGGCCAATGTCGATATTAATGTTGTACAGGAAGCAAATGACGGATACTGGTCCAATATCTGGATGAAAAAACCTTGGAGCATTGCCTATTGGGGCGGCCGTCCGACATGCGACTGGATGTTTTCAACGGCTTATGCTGAAGGTGCAAGCTGGAATGATACGTTTTGGAGTCATGAACGGTTTAACATGTTGTTAATAGAAGGCCGAAGTGAGCTGGACATTGGAAAACGCGCAGAAATTTATCGGGAAATGCAACAAATTGTAAGAGATGAAGGTGGCGTGGTTGTCTGGGCGTTCGCCAATCTTGAATCTACCTTAACTACGCAACCAATTGCTCCCCTGGAGTATTCAACAGAAAAGCTGACGATCATCAATATTGAACCGGAAGCATATCAGGCAGTCGTGAAATGGAAAGACAAGTCGTACGATCTGGTTCATTTGGCAAACAACCATATTCTTGATTGTGGAGAGGACGGTATTCAAACAACGCTGAATTATCTAAAGAGCGATAATATTGGTCAGATTGGCATTAATGAGACTGCCGAAAATCAGCAGCGTGCATCAATTACAGAAGTTAACGGCATGCGTATTGGTTGGGTGGCTCATACCTACGATTTGGATTCCATGCCGATGCCAAAGAATAAACCTTACCTGGTTAATATGACCCCATTTCACATGGTGGCGGAACCGGATACCACACTGATTGAAAAACAGATACAAACATGCCATGCGGAAGGATGCGACTTTGTAATCGTGTCGCTACACTGGGGGCTTGAATTTGAACTATATCCTCATCCTGATCAATTGAAGTGGGCACACCAGTTTGCTGAAATAGGCGCAGATCTTATCATTGGACACCATCCCCATGTGATTCAACATATGGAAATCTATCGGCCGAAATGTGATCCTCGCAAGTCTGTCCCAATTTTATATAGCCTGGGCAATCTTACACCGATTCAGTCCCACCCCGCCACCGTCTCAAGTTTGGTGGCACGACTTAAATTAGCCAAAGGAAAACTTGATGGCGAAACTTGCATTGTTCCAACACAATTGGATTTAACACCGGTTGTCACATTGCAACTAAATTCATCTGCAAACTCGCCACTGGGAATTTATGAGCTTTCAAGCTTGTTAACGACCAAACGAGCAAATTGTAGCGATGGTCTAAATAAGTATGTAAAAGAAGTAGCTGATTATGTAGATTTGACCATTGGTTCAGATTGGCGTAATCAGTGATGAAAGAACCAAATGATATCCCTATAGCCAATTCTTTTCCGAGATGTTTGTAAGATCTGAAATAGAGGTGTGTTTTTAATCATAAAGGAGTAAAAAACCAAATGAGTGAAAAATCGTAGATATGATATTTTTATGATAGAATCATTTTGTTAACTCATTGGATAAAGTAAGATATGAAATTAACTGTTTTAGTTGATAATAATACCAATATTGAGCCATATTTTTTGGCGGAGTTGGGACTCTCCTTTTTAATAGAAGATGAAGATGTTAAAGTTTTATTCGATACCGGTTTTTCGAATATTTTTATACGCAATGCTCAAAAAATGGGACACCAGTTGATTAATTTGGATTTTATTGCGCTTTCCCATGGACATTGGGATCACACCTGGGGATTGGAACCATTGATGAAGTTTTATACGGAACACCAAATTGAAAAAACCCTTTTTAAGCGACCGACTATAATCGCTCATTCTCAAACTTTTGTTAGTGTTTCGGCCGACTGGTCTAATGAAATTGGTAGTCTAATGTCTGAGAACAAATTATCGAAACATTTTAAGTTGAGCTTGAGTGAATCTCCACAAAAGCTAAGTGATCGATTGATATTTTTGGGCCAGATTCCAAGAAAAAACAATTTTGAATCTCTACTACCTTTTGGTTATAAAGACGGAATGGATTGTAAAGATGATGTTCCAGAGGATTCAGCTTTGGTTTATAAATCAAGTAGAGGATTAGTGATTATTACAGGATGTTCCCATTCTGGGATTTGTAATATTATTGAATATGCCAAAAATGTTTGTAAAGAGGATCGTGTGATCGATATTATTGGTGGATTACATTTATTGGAGCCGTCTAGCAAACAACTAGAAGGAACCCTCTCTTATCTCAAACACTTGGCTCCGGAATGTGTAAGAGCCTGTCACTGCACCGATCTGCAATCGAAAATTGCCCTTTCCAATGTTGTCGATCTCAAGGAAGTTGGGGTCGGGTTAACCATTAATTATGGAAAATAGAACTATCACATTCAGGGAAAAAAAATGCTTAACGCTTGCAGAGAGCTTTGCAAGGGAAATCCATTCATAATTAAAAATACTTTTGGAAAAAACTATGAATAATCGCTATGATGCCATAATCATTGGATCTGGAATCATCGGGTGTTGTGTTGCGTATGAAATGGTTAAAAAAGGTTATAAAACATTAAATGTTGATAAATTAGGAGCTGCCGGGATGGGTTCGACCAGCGGTTCATGAGCTATTGTTCGTTTTCACTACTCAACACCTCAAGGTGTTGCCATGGCTCGTGAAGGATATTTCTATTGGCTGGATTGGCCTACGTACCTGCAAAAACATGATCCAACCGGTATGGCTTGGTATCGTAATACCGGAGCCTTAGTAGTTAAAACCCCTCACAACAAGCAACTGGAAAAAGTAAAGGCATCCTTGGATGAAGTCGGGGTTGGATATTTGGATTTAGATGCAGAAGGAATTAAAACTTATTTACCTAATGCAGATTTAAGGAAGTACTTTCCTCAAAAATGGATTACCGATGATGGCTTTGGAACTCCCACAGGAGATAAAATCGATGGTGCATTATGGATTCCTGAGTCTGGTTATATATCCGATCCAACATTGTCAACCCATAATGTTCAGGTTGCTGCTGAAGCTCAAGGCTCAGAATTTCAATACAATGCAGAGGTTATTGATATTTTGAAAAAGGACGGTCGTGCGGCTGGTATAAAACTGGCTGATGGCACAGAGTACCATACCCCTATTGTGGTTAATGTGGCAGGCCCCCATTCCGGCGTCATTAATCGTTTGGCGGATGTTGAAAAAACGATGAGTATCAAGACACGGCCAATGAAGCAAGAAGTTGCCCATGTCCCAGCACCTGAAGGAATGAATTGGGAACGAGATGGTTATATGCTATCTGATGGTGATATTGGTTGCTATTCACGCCCTGAAATTGGTAATCATATTTTGATCGGTAGTGAAGATCCCGAATTTGATCCGTTATTATGGATTGATGATGCGGATGATTACGACACAGGTTTTACTGATCAGTGGAAATGTATGGTGATGCGTGAAGCCATGCGCATTGAAGGCCTCCCGATTCCCAATAAAACACAAGGGGTTGTGGACCTTTACGATTGTAGTGATGACTGAACTCATCCAAGCCTGTGAAAACGGCTTAGATCATGACAAAACACCTTTTCAGTTTTATCAGAAATATACACGTCGTACGGCTGATGTAGGCTTCTTTTCGAGAAATCGGGAGATTAATCGGGATTCCAGTTTTTCCGTGATTGGATAAAAGAGCGCTTGGTAAACTAATTTAGGGGGATACTGGTAAAAATCATTAAACAGTGTCCACCTTTATCAACTTTGTTAAGTCCTAAATTCATTGGTATAATAACAACCTTAGTGAGCAAAACTTCCTGTTTATCCAATAACATTCAAAGATTTTTTAGATAATTTTTTTAATAATTTTAAAAATTACAACTCCCACTGTATTCTTAAAAAGGATTTTCCCGCATGAACGTACTAATTGAAGCGGATCATGGAAAATTGAAACGCCTGATCAAACCAACTTTGGGCTTTGAAGTTCTGAGAATGTTTAAAAAGGAACAGTTCGACATGTGGAAGTACGATCAAGGACTGAGAGGAGAGATCCGTCTAATTGAAAGACAATTTCAAGTCTATTCAGCAGCATAATCGCATGTGTTCTCCGGATATTTTTAAACATTCAAATTTATTGCAACAGAGCCACTTTTTCTGCTGAGTGTATTTGATTAAGTTAAATTTATGGTAATAATATTTAGTAAAATTATAGCACAAAATAATAGACAATGATAATACACACTATTATTGTGTAATTTAGATACATAAAAGGAGAATTGTATGGGAACAGTAAGGATAAATATTAGTTTACCTGAAAATGTTTTTCAGGATCTAAGTAAAGAAGTAAAATCGAGACAACGAAGCCGTTTTATTTCTGATGCTGTTAAAGATTTATTAAAAAAAAAGAAAGAAAAAAGGTTAGCGGAGGAGTATAAAGAAGCAGCGCAAGAAATTCAAAGAGTTAATCAAAAACTTGAAGGAGTTCTCTCTGATGGCCTTGATTAAAAAAGGTGACATTTATCTTGTTAATTTTGATCCAACGGTAGGTGTCGAAGTTCAAAAGACTAGACCCGCAGTGATTGTTTCAAATAATATCAATAACGAAAACTCACCTATTGTATCTATTTCACCGATCACTTCCAGTATTTCTAAAGTTTATTCATTTGAGGTTTTGATTCCAAAAAACACATCTGGACTGAGTAAGAAATCAAAAGTTATGGTCAATCAGACAAGAGCCGTTGATAAAATCCGCTTGATTAAAAAGTTGGGGACTTTACCGGATTCAAAAATTGAGAAAATTAATTCAGCACTGAAGCTTCATTATGAACTGGATTAAGACTGCGCTTGTAAATACTATATTTCCTCTTTAATTTTTTCCAGTCAGTTAATTCTTTTTCCATAAACCTATTCATGATATTCTCTGTCGAAATCATCAGCTATCCCCACCTCGCTTTATCGTGCGCAGGTCTGGCCGCGTCCACCATCGAATAAAATGGTTTCCCCTGTAATCCACCCGGCACGGTCCGAAGCCAAAAAGAGGATCAAATCGGCGGCTTCATCAGGGGTTCCTACGCGTCCCAATGGATGAGTCGTTTTACTATGCTCTAGAAATTTAGCATAGGCATCTTCGTTCATACCGCCTTCCTTATGTAAATTGGTAATGGTGACACCTGGACAAACAGCATTGACGCGGACCCCTTTGGCTGCTAGCTCCAAGGCCGCACAGCGCGTGAGCTGATCAACCCCTGCCTTACTGACATTATAGGCCAGGACATTGGGAAAACTACGCTGACCGTTAACGCTGGAAACATTGACGATATTCCCTTTTGTTTCGATTAAATGGGGTGTTGCCAGGTGCATGAGGTTGAATAAACCCCGCAGATTGATATTCATCGTCTGGTCCCACATTTCCAGCGAGGTGGTTTCAATATTCCCCGACTGCAGTATTCCGGCTGCATTAATCAATATATCAAGCTGGCCAAAGGTATTGATCACTTTATCAATACAGCTGGTTACTTCATCTGCTTGAGTGATGTCAACAGTCAGAGGCAAGGCTGTGCCGCCAGAGGATTCAATTTGAGCTGCCAATGCATCTACCAATTCTTTCCTTCGGGCAATTATAGCCACCTTGACCCCTTCTGCTGCTAGTTTCAATGCTGTTTGTTGTCCGATACCACTGGAGGCTCCGGTGACTAAGGCCGTTTTAGCTGTTAATCCAAGGTCCATCATTTTTTGCTCCTGTAAGGTGGTTTGTTGGGTGGTTTAGCTGCTTTGTTCATTAGTTGGCGACAGGGTCATTTCTAACCCGGTATCAGGTTTGATCCATGATCCATTATGTTGTGATAATCAATACCATAACCTTGATGGGCCTGATTGTCACGACTATTTACAAGAGTTCTCCTACTTCACCCCACGTACTTAAATACTGCATCAACAGCGATTGTCCCCTTTACTCGTCTTCTATTTTAGAGCCAGGCCTCTAAAATTGGATCAACGACCGTCCAGGCATTGTTCCGTTTTTCAATAAGATCTAAATCAGATAGCTTTTTTATCGCGCCCTGTATTCCACCGATGGATTTTAAATTGTGTTGTTTCATATAATCAGATGATAATACAGAGCTGGATGGTTGTGTGGCAATCGCCTTCAATAGTGCAATTTGTTGCGGCGCCAGCCCTTGTAGTAATATTTCAAATAATACGGTTTCACTAGCTATAAGTTCACTAAGACCATTTTTAAGATCATTTTCTGTAATTGTTTTTCCTGAGGATTCATACACACAATAGGCAAGTTTTTGTGAGTAATAGGGGTGCTGATGGGACATGTCTGCAATTTGGTGTGCAAGTTTTATTGAACACAATTTATTTGAACGGGAAAATTGTTTTTGAATAAATTGTGCCAACTCCTCAGCCGGTAATGCTTTGAGTTCATACATGAAGGCACTTTGATAGAAAGGTCTTTTTTGATCATTAAACATCTGTAGCAAGATGCTTCTCCGACTTCCTAAAAAAAAATATGAGCAATCGTGTTCTTGAATATGGCTCCTTAATATGCCTTCTGTTTGGGTGTTTTTTAAACGTGTAATTTCTTGAAACTCATCAAACACAACATTGACGATTTCTGGCGATCTTTCAATAAACTTTCCCAGGTCTTCCATTGTTTTACTTAATAGATCAATTCCGGAAATATTTGGTATCGTTTGCTCCACTGAGATGGAAATGCCACTTTCAGAAGGTCTAACCACTGGTCGGAAAGATCTAAAGATGTTTATCGCCTTTTGGAAGATTGATTCTGTTTGATGGATAGCTGAGTAGATACTTTTAGCGGTTCGTTTAGCAATATCTTCATGGGAAGTAATACCGAAAAAATCCACATAAATTAGTATAATATCCTCTTTTGATAACTTATTATGTACGCGTTTTACGAGCGACGTCTTTCCGAATCGTCTGGGAGCGTATAAAACAGCATTTGTCTTGTTATTGATATAAGATATCAATTTCTGTTGTTCATCCTGACGGTCGCAGAACTCTTTTTCATTTTTAACTACTTTTATTTTAAATGGATTAGGCATGCTTAAAACTTGATTTGTTCTTATAATGGTCAGTATTTAAAAAAAAAGTATAATTATTAAGTTATAGTTATTATATCATAATAACTATAACTTAATAATAAGCAATATGTTCCAATTTTGTCAATTTTACAAATTAAGTATGTTTTCCACGACTGGCAGGACTGTGGATTGATCATCCGTTGTTCCTAATTCGTCCTGTCTCTGTCGATAAGAACTATGGCGATTCTTTAGCTGATTCTATCTGCTTCTGCTCTTTTCGTGTATTCAAGGTTCATTTATCACAGTTCGTAATTTAGCATGAACAGATTGCCAATCACTTGATAATGAATTGCTATTCTTAAATTCAGTTGCTCTTTTATCCAGTTCAGATTTTTGCCATTCAGGCATAGGTAATTTTGAGTGTGCTTTTGCAATTGAATCCCAAATATCCTCAACTAAAATAAGCTTTTCAGATAGTTCGAGTTTATCAATTTCAGCTATTATATCGTGTGGTTCCATTACTAGTCCTTTTTAAATTGTTTCTTTTTTGCAGAATATCAAGAACAGAAAAAAAACTAAACCGGTCCTTTAAAAAAAATATAAAAACGAATGTAAGAAACACTCCTACTAGGGCTAAAACAACCATACTGCAAAGACTTATCTTGATTCTCAAAGTATCGTTCGTTTTCTGATAACCTTGAATATGGGGGTAAGGGCGTTTTCCACTGAGTCTAGATTAATATTATCTTCTTTCGATACGAGAGAAAGTAAGGTTTCCGCAATTTCTTCGACTCAAATATTGATTTTGCTTTTCTTATCTGATGAGTTGCTATTATTATCACTTGTCATTGTTGATAACTCCCTAATCGAACTAACATATTGGCGTTTTTTCGATTTTTGTGACTTATTAATTTTGTCAAGTCTTTTTTATCAATATCTTACCTTTTATCTATTTGTTATAATTCACTTTTTGAATGCTCATATAAGCCTTGCTTGCAAGTTTTTGGTGCACCGCTTCATGCGAATTGTTTGACATTTTATTGGCATCGCTTTATTATCCATGTAAATCATAAACAAGGATTCTTGATATGCATGGTTATATTCAAAGAAAGAAAGAAAAAAAACTACGAAGCGCGCTTTCTCGTTCACCGGCTGTAGCCATTCTTGGTCCTAGACAATCTGGCAAATCGACAACGGCAAAAAGGTTTCTCAAAGATACACCTTCAGTTTATCTTGACTTACAGGACCGAGTTGACCGAAATAAACTGTCAGAACCGGAACTTTTTTTTGACCGCTATAGAGATAAGCTCATTTGCCTTGATGAGATTCAACTGCTTCCAGAATTCTTTTCTGTTCTACGTTCAGAAATAGATAAAGATAGAAGGCCTGGCAGGTTTTTGATTTTGGGATCAGCGTCCCGGGACTTGATTAAACAATCTACAGAATCACTTGCGGGTCGCATCGCTTATATTGATCTGACACCATTTATCGTTAAAGAAATCGCCAATATCACAAACTGGTCGGATACCTGGCTTAGAGGTGGTTTTCCTGAAAGCATTCTCGCTGGAAATGATATGGACAGTTTTGACTGGCGTCTTGATTTCATTCGAACATTCATGGAACGCGATATTCCAAATCTGGGATTCAATATCCCGGTCCCTATAATTGAGCGATTATGGATGCTTCTGGCCCATTACAACGGTCAAACTATAAACTATCATAAACTGGCAACGGCAGCTGATATATCGATTCCGACTTTAAAAAAATACCTGGCAATTTTGGAACAAACTTATATGATTCGTTTATTGCCGCCTGCGGAAACTAATCTAAAAAAAAGGTTGATTAAATCCCCAAAAATCTATGTGCGGGATAGTGGAATCCTTCACGCTTTACATGATATTGAACAGTATGATTCTTTGTTGTCAAATCCGATAGCTGGTGCATCCTGGGAGGGTTTTGTTATTGAAAATATAATTACGGAATATGATCGCTGGAGGCCCTCTTTCATAAGAACATCTAATGGTGCTGAAATAGACCTCATGTTGGATAGGGCAGGACAACAGCATCTTTTTGAATGTAAACTTTCAAAAGCTCCAAAACCTTCCCGGGGATTTTTTGAGTTGGTTGATGCAATAAGACCTAAAACAGCATGGATTGTTGCACCTGTTGACGGACCCTATGAAATCAAAAAAGGGATTTATGTCTGTCCCCCGATTGCTTTGGAAATCTAATGTTTATCACCCACAACATCACGGATGAAATCCAGCGTATGTTGATTGTTGGATTTTACATCAAGCGTCAAATAAAGACCCCTTTTCAACACCGTTCTGATCCCTATAGAAAAAAATATCCTCACCAGGCGTTAATGCGTTATTTTTAATCAATTCCATCAAAACAAAATTTTCCCATAAGTTCCCTTTTTGCGCATGGGAATTCCATGTCTTGAGATTTGTGATCCCGAGTAGATAGCAGGCCAAACCATGGTCGGAAAAGTAAATCTTGGGAGATTTAACCAATCTTTTGCCAATATTTAAATAGAATGGAGTCAGAATAACGATTAAACCACTCACTTCTAAGGCATGAACCCATTTTTTTATGGTGAATTCCGAAACCCCAACATCGTTGGATATATCGCGATAATTAAGCAGTTGTCCTGTTCTGACAGCTAATACTTTAATAAAACGACGAAAATCGGTTAAATTTTTAACTTCTACGATTTGTTTAAGATCTCGTTCATCGTATGTCCTGATATAACTTTCAAAGAAGTCGTTAATATCCAGGTTTTTGTTTGCCCAAAGTTCCGGATATCCTCCTATCCAGAGATGATCCTCAATCGCTTAATTCAAATCTTTGACTTCCGATGAGCATCCATTTTCCGTAATTCATCCTGTCACTGTCGATAAATATTTTTAATTCGCGAAATATCTCAGGTAAGTATTATTATAGTAGAGGTGTTCATAGGGTTTTACATTAGTTAAGAATTTGTAACAATTAACATTTCCCTCTACACTGTTAAATAACCCTATTCTTGAATAATGTGTTTTAGTATCTGCTTCTCATCTTTTGAAACCGCATTCCCCATTACTTTTGCGATATTTCCTCCAAACATTTTCCCCATAAGTCCCATATTCATTCCTGAAATATAGACTTTACCGTCTTTTGCACGATAAACTCCCCAGGCACATGGCATCAAAGTAGAAACTTCAGGATTTGTCATCAGGATATCTTTAGCGTATGCTGCATTGCATAGTTCTACAATTCTAATTTGATTATCCATATGGACACCATTTTTTGCCATTGATTTATTCATGTTGAGAATTGCGGGACTTTTCCAACCATTGGTTTCGATAGCGGTTTTAAGTTGTTTGCTGGTTTCTTCAACACTATCATATCTGCTTTGATGTACAACTAACATCATACTTGGCATGAGTTGCCAAACAAGAATCCCAGTAAAAACAACACCAACGATGAAACCCGATATCAAAGGGACGAATCTGTTCACCCTTCCTGGCATTTGACCGTGAGCCTTTATTCCCATTGTTTGAATCTCCTTTCAATTGTTAAATAAATAAAAAAGCTGTGATACAGATTGGTTTATTATTTAGTGTCTGAACGAAAAATAGGTAATTCGGGGACATGT
>JABHWU010000061.1 GCA_018657625.1 Deltaproteobacteria bacterium | reverse complement strand
TCAGCTCAAAACATGTCTTAAACCCATTTAAGAAATTATTTCACAACAATTAAAAACAGGAGAAAACCAATGAATGAAAAAATTAAAACAGTTCTTAACACCATCTTGGAAGCCTTTGAATCAGGAGCCATTCCCGAAGCCGTGGCAGTAGCAACCTTTACTCCGACCGGAGATATTCCCAGCGCCCATTGGAGTTTTACCAACCGGACTATCCAATTTCTTTCTGGGACAGCAGATTCGAGAGGCTACAAACAGTGGCTTTCAGTCGGGCGTCAAGTTAAGAAAGGAAGTCGGGCTATCTACATCCTTGTTCCTTGTTTCAAGAAAAATAAGGATGACGAGATAAAAGAAGAAAAGAAAGTGCTGACTTTCTTCAAGGCTATGCCTGTTTTTTCAGTAGAGAGTACGGAGGGAGAGCCCCTTGATTATCAGAACATTGAATTGCCAGAGATTCCTTTGCTTGAAAGAGCTTATGCCTGGGGTATTTCTGTAAAAGCTGTTCCGGGAAATTATCGTTATTATGGATATTTTGCCCCCGATCGAAAAGAAATAGCCATAGCGACTTCAGCAGAAAAGACTTTCTATCACGAGCTAGCCCACGCAGCAGACCACATTATAAAAGGTCAACTTAAGCCCGGTCAAAACCCATTACAAGAAATTTCAGCGGAATTATCAGCCCAGGCCCTATCCAGAATTATCGGTAAAAATGCAGAAGATACAACTGGCAACAGCTACCGTTATATCAAAAGATACGCAGAACAAATCAAAATGAATCCTCACAAGGCATGTCTGAAAGTGTTGGCAGACACAGAAAAGATTCTTAACCTGATTCTGCATGGCCGCGCTGATGGTGTCAGTGATTTTCAGAAGGTAGCTTAAATAAAGGAGGTATGATGATTGATTTTGATATTTATGGCTGGATGATAATTGGACCTGCATCAGAAGATTTTGCAGAAGAGGAGAGACAACAGCGAGAAATTGAAAAAGATTATTACGATGACGATCTGGATCAGGATGAAGATTATTCATAAATTTTTTCCTAAAATCATAAAAAAATAACAAAATATTCAATTATTTTTACTTTTTTTTGAGTATGCGGATTCAGTCAAATTTGGCAACAAAATTTCCTAATTCTTGAAAACCTTGCCTGTTATACCTTTCCATCCTTTCTCCTGTAAATACATGCATCTTAAATCATTAATGTAACCTCACTTTAAGTAGAGAGACATTTTTTTTGTCGCTCAATAAAAATTTAAAGGAGAATTAAATTATGAAAGATTCATTAGGAATCGCAGATGCTAGTAAGGAAAGTTGCTGTTCGGCTCGTCAGTTAAGAAATTATGAAGCGAGAGGATACATCAAACCTCCAGTAAGAATCACTTGCGGAGAAATAAGGTATAGACGCTTCAGCAAGGAAAATTTGAAAGAAATTAAAATCTTTAAGAGTTTTGTTGATCAAGGATTTACCCTGCCAGTGGCTTCAGCCAAGACAGCAGAAATACTAGAAAAGGAGGAAAAATAATCATGTCAAGATTACAAGACAAGCAATGCTCACTCTTCAAAGAGCCATGTCTGATAACAGGCTGTGCACAATATGACGAGAGGCTTGATGCATGCACATGGAACCTTGTCACATTTAATCTGTATAAAGTCGCCACTGCCATTGCAAATGCGACACCTGATGCAACAGGAAATCAGCCACAACAAGGCTCTTTCCCGGCATCGCAGTATAGACCGGTATAAAAAGTCCGGTATTTGTGAATGCATGAAATGGTAAAATTTTTTTTTGTTAAACAGAAAACCCTATAAAAATAAGTACTTATAAAATAAAAAGAATTTTTTCAGATTCTTGTACTATACGTCTTATATAGGGACGAAATATCACATTAAGAGTAATCCATCATATTTCATTCATCGCAAGATTAAAAATGTGGGTATCTGTCAGTTCTCGGGCTGGCAGGTGCCCCAACAATCAACCATAAAATGAAAGGATTGTTTATGGAAAATAAATTAGCACAGGAGCACAACCTCAATGAGTATCAAACTAAAAACAACAACTTACAAAATAAACAAAAAAAGATTCAACAACTGGCTCAACACAGCCATTTGGTTCAGTATCTGGCACGTCAGTGATGAAAAACATGTTAAAGATGCCAGAGATTTTATATTCAAAGATATCGGAGAGAAGTACCAACTCTCAAAGAAAAAATCTCGTGATAAAAAAATGCTCATGCTCATCTTACTCAATCTTTGGGTTGGTCTTTGCACTGGTTCACCTATCATGATTTATAGAGACAGGAGCAGATACGGTAAAGGCAGTGCTTATAACAAAGTTTTCATACGGCATGATCGCACAATGAGATTGCTGGATAGTCTTTTAAGAAAGGGTTATCTATATCAAAAAATAGGCTATTTAGACAGAAAAGACGGACGCAGAAGAGTAACCCGTATCTGGGGCACAGAAAAGTTGCTGCGACGGTTTATCAATAAATATAATTTCAGCATTTTTGAAGGCATTTATCAGGATAAGAATGTTGACCTGGTTCAACTCAATCACAAAGAGATTAGAAAGCGTTTTGATAAAAAAAATAATAAATGGATTGAAAAAGAATATACTATCCCTGATGAATTTGATGAGACAGATCTTACTCTGGAGATGGAATATAACTTGCGCAGATATAATGCTTTGGCGAAAAATCAAACTATCCGAATCAAGATGCTCGGGGAAGATTTAGTTAAGCCGAAGGTTCTAACAGATACAATCCTCGGAGGATTAATAACTGGCTCAATCAGATATATTGATTCAGCACTGGATTATAAAGATCCTGTAGAGAATCAGTGCTATGGTGATAAGTTTACAGGACAAGATCTACCAGTGTTTAATCAAGAGTCAGGACTTCAGATATCACAGTTCTCATATGGTAAACACTCATACTCTACAATATCTATTCTAAATGAAGACACATTAGAACCTATGAATATAGATACAACCCTTATCTCAATAACTCATACGCTACACAGCCAACAATGGCAGAGCATAGAGCAAAAAAATGGTAAAAAACATGCACTTTTTTTGTATCTTTTATGGTTAAAAAAAATGTTCAATCTAATCAAGGTAAATGGCCGAGACAAAAAGGATCGGGAACATAAAAAATATCTTCTCATGAAGCAGAAGCGTCCCCTTAAAGATTTCGGTATTAAGTACCTGGAATTTGAAATCAACAAAAAATACCTGCACCGGGTATTCAATGAGGGCTCAACAGAGTTTGATAAAGGAGGGCGTTTTTGGGGACCATTTTATCAGGGGATTCATAAAGAGGTCCGTGACTGTATTTGCATCAATGGCAATCAAACTGTAGAGGTAGATTTCTCTGGGATGCATATCAGAATGCTTTATCACCGCCAAGGAGAAAAATACACAAAGGACCCATATATGATTGGGCGGAAAGATGAAAGGACCAAATATAAATTCGTTTCCCTCATCAGCATTAATGCCGATCGAAATGAAGCATCCGGTGCCATATTTAATAAATTAAAGCGCGAAGGGATACGATACCGGAAAGGCAAGGGCTCTATCAAAAAAATGATGGATGCTTTTATGGATTACCATTACCCAATTCGTGATGACCTTTTTAAAGCAAGAGGCCTTGGGTTGCAATATCAGGACAGCCAAATCATGGAAAGAATCTTAATGCGCCTGCTTGATCACGGCATTGCTGGCTTATGCATGCATGATTCGGTCATTGTAGAAGAACAGTATTGCAACCTTTTATGGAAAATTATGATGGATGAATATGAAAAAGTGATGGGGTATGCGCCGGTGGTGGATTGATTTCCAAAGTTTTTCAGTGCCATTGCATAAAATTCTTTTAACCTGACACAGGATGATGATGCCGGAGTAAAACTTATGGAGCCGATTCTCGGGTTGAGGCACCCTGTCATCAGTTAAACTTTTCCATCTGGTGCTTGCCATTTTCACAGTTTGATCCAGTCAGCACGGGCGGGCTATGAACATGCAGATTAAAGACCTTAAATTTCGAGTTTAAGCACCGTATAATTTGATTCATACACACTTACATCAACAGGGGTTAAACAAGGTTTAAATCACATAAAATCAATAGCATATAGGAGAATAAATATGAAGCTCAAAAGAAAATTATGTTACATTAACAACCAAGGATATAAAATTTATTTTGCGGGGCCTGGACCAGCATTCGAGGCTTTTAAGTATTTTGCCGGCTTCTTGAACACAAAAAAAGAATTGCAAAAACTCATAGAAGATCCAGTAAGGCATATATATCGAGTTTATCAAGATGAATCTTTGAAAGATTGCAATATTGAATTTAATACCGAGTACCATTGTGAGTGGCAAGAGTCACTTGACAAAATGGGTTTATTTGAAACAAAAACAAACAAACTCATGGGTTATTTTGATTTCCTGGCCAATATAAATATCATCTTAAAGAAATAAAAAAACCATGTCGATTAAAAAATCATAGGAAGATGCCGTGGCAGAGGAATATGAAAAGGTAATGGGGTATGAACCGGGGGGAAATGATTTTTCCCCATCATTAAATATTATGATTTTAAATACGAGAGTTTATATACAATTTTAGCAACGTTAGGGACCATCTTTATGTCTTCAACTATGATATAATGTTGAAATGATTTACGAGATTTATCAGTTAATATATTCAATGAGGTTCTTCTATTTATCTCTTCCATCTTCTTGATTGGACCGTTAAAATAAACACGGATGATATTCCTTGGGTTTCGATGATAAACTTGAACAAACTGCGTTCTATCGTCCGAAGACGCCGTACAATAAATCTCCGTCTCTTTTCTTTTAATTTTTGGGATATAATTATTCAGTTCACGAAAAATGCCTAAACAAAGTTCTCTTGAATTTACGCTTGCTTCATTATGATGTGGCATTTGTAATTACCTGCTTGAATATATCTAAAATAATTTGATTTTTCATCTTATCCATATCGTCTAATCTTGAAAGAGTCAATTAGGGAAATCCCCAAAATAGCAGAGGGAACATAAATTTGGGGCCATAAAGCATGTGTTCATGCCCGGTCTATTTGCCCAACTCGCTACAATCCAAGCAAAAAGAATGAGCGTGAATCTATAAAACCAAATGAATATAGAGAAATAATCGATAAAAATATATGTGAACTGGATTCTTTCAATGATTTGATCTCCCGAATCAAAGCATGGCGTGATAAATCTATTGCACATCTTGATAAAG
Organism: Deltaproteobacteria bacterium; assembly: GCA_018657625.1. Classification (GTDB taxonomy): domain Bacteria; phylum SAR324; class SAR324; order XYD2-FULL-50-16; family XYD2-FULL-50-16; genus JABHWU01. The sequence goes on along the minus strand of JABHWU010000061.1, from coordinate 7,181 downwards.
CTTTTTTTGACACTCCATCATCAATCTATAAGAAATATCCAATCAATAATTCTGAAATCGATCAACTAATAGAGTGTGTAGACCAAATATTACATGAACATTATTCTTATATCTTTCATGCTGATTTAAGAATGGAAATTTTAAGTGTGACAACTGTTGATTCTATATTGAGCTATGTTCAAGCTTTCCAGAGGGCTCGGAAAGATGAAAAGCTCATAAGTAGTGGCTTTAGGCCAGCAAATTATCTGGAATAAAAAATGCGGACAATAATCCCTTTCACAGCTGCCCGGCGGGTGAAAGGCGACTATAAATAAATATTTAAGGAGCATTATTATGAAATTGAATAAAGGTCAAATATTAATTTTATGGTATGGCAGTATTCTTTTATGCGCTCTTTTATTGGCCACTGGTATACAAGTAGAGCAAATATTTTTAATAGTATTGTCAGTTATTGTTTTAATTTCGCTTTTATTCATAATTGCTGGGCAAGAACATCAAATCAGGATAATCATTAATAGGAAGACAATAGTTATTACAATTTTTATTTTTTTATTTTTTTTAGTTATTTTTTTGGCAACTTTTGATAATTTTGGTTCATCACCAGCGTTATTAAGCTTTTGATAATTTTGGTTCATCACGAGGTTTGGGCTCTTTATAGTAATTTCATTAAATTCAGCTTTAACCTGCTTAATATTTTAAAGCAGTGCTATTCCTCAAGGCCCTGCTGGGAGAAAAGATGAAAAAAACGGAGCATGTAGAGTTTATCAAAATTCGAAATATCATAAGACAGTCATTGTCTGACAACTTTGATTGGTCAGAGATCAGAGATAGACAAGAGGTACAAGTAGCTGACGATCTTGATATTTTTTATAGACAGAGACTGCAACAATATCAACATTTGACAGAACAACTGGATACTTTGTCAGTCGAACTCAAGTATCGCTTCTCTGAATTTCAAAGCCTTGATGCTACCCTCGTGGAAAGAAAGTCGGCTGAAAAACTTCTCCAACAATTAGTCATGGATGTTTTTATCACTCCAATCCATACCCTCGATTTCACGCTTGAGCTCTATAACCGGCGCCACTTGGTTAACAAGGATGAGAATGAAGGCATCTACTTCTACCTGATTTCTATCGCTGGCTGGAATGATGGTATCGTACGTGACAATCATAACATTGGATATCATTTCCACCATGTGGATACCAAGAAGAAGCCAGTCCGTACCCGTGTTCTACTGACTTTCAATCCTGACGAAAAAATCGGTCCACCCGATAGTCTTCACTGGGAGTATCACGGAAATAAGTATAAGACAGCGTACCCGTTGCGATGGTCACCAAGGAGGTGTGTCGCTATTCATACGGCTACGTGCCCTTCTTTGCAGAATCCAGGTAAAAATGAGTTTAGACCGCCAAGCAAAAATGCGCAGGTACTTTGTAGCCGATAGCTAAAATGGTGATTCTGATTCAGCAAAGTCATGAAACAGATTTCGTTTGGACAGTGATGGACGATGAAAAATGTAAAACTATTTTTACCAGATAGTTCTCGGGGAAAAAGATTTCATTGTGTCAGCATCCAAAGTAAAGGGTAAAATCTCCTATTTAAGGGCTGTCTAATTTAATTTGTATATGTGCATCAGAAAGGGGTTAAGCAGGGTTTAAATCGAATAAAAACAGTAGTATATAGTATATTATAAATAGTAGTATCAAACCACCTATTGTCTTAAAGGCAGTACCTGCACCAGTACCAACACCCTCCAGTACCCACACCTTCAGCACTCCATCCAATGTTTCTCCATTTACCCCTTGTTCCATCATTCGGTACTACCGGGCTAATTTTTACCAAAAAGGGTATCATCAATGAAATAGCAAATGATTTTTATGTATCAAATTTAATAAAGTTGGATCTGCTGGGGAGTCTCTATCTCCAATTAACTTTACTGGGAAATTGGTTCATTTGATTTTATATTTCTCCCATATTGTTGAATGAGTTTTTTCTACAAAAATAGGTAGTTATACCTATTTACAATACTAATTTATTTTGATACTGCATTACATATCAATATTATAAATCGTCGCAGACCAGGAGGGGATATGGAAAAGAAACTAAAACATCTTGAGTTGATTCAAGGCGTAATCAATCGGATGGCCCATTGTTCATTTCTGTTGAAGGGTTGGAGTGTGATTTTGGTTTCGGGTTTATTTGCTCTCGCGGCAAAAGAGGCTAATCCTCTGTTTGTTTACCTCGCGTATTTGCCTGTAATAGCATTTTGGGTTCTTGATGGCTATTACCTCTACCAAGAGCGCTTGTATCGACAGCTATACAGTAAAGTACGAAAAATGGAAGCATCAAACATTGATTTTGAAATGAATGCAAATAGTTTCAACGGTAAAGATGGATGTACTTGGTCAGGGAGCATCATGTCGAAAACAATGTTTCTTTTTCACGGCATTCTTGTTCTCACAGTAATAATTGTAATGTTTGTGTGTTTAACAATCAAAGGGGGAGCAAATGGCTAAACGTGTATTTTTTAGTTTCCATTACAAATATGTGTGGAAGGTAAATCAAATCAGGAGTATGACTAACATAATTGGTACAGCAGCAGCTGGTTTCCAAGATGCATCTTTATGGGAGGAGGCCAAGAAGAAGGGCGATAAGGAAATTAAGGCTTTGATTGACAAAGGGCTCAACAATACCTCGGTTACCGTTGTTTGTGTCACCTATGGCACGGCGAACCGTAAGTACATAAACTATGAAATTGATCAATCGATTGCCCGTGGAAACGGCCTTGTCGCAATTCAGATTCACCACCTCAAAGACCAGAATAGAGATACCGGGTCTCCAGGGGCCATTCCATCGCAGATTGAGGTTAATGGATTCAAAGCTTATAAATTCACCAATAAGGAAAGTTTAGCAAAGTGGGTTGAAGCGGCTGCAAAAATAGCAGGGAAATGACCTAACAAGCGCTTTCACACCGACCGGGCTATGATGTCGATTTTTCGGTTTTCCGAGTAGCCCAGTAACCAATACATTACCTTGCTATTTTGTTACCCACCCCCCAGGGCCGGTGAAGTGCGGCGTTGGGCATACCCTACGGGGCCGTTAAGTTACCCAAAATGTTATATGTTTAGTAGGCAAAAATGAATATCGGTGAAAAAAATAAAAATGATCAAGTATTGTTACTAAAAACGGATACGAAAAGTACAAATCATCCTTTTGCTAAAATTTGGGTTGTTCAATGTGATAAGTGTGGTAATAAATACGGCTGCAATAGCTGCGATGCCCACATTCGGAAATGTCCGTCATGTGATAAATCAGCAGCTACAGCAGAGCCAATATAAACTTAAAATGAAAGCTTGAATATAAAAATTTGTTACAGTTGATGTAACCCTCCAAAGCTTTGCCGCTCCGGGAAACACATCTGAACATAGTATTGAACTATGAATTCATAATGGATTCTTTATATTTCTGAACTCCAATACTGAATTGGGAAGTACAAGTATGGATATAATTGCTTGGATGACCATAATCTTGGCCCTGATAGTCGGGATCTACATTTTATTAGATCACTATTTATTAAAAAAGAACTTCGACCTTTTCAGGCGGGTAAAAAATTTTGCCATTGGTTTTTTTTTAATAGGATGGGGGTTATTTTTCATTTTTCATACTGTTGCTTTGGTAACAAATGCTTTAGACTTAACTAATAATGCCATCATTAGCACGTGTGAAGTGAAAGAAAACAAAATGGTAGTGCGAAAAGGGCGCAGATCTGGAACCAGAACCTATTACAATAATACTATGTCATATGACGGTTACAACAAGACGTTATCATTAGACATGTTGTATGAACCGGGAACACAGCTCCCAATTGTTTATTCAAAAATTAATCCACAAAATGCAATTATTTCAGACAAAAAAAAGAATTTTGTAGGGTATCTTTTTCGGAGATCAATCAGTGAAAATTTTTTGATATTATTTATTCTTTCATTTACTTGTCTTATTTACGGAGGCTATAGAGTCTCAAGATTATTTAAAAATGAAAAAGCACTAAATAATTTACATCAGGAAAAAATTGTAACAGAAACGGCAATTTATCAAAATTGTCACAATTGTGGTCTCCAATATAAGAACATTGATTACAATCAAGAGGCAGACACTTGGTACTGTTCAGAATGCAAACAGCCAATCCAGAAAATATAGTGCCGTTCTTACCTGGACAATCTAAACCATAAACCCCAATCAGACGATTGAGTGGACGTGAAGATGCACAGTGGCAATATAGGAGTAATATGAATTTCTATAACTGGATAGATAAGCAAATGGTTTATATCAGCAGTCGTCTCGGTGTATACCGGCTCAATGCAGGCGATAAATTCCATTTTGAACCGACTCCTGGATTTTATGGTTTTATTTGTCAGGGGACAACAGAGGCTCTAAACCAGGCAATGGTCCTTCTTGCAAACCATATTGGTTCTACTTCTGTGCCGATTATTGAAGAATGGAGTGGTTCGCAAAATCCTTTAGTAGCCGAAAATTATAATTGGGATAATACAGGGCCAGCTGGATTGATAAAACATATTGGACCAGGGCATAGTAGAATACAAATAGCCATAACCAATAAACATTCTCCTTTGATAATGGGAGCAATACTTGCTCATGAATTAACACATCATTTTTTATTTGAAAAATCAATTATCATACAAGACACAGACGAAAATGAAAAAATGACAGATTTTGCAACAGCATATTTGGGATTAGGAAAATTAACACTAAACGGGTATGAATCAATTTCTTGGACTGCATTTAAAAACAAAAAAGAATATCATTTCTCATATCAAGTTGGATATTTATCTTCTGATTCTATGGCGCAAATATTACATAAAATATCTATATTTAGGGGTTTGAGTAATGAAAGTATTGAAAAAAATCTTTCACCCCCTTCCCTTATAAATTTAAAAAAGGCTATTAAAAAACATGCGTATTACATAGAGGGAAAAGAGCGTGTTGGTGATAAAAAATGTACGGTTTGTAAAGAAATAACCTGTTTTGAATTTGACGAAGATGGTTCTCTTCGCTGTCCAAAATGTGGTTGGAGTTGGGATGCTTTACAAAAAAGAAATCAAAAAAAAATAACTGGACAGGAAAGAACTGAACACACTATGATCAAACATAAAACATTGTGGGAAATAATATTATCTAAATACAGATAATTACAGGAAAAATTTATTGAATTAAGATTAGACCTAAAGGAAGCACACAAAATGTATGATATACCAAAGTTGGATTCTATCCCAGATTACCTTTACAAAAAACAGCCAATTGAAAAGAACTTTAGGTTATTAGGATTTCATGAAAACCAGTATAAAATATTTGAAAAAACATATAGCAATACTGTGTCTGCTTTCACACCATCCGCATGTGATGCTATATTTCAGTGGGTTATTCAGATTTCTTATTTTACTACAGATAAAAGAACAATTTTTGTTCCAGAAGAATTTGGGATTTGTCATGACCTTACGCCAGTTGAATTGTTAAGTGTGCTCTATAAAAAATGGGTTTCTGCTTTTGGTAAAGATTCTATACCCGATGATTTGTCCCATGGTCAAAAATATCATGAACATATTAAAACATTAATAGCATCTCATTCTGAAAAAAAACCTTATATGACTGTTGACCGTGAGAGTTTTAGATTTTTTTTAAGTAAAATAGAAAGAGAATTTAATACTGATGAAAAAGACTATGAAATTGAATTTTCATACACAACGGGACAATTAAAAATAAGTGTGAAATCAACAGTCGTATTTGTTCCATCATTATATTGTAAAAATATCACATCTGAAAAAATTTCTTTACAGGGTCATAATTTCTTTAAGAGCATTCCACGGCGTTTTCGAGGAAATACTGTCGGACTAGCTATGAAAAAAAATGGTCTTTTGATAGGCTCACGTTTAATTGAAGCACGTTGGGATGGCGACGACTTGTGGAAACATGATGAATATGATGATTTTTTAAAAAATAGGCTTATCCAAAAGTCATTGATGTTTGTTTAATTTGAAAAAGGCCAAAAAAGGCTAACGCGGTCAAATTAAAGAATACTGGTTTCCCCATCCAGTTTCCAATCCTGCCCCCTTTTTAGTCCGCTATATCGTCGCCGTTTCTGAACCAAGTAAGGTATGAATCTGGGCAATAATGCGGTTAAATCAACATTTTTAACTGAACGAAGGACATATACAGACTTCGTTTGGGCGGTGGACGGTGTTGGACGGTAAAAAACTTGAAATTTTTTTTAACAAATAGTTCTCGGGGAAAAAGATTTCACTGTGTCAGCATCTTGTACTTGCCCGGTCAGAAACTGGAACCTTTTACAGATTCAATTCTTGCTCATGAAGCATTCCCAAGAAAGATTGATTTGGGAAGTTAATTTGACAATATTTTTTCCTATTAAAAAAAGATGTGATTTCTCTGTCAAAATAGGGGTTTTTACTTATTGAATTGATATCTTTTTTTTGCTATTCAATCGATAGATAATATTAAAATTCTACTGCTATTCCAAATTTCTAAATCATGATTTTGGTACAATATATTTTTAGATTAATGAGGGTTTGATATGGAAGATAGAGTGAATAAAAATAACAGAGTCTATGTGGTGAAGTGCTTGTCGATAATTATATTGTTGGTATTTCTAATCCACGCTAATTGTTTGGCGGAAAACTCTTTTACAGATCCGTCAATTGGCTTCCAGATTGATTTTCCTTGTACCCCTAAAAAAAATGGGAGAACAATTAAAGATCATATTATAAATGTGTATAATTGTGAAACTTTGATTGATGGTGACGAATTTTACTATTCCATACATTTAACCGCAAAAAAAAATAATGCACATATAAGATATAAACAAAGTGATATTGATGCAGCTCTGAAAAATTTCGTAATTGGCGGGCTTGGAATGTTTGGCATACCTGCAAAAGATATTTTTTTCAAAAAGAATGCAAAGTTTCAAGGTAAATACCCCGCTGTTTATTATCACGTCATGAGAAACGACATAGTCGTAGAAGGATTAAGCAGTTTGATAGAGGGTGTTGATCGTCTCTTTATATGGGCTTAAATTTTCTGATTATTTTGAACTGATTAAAAATTTCCAATTTATTTTGTGCAAAGAAGTGGTCGCTTTGCTCCCATGATTG
>JABHWU010000017.1 GCA_018657625.1 Deltaproteobacteria bacterium | reverse complement strand
TTCAATGATAAATTCGATTTGATATTATGTTAATTTAAAATACAGGCTTTTATCGGTAGCGCATTTCAGCAATGTTTTCATTTGTTGGCTAGTCAATTTGCTCAGTTCTATTAATTTTTCTATGGATTGTTCCGGTTTTTTTAATTTGAGGCAATGCTCCTTTTTATCAATTGTCAAGTCGATCATATCGCCGGGTTCAACACCGAGTTCCCTTCTAAAAGCAACCGGAATGACAATCTGACCTTTATTAAACACTTTCATTAACATGATATTCTCTGGATAAGGTTATACTTCATGGTATAACCTGAATTATATTGAAATCAATGACTGAATTAAAACCAAGGAACCGTTGCGGTTTTGCTGAGGCCGTAACAATGAAAGGAACCATTTACAGGTGTATCTTTCATTTCCCGTTTTTTATCATCATTTATATTTTACCATGATAATGGAAAGCTTTCTATTATCATGGTAAAATTGAAAACTTAGGTTGCCGCAAGTCCAGTTAACAAGTTCCGCTCCCGTTCTAATTCTTTCCGTAGCTCTTCTTCGGTTGGTAAATAGGGTAAATATTTTGAGGCAAATAATTGCTTGCTATCGGTTAATACGGAATATTTGGCAAGGGCTTCGCTTTTTTTACTGCATAAAATCAAACCGATAGTTGGGTTATCTGTAGAATCTTTTTTATGTTGATCATAAATGCGTACGTAAGTATCCATTTGCCCAATATCCTGATGGCTTAGTTTTCCTATTTTTAAGTCAATGAGCAAAAAACATTTCAATTTAAAATTGTAGAACAGCAAATCGAGATAAAAGTCTTGTTCATCGACAATTATTCTTTGTTGCCGCTCAACAAAAGCAAATCCTTTTCCCAACTCAAGTAAAAATGTTTGTAAATTACTAATAATGCCCTGCTCAATATTACTTTCTAGTACATCTTGCGATGGCAAGTTGAGGAAATCCAGGATATAAGGATCACGAAGATAATCCTCCTGATTAGAGACCAATGAGTGGGTTTTTTCCCCGGCTTCCTGTTTTACAGACGTTCCATCTTGACTGGATAGTAAGCGTTCATAATACAATACCCCAATCTGCCGATCTAATGCCCGAACACTCCAGTTTTGTTCAACGGCTTCTTTCATATACCACTGCCTGGCTTGATCGTTTTCGATCCTGGCCAGCTGATTATAATGTGACCAACTCAATTTGAGAGACACTGTCTCTTGGATTGGAAAAGCCAAGTAAAAACGACGCATGTTTCTTAAATTACTGGCATCGAAACCTTTTCCGAACTCGGTTGTCAATGTTTTAGATAATTGCTGAAGCACTTGTTTTCCATAACTGGCCCTGCTCTCTCCTTTTTGTTCGTCTTCAACAATCAAACGCCCAACCTGCCAATAAGTTTGCACCATTGTTGTGTTGACTGTCTGTTGCAATTGCTGACGGCTTTCACTCAGAAGCTTGCGCAAGTCAGACAATAATTGAGTGTTGGTGGGACTATTCATGAGATTTCACTCTTCTTTATTGAGGTTAAAACCAAGGGACTGTAGCGATTTTACTTAATCCAAAATCATCAAATACACCCTCCGTACTTTTATCAGTTAATTCACCAAATTGAATATAGCGTCGGTGTTTGTGCCCATTTGAAGTACTTTCCAATTCCAAGTAGGGGTTATCTAAACCTTTAGAAAACATTTTGGCTTTATAAATTTTAACCTCACTCTCGGTTATTGAACCTCTCTTAATGAGGCGTTTAAGTTTTGACTGGCTCATAGTTGATTGAACTCTGGAAATTATACGATACTGAGGTCTTTCAGGTATAGGTATTATCTCTCCGCCAGAGCAATATCCAATTAGACCACCGAGCCAATTAGACTTTTGCAATAATTCCAGGTTTTCCTTTGTAGAATGCAAGCGCAATACTGGTCCGAACATTACTTTCCACTTGGGAAAACTAACTCCAATTCGGTTGGACTCTAAATTAAATAAGGCCTTATGCAGTTTAGTGTAGACCTTGTTCATCAACAGGTTTTCACGCATTTCTCTATCAGGAATTATTTTTATATCAATATAATGATCCATTAGCTTTCCTCCTTTTTGCTGACCTTTGTTACATATGCCAAGCCTTTTTTACCAAGGTAAAAACTTGATACACCAGCATTGTCTATCATGAGTTTTAGTTCTTTAGCTTTGTCATAACTAATATTAAGAATAATTTCTAAAGTACCGCTGGCTTTCGTCATAAGGTGCTTTGTTTTCCCTTCACCTTTAATAAATTCTTCACGAATATAAGGGTTTCCCCATATTTTTTTCTTATCCCCTGTGGTAAATCGACTCATAAAGTCTTTTTTAGTGAAGCCATTATTTGATATGCCACTAATTCCACCAGTTTTAGTTTTTGCTGTATCCATATCATATTTGCTAGCTAATAAATCAAGTTGCAAATAAAGCGCAGAACAATACAAAGCAAGAGGAAAAACTAATCCTTTTTTATTTAAACCATTATATTTTTCAAATTTATTTTGTAAAATCTGAAAAGCATTATTAATAAAATCAATGTTTTCAACTGGTTTTTCTTTGTTCAACTCCTCTAATCTGCCAATAATAGTCAACGGATCATTTGAGATTCTTGCTTGAATAGTATTCTCAGAAATAATAAATTGGCAAAGTTCTTCTAAACTTAGTGCTAATACTCCCCAAAATTCATCCGAATAATTAGATAAAAACATAGGATCGCTTACCTGGATCGCTCCTGTATATGAATTCTGATCCGTACTACCACTAATATTACGGATATAGGTCATGTCATTATTAATATATTTAGGCTTATCTTCAAAGCTAACTAGTGACTCAATATCAGTGAAAAAATAACTTTCTTCTCTTCTTGCTTGGTACAATTTTCGTTGATCGCCAATTAAACGATTTAATAAACCCATGATGGTATCAATTGTAATTTCACGCTTAATAAAGTTTTCGGGCTTCTTCAAACTAGTCATAGAACCAATAAATTTTCGCCCTGCTTTAGGTAAAGCTTCATTATTGCTTCCCTCTAAAAATGAGTTTCGCCATGATGATTCATATTCAATACTTATTTTCATTTTTTACCCCTACTTTGTATAAAAATAGTTGGCAAAATCTGATTCAGGTGTTCCTGAAACACTGCTTTCATCACGCTTAATACGCATCATTTTTTTACTGTCGTTATAGTCAACGGTAATGCTATCAACATACATATACGATTTAGCCTGACGAATTGAAAGCTCAGATATTAGCGTGAGTGTGTACTCCACAAGTGCTTGGATTGCATCATTATTTAGCAATATACCGTTTTCACCTTCCTCAAATATTGTTCCACTACGTACATAATTTTCATGGAATGTTGCCACTGGCTTTAAATTACTATTCAGTGATTTAATAAAACTTTGAATTTCTTGAGCTACTTCCTCACCTTGACCTTGTTTTATTTGCATGGCCTCCCGGTCAAACTTTTTATCAAGTGATATGAACTGTAATTGCTCAATACTGATTGAGCCGTACGATTTATATCTAGTATCACCAAAAGTTGTTTTCGAAAAAATAGAATTTTCCCCTCGTTTATAGCCCACAGTTCCATCAGGCTTTGGTATTTCTTCGACAGAGCTAGCATTTGATAATTGTTCATAATTACCGTTATGTAATTCATCAACAAAATCCTCAATCAATAAAGGACTTGTACGCTTATTCTGACTATTTGGAATTACATAACCACGAATTAATCCTGTTTCTGAAGCGAGTATTTGAATCAAGTTATCTAACTTACTTTTGTTCGCGTAATGTATATCAAATGCTTGACTTCTAAAGAGATGATGGCGAACACAATTCTGACTAATATATAATGGATTTTTTTCAAAGTTTATGTCTGTTACATCTTTTTTATATTTAAATCCCTTTTCACTCACTTCACCTGTTAGATTAGAATAACCTCTCAATTTAGGTAAACTATGATTATCTAAGTTTTTTCCATTAGAGCTGAGAGCGGTTGGCCCATTCCAATTAACCACACCATGACCTAATGCAATGATTTTAAAATCTACACTTTTGATACCTGTCACTTTTTCCATTTTACTATCCTTTTTAAAATTGATTGAGTTTTATATTAAACAACAATTTATGTTGTTTAATATAAAACAGAATTGGTTTACTGCCGAGCAGGCAGCTTATAAATATAGATGGGGTATAAAATTTACCTCATCTGGTTCACTTACCCTACTTGCTTTTAATTACAAGTTGACTCAACGATAGCTTACCGATCACTTGCTTATCACAAACCGCATAATAAATTGCCTCATCATGTGGTTTTTCTTCACCAATTTTATTTAAGTCATTTTCGGTATAACTTAAATAAATGGCATGTTCAGGACTAGTTGCAGCACCTTCTAATAGCATTTTTCGTTTATTCATTTGTTTTGCAGGAATTCCTTTTATCAAGGTGTTTTCATTAATGCGACTATCTTTCTGTGCAACGTAATCAATCAAACCTGTATTGCGGATAATCTCTAATGATTCAGTTAAACCACTTTCATCATCATTTTTAACGATGTATTCATCTAAGATAACAGGGTTTTTCAAACAGTTTAGATTACAAACAGCCATATTAACAAAACGACTATCGCCACGAAGTGAGCTTTTTTTCATTTTAATTTTAGTATTTGCTGATTTTTTCTTAGGGGGTGACATGGGATCATGAACTTTAGCATCAATCATTTGTGCGCTTTTTTTGAGTACCGTTAAAAAGTCACTCTCCACTGCCTGCTGTGCTTTACTTGTTTTATAAAACTCTTTATACAACTGATAAATTTCAGTAATCGTCAATATTCTTTCTGAGACTTGTTTATTTTGTAGAAATTCGTACCATGCCTTTGCTGATTGAAAACTAAATAAACGCCCTAAAAAGCGAGCACAACCTCCATTACCTTTTCCAGCTTGAATGGATTCAGGAACAGCAATGACATAATTATTAACTTCCTTATTTTGACCAAAGCGATCTAACCGCCCTAAGCGCTGTAAGCAGTTTTCTGCATGAGTAAATTCAGAAATCATATGGTCACAACTGATATTAAGTGACGCTTGCACTACCGGACCACTGCGTAAAATATCAAATACTCTATGGCCCTCTTTTTTGAAGTTATCAAACACTTTATTAAACAAGGCTAACTTGTCTGATTTTTCAAATTTTGAATGCAGTAATACCGCATTTTCATTTTGCTGATGTTGCATAAAACTTAGCTGTGCTGATGTTGCAGTATTACTTATCACAAAGATAGTTTTTTGATCTTTTTCTGAAAATGCTTGTTGCTGATATAAAGGATTGTTTTTATCAATTATCGTTTCATCAAATATCTTAAATTTAATTTGATACTTACTTTGATTAAAACTTGGCATATCAATAATTTCATCAATTTCTAAAAATTCATTGATGAAATAATAGTTAGGCGTTGCTGATACTAACAAAGTATTAGCCTTTTCACCTTTCCATTTTTTAGCTTGTACTAATTCAGCAAATAACAAATTGAATGCGGGCATATTGATATATTCGTGAAATTCATCAAAAACAATATGTGCATTCATGAATTCGACGAGGTTCGTCACATTACGGTGGGTAGTAATTGCATTAATTACTTGATCTATCGTGGTTAAAACAATATCACCCGAAAATTCTTTGCCCTGTGGCGTTTCATTATCCTCACTATTTATAAACTTAAACTCCCCCGTATTTATCTCTATTTGAGCTTTAGGAAGATATTCATCACTAGTTAAATCCTTAAATAAACCTTGGCAAACTTGCACACGGGGGCAAACCCAAATTATTTTTTTAACATGAGTATTTAACGCCCACTGCAATGCTATTTTAGTTTTTCCACAACCAGCAGAACCATTTAGTACCTTCACATGACTTTCATCATCAATTTTTGCAAGTTTTGCTGCTGCGATGCTTTGCTGTTGATTGCGTTCACTATCAGGGTACTTTACTTCAAACCCTTCTAAACAAAGTTTAATTTGTGTAATTAGACCTCGATCATGGATTAATGCACTATCAAGTTCTGTTGCTAAGGTTTGCCCTTCAATATGTTGTTGTAATTCTTCTGCACTTAATTTGGATACAAGTCGATCCGCACTAATAACTGCAGTACGAACTAAGTTGTTTTTAGCATTTATTACAACGTCATTAATAAAATCAACTATCTCATCATTTATTAAAGAATACTTTTTATACTCTGGTAGTTTAGGCTCAGATAGGTCTTCTACCTTCTCTTTATCTAATTTTTTAAGTAAACCTTCGACTTGAAAATTAGCACCATATTCTTTACTCAACTGGTTAATTGATTGTATTAACGCCATTGTAAAATTATAGAAGTCATTAAATTTAATTTTAGTTAGTCTTTTTTGTAGCTTTTTAAAGATATACTCAAGATTTTTCAATTCTTCTTTTCTAAAGCGTTTGGCATGGTGCCAATAAACAGCATGTTTAATACTTTTTTTATTAGGGTTATTAATCCTTTTATCGCTTTGATCATTCATTAGATGATACATAAGTAGCGATATTTCATTATGACTAGCATGAGTTTCAAAGGAAAATTTACCTTTATCGATATGTAAACCGTCACATTCTTCATCAATGTATTTGTTCTTAATTATCAATCCATTAAGCCACAGCTGAAACTCAGGATCTAACTTGCCAACATCATGTAAACAACCTGCAACAAATGCTACTTTTTCTAAATTTTTAGTATCATCACTTTTGGTAATCCTTTTCATTAATGCTGATGCCACATACCCCACCGCAAACAAGTGCTGATCTAATGGTTGTTTATTCGTATTAGCGTAAACGTTTTCATTAATCATATTATTTTCATCCATTTTTATTTCTGTAATTGCGGTATAGTTCACCGGCACCACCCCTTCACTATTAAATTTATCTCGATTCCCCACGATCCAGACCAGTTCCGATCTTGAACGACTTCTGATCCAAAAACAACTGACGGCAGTATTTTTACTGGCGGTTTTGCTGAGGAGTTTTTTCAAAGCACTCAAACCATCATTGGTGATCACTGTCTGCCAGGTGTTATCGCCAATCCGATTGGCGAAGGCATCTAGAACCCTACGGGATCGACTCAAAGCTTTCTTTTCGCATTGAGAAACAAAAGTTACCATCATTGTTCGGTGTCCTTAATTTTCTGTTTTTCAACAGGTGGCAAGTAATTACCAGATGTGACCACATTATTTCCGGTTTTTGATTCAAGTTCCTTTCTGGCATTTTTTGCAATACCACCCCCTGTTTTTGCTGCACTCTTATTTTCTGTCATTCCTGTTGAATCTTCACTTTCTGCAATTTGTCGAGTGGATAGGGCTGTAAAAATCAACTCTGCTTCGCTCATATGATCCCGTATTTAACGGCATCTGTCAGCCTCTGCTTGCCATCAGTTGCGGTCATTTTCGACCGGTTACAATTTGTAACCACTTCACTTCCTTCCTTTTTGAGCCTGTTCTTCAGGACTTTCCAATAATTCCTGGCAGCCTGATAATCAGACTGTTGCGTTAGTACTCGCACTATGTCGATCACTGAAAACCACCAAACTTCCAGATCTTCATCATAAACCCGACGAATTTTATAATCCTCAAATAGGGCTAAACTTGTGTTCATCAATTGATTCTCTTCTTTTTGTGATTTCATTCAATGTCCTTCAAAATATCGGATTCAATTTTTTTAGGATGATACTTCATAGCGACATCTTTAACCTGATCAAACATAAAATCCAGAGCTTTATGATCTGTAAAAGTTTGGAGACATTGTTGCCGAAACTCCTGTTCGGTGGCGTTCTCTTTGGCGCAGATAAAGGCCCAGGGAAGTACTAAGGCGTCTTTGATCAGATCGGCCACATCAAAAACCAAAGCGCCTCGTCGGGTTTTGCCATGCATTACCGCAAAACCATGGGGAATTCCCAATACCCACAAAGTACAAGCAGCAAGGCCATAGGCCAAGTAGTTCCCGTGATTTAGAAAGTCATTGGCTAAGTCGGTGGATTCACGAGTTCTTTTGAAATCTTTTTTGTTGGTCAGCTCTGCAGCCAGCTTGTATAGTCTTTTGGTCAGTTCCGCTTCCAACTGCAATAATTTACTGACACTTTCGGCTTTCTCAATTTTGTTTTTTGTAATTTCAAATGCTTCTTGAACCATATTGTCATCTGAAATAAATCCCTCTGTTTTGAGATCACGACTTTTTGACCAGACAGATATCAAGAAATTGATTCGGGCAACCTGGAATATTTTTGCGGCTGTCAGTCTCTTTGTTTCATCAAACCAGAAAGACATCCATCCTTGAATATATTCAGTCGGCCGATATTCCGATTGTGGACTCAGCCATTCCACTTCAGCCGCTGCCAGTAGCGGTGTTCCGCCTCCTCCACAAAAGCCAATCAGTACGCCAGCTGACACCAGCATTCGAACCGCTGCCTGGGTGATGGACGTTCCTGTTCCCAGCATGATAACCGTTGTGTTAGCGATGGGTATATTCCAGTATTGATAATCTTTTTTGGCTTCAGTCAGGTATAATACCCGTCCGTCTTTTTGCATTACTCTACAATGCTCCAAATAGTATAAATTCGCTCGTTTGGAGTGTAGAATTGCTTTTAAATCGGTTAGTTGTTCCATATTTTTTTTTGCTAATGTTGTGTCAATAATCCAGTGTCGTATCAATCCCGCTGAAATCAGGGTACACGTAACAGCTTGATACTGTTGTTTTAGTGATGTACCAGAATGTGTACATGTCCCCAAATTTCAGCTAGATTAATTGCAACCGTTCATAGTTGACATGGTACTAGTTATTTTTGTCTTAGCTTCAAGTCAAACAATCATTGAAATAAAACGAACTTCGTCATTTAAAACTACGAATTGTTAATATATCTTTGATACCCCAAAACCGCATGGGCACACTTCGTTCTTTGCTCAAAGGATCGCAAATTCAGTGCTCAGCGACCTGCCTATCCTACTTCTTAATTTTTAAAACCCGATCTTCTGATTTGGTATTTCTTCTTCGATAAGTAATTGCCTAATCGCATCAAAAACGATCCTGAACTGCTCATCATATTTAGACTCCATGGTTTCGATTTTCTGTTTCAGCTCTTCATGGGTTGATAGTAATTTCCGCATCTCTACGAAAGCTCGCATAATTGATATATTGA
>JABHWU010000091.1 GCA_018657625.1 Deltaproteobacteria bacterium | reverse complement strand
TGCAGCCAGGCAAATAAAAGGGGCTACAATCACAATGAACATGAATGTTAGTAATGCAACAAGGGCTGACTTTTTGAGTAGAAACATATTTCTTCTCCATGTTTTATTTAAATAATTGGCTAAAACACCCAGATTATCATTCATGATATCGCAAAATAGAAGCGGAAATCAAGGTAAAAACCGGGTTCTTTTTGTAGGATATATTTTACCAGAGTAATCAAGGACCAAGGCATACAGTACTAAATTGCTTAAAATTATTTACTTCGACTTCGCTCAGTATACGAATTGAGCCATTTAATTGAATTCAGCTAAAGGATATATGTGGAGATTAAAATCTCATCGTTATACCCGTTAATGAATATCTTTCAATGACATAACTAAAAATTGATTTGATTATTATTATAAAACTGATTAGAACTATGGTAAATTAACATAATATTTAATACTGACCTGTAACGACTGAATTAAAAATGCCTGAATTAGTTAAGTTTTATAACACCTGGGAAAAAGTCCTGGTGAATAATTTTTTTATTTTGATGGAAAAGTTTAATTTAGACTTGGGTACCTATATTGACAGTTATAATCTACTGACGATGATAGTATTGATACTAATAGGGATTTTATTAAATTATGCCGGTTTAAAGATTCATAAAATTTTAATGCCCTCTGCCATTGGATTGATCGGTGGTTTCTTCACAGCTATGATTGTTAGTAGTGTTAATCAGAGTGAAATGACGATTTTGATCAGTACCATTGTCGCCGGGTTAATATTCGCTGTATTATCTATTGTTTTATTAAGGCTATCTTTTTTGTTGTTAGGAGTTATTTTTGGATTGGGGTTGGTTGCAACTGCAGGGTATAATCAAATTGAGATATTTGTATTAGTAGGCATCATTTTTGGTATCATCGCCTGGTTTTTATATAATTTTACCATTATTGTCCTTACTTGTTTTACAGGATCGGTACTATTAACATTTGCGATGTTAAATTCCTATGTATTGATTCGTTCCCATAGTATGCAAATCTACGCAAAATCCTTCAGTCTCTATGCAAAGGAAATAATTACTCCTTTTTTAAAACCTTCATTTTTTCCGACAGCATTTAGTGCTCACAAAATTGATTATTTCCTGCTATTCGTTTTACTATTAACCGGTTTTACGTTTCAGTATGGTCTAAAGTTACTGCCGGTTTCAAGTAAGAAAAAAGCTAAACCGGCAGTTAGGCCTTCTAAAGAATCGATCGTTACTGAAATTAGAGAAGATGATTAAGCCCGTTAACCATTTTTTCTTTCAAAATCCTTCATAAAATCAGCTAACGACTGGACACCTTCAAGTGGCATTGCATTATATATTGAAGCTCTGGCACCACCCACATTTCGATGCCCTTTTAAAGCATATAATCCGTTTTCTTTTGCCTCGGATAAAAATTGCTGCAACAAGTTCTCTTCCGAAAGATTGAATACAACATTCATATCTGATCGATGTTCGTTAATACTGTGAGGTTTATAAAACGAACTATCATCAATCATTTCATAGAGTATCCTGGCTTTTTTCCTGTTTCTGATTTCGATTTCCGCCACCCCACCTTTACCTTTTAACCATCTTAAAACACGATTGATCGTATAGATGGCAAATGTGTTACCTGTATTTGTTAAGGAATGTTTCTGCTGACATAATTGGTAATTTAATAGTTTTGGGGTGGATTCCAGCTGGTGCCCAAGCAGGTCTTCCCTGATAATTACCATTGCGATACCAGCCGGTCCCAGGTTTTTCTGTGCGCCGGCAAATAATAATCCAAATTTAGAATAGTCCATTTTTCTGGATAAAATATCAGAGGTGGCGTCTACGACTAAAGGAGTTGATCCTGTATCGGGGATTTCTTTCCAACAAGTTCCAAATATTGTATTATTACTGGTTAAATAAGCATAGGAGCACTGCTCATTGAGTTGATCAGCTTTAAATTGTGGAATTTGGTTATAGTTGGTATCAGCACTGCTATTACCAATGATGACTTCACCATACTTAGCAGCTTCTTTAGCTGCCAGATTGGCAAAATTTCCCGAATCATAATAAACAGCTTTTTTATCAGGTTTTAGACCTATAAAATTCATCGCAATCGCAGAGAATTGCATTTGAGCACCGCCGTGAACATAAAGAATCTGATAATTATCAGGTAGTTTTACTAACTCTTTAAATAATGCATCCGTTTCATTTAACAATTCAGTAAATTCGGGAGAGCGGTGGCTGATTTCAATAATTGAAACCCCCATATTGTTATAATCCAGAAACTCTTCCTGGATTTGTTTCATAACAGGTACCGGTAGCATGGCAGGTCCTGCCCCAAAATTATAAACCATTGATATCTCCGTTAGTTTTTTGCCTAATTTGTTTTCAACCCGGTAGAGTTTCGAGAAGATTATTAAGAATCAAAATTGATATAATGTAGAATGATGGATATGACACGCATTTCCAAGGGCTTAAGACGATAAAAAATCATGTCTGTTCAAGTTATATTTGGTTCATTTGATCTTTTTTTATGTGCTTTGGGTCGTTTATCGTCAAGCAATATCACGTTTCCACTAGAAGTTAGCTTTAATATAAACATGTAGAAATGATTAATTAGTGTCTGAACGAAAAGTAGGTAATTTGGGGACATGTACAATTTCTAGCAAAAGCTTAAATGAATAAATACCAGGTTGATACGTGTACCCAAATTACCGGGTTGACATCTAATAATGGTATTTTCGTCCAAGCACTAATTAAGAATAAAACATTAAATATTTTAAAGATTGTTACAATTCGTAACTTTTTTTTACTTCTGATTCATGAAGTTTTTAATTTTGAAATTTACTATTAGATCAACAAATGCATATTAATCTTAATTTTAATCTTAATACAGGAGTTAAAAATGATGGTAAATTTAATTGTCAAAGGATCCGTTGCAATGGCCATTTCATTAATGATATTTGCAAATAGCGCCATGGCATTTGGACCATTTTCCCGTCACGGTTTTTCTCATCGAAATTCTGAAAAACGATCCGAAAGGATGATTGAACATTTAACAGAAGAGCTGGAACTGGATTCAGTTCAGGCTGCAACATTAAGAAAAATCAAGGACGAATTGAACGTTAAACGAACTGCTTTGAAGGTAGACAAGCAGCAAATATTTGAAACCTTTTTAAATGAAATCGGTAATGATGAATTCGATATTTCAAAATTTCAGGTAATTGCTGATAACCATGCTTCAAGAGCTAAACTGGAAACAGCGTTTTTTACCGAAAAACTGGTTGAATTTCATCAAATGTTGTCACCGGTTCAACGGGAACTTGTTGTGGATAAAGTGAAAGAGATGAAACAACGCCGTGAGGATCGTAAATCGGGTTGGTTTTATAAAACACCGGAAGAGCGCGCTGACAGTATCCTGGATATGGTATCAGGCCGATTGGATTTATCCGAAGAACAGATTCCTGCCTTTAATAAAATAAAAAATAATCTGTTGAAAACCCGTTCAATGTATCTGAGTGATGGTTTTGTTCTGCGCTTAACTGATCAGTTCAGTGAACAGTTTGTCAGAGAAACATTAAATACAAATGAAATTCAGCATGAAATGAATGATGCGATTTCACGTTTCGAGAAAATTATAAGTGTGGTTTTGAAAAATGTAAAAAAAGCACATCAGATTTTAAGTGAGGAACAAAGGTCCCAAATTGTTGAACAGATGCAGGGGCATCATCGTCGGTTTTCAAAGAAGTAATCTTTAAATGACAGTTCCTCTTGTTAGCATTTTTCAGACAAGAGGGATTGTTTTAGAAAAGCATTATTTCAAAAGTTGAAGCTGGGTGATTTTAAATATAGGATTATTTGATTTTTCTCAACCATTTTCGGGTGCGCCAGAAAGAAACTCCCAAGCTGATCAGGAAAAAAGCACTAAGACCCAGTAAACCTCTTGAAAGTAGAATTTCGTTTTGTTTTAAAGCGAAATAACCGGCACCACCAAAAAACATCACAAACATACCAAAAAGTAGCTGATGACCCAAAACGTATATCAGTTTTAGATTTTCGTTTAGCCCTTTTAATTTAATTTCCAATTCTCCCTGATTCGCTTTGGTAAGAATTTTTTGAATATTAGCTGGCAGGGATATTGCGGAAAAAGCAATATCTTTAACGGCAGATTTGATGAATTTAGCCCAATCTTTGTCTTTGCCTAAAACAAATGCTTCTAAATAAGGGCGGATGGTTTTGATAGGATTCATTTCAGGACAAAGGTGAGTACAGAGTCCCATTAATAATAAAATAGTACGTTCTAATAATATCCAGTCTTTAGGTATATGAAAAAGTGAAAACATCTCTCCCATGGAGATATTCATTTTTCGAAAATCTGACATAACCTCCATTTTCATTTGAATATCAACTTGAATATCCGCTAAATTCCATGAATCAATCGAAATTCCTTCCAAAAAACGACTATAAAAATATTCAATGATCTCTTCAACCTGTTGATAATCACCTTGTGAGCTAATAAAACCCATTTGTTTCAAAGCTGAAGATATCTGACTATTATCTCGTTTGAGAACACCCTCGATAAAAAGAGGGATCCCTGCTTTCATACCATCTGATAACCTGGAGACTGCTCCAAAATCTAAAAAAGCAATACTTCCATCGGGTTTAACCAGAATATTACCTGGATGGGGATCAGCATGGTAAATTCCATCGCTGAAAATCATTTGACAATAGGCGGTTAATATCCGTTCTGCCAAACTAAGCCTGTCAAGCTTGTGTTCTGCTATTTTTTCAAGATCAGATACGTTAAATCCTTCAATAAATTCAGTGGTAAGTACTCTTTCTGAGGATAATTCAGGTATTACTTTCGGGAAATCGACGAGGGGATCGCCAGTAAAATTGTCTGAAATTGTTTTAATATTTTTAGCTTCAATGCGAAAGTCTAATTCTTCTTTAATCATGGCGCTAATTTCAGAATGAATTTTACTAATCCCTTTAATATGTATAAAAATACTAACAAATGAAAGTAGGCGATTAATTGTTTTTAGATCTTTTTTTGCAGTGGATTCTATATCTAAGTATTGAACTTTAACGGCTACCTGGCAACCATCATGCAGACGGGCCAGGTGAACCTGTGCTAAAGATGCACTGGCAAGCGCTGTTTCATCAAATTCAGAAAATAACAAGTCCGGTGCTTGGCCAAACTCTTTTTGAATGCGATCGGTGATTTCTTTAATTGGCCGCTGAGGAATTCTATCCTGCAGTTCTTCTAGTTCTTTACGAAAGTCCTTTGGTAAAAAATTACTTAATATGGAGATTAATTGACCTACTTTTATAAATATTCCTTTAAGTGACAAAATACTTTTCTTCAGTTTTTTGGCATTTTGTTGATATTTGTCTGATATTCGATTTTTCTTCCATTCAGAACCAAACAGTTTTGCCAGCAAATGGAAGATTCCCATGCTAATCAGAATTCTGAGAGTGACCCAAAATGCTCTTTGGAAACGAAAGCTTTTTGGGGTATGCATTATCGAGTCATTGTGATCTTCATGTTTATAAGTCAGTGATAGAGGAGTCTCTTTTTGAGTCATTTTTACATCCTTTCTAAATAGTCAACTGATTAAAAGTATGCAGGAACATAATACATCTATTCAAAAAAGACTACGGTTCACACAATTAATTAGTGTCTGAACGGAAAGTAGGAAATTAGGGGACATGTACATTTTCAGATAAACGGTTATTGCTTGATACCAGATTGTTACGTCCCCTGAATTTCTGGCTAATTAGCAACCAGTTGAATTTCAGTATTTTTCGTTCAAGCACTAATTAACCAATAAATGAATAAAATAATTAGGTTTCTTTTTACTTTTTGCGTTATTTCAATTAGTATGTATTTAAAAATATAAATACATACTAAAAAGGTAGGAAAATGAAAGCAATCGTTGCTGAACGAGGACAGGTTACAATTCCAAAAAAGATTAGAGATCGACTAGGAATAACTGCAAAAACAGTTTTAGAATTTCAAGAAAATAATGGGAAAATTATTGTTAGCAAATCAAAACAGGAAGATCCAATCACCAAAGTGATTGGCTGCTTAAAAATTGAGAAAAACACAGATCAAATTATTAGTGAACTCAGGGATAGTGAATGATTACGGCCGTTGATACCAATATCTTGATTGACATTTTTAATAATGATCCCACTTTTGGATCAGTTTCTGCTGAAGCGTTAAGAAAGTGTGTTTCAGACGGCTCTGTTGTTATTTGTGATATAGTTTTAGCAGAATCTGCTACCATGTTTGTGAACCAACAAGCTTTTGATAAAGTAATAGGCTTGCTCCCAATAACATTTTCTGCCACTAGTAGAGAAAGTGCACTATATGCCGCAAATATCTGGCGTCAGTATAGAAAAAAAGGAGGATCAAGAAAAAGACTTGTGGCCGATTTTTTGGTTGCAGCACATGCTATTTGCCAATGTGATCAACTATTAAGTCGTGACAGGGGATTTTATCGCAAATATTACAAAAAACTAAAACTTGTTGAACCATAGTTCTAGCTATTTCAATGCTATATTTCTGAATTTTATTCACTCCAATATTTTTATCCAAATATGTTTTGTTTTTTGTTTAAAATCTTTTTTTTGAAAAAATATGTCTTTTAATGTAAAAAAATACCGAATTATTGATGTATCCCAATGGATGCATGAGTTTTGTTTTGAAGGTGATCAGGAATTCTTCACCAAAGGTCCGTTTAATCGGGTAGCAGGTAACAATCCGGAATTTGTCTATGATTTTGAGCTGTGTTCCCAGTCGGGAACTCATATTCAGGGAGCTCATTATTTCAATCAGAACGGGCAAAAAATTGAATCGTACCCTTTGGAAAGTTTTGAAGGGCAAGCCTGGTTGTTTGATTTAGCTAAAAAGGGGGTCGACACCACTAAAAATGATTTGATGGGTCTAATTGGTGATATAGAATTAAAGGCTAAAATTGTTATCTTTCGAACCGGAAATATGGATGGAATTATCAAAACCGGCAAGGTAGATAATCAACAAAGACCAGGTCTTTCAGTGGATGCTGCCAGATATTTAGTTTTGGAAAAGCAGGTGAAGATGATAGCCATTGACTCACTGGGCATAGAATCCAGAAGTTCCAAAAACTATGAAGTGAATACCTGGCTTTGTAAGCATCAAATATTAATACTGGAAGGTTTGGTTAATCTTCAGTCAATAACCAGACAACAAGTGTTTTTAGAAGCATTCCCTTTAAAAATTAAAGATGTGGAAGGGACCCCTTGCCGGGCTATTATTAAAGAAGCGTTATAAATCAAGGCCTACAATTCTCTCATTGAAATCATTAGACGTTGACCTGCTATTTTACAAAGTTCCAGATACAGTAACAGAATTATCATTTGTTACAAAGGTTGCAATCAAGTTATCCAAGTTGGTACCTCCTGGCACTGCAGTCAATATATCAGTTCCGCCAATGATTTCGATCCTGTCGCAAGGGGCGGGATACTAAACCCAAAGCTGCGCAATAACATAAACGCATTGAAGTCGTAAATATTCAGCTCAAATCCCAGCCCGAAAAAACCTTTTCCAAATATCCCAAAGTAAATACCAGTCAGTCAAATGACATTGGAAAATCCAACAAAATTTTATAAAACAACAAATCAGCTATGATTTAAACGAGTTAATGCGAGTGTTGCAGATGATATGGTAAGCATGTAGTGTAAAACGGTGGAGGAGATAAAAAGCCAGTAAAACCGAAGTCTAGCGGGGCGTGTTGGTACCAGATTGGACTTTTTGGAAAATAAATCACCCTTTGACGTTTGATATTTGATTTCTTATAAATGAAACCTTTTCTATGATCGCTATTATTATGGAGAGAATATCACCGAAAGTTTGTTCAAAATACTATTCATTTTAGAAGTAGAAAAGTTACCCATCTTTTTGATTAGTCTTTTTTTATCCAGTGACCTGATTTGATCGAGGGCAATCTGCCCCCTTTTTTTTTGAAAAGTACAATCAATTCGAAAAGGGTAAGCACGAATAGTGCTGGTTAACGGTGTAATGATAATTGTTTTCAATGTACTATTCATTTCATCAGGAGAGATAATTACGGCAGGTCTTGTTTTCCTTATCTCAGCACCCTTAGTAGGATTTAGATCCACCATGTAGACATCACCTCTTACCATGTCCATTCCTCTTCATCAAACTCGTTTGTAATTTCCTCAAACTCTGGTAAATTGCCCGCATCTCTATTTTTTTCTTCAGCTAAGACCTTTTTGATTTGTTTCTCCCACCCATCCCTTGGGTCACTTGGTCGTAAAATAATTAAATCCCCCTTTCTTTCAGCAATGACTTTGCTAGACGTTATCCCATCCAATAGTGATTTTGGCAATCGAACACCTTTTGAATTTCCAATTTTGACAATATCTAAAATCATCTTTGGCCTCATTTTGTAGTTACATAGTTTTATATGTTACAGTGTAATTACATCTTTGAGATAGGTCAATAAAAACCGCTCGACTTATGCAATTAAATAACTATTTTCCTGTGATCCCTTATTGAGTAGCTCTTTACGTCCTAAAATCAAACAGATTTCGAATCACTCTCTCGGTTGTCGCGTATCCAGCCTTTTGATACTATTTGATTTTTGATAAAATCCTAAAAACAGATAGTAGAGATGCTGAGATTGAAACCGGGAACCCCGTTCTTCAAACCAATTACCTCCCGCAAAAAGGTCGATAGGCTCCTGTAAACACACTGACAAAGACCGGTCAGTAGAGAACGATCATATTGAAATAGATACGTAACCTAATCGGGATACTGAGTGATAAAGAGTCGGACCAAGATAAATTCACTATTTGTACAGGATTTAACTTGAAAATTACTAATATATTGTCTTAGAGGCACATTCTTGGTATCAAAAAGATACATTTAAGGAATATTTCAATACTCCATGGTTTTTTCATCCAGATGCTTTTCCAGTAGCCGTCCTTAGGGGATCGAATAATTTTGATATTAATCCCTGCCTGCCGAGCATGCTCACTGTATAACAGGGCTGCTTCCTCACCGCCGGAAAAAGCTGCTTCCGATGCATGAATGGTAAAAGTATGATTCGACAGACCAGCTTTCTTGAAATGGAATTTTGCCTTATCCGGGTCATAAGATCGTTGGGGAATATCTTTGGCAAAATATTGATAAGTAGGCCCAATTGGTGTATCGTTCCCTATTGATCCATAACCACGCAATACAATCTTCAATAATTCTTCTCGGTTTATGGCATATTTCAAAGCTAATCTGACATCGTTATTGTTAAAAGGAGCCAGATCCGTCCGCATCGGAAAGGTATAATGTTTGGATCCTGTTGTTCGTATAACATTGATACCCGGCTGTCTTTTAAATAAATCAGCAGTTTTTAAGTCACAACGATTCATTGCATCGATGGTTTTGGTCTGAAGAGCATTAGTACGAGCAGTATTATCAGCAACGGATAGTATTTCAATTTCATCAAAGTGCGCTCGCCCCTCTTTCCAATAATTTGGGTTACGTTTAACCAATGACCTGACACCGGCATTAAAATTTTCAAGAATATAACCTCCTGTTCCGATACCGTCGTCGAAATTCGTAGTGCCGGCAGGTATGATTGCCGCGTGTGAATCAGACATAAAGTAAGGAAAATCAGCATTTCCTTTTTCGAGATCAACGATGATGCGATACTTACCTTCCGTTTTAAGATCTGTAACGGAACTAAAGTATGCTTTGGCAACAGATTTGGAATCCTGATTGCGATGTCTGTTGAGGGAAAAAACAACATCTTCAGTCTCCAATAAGTCCAAAATTATGAATAAAATTTTTTGTTTTCGTATTAACGAAGTAAAAAAGGAATCTGTACTTCTATTGCGCTGTGAGGACAATCAATTTCGCAGGGAAGGCAATACCAGCAAGTTTGATTAGCATCAAAAGGCCGCCCACAACCAAGACATCTTTCTGCTTCTTGTAAAACCTCTTCCCTGGTCCCGATATCAGACAATTGTTTATTTTTCAACCTAACATGTTTTGCTTTTTCGAAGGGTGCCATATAGCTTTTCTCATTGCCTTGGGCCTCCCAGAATCCACGTTCCCATCCTAAAGGGACTCCAGTTAAAAAGCGCTTCACAGATTCGAAAATGGTTTTTCCATTAGCCAGTGCATTGACCAAACGTAATTCTTCGCTGAATTCCTTACATATAAAAATCTTTTTGTTATCTGCAGACTGGAAAGTTATTTGATCTGGTTGCAGCCTCTTTGCATCAAGACGATTCTGTTCTTTTAGTCGGGACAAATCACCGTCTGACTGGTGGGTTATCACGACGGCATCATATAAATCACAGGTGGCATTATAGTCAAATGTACCTATATTCGTTTTTATTTCCACTCCGGTTGCAATAATCGTATCCAAAAGAGTCTGAATGGTTTTATGATGGTTTTGAGATTCAGCCATATGAATTCTTAAACTACCACCGATTTCCTCAGTCCGCTCAAGTAGGGTGACGTCATAACCGGACCTCTTTAAACACCATTCCGCCATCAATGCAGCCGGGCCTGACCCAAGAATAGCCACTTTTTTATTCTTAGAAATTCCTTCTTCAATTTGGCTAAGTTCTAATTTTTGATCGAATAGGTATCCATATAAGTCACGAATCTGGACAGGTCTATCCACTTTTTTTCGAGCACAGACTTTTTCACATGGGGCATGGCATAAAAGACTCAGCAAACTCATGAATGGTAAGTATTCCTCTAAAACTTCAAATGCCTCCTGATCCTTTCCCTGAGCGAGAAGCCTGATAAATCCCTGGCAATTAATATGTAATGGGCAGACCTGTCGACAAGGTGAAACTGAAAGACGTAAATTGTCCATTATACAACGGTCCACACAGATTCCGCATGCAATACATCGATCTCTGTCAACTTTAATATTTGTATCTCGAATCAACATATCTATACCTTATTTGAGTTGGTTTAAAATCGGCCTGTATGACACAATTGCCTTTGAACTATTATCTTCTTTTTGCACAAGGACGTGCTTCAACCAATTAACATCGTCACGTTCCGGAAAATCAACACGGGCGTGTGATCTTCCCCAACGGCTTTCTGTACGCGCTAGTCCAGCTTTTGCTGACATGTCAGCGCACAGTATGATGTTTTCCAATTCAAATATTCTTGAAAGTTCATGTCCGTTCCGGGCAAGGACTTGTTGTGACAGCTCTTTTTTAAAGGTTTTTGAACTCTCCAACCACCTTTCAAGTTTATAAACATTCTTTGGCGAAACCACATAGTCTCCAATGACTCGGCGCACTTTGTACTCCAGTTCATGAACCAATATTTCTTTACCTGATGAATCAAAATATCCATTCCGCTTTTTTTCAATCCGATTAACCTGGTTTGAATTCAACCCGATCTTTTTGTCTCTATTTTTAACAAATTCTACGGCCTGTTCCGCTGCAACCTCTCCAAAAACAAAAGCTCCCGTCAGGTGCTGTTTCGGTACCGCAGCGACATCACCTGCTGCGTATAGTCCGGACACTGTACTCTCTGCCTTCTCATTGATATATAGGCCGGACATACCGTGCCCCCCACAGAGCTGATGTTCAGTTGTCCACAATTCGATATCCTGCTTTCGAAAATCTATGCCACGGTTTTTAAAAAATCGTTTCTGTATCGGCCTTTCTGTTGTAAACAGTATTTGTTCTATCTCTTCTATTTTCTCATTGGGAAGATGCGACAAACGAATTTTTAGAGGACTTAAGCCTTTTTCCATCGCCAGCACCATGCCTTCATATCCGTAAATACTGCACCCTTCTTCCATAATAACGCTATCCAATGCATCCAACACTTTTCCGCCGCGGGTTATTGATACTGCCAATAGAGGAATATTAACGTCTTTTATCAATACCCCTCTTTCCGTATGCTCCATGCCTGTGAGACAAGCTCCTGCCTTGAAGGCCATTGTGTAACCATCGCCCGAATTACCAGGGTAATCAAAAGTTCCATATAGATATCCGCTGTTGGGAAGCGTAAACCGCGCTAACCCTCCAGCGGTCATAATAACGGCCTTGGCTTTACAGACTATGAGATGGCCCGTTCGTGTATGTATTCCCACTGCTCCGTTGACCTGTTTGTCCTCCTTTAGTAGTTCCAGTCCCATTATCCTGTTAAAAACTTTAACACCTGCCTGTTCCACTTTTTGAGCCAACATGGTCTTAAGATCCGGTTCTTCCATGGCTGTCAGAAAACTACCTTGGGTATGAATTTTAAGCGTTCTATAACTGCCATCTTTTTCATGAATAAAATAAACCCCCCACTTTTCCAATTTTTTCAATAAATCGTATGAGCGTTTTGCCATCAAATAGCTGGGTGAAGTATCTATAATACCCTGGCATTCCTTAATCATGGATTCAACATAAAGTTCAGGAGTCGTTAATCCCGGAATTGAAACTACATTTAGAGCATCCATTCCGCGGGTAATTGACCCGCTGTATTTAAAATCTCCTTTTTCAAAGATCGTAATTTTTAAATCAGGGTTCAACTCGTGTGCCCTAATCGCAGCCATGCATCCGGCACTTCCGCCACCTATGATCAATAAGTCAGAATTGATATACCGAGTTTCCATATTTTTCCCTCAAAGCTTCATACACCCGTTTTCATTATGTGTTGGACTTGGTTTTAGTTATACGGTTATACGTATAACTAAGTAGCTAAAAAAGGTCAAGGATTTTTCAGAAAAAGTAATTCAGCACTATCCTTTGATACTCCTGTTGATTGCCAGATTATCTAGATTCTAAACACCTCATATTCTCAAATTGTCTGAACCTGATTTTTGTTTTCGCAAATTAATTGGTGGATTGATATTTGCTTTTTTCTCACGTTATTTGGTTCCCTTATTATTCAAACAAC
>JABHWU010000018.1 GCA_018657625.1 Deltaproteobacteria bacterium | reverse complement strand
TGCAGCCAGGCAAATAAAAGGGGCTACAATCACAATGAACATGAATGTTAGTAATGCAACAAGGGCTGACTTTTTGAGTAGAAACATATTTCTTCTCCATGTTTTATTTAAATAATTGGCTAAAACACCCAGATTATCATTTATGATATCGCAAAATAGAAGCGGAAATCAAGGAAAAAACCGGCTTCTTTTTGTAGGATATATATTACCAGAGTAATCAAGGACCAAGGTATACATCTGCTTCTACTGATTTTAGCCTTCATTCTTTGTTCAGGGAAATGTTTAGAGAGACAATTATTGTGTTTTAGCTGATAATATTATATCCTAAACAAAAATTTATCTGGTACCACTATTAACCGAAATCTTATTTTGCTATAACAAGGATAAAAAATTTTAATTGTTATACTATTACAAGGACCAAAATGAACATATTTAAACGGTTTATTTTAATAACTTGTCTTAGTTTTCCCAGTATTGGAATCGCTAATAAACCGATACGGATAGCGACGGGCGAATGGAGTTCATAAATTTCTATAAATTTGGAACATAATGGTTTGGCGGCTCAGATAATTACAAAAGCATTCGCTGTTTCGGGATTTGAAGTACTTTTTGATTTTTTCCCATGGAAAAGAGCGGTGGCCTATGTAGAGAATGGAAAATATGATGCTTCGCCCTTGTGGCTAAAATCGGAAATTTGAATATATAAATATATTTTTATTAAGATTACGGAACTGAATATAATATTTAGATGAAATTCTTACTTGCAATCGTTATCATAGCAGTTATTGCTTTAATCGGAACCAGGATAACTTTTTTGAATCGCCGATTACCCATGGGATTTAGAAATATTCTATTAACCGGTGTTGAATACATATTTATTGGTGCCATTTTAGGATCAATGGGTATTAACCTGATTGATGCAGAATCTTTAAATGCCTTTGAACCCTTTCTATTATTTGGACTCAGTTGGGTTGGTTTTTTATTTGGTCTTCAGTTTGAAATAAGATTATTACGCAAACTCCCTCGATTTTATTTTTCCATCACCGCGATTCAAGCGACCATTACTTTTATAATCATCACTTCTTCAACGTTTTTCATACTTAACTATCTGATTGGTATTTCTTCACCTTCAAATATCATTGCTTCTGTTGCACTAGGGTGTATCGGTTCATGTAGCGCACAATCCGCTATAGCTATTGTTAGTCAGAATTATCGTTTTCAACATAAAGAGTTGATTGATTTAATGCGATATATCTCCAGTGTGGATGGAATTTTTGCTTTGATTTTTTTCAGTATTGCTTTGTGTATTCTTCCTAATCAGGATCAAATTGAGATTAATGCTTCTTTGTCACTCTATTGGATTATAAAAACTGCATTTTTAGGGATAATTCCAGCTTTAATTTTAATTATTTTAAGTAAAACACGATTTACCCAGGCTGAGTTCCTGGTTTTTGTCATTGGAAGTGTCATGTTTAGTGGTGGATTAGCTTTTCAGTTACATCATCCACCTTTGATATCCGGACTCATTTGTGGGGTGTTGACGGCTAATTTATGTCGTCACCGAGTTCGAGCTTTAACGACAGCAATTACCGCTGAGAAATCAATATATATTATACTATTGATTATTGTTGGTGCCGGATGGAATTTTGAAATTACTACTGTTTTGTTGCTGGCAATAGGCTATTGGCTTTTTCGTGTGATTGGCAAATTAATTGGGAACTATGCGGCCACGCGCATTTTTAAACCAAAATATTCAGTACCTCCGATGATTGGGTTTGGGTTGCTCTCTGAAGGAGGACTGGCTATTGCCATTATTCTTAGTTTACAGCTATTGCATGCTGCTGTTGCCGATTATCTAATCACCGTTATTATTTTGTCAGTTATTGTTAACGAGCTAATTAGTCCCCGTTTAATATTAGCTCAATTCAAAAATGCCAAACTTATCCCAGCTAAAAAAAAATGGGGAGATATTGACCAACCTGAATCAAAAACCTGAAATGTCGCATCGTTTAATTAGTCTGTTTTTGGCATTGTCAAGTATGTCACTGATTGTTCATACTGGTTTATTTAATGAGGTGAAATTAGTGTCATCGACACTGGTTTTAGGCTTTCTTTTAATTGCTGCTTATTGTGTCGGCTATGTCCTAAGTCAATGGGGATTACCAAGAATTACCGGGAATTTATTAGCAGGATTGTTGTTGGGACCTTACTTTTTTCAATATTTTAGTGCTGAGGCCGTTTCTGATTTAAGTTTTTTAAATAGTTTAGCCTTGGCTTTTATAGCATTTTGTGCTGGTGGTGAGTTTAAAATTGAGGGTGTTCGACAGCATTTAAAATCAATTCTTTTTCTGATTTCAGGAGTAACGACCGTTGTATTTTTTGGTGTTAGCTTAACGGTACTGGCTATCTCTGAAATGATTCCCTTTATGGCAAAATATAATTTTTTAACACGTATGGCCATATCTGCTCTTTTTGGAGTTATTGCAGTTGCCCGGTCTCCTTCTTCAGCCATTGCCATTATTAGCGAAACAAAAGCAAAAGGTGATTATACTAATATTGTACTTAGCGTTACCATTGTCATGGATGTAGTTATCATTATTCTATTTGGGATTGTTATTTCCTTTTGTCAAGTTTTAATCTCAAACAGTGGCAGTATTGACCCGACTTTTTTTTTAGATTTATTGGCTGAAATTGCGATTGCGCTGTTTCTGGGGTTTTTATTAGGTAAGTCTATCGTTTTTCTAATTCAAAATGTTAAAATGGAATTCCCGGTAGTCATCATAGCTGTTGGTTTTATCGTGATCAAGTTTAGTCATCTTTTAGGAGACTATCTTCACGAAGTACATGATATTGGACTTCATTTGGAGCCGTTGTTAATGTGCATGTCTGCGGGATTTACCATTCAAAATTTTTCCAAATATGGGAAAATATTTTTATCCAAGATGGATGGTGTTTCCTTACCAATTTATGTAGCTTTTTTCGCTATCACCGGTGCCTCAATTAATGTTGATATTCTTAAGTCGGGATGGATGCTAGGCCTGGTAATCGTTGCTTCCCGAACGCTTATGATTTTTATTGGGTCCAATTTAAGTGGCAGGTTAGCAGGGGATTCTCCAAAGATATATAAAAACACCTGGATGGGTTTTATTACACAAGCAGGTGTTAGTTTGGGTTTGCTGACAGAAATTGTCAGAAGGTTTCCTGAGATAGGAGTCCCCATTCAAAGTATCCTGATTGCGGCTATCACTTTGAATCAAATTGCCGGGCCGATTGCCTTTAAATTTGCCTTAAAAAAGCTTGGTGAAACCAATAATAGGTAAAAAAGTTTTTATAAGTCACACTAAAATCGAAGATTGAATTCTTTCTTAGTAAATGATTATTGCTAAGTTTAGGGTCTAATACCCCACCGTTTTCAGTGAGGTTGTTCAAGCGGATCGAAAAACGGAAATAGGAGGAAATGACTACAACTACAATGAGGCATAGTATTAATATGATATTTGTCATATCAACCTTTTTAAGATAACCAGGTTCACAGAAGATATTTGATGGTCAACTTATTGTCTTTTACTCCGTTTTTCATCTAAATTTAATACGCTTATTGTCGGAATATAATCTGCCTTTTTATTTTGGATGAAACAGGTAAAGCATTCAAAGATATTTACTGGATTTGAATCATTGTTGAATGGTACATTGATGGTGGTAGAAAGAAATGAGAGGTCTTTTCATGATAATAAACAATAATTAAAATCAAATTAGCCCTAAGCTAGAAGGAATAAGTGTATTAAAACAAATTTTTATTTAATAGGAGGCATTTTGTTTTTGCCAATTCCACTTGATTTCGTCTTCATAATCTTCTTCTTTATGAACCATCCATTTAAAAGTAGTGTGATTAAATGAATAGATTTTTTTGCTATTTATATCTCCAATATCAAAAACCAGTGGGTTAATTTTTTTAATGAGGACGTCGACGGTTTTATTGTTCAAAAGGTGTTTAATCGCTTGCATACTTTCATCTATTCTATCTGCTTCGAACTTTGTGATAGTAATCATCTGGTTGGCGCTCGAAGGTAAATAAAAATTCATTTTACTTGCCATAATATGCCTTCTTTTACTGTCCCGTTTAAATAAGTTGTAACCAGGCTAAAAATAGCTGCACCTAAATAGTATTCAGTTTTAATTTGTATTTTTCTTTTATACGATTTTTATATTAGAAGATAAATGAACTTTGTTCAACAATTAAAAAATATAATAATAACCAGAAACAGTACCAGTGGTTAAAAACAGTAGGAAAGAATTGATTGTATCGAGAAGTTTTTTAAGCTGTTTTGAGTAGAGCTGACAATCGGAAAAATGTTATGATGGGAGATTAATAATCCCATCATTTTTCTGTTAATTGAGAATCTAATTATTAACCATTTAAAAATTAGGCTACTTTTGAGGACAAATGTTTTTCCATTTCTTTTTTTACATAATTCATATGTTCTTTTTCTTCATCTGCCATTGCCAGAAATAGTTGCGCAACCTGCTCATTTTCACTATTACGGGACAATCTGCTGTAAAGATCCAATGCCTGAGCTTCAATAGCCATACTGAAACCAAATACGTCTAAGACACTATCTATTTTAGAAATAACTGTTATTGGGGAAATTTCATTGATGTCTCCCCCTTCCAAATGCTCTTTGCTGAGTTGTTTAATTTTTTCCTGATCAATTTTGCCATCCATTTCCTTAGCATATTGTTGGGCGAGTCTATCTTTATGCATATCTTCAAAAGCTGCTAATTCATTATATACTTTCTTTAGCTCTGGACGTTCTTCTTGTTTTTCGAGTGCATAATAAAAATTTTGAAGCCCCTCTTCCATTGCATAGGCAAGTGTCCAGGCATCCTTAAATTCAACATCCTGTGGAATGATATCCAGATTAAAATCATATTCTCCATAGGCTTTGACACCCATCCATTCCATGATATGACTGGAAATATCGTAAACCTCATTAAATCCCTGCCCATTGAGAAATTGTGCGGCAGCACGGCTTCGTCCACCTGATCGACAATAAACGATGGTTGGTTTATTGGGATCAAGTGTATGTTGGTTAACAGTGAGTTCCGGTAAAGGAACTAGCATTGCTCCAGGTAGGTGATCATCTTCATACTCTTCATGTAAACGAACATCGACTAACTGGTATTCATCGGATTTATGCTTGTTCATAAATTCTTTGGCTTCGGCTTCCGTCATTATTTGTGCCGGTTTTAAAATATTATTTAATCTCACGTTATCGTCTCCACTATGTATTCAAATGATCATTATTAACAAGGTTTTCAGGTAATTAAGCTCCACATTTCATATTTGCAGGTACTGCAATATCAATTCTTTTAGGTTTGGCAAGGTTTAAATTGTCCATGATATCAATGAATATTTCTTTAGTTTTCCCTTTCCCCAACCTGGCATTGAAATTGATTTCTTCTTCAATAGTTGACATCTCATTCCCTTTATAATCATGTGCCGGATAGACTTTTGTATCCAGTGGCAGTTTAAATAATTTTTCGGTCACACTGTGATAAAGTACGTCTGCTGAACCTTGTTGAAAATCGGTTCGCCCACAACCTCTAATTAGTAAAGCGTCACCGGTAAATATCATATCATCTATATGATAAGTTGTGCATCCGTCAGTATGACCAGGTGTTGAAATGATTTTTACTTGAAAATGTCCAACTTCCAGGGTGACACCATCTTCTGCGTTAATATCAGCACAAGGTACATTAGCAGCAACACCGTAAACGACTTCCGCGCCGGTTGCTTTTCTAAGCCCATCAGCACCAGTAACATGGTCAGCATGAACATGGGTTTCCAGCACGTATTTCAACTTAATCCCTAACTCCTCGATCAATTTTAAATCCCGATCTACTTTTTCTTTTACAGAATCAACTAATACACCTTCCTTTGAAATCGGATCGGCTAGTAAATATGAATATGTCCAGGTATCATAATCAAATAATTGTCTGAAAATTAAATTGTTATTTGCACACATGTTTTTCTCCTTTTGAGTGTTTGCACCGAGAGCTTTAGTAGAAGTTGCATTTACGTTTGCATTAATACCAAGCACACAGTGATATTAGTGTAAATCTTTTTAAATTTCAATTTGTTTTTATAAATTTGTGACTGCTTAAATACAAAATAAGTATAAGGACTGATAAACCTCATATTTTTTGTCAGTTTTGTAAGGCATCAACATATTTTTGTTTATTTTGAACACCAACTAAAGTATCTGAGACAGTTCCGTTTTTAAACACTAAAACCGTGGGTATGCTTCTGATTCCAAAATAATCCGCTAAATCAGGATTTTCATCAACATTTACTTTATAAACATTTGCTTCTTTATCAATGCTTTGTGATATTTCATCTACGATGGGACCTAAGATTCGACAAGGTCCGCACCAGGGTGCCCAAAAATCTACTAATGTGGGAACCTTAGACTGTTTAACTTTTTCGTTGAAGTCTAAACTATTGATTTGAGTCGTCATGGTATTCTCCTAAAAATTAAATTTCAAAAATAAATTCGCTAATTAGATTTAGTCTTTTACAATAACAATGCCAAGAATTTATAGTATATAATAACAGATACTTAAGCGTTTTTAGTATTAGATTGAAAAAATATATGTTGCATAAGTACGTTGCAATGCAACGCTGGCTTAAAACTTCGCAACAACAATGCAACATAAACCAATGGATAAAAATGAAATGTCTGGATGCTAAACTTAAACCTAATCTGAAGTACAATTGGACTTTACTGGAAACAATGTCCGAAGCGGTGTTATTTGCCGATAACAATCAGGAATAAAAAAAGTGTTGATTAGCTGAGGTAAAAACCAATTTTTTGCAGGATAGCTAATAATTAACAAAACTTTTTCTTTATGATATTAAGTATTTTATTAAATATTATGGTATTTTAAAAATGTATTTAGTGAAAAACACAACATTTATTATGAATTATGGAAATATTTGCAATTATTATTATTTAAATCTTGTCTAATAAATTTAATTTTTATAATATTTTCTTAGCTAAATTTTAATATTTTCAAAAAAAAACACACGGAATTGAAATGAAATTAGATGAAGTTGATAAAAAAATACTTAATATATTGCAATCCAACGGAAGAATTACGAATGCCAAATTAGCAGCTGAAGTTGGTGTTTCACCACCAACCATGTTGGAACGCGTCAAACGTTTGGAAAGAACGGGTATCATCAAGCGATATGTTGCGCTGGTTGACCTTGATAAAGTTGGTAAAGGGGCATTAGCCATAGTGGCAGTTTCATTAGCATTACATCAACTTTCATCACTAGATCGCTGTAAAAAGGAAATCAGTCAATTAGACGAAGTATTGGAGTGTTATCATGTGTCTGGTGAAGAGGATTTTGCTTTAAAAGTTGCAGTGAAAAATGTAAAAGAGTACGAAAATTTTGTGGTCAATAAACTCGCCAGAATACAAGGTGTAACTAAAATAAAAACCACATTTGTACTCTCCACTGTCAAATTTAATACAAAAGTAGTCGTTGAAAAACAACTTCCCACCTAATCATTTTATCGTTTACAGTTTTTAGACTTTGAAATTAAAATAGCCAATCTATTACTGACTTTGACTGTTTTAGAATGATACCGGGCAGGTTTAATAAAAATCTCCGTTCACCCCACAAATACCAATTCATTGTTATTTACGTAAATACAGAAAAATATATTTTCATTCTAACATTAGTTAATATTTATCAATTTTAAGTTCGTATTTATAAGGAATATATCAATATATTGTTAATACTAATTAATAAGTTAAAAATGGACATTTACAATATTTTATTTTGACTTATGCCCGTCAGCTGTATAATGTTAAAGCAATTTCTCAGTTTCAAACCAAGTTTGAAAATTTTGAACCTTTAGTAACTGGAGTAATAATGAAGAAACATTTATTATGGCCTATTTTGTTAGTATTTATGCTGGGAACTACTTTCGCTGCGCCGAAATACGGCGGCACGTTAGTATTCGGTGTTGGTGGTGATGCAGTTCATATGGATCCGGGAGCAGCATCTGATGGAAACAGTATAAACGTGACGAGTAATGTTTATGATAATTTATTAAACTTTAAGTATGGAACCGCAATTCTGGAACCAGGTCTGGCTGAAAGCTATAATATTAGTAGTGATGGTTTAACTTACACCTTTAAACTAAGAAAAGGTGTTAAATTCCACAAAACCAGGTTTTATAAGAAAGCTAATCCATTTACAGCTGATGATGTTGTTTTTACATTAAAAAGACAGATGGACTCTCAGCATCCATTTTTCAATGTATCCAGTTCAGGAAAATGGGTATATTGGGGTGCCATGGATATGAATAACATGGTCGAAAGCGTTAAAAAGATTGATACCTATACTGTTCAGATCAAACTGCAACAAGTGAATGTTACTTTTTTAAGTAACTTAGCTATGCATTTTGTTAGTATATTATCAAAAACATACGCTGAAGACATGATGAAGAAAGGAAATGCCAATAAAATTGATACATATCCAGTTGGAACAGGACCTTTTAAATTTATGGCACACAAGAGAGATGATCGTGTTGTTCTGGAAGCCAATGAAGCTTATTGGGGTGGTAAACCATATTTAAAGCGATTAATCCTGCGAGTTATTCCTAATGGTTCCGTTAGAGCAGCTGAACTTCAAACTGGGGCTATTCAGGTTTTGGATTTCCCCTCACCATCAGATATTCCTATTCTCCAGGAAGATCCCAAATTCAAGCTTCCTAATCAGGAAGGTTTAAACGTTGGTTACCTGGCTTTGAATATGGATAAGGCTCCTTTTGATAACGTTTTGGTAAGAAAAGCAATGGCTTATGGTATTAACCGACAGGAAATTATCGATGCGGTTTATGAAGGATTTGGTAAAGTAGCTAAAAACCCCATCCCTCCAACCATGCCTGCTTATAATGATGACATTATGGATTTTGAATATAATCCCGCCAAAGCTAGAGAATTGCTGGCTGAAGCAGGTTATCCAAATGGTTTATCTTCTGAAATCTGGGCAATGCCGGTTGCCAGACCTTATATGCCAAATGCGAGAAAAGTTGCTGAAAAAATTCAGGCTGACCTTGATAAAGTTGGTATTAAGTTGAAAATTGTTTCTTACGAATGGGGAACATATTTATCAAAAACAAGAGATGGCGAACATCCTATGTGTTTGTTAGGGTGGACGGGCGATAACGGTGATCCTGACAATTTTCTGTTTAATCTGTTAGGATCGGCTGCTGCTATTAACAAAGCCGGAAACAGAGCTTTTTATAAAAGTGCACCATTCGATGCACAATTGAAACTTGGGCAAACTGTCGCTGATCCTCAAAAACGGATTGGTTATTACAGAAAAGCACAGGAAATTTTTCATAATGATGTACCTTGGGTACCTATTGCCCATTCCATTATTTTTCAACCAATGTATAAATATGTAATGGGTTATAAATTGAATCCATTAGGACTTCGACAGTTTAAAGAAGTTTGGTTGGATAAATAAAATTCCTATTCCGCCACTCGAAAGTGGCTGAAAAAGAAATTTGAATTATTAAAAGAAACCCGGGTTTTGCCCGGGTTTTTTTCTGCCATTAATAATCTGGTAAAGAGTATAAATGTTAAGTTACATTATTAAAAGATTGTTCATTGCAATTCCTACTCTGCTCGGTGTCACACTTCTGGTATTTTCAATGATTCACATGATACCAGGTGACCCGGTTGTGGCTATGCTGGGTGAGCGTGGTGCCATTCCAGAAGAAATGGATATGCTTCGAACACGTTTAGGCCTTGATAAGCCTTTGTATGTGCAGTATTACATATTCCTAAAGCAAGCTGTCACTTTAGATTTTGGTATTTCATATTGGAGTAATGAGGAAGTTATCGTCGAGTTTATGGACCGTTTTCCAGCTACGCTTGAACTGGCGATTACAGCTTTGCTATTTGGAAGTATTGTGGGGGTTAGCGCCGGTATCATATCTTCGGTTAAGAAATACTCTATTTTTGATTACTCAAGCATGTTTATTGCGCTGGCAGGTGTTTCAATGCCAATTTTTTGGTTGGGTCTGTTAATGATTTACCTCTTCTCGGTAACACTAGGTTGGTTGCCTGTTTCCGGTCGTTTAGCATCTGAATATTTCCTTGAAGATTACACCGGATTTCTCCTGATAGATTCTTTATTATTAGATAATTATGAATTTTTCGAATGTGAAACATTCATGTGCCGCTTAAGTGCATTTAGATTACCTGATGATATGGGGGCTTTTTGGAGTACCATCAAACATCTCGTATTACCTGCAATTGCTTTATCAACAATTCCAATGTCGGTCTTAGCCAGAATTACACGTGCTGCGATGCTGGAAGTGTTAGCAGAGGATTATGTCCGGACAGCCAGAGCTAAAGGTTGTTCCCGATTTCAAGTTATTTTCGTTCATGCCTTAAGAAATGCTGCTATTCCAATAGTCACCACGATCGGTGTTTTTATGGGGCTGCTTTTAGCAGGAGCGGTATTAACGGAAACGACCTTTAGTTGGCCGGGTATTGGAAAATGGGTTGTCCATGCAGTTTACACCCGTGATTATCCAATTGTACAGGCTACGGTACTATTTATAGCCGTTGGATTAATATTCATCAATTTACTAGTGGATTTACTTTACGCACTGATTAACCCTAAAATTCGATTACAATAATGGGTAAAAAAGAACTGTTTTTGGAGTTTTGCAAAGTATACAGTAGAAACAAGGCTGCTTTATTTGGATTAGGAATTATTGTCGTTTTATTTCTAGTTGCGATACTTGCGGATTTTATTGCACCCTTCCAGCCGATAGAACAAAATATATCTGTCAGGCTTATGCCACCAGCCTGGAGTGAAAAAGGTAGTTTAACTTACCTGTTAGGGACCGATGATTTTGGCAGGGATTTGTTTTCCCGAATTGTCTACGGTTCAAGGATTTCACTAGCGATCGGAGCCATTTCAGTAGGCTTTTCCTTAATGATAGGAATTCCACTAGGTGTATTTGCTGCCTATTTTGGTGGCATCGTAGATAATATTTTGATGCGGGTTATTGATATCATGATGGCGATTCCATCTTTGTTGATGGCTATTGTGATCGTTACTATTTTAGGGCCTAGTCTTCAAAATGCGATGATTGCCATTGCCATTGTTTATATTCCTTCTATAGCCCGGTTAATCAGGGGGAGTGTACTGGCTGAAAAGAATAAAGAATACGTTATTGCATCGAGGGTTAATGGATCTTCAAGTTTAAGATTAATATTTATTGTTATATTGCCGAATTGTTTAGGACCAATCATTGTACAATCGACGATGAATTTTGCAGTAGCTGTGGTTGAGGCAGCAGGATTGAGCTTTTTAGGATTAGGAGCACAACCACCAAAACCGGAATGGGGCGCGATGTTAGTAGATTCATTTGAATATTTGCTTAAAGCACCCTGGATGATTGGTTTCCCAGGTTTGGCAATTTTTTTAACTGTTTTCGGTTTCAACCTAATTGGTGATGGTTTAATGGATGCAATGGACCCAAAAAGTAAGGAGAAAGGATAGGTATGTTAATTGATGTTAAAGATTTAGCTGTCCATTTTCGCACTGATAAAGGGGTGATTAAAGCTGTTGATGGAGTGTCGTTTCAGATTCCGCATGGCAAAACACTGTGCCTGGTCGGGGAATCCGGTTGTGGGAAGAGCGTTACCTCCATGGCTATTTTGGGTTTAGTTGATCACCCCGGTGAAGTTGTCGGGGGTAAGATTGAATTCGATGGTAGAAATATATTGGAATGTACAGAAAAAGAGATGCGAAAAGTCAGAGGTGCTGATATTTCAATGATTTTTCAAGACGCAATGACATCACTAAACCCCTGTTTTACTGTAAACTTTCAATTGAAAGAGGTGTTAAAGTTACATCAGAATTTAAAGAAGAATGCCTTACATGAAAAGGCGATCGAGGCCTTGGAAATGGTGGCGATACCATCACCTGAAAAACGATTAAAAGAATATCCTTTTAAAATGAGTGGTGGGATGCGTCAGAGAGTTATGATTGCGGTTGCAATGGCCTGTCAACCGAAACTGCTAATTGCTGATGAACCAACAACGGCTTTGGATGTAACCATTCAGGCACAAGTTTTGGCTTTAATGAACCAATTGAAAGAAGACCGAAATACTTCAATTTTATTTATTA
Organism: Deltaproteobacteria bacterium; assembly: GCA_018657625.1. Taxonomy (GTDB): domain Bacteria; phylum SAR324; class SAR324; order XYD2-FULL-50-16; family XYD2-FULL-50-16; genus JABHWU01. The sequence continues at coordinate 5,466 of JABHWU010000018.1, read as the reverse complement.
CCCATGATTTGGCTGTTGTCTCTGAAATGGCTGATCATGTGGCTGTTATGTATACCGGAAGAATTGTTGAAAAAGCAGATTGCATTTCATTATTTAGAAAACCAATGCATCCTTATACTGAAGGACTATTGAGATCACTACCTTCGGAAAATAAAGGTCGTAGAAAAAGTAAGTTGCATAGTATTGAAGGTAGTGTCCCCAGCTTAAGTGCTCTACCACAAGGTTGCACATTTTGGCCACGTTGTCCTTATACGGAGGAGATTTGCAAAAAAGAACAGCCATTATTAAAAGAATGCGAATCAGGTCATTTTGTTGCCTGTTTTAAAACAGAAGGAGTGATATAATGGCAGAGCCGCTTTTATCAGTTAGAAATCTTCACAAACATTACCCCATTAAAAAAAATCTGTTTCAAAGACCCGATATCTTAAAGGCAAATAATGATGTTTCTTTTGATGTATTTGAAGGAGAAATATTGAGTATCGTGGGCGAATCCGGCTGTGGAAAATCCACAATCGCTAAAATGATTCTGAAGATAGAAGAACAGACAGGTGGTATCATAAATTATAAAGGGAAAGATATTGCAACCTTATCGCGCAAAGCACTAAGAGAATACCGCAAAGATATCCAGATTATTTTTCAGGATCCATATTCATCTTTGAACCCCAGGTGGAAGGTAGGAAGCATTATTGGTGAGCCTTTATTGCTAAATACCGATCTTTCTAGAAAACAGATAGAAAAAAAGGTTAGGGATTTAATGGATAAAGTTGGATTATTGCCTGAATTTTATGAACGGTACCCTCATCAGTTTTCCGGGGGACAAAGACAAAGAATTGGTGTTGCCAGAGCCTTGGCGCTGCAACCAAAATTGATTGTATGTGATGAACCGGTCAGTGCTTTGGATGTTTCTATTCAATCTCAGGTTTTAAATCTTTTGATCGATCTTCAAAGTGAGTTTAATTTTACCTATATCTTTATTTCTCATGATATTGGAGTTGTTGAACATATATCTGACCGAGTTTTGGTGATGTATTTGGGAAGGGCCGTTGAAACGGCAAGTGTTGAGCAGTTGATGGATGATACTTATCATCCTTATACCAGAGCTTTGCTGGCTGCAGTACCTGAGATTGATCCTGAAAGAAAAAAGGAGCGGATATTATTGCAGGGAGAACTTCCCAGTGCTGTGAAACCACCTTCCGGTTGTCTTTTCAGAACCCGTTGCCTTTATGCTAAAGAAGAGTGTAAAGGTGTTAGCATGGAAATGAAGCCGGTTAATGGTAACCAAAAACATTTATGTGCCTGCCCTTTTGCCGCGGAATTTAAATAAATAATTGAATAAGGAAGAGTGACGTTTGGCGCAACTAATTGTTCACTCTTCCAATTCTCTAATGTTTTTAAAAATCACTTTTCCAATCCAATTTTTTCTTCTTCTTGCCAATCGATCTTCAGTAGGTTCGCCGTCATAATTCAGTTTGGGAATATCTTCCAGTTTTAGCTGTTTTTGTTTATTAAAAGTATTGCTGTTAACCACCGCATAAAATTTGCTATCGATTTGGCATAAAACAAAGGGCAAAACACCACATTGTTTGCAAATTATAAAATCTGCTGTTTTAGTACTAAATTGATAATGATGGGCTTGTGATTCAGTCCAATAAATTACCAGGGTGGCATGTGGATCTGAAATATATCGATTGCCCGTTTTTGTGCAAAAACCACAGGAACAGGCCCTGACGGTTAAATTTCTCAAACTGATTTCTGTTTTTAGGTGATAAGATATTGCTTTGCAATGACAGCTTCCGGATATTATTTGATTTTTCATCGTTCCTCATCGGTTTAATTTTTCAATCACTTTTTTGATAATGATATTTATTTCTGATTTTTGACTTTCAATGCTTTCAGTTAGTTTAATCTGTGTTAACCCTCGATATAAATTGTGCTTTGGATAGTCAATTTTGTAATAGGGATTTCCTGCTAAAAAGTCGCTAAAAAACCTAATTCCTAATTCAAGGGGAATGAGGTAAATACAATCATACAGATATTGATAATCAGCTTTTAAGAAAAAAACTTTGGCTTGGGAAAGATACCCATTTAGAACCTGCTGACAAATTGTTAAATTAAAAGTAATTTTATCAAAACTTTGTGTGTCTTCTCCTAAAAGATTACAGCAAGACCTTAAACAATCACCGATGTCATAGTGAACAAGCCCCGGTTTGACAGAATCAAGATCGATAATGCCTAAAGTATGCTCCTCTGATTGATGGAATAAAATATTAGCTAATTTAGGATCTCCGTGGATGGGCCTTTCCTTCAAAATTCCTTTAGTTTTAGCCTTTTCCAGGATATCGATACTTTGGCGGCGCTGTTGGATAGCTTGGGTGCAATATCGGGTTATTTCGCAGTCCAAATCACAGGTTGTTTGATTAAGGACCAAATCAAACTTTTTTAAATAATCAGGAGCGATATGAAAACCAATTAAGGTATCATGTAGTGTAGAGACATTTAAATCACTCAATAATTCATGAAATTTTCCTAATGCATAGCCAGCTTCATGGGCATGGTGAGGCTTTTCCAGTTTATCATATGTTTTTGAATGGGGGATAAAAGTAATGGCACGCCAAAATGACAAATGATCATCTTGATAATAATCAAGACCATCTTCACTTCTTAAAACTTGGGGTATCTTCCATTGGTGTTGAGTTTGATTTTCTGATTTAATCCTGGAAGTAATATGATCGATAATTGTTCTCATATTCTCCATGATTAGTTTTGGTTGCTTAAATACATTTGTATTGATCTTCTGAAGGATATAGGGATTAGCTATTTCAGATTCGAATTCCACTATAAATGTATCATTAATATTACCTGATCCAAATCGCTTTACAGACCTAACCGGACATCCATTTGCGAATTTTTGTGCAATATCGTTATAATTTCTCAATAAATCTCCTCAACCGTCGAAATTATTTAAAGAATTAGCAGCCCATGCGCCTTTAGGAATTTCCAAATGGGTTTATGGCTGATCTGTTTAATAGAGAGGCCCATCTCTTTTTTGAATTTTTGATCGATTTCATGAATGGTTTGGGGTGGCTGTTTATTGAATTGAAAAAGATTTAAGTTTTTGCATAACCATTCATCTAAATCATTTTGACATTGGAATTGATAAGCCTGGTCCGGGTCATGGAAATAGTATGTTTTATATTTCCGATGATTTTTTATGGTTGCGGCCGGTAAGCTTCCGATCCATACTAAAGACGACTGCCGCTGATCTTCTTCTTTGTTGTGTAGTGCTTTTATTAATTTTTTGATTTGGTTTGAGTGGATTTGTGGTTTAGGAATCTTGAAATCAAACCACTCCTGAAGGTTAAAATCAAAACCAATACCATTCATATAATTGAAAAGTGCTTTTTTTAAACCAAAAGAAAAATTTTCATGCTGACACCCATATAAATCAACGAAAGGAACATCATTATTTGCAAAAAGGTTGGGTTGCATGTTGGGGATTTGGATTTGATATTTGTCCGGTTGATGGTAAATGTCACTATGGACAGTTAGTGTAAACCGATGCCAATACGCTGATTGAATTAAATTATTTTTAAATAACTGGCGAACAATTTCAAGAGCGTCAATTGTTTCTTGTTCTGTTTGAGTTGGAAAACCATACATTAAGTAGGCATGAACATGGATCCCTGACTTTTTATAATGATGAAGGACCTGTGTAGCTTGTTTAATTGTTACACCTTTTTTAATTTTTTTAAGGAGTCTGTCATTGGCGACCTCAATACCTCCAGATACTCCGATACAACCGGAGGCAGCTAGTAAGCGACATAAATCTCTAGTAAATCCTTTTTCAAAACGAATATTGGTCCACCAGGTAATTGAAATGTTTTCCTTTAACAATTGTAAAGCTAAATCTCTCAGTAGTTCTACTGGAGCGGCTTCATCGACAAAATGAAACCCCGTATGGCAGGTTTGCTTTATGATGTTTTTTATCGTCGCAATAAGATGTTTTACAGGTGTTGGCTCAAAACAATTAATGTATTTTAAATGAGTGTCACAAAAACTACACCTTGCCCAATAACAGCCATATGCCAGGGATATTTTATTCCATTGACCATCGCTCCATAATCGATGCATCGGGTTAAGTGAATCCGTCAGTGATAAATATTGGTTTAGATTGAGGTCGCTGAAATCGGGATCTCCCATTTGGTAATAGGGATATTTTTCAGAAATCTTACTATTTAGAAAATTAAGTTGATTATTTTTAAAGTAGAAAGTGTTTGTTAACTCTGTTTTGCCAGCCAGGATATCCAGTAAAGCAGATTCCCCTCTGTCCAATACTATAAAGTCGGTATATTTGAATATCCGGTGATCACTCAGTTGTCTTAATTCTGTGCTGACATACCCGCCACCAAAAATGACTTTAATATCAGGATGGTGATCTTTGATCACTTTACCACAAATTAGAGCACTAAACATATTACCGGGAAAAGGAATTGTAAAACAGATAAATTCCGGTCGGTAATTCTCAATAATAGTTTTGAATATATTCTTGGTCAGTTTACTGATCGGATCATTTGAATTTTCAACATTTTTTTCCAGAAGATTAAACTCGGGATTAGAAAGTACTAATTTTTCACCATATTTGCTAAACTCAAAGAATGGGCAGATTGCTTCCTGAATAAAATCAGCCATATCTTCCAAATATAATGTTGCTAAGAAAGAAGCTTTTTCATGGATATTGTTTGGTTCAAAAATCCATTCCATTTGATGATAGCTAGTAAATCTGGAAGCTTGAGGTAGAAACCCTTTTTTGCAGATATTATATCCCGCGGTGATATCTTTTTTCTGAAGGTAAGCGATGACTAAATCTATAGTAGAAATATATTTTGCTTTTAGTTGTATTATTCGTTGAGTGTTATCAGTGAATTGATGGCTGTTGCATTCTGCAATTTCAAATAATTTATTGAGTTCGGATTTACTAAATACTTTTAAAAAAAGTGTTATTCCTAAATCTACTTGCAGAGATGGAATATTTTGTTTGTTTAAGAAGCCTTTTAAATAAACTGTTGCTGGATAAGGTGTGTTTAATTGTGTTAAAGGCGGCGTAACTAAAAGAATTTTTTGTTTTTTCAAGTATCAGTTACAATAAATAGTTTACAAACAAATTAGTCAGATTAATTATCTGATCAAAACTGGCATAATTTGATCATTTATTCAATATATTTGCTTTAGTTTGGGGATAAAATTTATAGAAATAAAACAATAAGCGATTGAAATATTAGGTGAAAAATGATGTTATTTTTTATTGACATGATTTGTATAACTCTATACGCTTACCGGATATTGAACGAAGACAGTAGGGCCGGTAGCTCAGTTGGTAGAGCACCTGACTTTTAATCAGGTGGTCGTGGGTTCGATCCCCCCCCGGCTCACCAATACTATGTCCCCATCGTCTAGTCGGCCTAGGAC
>JABHWU010000055.1 GCA_018657625.1 Deltaproteobacteria bacterium | reverse complement strand
TACCGGAAGCATCTCGATTAGTGATTCAAGCTGGAGCTTTAGGAAAAGGTGGCGATGTATTCTTATTAGATATGGGAGAACCGGTAAAAATTTATGATCTGGCTGTTCAAATGATAGAACTTAGCGGTTTTAAATTAGGAGACGATATTGATATCAACATCACCGGTTTACGACCAGGGGAGAAACTTTATGAAGAATTACTGATAGATAAGGCCAACGGTCAAAAAACAAGTCATCCGAAAATCTTCACCGCCAATGAACATTTTTTTCAGTGGAAGGAACTGGAAACAATGATCCAAGAGTTAAGATCAATTTTAAAAACAGATAATAAAGCAGATATTATCAAACAACTAAAAACAATAGTTCCTGAATTTAAACCGGATCTCAATTATGATAACCCACGTTCCAAGAAAATCATTCCTTTTTCATCCCAGATTTCATAAATAGTGTCTGAACGAAAAATAGGTAATTCGGGGACATGTACAGTACTTAGCAAGGACTTAACCATGAAAAACCAAATAGTTACGAGGATCGTGAGACTTCGCAACGATCCCCTAATTACCGGATTGATGCATTTTGGTTCAAGGACTAGATTAAATAAAAAAATTGTAGGGAGATCGTTAGTTTAATATTAGGAATGCTCGTTTTTATTCTTATTGAAAATGTTATCGTATTATAGAATATTTCAGGAATGTATGATAATAGATTTTAAAAATATACGCGCAGTGCTTTTTTTAATAATATGTTTTTATTGATTTAATTTTTGTAAACCCTAATGACTGTATTTGGGTTAAAATATTAAAATTGACATAAATCATAGTATCGCCTTATACGTATATACGTATATATCTTGTCTCTCGTGATCAAATGGAATCGAGATTGGTAAGAATTAATCTTTCTGGCCGGGTTTTACGCAATTAGAATGAGCGTCAATGACTTTTTAAAAACCATCAATTAAAGGCGCACTGCTCGGTTTATTGCTTTATTCACCCTCTTTTTAGGAGAAAAACGTGTTTAAATCCAAAAAAACAGAACATGGCTACCAACAAATCACCAGACGGCGGTTTATGCAGTTATCTGCAGCGACAACTGCCATTTTGATGGGTGAAGCGGCTCTTCCGGGAACCTCCTGGTCTGCTGACGGGAATATTTTGAGAATCCGCCTTTATTCAGATATCCTGACGCTTGACCCCGCTTATACCAAATCGAAAAATGAAGATATTGTTAATGGATGTCTGCAGAACAAACTGATTGCCTTTAAACCGGGTGATAAGTGGGAATGGGAACCTGAAGCGGCAGAGTACATGAAACAAGTTAGTCCGACTCGCATTGAATTTAAGCTAAAAAAGGGTATCATGTTTAGTGGTGGTTTTGGTGAAATGACTACTGAGGATGTCAAATATTCCTACGAACGCATTGCTGATCCGAAAACCAAGTCACCATATGCCAGTGACTGGTCATTAATGGAAAAAATTGAAATCATAGATAAATACAAGGCCGTCATTGTGCTATCAAAGCCTTTCGCACCGATGTGGATGACTTCTTTACCAGGAAGTTCCGGTACGATTTTGTCTAAGAAAGCGATGATGTCAGTGGGAGAAAAGTTTACAACACAACCACCTGCTTGCTCAGGGCCATATATTCTTAAAGAATGGAAACCTAAGCAGGTAACTGTGCTAGTTCGAAATCCTGCCTGGGTAGGGCCTAAGCCGGATTTTAAAGAAATTCAATTTTATCCCATCGATGATGAAAAAACAGCTGAGATCGGATTTGAAGCCGGTGACTTGGATTTCACCCGTATTAGCGTTTCCTCATATGAGATGTTTAAAACCAATCCTACGCCGAATAGCAATGTGGTTAATAAACCATCGCTTTATTATAGTTGGATCGGGATTAATGCCGATAACCCCATGTTGAAAGATATACGGGTGCGTAAAGCTGTCCAAATGTCTGTTGATATCAATGATATCCTTGAAGCGGCCTATTTCGGAATGGCTAAACCAGCTACCGGTATTATTCCTCCTGGTTTGTTAGGGCATCGTGAAAAAAACATTATTCCGCCAAAAGCAAATCCTAAAGGTGCCAAAAAACTATTGGCTGAAGCCGGTTATCCTGATGGAATTGATCTTACTCTGGACTGCTTGAATAAAACGACCATTATTACTCAGGCCCAGGTGATTCAAGCCAGTTTAGCCGAGGCTGGAATCCGATTGAAAGTTAATGTCCATGAATCCGGACAATTCTGGGTGTTGGGTTCGGAAAAAGAAATGAAGGAAAAGGTTAAAAACATCCAGTTGATTACTAATCGCTTTTCCAGTCAACCAGATCCCTATTGGTACACCATGTGGTTTGTGACAGAGCAAGTAGGAGTTTGGAACTGGGAACGTTTCAGCAATCCTGAATTTGATAAATTGCATGCTGCAGCTGCAGTTGAGGTTGATCCGGCCAAACGGGATAAGATGTATCAGCGGATGCAGGATCTGATGGAAAAATCGGGATCTTATCGGTTTATAACCCATGAATCGGCACCGACCATTTATCGAAATTCAATTATTCCAGCCATGAATCCGGAAGGAGTTCCTATTGTTCGTCACTTTAAAAAAGCCTAATCCGCTATGACGTATTATTTGATTAAACGATTGGGAGTAGCCGCAATCACAGTTGTAATTGCGGTCTCCCTGCTTTATGGGATGATTCATGCGGTTCCCGGTGACCCGCTAAGTGTAGTTTTGGGCCCGCGGGCAACACCTGAAATGAAGGCGGCCTTGAATAAACGGATGGGGTTAGACAAACCGTTTGTGATTCAGCTGGGTACATTTTTTATCAATGTCTTGCAGGGAGATCTGGGAACAGATGTTTTTACTGATACCTCGGTCTCTGAAATATTTTTCGGTCAGCTACCTTTTACGGTAAACCTGATTTTTTTGGCAATCGGTTGGTCGGCACTGCTTGGAATCCCGTTAGGGTGTTATTCTGCGGTGCGCCGCAATACATTAATCGATAAACTCACTGGTGTATTTTCAGTGGGTACCATTGCCATTCCCTCCTTTGTGGTGGCTTTATATTCTTTACTCATTTTTGCTGTCTGGCTAAAATGGTTGCCAGCGATCGGTGCTGGAAAAGAAGGGGATTTTATGGATCAACTGAGCCATCTGTTGTTACCTTCATTTGCTGTTGGACTGGGATGGGTGGGGTATCTGTCACGCCTGGTGCGAGCCAGTATGCTGGAAGTACTTGGTGAAAATCATATCCGCACGGCCCGAGCCTTTGGATTGAAGGAGAGTACTATTGTTCTGGGCTATGCCTTGCGGCTAGCTATTTTACCAACGGTGGCGCTTTTAGGGGTTGGTATTGGTAATATGCTATCCGGGGCTGTATTTGCGGAAATTGTTTTTGCCCGGCCAGGTGTCGGGAAATTGATTTTTGACTCTGTTATTACACGGAACTATCCGTTGGTTATGGGTAGTGTGATTATGACAACGATTCTTTTTGTATTATTCACCACTGTTGCCGATCTGATATCAGCCTTCCTTGACCCCCGTATTCGAGAGAATTTGTAATGAATGAAGTCAACACGAAAACTTTGAAGGAGCGTTCAGCGACTCGGAATCTGGTGAGTCATCTAATGAAGGATCGTCTGGCCGTTATTGGCTTGATATTAGTTATCCTGATCACAAGTAGTGCTATTTTGGCACCGCTGATCGTACCTCACAATCCTAACAAAATTAATGTTCGCCATCGTTTAAAAGGACCATCAGCTGAGAACTGGCTGGGGACTGATCAGTTGGGTCGTGATGTTTTTTCGAGAGTAATTGTGGGAAGTCGGATTGCTTTACAAGTCGCACTGGTTTCTATCACTATTGCGGGTAGTTGTGGTCTTTTACTGGGCATGATGGCGGGTTATGGCTCAAAAAAACTGGATGGAATTTTAATTATCCTATTTGATACTGTTCGCTCTTTTCCGACAATTATGTTCGCGTTGGCTGTGGTCACCCTGGTAGGGCCCAGTCTGAATACGATTATCCTGGTGGTTATAATTACTTCCATACCGGTTTATGGGCGAATTGTGCGTACTCAAACCCAGGCCTTAAAACATAACGAATTTATTTTGGCTGAAAAAGCCATGGGAGCCGGGAAACTGAGAATTTTAGGTGTTCATATTTTACCCAATGTTATTGGCCCTTTATTGATTATTGCCAGTATGGATATTCCAGTGGTAGTAACCATTGAAGCAGGGCTAAGCTTTTTAGGTCTGGGTGTTCGGCCGCCCACCGCCAGTTGGGGGAGTATTTTAAATGATGGGTATGCTTTTATACGAAACACCCCCTGGTTGGTGATCGCCGGTGGTGCCCCCTTAATTCTAACCACTCTTGGTTTCACTTTTTTTGGAGAAGCATTGCGTGATGTTTTTGATCCCAAATTAAGACAGGAGATCATATGACAGGGGAAACGCAGAACCGGAACCGGGAAAAAGTGCTCAGCATTAAAGATTTATCGGTCAACTTCAAAACTGAAAATGGTCTTGTACAGGCCTTGCGCCGCGTGTCGATTGATATTCCTCCCAAACAAATTGTGGGTCTGGTGGGGGAAAGTGGGTGTGGCAAGTCGACAGTGATCAATTCTATTCTCAGATTATTGTCCAATAATGCTGAAATTATCCAGGGGAGTATTCATCTTCAAAATAAAAATATTTTAATGATGACCTCGACGCAATTGCGGGCCATCAGGGGTAAGCGTATTTCGGTAATTTTTCAGGATCCAATGACTTCCCTTAATCCGGCGTTGTCCATTGGTAGACAGATGACTGATATCCAATATCGGGATCAGATCAATCAAGTGGCAAAACGGCAACGGGCAATTGATATGTTGACTCGGGTTGGTATTCCTGATGCTGAAAAAAGATTGAAAAGTTACCCCCATCAGTTTTCAGGTGGTATGCGCCAACGGATCGCTATTGCCATGGCTTTGATCATGGAACCGGATTTGCTAATTGCTGATGAACCAACCACCGCTTTAGATGCCACACTTCAAATCCAGATTATCGAACTGCTTAAGACACTCCAAAAAGAATTTCGTTGTTCGGTGCTATTTGTGTCCCATCATTTAGGACTTGTGGCCGATTTCTGTGACCAGGTGGTGGTGATGTATGCCGGCGAAGTGGTAGAGTCAGGAAACGTCAGGGATATTTTCCATCGGGCTGCCCATCCTTATACGAAACGCTTACTGGAATGCGATCCGGCGCGAATTAAGACCAAGACCAGGGTTTTGCCAACGATTCCTGGTTATATTCCTGACTTGGTCAATCTAAGCGACGATTGCATATTTAAGGATCGATGCCATGTTAAAGATAATAAATGCCCGCTAACGGTAGCACCTTTGACGGAATTAACACCTGGTCATTTTGTTCAGTGCCATTTAAGCCAGGAGGGGGAAAACCTATGAAAAATCTACTTGAGATTGATAATGTCAAGATTCGGTTTCGAACCAAAGGGATGCTAAAGGCGGTCATTGATCGTGATAAGGATCCATATATTGAAGCTGTTTGCGGGGCATCCCTGACCATCAAACAAGGAGAAACTTTTGCTTTAGTGGGTGAAAGTGGGGCGGGTAAAACGACCCTGGCTCGCTCGATTATTGGTTTAGTTACTCCAAGTCAGGGCAGCATTCGATATCAGGATCAGGAACTGATGGGGTTGGATGATAAAGCTTTTAAGCCCTTAAAGCGTGACATCGCCATGATGTTCCAGGATCCGGTGGGTTGTCTGAGTCCGCGATTAAGTGTTCGCTCAATTATTACTGAACCCTTTAAAATTCATGGTCTACCCATAAATGATGTAAGCAAAGAAGCCACAAAGCTGTTGGACATGGTTGGTCTTCCGGCTTCTTTTTTAAACTCGTTTCCTTATCAACTGAGTGGTGGTCAGGCCCGTCGGGTAGGCATGGCTCGGGCCTTGGCTTTATCACCTAAATTGATTATTGCGGACGAACCTACGGCTGGACTGGATGTCTCGATTCAGGGTGAAATTCTTAATCTAATGTATCGTTTGCAACATGAGTTGAATATCAGTTTTCTAGTCATCACCCATAATTTGGCAGTGGTTCGACATACCTCTGACCGCATGGCCATCATGTATTTAGGTAGGTTTGTAGAGACAGGACCCACTGATCAGATTTTTGAGCAACCTAGTCATCCTTATACCCGGGTATTGCTCTCCTCCTCACCGGAACCCGATCCGGATGCCCCTAGAAACAGAGTGATGCCCATTGGCGAAATACCGAGTTTGATTAATCGCCCGTCAGGTTGTGAATTTCATACCCGGTGCATATATGTAGAAGATCGATGTCGCCTCGAATTTCCTCCTGACCGAACAATCGGATTGGATCATAATATGACCTGTTTTAAATCAGAAAAAATGAAATAATCGTTCGAATAAAATTTGGTTTATGGTCGAAATAATAAAATAACTATCAGGAAGAATTTATATGGCTGATCTTACAAATAATTGGCTGAGCTATTTAAGTGAAGAAGATATTAAAAGCATTGATGTTGCCAGCAAGCGTGTTTTATCTGAGGTTGGAATCCGCTTTGAAGATGCGGAACTGACTGAAAAGCTTATGGATAAAGGGTGTACCAACAAAGATGGTCGACTGCAGATTCCATCGGATTTGATTGCTGCAGCTGTATCTAAATTACCGGACCATATTACCTATATAGGTAGAGATCTAAAAGAATTGAAGATAGGTAAAGGAAAGGTCGCCACTCATACCGGTGGATCGATCCCCTATGTTTATGATTTGGAAACTGGTCTAAAAAGAAATGCTTCTCTGGAAGATCTTGAAAATATGCTCAGGTTGATGAATCATCTGGAACATTTAAGTATGTGTGGTGCCTTGGTTCAACCACAGGAGGTCCATCCGGGTATTAGCGAACTCATCCAGATGACGACAGTGTTTCGGATTGGGCAAAAACCAGGTTCAGGCTCTGCTATTTCCACTGTTCCCCAGGCGCGTTATACAGTGGAGCTTTATAAAGTTTTAATGGCTGAGTTGGAAAATCCTAATCACTATCCATTGTTAACAGTGGGTATTTCTCCTGAAAGCCCTTTGTATTATCCGGCTGAAATTGTGGGTATTATGAAATTATTAATCGCCAATGATATCCCTACCCTGGCTCTGGTGGCACCAATTCTTGGATTTACGGCACCCATGACGATTGCTGGCGGTCTGGCTCAAATGAATGCGAGCCTTTTAGCTTACGCAGTGATCAGCCATGAAATCAACCCGGATACACCAGTAATTTATGGGGCCAGGTTATGTATGGCAAATATGAGTAATGCCCAATCAATTTGGGGGGTACCGGAAGTAGGAATGATCGGTGCCGGTTCCGTCCAACTGGCCAAATATTATGGTCTGCCATCTGACGTTTATGGATACTCTTCTTCCTCCTGTACCCATGATCTGCAACTGGCAGCAGAGGCTTCTGTCAATGGACTGCTACCTTTATTAGCCGGCGCAAATATTATCTCAGGTTTTGGCAGTTTCGGTAGTGGCTATTTAGCTTCATTTGAAGATTTGGTTTTTGATAATGAATTGTTTGGTATGCATCTGAGAACCAGTCAGGGGTTAAAGATTGATGCTGACCATCTGGCAGTGGAAGTGATTGCGAATGCCATGGATGGGAAGGACTATTTTCTCCAGAAACATACCCTCAAACATTTACGAACGGGGGAATTGTCTAAACCGAAAATTGGCTTGTATGGGTTGATAAAAGACTGGGAAGAAAAAGAAGGTTCCAAAGACTTTAGAGAAAAAGCCAGGGAAGAAGTTAAACGGATTTTGGCTCAAAACGAAGATCATCCCTTACCAGAAGCTGTTGATCATGAATTTGAGAAGATATTAAAAGCGGCAGAAACAGAGTTATGTTAATTGATCGATACCAAAATACAGCTGAAGCGCAATTTTAGTTTTGAACCAGGGAGCTGAATACAATGAGCAAAGAAATGGAGTGGCAGGACTATTTGAAGGAACATCGCCAGCGTTTTATTGATGAGCTGTTGGCGTTTATTAAAATACCCAGTATATCTGCCCAAACTGAATACGCTGACGATGTTTATCGAGCTGGTGAATGGTTTGCACAACGATTAAAGGCAGCCGGATTAAATAATGTTCAGCTGATGCCCACTGGTGGACATCCGGTGGTTTATGGCGATTGGATTCAAAGTCCGGATCTTCCGACGATACTGATTTATGGCCACTTTGATGTACAACCTGTTGATCCTTTAGAACTTTGGAAGTTACCACCGTTTGAAGCGAGTATTGTAAATGACTGTATTTATGGCAGGGGAGCTTCTGATGACAAAGGAAATCTACTGTCCCCGGTAGCTGCTGTTGAAGCATTGTTACAAACCACCGATCAGCTTCCTGTTAATGTAAAATTTTTTGCTGAAGGTCAGGAGGAAATCGGCAGCCCACAATTGCCGCAGTTTATAGCTGAGAACAAAGAATTACTGGCTTGTGATCTGGTGGTTAGTGCTGATGGACTGCAATGGTCAGTTGATCAACCTTCGATTGAAGTTGCATTGCGAGGTATGATAGTATTGGAGGTACGGGTGCTGGGGCCTGAGAAAGATTTACATTCCGGTTTATATGGTGGTATGGTTCAGAACCCGATTCATGCCCTGGCCCATCTGGTCGCCTCTTTCCATGATGAAAACGGGCGGGTGACAGTTGCCGGGTTCTATGATGATGTTGAAGAACTATCAGCTATGGAACGTGAACAGATGGCTAAGATACCATTTGACGATCAGGAATTGAAAGAGCGATTTCAAGTGGATTCATTGTTTGGTGAGTTCGGTTACTCATCCATTGAAAGAATCTGGTCCAGGCCTACTTTGGAAATTTGTGGCATTGCAGGTGGCTATCAGGGAGAAGGAATTAAAGGAATTGTCCCGGCAGAAGCTATGATCAAACTCACTTGTCGATTGGCAGCCAGTCAGGATCCCCAAAAAATAACCCGGGCGATCCATAATCATGTAGCTAATTATACTTTACCGGGTGTCAAAATTAATATTCTGGAGGGGGAAGACAAAGGGGCTGGAGCCTATCGAATGCCTGTTGATCATCCGGGTAATTTAGCTGCCACCGGGATACTGACACAACTATATGGAAAGGAACCATTTGTAACGCGCAGTGGTGGTTCTATCCCGATTTGTGGGCTTTTCCTAAAAGAACTGCAGGCCTATACTGTTGGATTTAGTTTTAGCTATGAAGATGAGAATTTGCACAGCCCTAATGAGTTTTTTCGACTGGATAGCCTGGATAAGGGACAAAAAGGTTATGTGATGCTCCTGCATGAACTAGCCAAAACATTGAAAAAGTAATTTTTAAATTGGAGATACGACATGTCTGAAACTTATGACGCTATTGTGATTGGAGCTGGAGTTACCGGCTTAGCGATAGCCATTGAGCTTAGAAAAAATGGGCCGGTGGTTGGTCAAATTGTAGCGGAAATTATTGATGCTGTCGAAAAAGGCCATAACCATGATGAAGAAGCGGTTCAGGTTAAATTAAGGAATATTGATTTTACTTTGAATACCAGGATTTTCTCCAGAAACCGTGATATTATCAAAAACAGTACATTTTCCGTTTTAGGGTAAATATGCTGTGTTTGATAGCGATGAAAGTCTTTACTCAAATTTAAATGCTAATTTTTATGAGGCTTGATTTGGCGTCATCAAAGCTAATTTAAGAGACTTGATGCAACTTGATAAAAAAGATCGCACACCGAAATATATTCGCATTTATGATTGGGTCAATACGCTAATTAAGAGTGGGCAGTTGAGGACCGGAGATAAGATTCCCACTGAACCGGAAATTGCCCTTCAATTCGAGTCCAGCCGCATGACGGTTCGTAAAGCGATTGATCCGCTTGTGCGTGAAGGTCTCCTCGAAAGACGTCCGGGACAGGGGACTTATATTATATCGACGAGTACCACAAGATTGATTTATGATCCCAGCCAGCCGATCCGTTTTGCTGATGAAATGAAAAAAAGTAATACTCCCCATAGATTTGAAATCATCGATAAAGAGGTCGTAAAAGCCGATTCAAAAATTCAACAATACTTAAATCTGGACCCGGGACAAAAAGTGATTTGTCTGACAATGCTTCTTTTTGCCGATGAAGAACCGGTGATCATTGAACGCAATTATTATCCTTATAGACAATTTAAAGAACTTTTAAATATTGAAATAACGATACCACCATTCGTGTTGATCGCTGAAAAGTTTGATACTTATATCAAAAAAGTTCGTCAGTATATCAGTGCTGTCACTGCCGGTAATCTGGAAAGGAAAATGTTTAAAGTAGATTATCCTATTCCCTGTATCTATCTGGAATGGATTTCCTGTCATGAAAATGGAATACCTTTTAGTGTGTCCCTGTGCTATTATCGGGGTGATGTTTTTAAATTTAAAATACCTACCAGTGAATTGGTTGGTTTGGATACCATCTAGCTGATTCATAAAAGTTCAAATAGCTGGTGAAATGAAATAGTTTTTTTACTGGTCTTTTATCTAGTATCTGAACGAAAAATAGGTAATTCGGGGACATGTACAATACTTAGCAAAGACTTAACCATGAAATACCAAATAGTTACGAGGATTGTGAGGCTTCGTAGCGATACCCCCCTAATTACTGGATTGATGCTTTTCCGTTCAAGGACTATTTAAGATCACAATAATCGAGGAGTTTGATAATGTTAACTGTATTTAAAAATGCTACTTTATTAAATGGGAAGGATGAGCAACCTGTTCCCGATTCAGTCCTGGCTATCGAAAATAATCAAATCATATTTGCCGGAAGCAATCAATTCTGGCAGGATAAACCTGAACAGCATTCCATCGATCTTAGTGGTAAATGGATTATTCCCGGATTGATCGATTGCCATATTCATATGGATCTCCATGGTTATAGTGATACCTTTCAGGAGAACCTGGTGGATGAAAAATTAAGAACGCTCAGAGCTGCCAAAGAAATGTCTGATACACTCAGGGCAGGGTTTACGACGGTTCGTAATGTAGGAACCGTCAATTATATCGATTTTGCTGTTAAAACAGGGATTGAAGCTGGGTATTTTATAGGTCCCCGCATCAGCACTGCGGGTAAAATAATTAGCATGACTTGCTCAGGCACCGAATATTTTGACGGGATGTATCGTATTGCCGATGGTGTTGATGAATGTCGTAAAGCGGCACGGGAACAACTAAAAGAGGGCGCTGACCTATTGAAGTTAATGGCTACCGGAGCAGTGATGAATCCAGGTGGTGTCCCGGGCGCACCTCAATTGAATGTAGATGAGATCAGAGCTGTGGTTGAAGAGGGTGAAAAATTAGGAAAACACACGGCCGCTCATGCACATGGTACCCAGGGTATCATCAATGCTGTAACAGCAGGTGTACACACTATCGAACATGGAACCATGGCAACTGATGAAGTGCTGGAAATCATGGCCAGCCATAAAACTTATCTGATACCAACCTTATCCTTACATGATCTGTTTGAAGCACATAGCGATCAAATACCCAGGTTCATAGTGGAAAAAAGCAGGGCAATGCAGGAACCCTATATCGAAATCGTTAAAAAGGCTGTCCGTATGGGTGTTCCCGTAGCAATGGGGACCGATGCCGGAACTAATTACAATTACCACGGGAAAAATGCTGCTGAGATTATTTACCTGGTTAAAAAAGAGATTATGAGTCCACTGCAGGCGATTACAGCAGCTACAAAAACAGCCTCTGAAGCGATTAGAATGGATCATGAAATAGGAACATTGGAGGTTGGCAAATTAGCGGATTTTATCGTTCTAAATAATAACCCACTGGATGATATTCAGATTTTGTCAAAAACTGATGAAATTGAAAGTGTTTACAAAAATGGGAAAGTAGTTAGTTGATTGCGCAGCTGTGGGTATAATACTCCGCCCCTTGGGGTGTTATGTCATCTCGAAGACTGAATTGCGATACTCTGGCGAGAATGAGAAATCTTGTCCTAAAAGAAAGATTTCTCCCCGCGGTCGAAATGACATGCAGCCATCCTACAGTTAATGTGGATACCTGTCCGCTTGCGGCGGGGTAGTTCATTGATGATTTTTGCCGAAGCACAGTCATGGTTTTTTAATTAACACTAATTGAAGTGAAACAATGATAAAAAAAACAACAGGGCTATTAACCGATCCGATTTATTTACAACACCAAACAGGTCTGCATCCTGAAAAGCCAGAACGATTGACGGCAACACTAGAAAAACTGCAATCCAGCTCTATTTGGGGTCAACTCAAAATAATTCCTGCTAAAATGCCTAAACCTGGTTTGATTGAATTGGTGCATGATTCAGATTACATATCTGAACTGGAAAGAAAAATTACCAGTGGTGTTGATTATGTTTATTCTCCGGATTGTACTGTTTCAGCTGAAACGTTTAAGGTTGCTCAAAATGCAGCTGGCGGTGCGCTATCACTAGTAGATCACCTCCTTGATGGAGAGATAAGTAATGGTTTCGGACTGATCCGACCTCCCGGTCATCATGCTGAGCAGAAACAGGCCATGGGATTTTGCTATTTCAATAATATTGCCATTTGTGCGGAATATTTAATTCAACATCAGGATTATAAACGCATTCTGATTATGGATTTTGATGTTCATCATGGAAATGGAACACAGCATTTTTTTGAAAGTCGATCTGATGTCTACTATTGCAGTATTCACGAGTCCCCACAAACTTGTTTTCCCGGTACTGGGTATCAATCGGAAAAGGGAATAGGTGCTGGTATCGGCTATACCTTGAATATGGCGATGAACGCCGGAGTAGGAGATACAGTGTATGCAGAAGTACTGGAAAATGTTTTTATGCCGGCCTGGGAATCTTTTAAACCTGAATTTGTACTGATTTCGGCAGGTTTTGATGCCCATTACCAGGATCCATTGGCGAGTATTGAAGTTACTAATAAATCTTTTGTTTTATATACAAAAGCGCTTTGCGACATTGCAGAACGCTTTTGCCAGGGGAAGTTGCTGAGTCTTTTGGAAGGTGGGTATAACCTGAAAGTCATGCCGGAACTCATTGAATCCCATATTTCCGTTTTATTGGACTCAGTTACCGGTTAAGGCTCAATTACATTCATACCAAACCCGGGCTAGCAAGCAAATTGATCCGGACACATCACGAACACTGAACTGCGATACTCTGGCCAGAATGAGAGGTCTATTCAATCAACCAAGATTATTTCAATAACACTGACGTTTGCTATAATCATGGATATTTTCACAATTTTGGTAGTTTAATAGACATTGAAATATTTGTCTGTTTTTGAAAGAAATAACATGAGAATATAGTAAGTTAATTGAATCATTAAAAAAGGATACTATATGTTTTTACCTCAGATTTACCTTGATCGAAGAAAACTATTAAAAAACCAGCTTCAATCAGGCGTTATTCTTTTTTTAGGAAATAATGAAAGCCCAATTAATTTTGCGGATAATTGTTATCCCTTCAGGCAAGATAGTACTTTTTTATATTATTGGGGACTTGATACACCTGGTCTGGCAGCAGTTATTGATATCGAGAATGATACTGAAATTATATTTGGAATTGACTATACCACCAACGATACTATTTGGATGGGTCCGCAACTGAGTTTAGAGGAGCAAGCCATAAATTGTGGTGTGAATGAGACACAACCCTCAAAGAATCTAAAAGCTTTCATTGATAAAGCGACTCTAAAAAAAAGGGAGGTGCATTATTTACCTCAATTTCGATCCGATAATATTTTAAAAACCGGACAATTAACCGGATTACCTTATGAAGTCGTTAACCAGCGTTTTTCAATAACACTTACGCAAGCTATTATTAGGCAAAGATTGATTAAAGCTGATATTGAGATTTCTCAGATAGAGTCGGCCATGGACATCACTGCACAAATGTTTTCTTTAGCCATGTCAACCACAATACCAGGGAAGTATGAATTTGAAATCATCGGCAGGGCAGAAGGTTTTGTATTCAGTAAAAATTGTAATCTTGCTTGTCCCTTTATCTTTTCAGTGCGTGGTGAACGATTACACGGCCATCTCCATCATTTAAAAATGAAATCCGGTGATTTAGTGGTCATGGATGGAGGCGTTGAATCTAATTTACATTATTCAAGTGATGTTACCCGATCATTTCCAGTTTCAGGGAAATTTACGATGCTTCAAAAAGAGATCTATCAAATTGTTTTGAATGCCAATAAAACAACCATAGCTACGCTGAAACCTGGGATCTTATTCCGGGATGCTCATTTACAGGCGGCCACTCTAATAACCAGGGGTTTGAAAGAATTAGGATTAATGGCAGGAGACCCGGAAGAAGCTGTATCCCAGGGAGCTCATGCACTTTTTTTTCCTCATGGTTTGGGACATCCTTTGGGACTGGATGTTCATGATCTGGAAAGTATGGGAGAAAACTTAGTGGGGTATGATCAGGAAATTCTGCGTAGCGAACAATTTGGTTTATCAAATTTACGATTTGGCAAAAGAATGGAAGAAAATATGGTTCAGACAGTTGAACCCGGAATTTATTTTATTCCGGAATTAATCCGGCAATGGCAGTCACAGAATAAATTTAAGGAATTTATTAACTATGATAAGGTCATTCCTTTAATCGGGTTTGGTGGAATTAGAATTGAAGATGATGTTTTAATTTCGGAATCTGGTTGTCGGAATTTAAGTGATCAAATCCCAAAAACAGTCACTGAAATTGAGTTAGCTTTGATGCAATAAATTGTCATCTCGATAGATCTCTCCTCATACTTCGTCGAGATGACAATTAGTAACAGTTTGATTTTAAAGGCACAAAATTCAAGTTCATTTACAGTTACCCAAACCGGTGCCCGGTAAGATGTTTGCAATGAACTTGTCTGAATCTGTAGGGTGGGCAGTTTTTTTTGCCCACGCTGAAACAACGCCGGATCCGCTTCGCTTGATCCGACCTACAGTTTCTGTAATACACTGTAATCATATGCAATAAATTCAAGTTCGTTAACAGCAGACAGCATCAATAATAGAATGACTACTGTTAATCATTTAAGCGTGGATATATGATTAAATTGTGTCAATATTTTCGGTAGGGAGATGGGTAAAGAGGTTGAAATTAGCTACTTGACAAACTGGTGGATACTTTCTAATTCTTTATTCTAAAAATGACCTCAAGTCACTTAATATTTTATCTCTTCATATTCTTTATTATAGATAGTAAGTATTTTAATAAAGTTGTTTTATGAAGATTTATTAAACTTCTCCAAGCTACTCATAGAAAATTGTTACAAAACTAACCAGAGATAAATCATGTTTTGGGAAAGAAATATTGAAACGCTGGAAAAAGACCAGTTACAGGTATTACAGTCGGAAAGATTAGCGCGTACTTTAAATCAGGCGGTTCAAGCCCCTTTTTATAAAAAAATTTTCGAGGAGTATCAGGTTGACCCTAAAAAAATTAAACGTTCTAGTGAAATAAAAAACCTACCCTTTACCACAAAACAGGATTTACGGGATAATGTCCCTTATGGATTGTTAACCATAGATCAAAAGGAGGTGATCAGGCTTCATTGTTCCAGTGGTACTACTGGAAACCCTATCGTGGTTTTTCATACCCGACATGACATCGATTCCTGGTCAAATTTAATGGCTAGATCACTTTTTGCAGCAGGTGTCAGGGATACGGACGTGTTCCAGAATATTTGTGGCTATGGTTTGTTTACTGGTGGTTTAGGTTTTCAATATGGCTGTGAAACCTTAGGGTGTTTGAGTATTCCGGCCGGTGCCGGAAATACCGCCAGACAAATAAAACTAATGCAGGATTATGGTACCACAGCGATACACGCGATTCCCAGCTATTTAAACCGTTTGCATGAATTTATTGTTGCCAAAGGGATGGATGCACGGAAAGATTTAAAATTAAAAAAAATGATGATCGGAGCTGAACCGTATACAGAAGAACAACGAGTTCGAATTCAGGAAATGTTTGGCATTAAAGCCTATAATTCTTATGGTTTAACCGAGATGAACGGTCCAGGGGTTGCTTTTGAGTGCGAATGTCAAAGTGGATTACATATCTGGGAAGATGCATACATTGTTGAGATTATAGATCCAAAAACTTTGGAACCAGTGCCTGATGGAGAGATAGGTGAACTGGTGATGACAACATTAGACCGTCATGCCGTCCCTATATTACGGTTCCGAACCCGGGATTTGACGCGTATTATTCCAGGGAAATGCGATTGTGGTAGAACCCATAAACGAATTGATCGTATTACCGGCAGAACGGATGATATGTTTATTGTAAAAGGATGTAATGTATTTCCAATGCAAGTCGAAGCAGTGTTGTTACAGATACCGGAAGTAGCTAACAATTATATGATTAAACTGGAGACCATTAATGATAATTCTGAAATGATTATCGAAGTAGAGGTACTAAGTAATTGGTTTCGAGGAGATATTGCCAGATTGGATGGTTTGAAAAAACAGATAGAACATGGTATTCGAAATGAAGTCCTGGTAAAACCGATTATTAGGATGGTAGAAGCCGGTTCATTACCGGTATCTGAAGGTAAGGCCGTTCGTGTTCAGGATTTAAGGAATTTAAATTAACTATAGCTATTTAATAATAGAGGTGGAATATGGCGTATCAGGTATCTATTTTTCTGGAAAATAAGATTGGCCATTTAAGAAAAATCACGACACTCCTGGCTGAAAATCAAATAAATATCCGGACCATGAATCTCACTCACACTTCTAATGATTGGGGTGTTTTGAACTTAATCGTTGATTTTCCGGATAAAGCCCATCAGGTTCTAAATTCGCAAAATTTTTCTGTAGCTTTGCGTGAAGTAATTGCACTTGAAATGGATGATCATCCGGGTGGGTTGGATAATTTGTTGGGCAAAGTTGAGGCTGCCGGTGTCAATTTCACAAATGCTTATAGTAGGATTTTGAAAGCGGGTGGGGAAGCTTTTTTAATTTTGGATTCAGCAGATACTGAACAAGCCAGAGAAAAATTAAAAAAATTAGGTTTAGCTCCATTGGATGATGAGACTGTCTATGGGAAATAGAAACTGAATTGATGTAGGAACTCCCTATTCCATGTTTTAACGGAGCAGGGAGTTTTTTGATGTTACTTACTGAGCCTTTTCTTTGACTTTACTGATTTTGGTTTCACCGGTGGACTGACCTGGGGCCGATTCCATCACATGGTGAATTTCAAAAATTCTGGCTTCGGGAAACAGTCCCTGTGTTTGGGATTGGATGTTGGTGAATGCTTTTTGAGCTTCTTCCCTCGTTTCATAAAAGCCGGCTCTGATGCGATAAAGGAAACCGCCTTCTTTAACTTTCTTTTGTGAGATATAGCTAAAGTCTACTAAAGATGTTAACTGACTCAAGTCATTGATAGCATCCGTTCGATTATCACGTTTGGAAAGTTGGATGATAAATGGCTTATTACGTTGGATACCGAAATCAATCAATTCTCCGTTAAGTTCGCTATAACTGGGAAGAACTGTCCAGTAATCGTGTGAAAACAGTCTTTTATTGGCGTAGCGTTCAACGATTTCCGCTCCAATTTTCTTACCTTCATTGCTGGTCTCGTAAAATCCGACACGGATACGATAAAAATATTGTAAATTACCGGTACTCTGACTCCTGATTTTTTCCCTGGTACGATATAAATAGGCGTAATATCCATCTTTAATCAGGAATTTCACAATATCGATTGCTAGTTCTAGCTGACTAACATTTAATGAAAGTAGTTGTAATGCGTAACGTTTTTTTCGCCTTTTTTTGAAACTGGTCTTATTTTTTTCGCCTTCTTCTGCTTTAACTACCAATCGCTTACCGGCATCAACCATAACTTTCCACTGCCCGGTTTCTTCTGACACGATCGTGTAATTGATCTTATCTCTATTTTGAATTAAAATAGTTTTCCATTTCCAGGCATCGTCTAAAACATTTTTCTTTTTAGCAATCTTCCATAAATTATCACCCTCTTCAACAATATATGAATTCTCCATTTCAGGATCAGACAATTCTTCATTGCCAACTGTTGGTGCTTCAATTCCTTCGATTGAATCGGGTGGAACAATTTGTTCGATAACGATTTGTCCTTCAACTGGAATTTCATCGCTTTCTTCTGAGCTATCGGCTTGTTCGAAAATGATATTTTGTTGATTGCTTTCAATTTCAATTTGGCCTGTGTTATCCGGGTCGGTGGATTGTATTACTTCATTTTCGTTGTATTCTGAGTAATTCTCATCCTCATCCGTGCTGGTTAGCTCCAGGGTTAATAAAATGATCAACGCCAGTAGGGCAACTAGAGGAATTCCCCAGATAGCAATTTTTTTAATGGATTGGTTTGTTAATTGAGCCATAGTTTCTTAATGTTTTTGTTAACAATCTTAATTGGTTGTAACCAATTATCTGCAATTCTTTAATTATTCAAGCTATCGTGTGGATAAAGCATTTGTCAATGGATTATTCCTGAATATTTGTCTAAAAATCAAAGTTAATAGAGCTTTTTTCATTGTTTACAGACTAGGGTTCAGGTTATTTTCCATGCCTTAATCATGCCTTAGTTATCAAACAGGAATATAATTTCCAGTGTTTACCGGAAATTTCCAATTTTTTATTTATTCTTCCCTGAAAAAGGTTAAAATAAAGAGGCTTTTTATGTTTATGCGTTTCATAGTGATCAAAATACCTGATAATGGATAAAACACCCGTCTATAGAACTATTTATTTGAAAACGTCATGAACAATTAATGTGCTGAGTCTGCTTTTAGGAGACGCATTCAATGCAAAATAATCACTATCAAATTTAATTCCGTTTTTAAAATGTTGAAGGCCGGTATAAGCAATCATTGCTGCATTATCAGTACAATTTTTACTGGAAGGGAAGAAGGCTTGAATTTTTCTTTTTCTGGCATAATCCGTCAATGTTGTTCGTATACCTGTGTTAGCCGCCACGCCACCCGTCACAGCTATTTGATCAACCTTTATAAATTTAAGGGCTTTTTTAAATCGTTCCAGAATAATCTGACTCACTACTTTTTGAAAACTGGCGCAAATATTCTGTACTGTTTTTTTCTGTTCGGAATCAGCAAAAGCCTCAAAAGCATTTATATTAATCAGTTGCATTTTTTCGATATAGGCTTTTCTGGTGATGGCTTCATTTCTAACAGCTGTTTTTAAGCCTGAGAAACTGAAATTAAGCGTTTTTTTACCTTTTAATGGTATTGGGAAATTGATATCTGCGATTGGTTGGCTAGATGCAATTTGGTCAATAACAGGGCCACCGGGGTATTGAAAACCCAGCATTTTAGCTACTTTATCAAAGGCTTCTCCCACGGCATCGTCAATTGTTTTACCCAGCAGAATATAATCATATAAATTTCTGGCATGTACCAGGTGGGTATGTCCACCGGAGGCAATTAAACCCAGATAGGGGAACTTTAATTCAGGATTATCTAAAAAAGGGGCCAGTAAATGCCCTTCCAGATGATCCACAGGAATCAAAGGGATATTATAAACCCAGGCCAGGCTTTTGGCGTAACTAACACCCACTAATAAAGACCCGATTAAACCGGGAGCATGGGTGACAGCAATGGCTTTCAGATGATTTGGATTGATGTGATATTTCTCAAAAACATATCGAATTAAGATAGGTAGACTGATTAAATGTTGACGACTGGCAATTTCCGGAACAACACCACCATATTTATCGTGAAAATTAATCTGACTGGAAATTTCATTGGCGACGATATTTCCGTGCATGTCCAGAATGGCAACAGCGGAATCATCACAGGAAGTTTCAATGCCCAGGATCATAAGTTATTTGAGGAATTAATCTAAGGATAATTGATAAAACTGAAAGCCGAAGACTAGAAACTGGGTAAATGTTCGTCAAGGTAAAGAAAGGAAAGAAAATATTAAAAGGTCAATAAACGGAATAGTTTATCGTTTATTGACCATGTTATTTGGTTTTTAAAACGTGAATTGAACACCAAGCGCCATTAAATTACCACTGAAGTCAACGTCGTCCGAACTTGAATTTTTACCTTTAATTTTTGTTGTGACGGCATGATAACTTAAATGAATATCAAATAATGGCAGTATCGGGACACCAAGTTGTAGATAATATTGAGAAGTGTTTCCGAACTCACTTTTAAAATAATCAGCGCAAGTATCACAGTCCACTTTGGCTTTTCCCATTCCTACACCGGCTGTAAAATTAATAACAGGAATCGGAAACAGATAGAAAATATCATACATTTCCGTTACTAATTTTGCATCGTCATCTTTAATTCCTGTTTCGTAGCTTTCGTATCCAAGACCTGGAAACAGAGGAATGCTGGCGTGTATCAGTAAACCACTAACACCGTCTGACTCAATTTTTGTTCCATTTGAATTTTTTGCATCATCAAATGTATGTTGAACGGGTACGCCAACGCTTAATGACAGAAATTCTGCATAAAGTGTGCTGCTAATTCCACTTAAAAACATCAATGCCGCGATTATTATCGTTATTTTTTTAATTGCCATGTTATCTCCTCCAAAAATTAAGAAAAAAAGAAAAAAGTTGGTTTGGAACTTAGTCTCCTCATTTTGTTTTAAAACTTATTAAAACCGGATTATCATAAATATGCAAATAACGTACTTTTTTTACTAAGTACAAATTAAAAGTCATGTTTGTACTCAATAGTGTCAAATATCAGTCTAAATTGCAATTCATAGTTTTCCCACGGTTATTTTTGAAATTACACCGATTATAGGGCATAGACTTGTCAGATTCTTTAGATTCTGAAATAGATGTGTTTGCTCAAATAAAAAATAGATTATTATAAATAACAAATGTGGATATTATGGCTATTGTTGAATTAGACTTAGTTAAAACGATTCAGTCCGATTGTGTTGAAAATTGGCATCATGTAACTCCGGAAGTAACACAAATCGGATTTTTAGGATTGATTGAAAAACAGCATTTACAAAATTATTTATTATGGCATGAAGAAGATAAAGCCAGAGATCCTAAAGCAGATGATAGTCAGATTGCCATCGTCAAACGAAATATTGATCAATTGAACCAGAAACGGAATGATTTAATTGAGGTGATCGACTCCAGAATATATGAATTGTTGGTGGAAAATAAAATTTTGATGGAACAAAGGTCACCGATGAATTCTGAAACCCCCGGAAACATGATTGATCGCTGTTCAATTATGTCGCTTAAAATTTATCACATGGCTGAACAAACCAGGCGTCAGAATGTGGTAGAAGAACACATTGAACAGGCAAAACAAAAAGTGCTCAGATTAACAAAGCAGCGAAATGATTTGTTTACTTGTTTATTCGACCTTTTTGAAGATATTGAAAAAGGCAAGCGGCACTTTAAGATTTATCATCAATTTAAAATGTATAATGATCCGGCTTTAAATCCTGAGATTTACAAAAAATAAACACAATGAATGCGAATATACCACAATTAAGTCAGTTCAAAATAGTTGTTTTTGATTTAGATGGAACTTTGTTAACACATGATTATCAACTGTTACATGAGAACCTGAATGCTGTTAACCAAATTAGAGAGATGGGGCTGCGTGTCACAATTGCAACAGGTAGAAGTTTCACCAGTGCGGAACCTTTTTTAAGACAATTGGATATTAAAGAGCCCATGGTTTTTAGCAATGGTTCGGTTTGTGATAACCCCGATACCGGAGAACGTGAAATTATTTCAGGTATTCCTTTAGAATCAGCTTTAATTGTTTTGATGTTGCTGGATCAATTTAAAGGCCTCTCTTTAAAAATTCATACGGCTGATGGTACTGTCTTAAAATCTAATGATATTCCCTGGCCGGATGAAGGGCGTCATTTTGCTGTGGGCACTATTATTGACAATTTAAAAGCCCATCTGGTTGAAGAACCGATAAAAATGGTGATTTATGGGGAGCCGGAGCTAAAAAATACTTTTCAGCAAAAAATTCATGAAGTACTTGGTCCAAAATCGCAAATTAGCTTGATTCATTCCCATCCCTTATATTTGGAAATCATTAATAAAAACGTTTCCA
The DNA here is from genome assembly GCA_018657625.1 of Deltaproteobacteria bacterium. Taxonomy (GTDB): domain Bacteria; phylum SAR324; class SAR324; order XYD2-FULL-50-16; family XYD2-FULL-50-16; genus JABHWU01. Next base: position 32,667 of record JABHWU010000055.1, on the reverse strand, counting down.
AGGGAATTACGGTTTGCCGCTTACTTCCTAAACTTGGTATTCAACCAGAGCAAGCAATTGGCGTAGGAGATCAGGAAAATGATTATGAAATGTTGAAAATGCTTGGCTTGGGGATTCAGGTTGGTGAAAGCGCTGAAATTCTTAAATCAGTTACCAAACACCAGGTACCGAGTCCTGAAGCCTTTGGAATTCAAGTTTTATATGAATGGCTAAATAATTTACCCAGATAGACAGAATGGACAATTCAAGAAGGAACTTTATATTTGGTGGTTTTAACAAGGTAAAAAAAATTACTAAATCAGCGATTCATGACGCGGAAACCAAATCGAATCCGACAGCTCAGTTTTATTTAAGACCGCCGGGAGCTGTCCCTGAAGAAGATTTTATCAATTTGTGTGATAAAGATTGTTTTGCTTGTTTAACAACTTGTCCGGTTTACGTAATTCAAAAAGTTCAAAATCCTGAAATTCCGGAACATAATACAGCTTATATTGATCCCCGCATTGCAGGGTGCTCATATTGTCATGATTTTCCGTGTATTAAAGTCTGTCCGACAGAGGCCTTGATTGAGCCGGGAAAACCAATGGGAATAGCAAAGGTTTTGGATAATTGTATTACTAATCAACATGAATTTTGTGAAGTATGCTTTCCTACCTGTCCTGAAGAATACCAGGCCTTGTTTAAAAATAAAGATGGAGTGTTGCAGGTGGGTAGAGATAAATGTGTTGGTTGTGGTAGTTGCGTCAGTGCCTGTTTTTTAGTGCCAAAGGCTATTGAAATACACCCGTTGGAACTCCCTGTGATTGAATAATACTTATTGATGTTTTTTGAGCACCTCTGACAATTTATCCATCCGGAGTGGTTTGCTCATGTAGTCACACATACCTACTTCCAGACATTTCTCCTTTATTCCCTCAGTGACATTTGCGGTTAGAGCAATAATTTTTGGAGTAGAATCACCGCTGGATTTTTTTAAAATGTTTTGGGTGGCTTCTAAACCATCCATCTCTGGCATTTGAATATCCATCAAAATAATTTTGTAAGCTTGTTTCTCAAAGATATCCACGGCTTCTTTGCCATTATTGGCGATGACAGCTTCATACCCCAGCTTTTTTAATACTTTGCTGATTAATTTCTGATTAACTTTATTATCCTCTGCTACTAATATTTTTGGAGATTCCCCGATAATAGCAGTATCTTTTTGGGGATGAACTTTGTCTTCTAAACGGGGTTCTAAGGTTTTTTCTTTTTCCGATGGTGTGCTTTTCGACTCAGGAATTTTTTGAGAGAATCTGACTAAAAAAGTTGTTCCCTGACCTTCCTGGCTAATAACGGAAATATTTCCGCCGATATATTCAACGATTCTTTTTGTAATTACTAATCCCATACCCGTTCCCTCATATTGTCTGTTGAGAGAAATATCAACCTGGGAAAATGCTTGAAAAAGGTTTTCCTGATCGGCATCAGAAATACCGATACCGGTATCAGATATTGTCAGCAGAATATGAATTTCCTGGTTATTGAAATTTTCTGATTTTGCATCAATGGTTACTGAACCCTGTTTGGTAAACTTTATAGCATTATTTACCAGATGTTCTAAAACTTGTAAAACCAGTAATTTATCGCCAAGTAGGGGGATGGTAAGTTGTTCATCAAATGTGAATGTGAAAGCAACATCTTTTTGTTGGGCAATGGGTCGATACTTTTTTATTATTTGGTCGGTAAGTGGTTTCAATAAATAAGAGTCGGATTTCAATTTTAGATTTCCTGATTCCAGATCATTGAAAACTAAAATATTCCGGATCATTGATAATAAATGATCGCTGCTTTCACAAATCGTTTCGAGATACTCAGTTTGCTCCGTTGTCATTTGCGTGGTTTTGAGCAAATCTGTCATCCCAATGATACCATTTAAAGGAGTGTGTAATTCATGACTGATAACGGATAAAAAGTTGGTTTTTGATTTGGCAATGGCCTCAGCCTGTTCTTTGGCTTTAATCAGGGCCTCTTGCTCTAATTTTTTTTTGGTATAATCTCTAAATACGACAACAGCACCTTCATAGTCTGAATCATCTTCAGATTTTAATAAACTTCCGTTAGCCAGTAACCAGATACCTTTTTTAAGTTTTTTATTTTTAACAAAGATTTCTACAGAATCAACAGTTTGTTTTTGGTGTAGCCGTAGCATCGGTAGTTCTGCTACCCGATAGAGGGTTTTTTTATCAGGCTGGTATAAACCCAGCTCTCCAGGCCAGTCTTCAAATGAATGGGGTACCGTATTTCGGGAGATCATTTGAGTAAAAGCTTCATTGACATGCAGTAATTCTCCGTTTGAATCGGTAACCACAACACCATCACTCATGCTTCCCAGGACTGATTGAAGAATAACTGTTTTTTGAACCAATTCCTGTTTTTTTAAATTTAATTCTTCACTAGTGGCTTGAAATCCTTTAACCCGATTGGTGGTTAGTGTCAGTTTTTCTATCAGAATATCCAGAAAAATTTTAAAAATCATGCTTCTTAAAGCATGACCAGATGATTCATAAATGTTACTGGAAGATATCGAAAAGACATGGACTGCTGAGTCCGCATAAACAGTTGCTGTGGTTAAAGATTTAGTAATAACGCTCATTTCACCAAATATATCACCCTGGCGTCTTAAGGTTAGTATAAACTCATCTTCAGCATAAACGATAATCTTGCCTTCCAACAATATATATACTTTATCATTTTCACTGCCTTCAGCCAGTATTTTTTCACCCTTTTCAAACGACTCAACACGGGAAACAGAGATTAATTCCATTAACTGTTCATCTTCAAATTGTTTAAACAATCTGGACAAATTTAAAATCTTTAGAATTTCTGAAGAGGAGTAGTTAACGTCCATGATGCACAGGGATTTTTATTTTTAGTGAAAATCGTTTAAGAGCTAATAATTATATATTTGATATACTCAAGCGATTTATCTCTTTCACTATCAAGCCAAAGATTATGTTGCAATAAGTATATTATTCTAATTGTTCATTTTAATAATTAACAGTGAAAGTTGTCATTCTGATAATTAAAAACAATGTCACCATTAAAAGATTAGGATTACACATAAATAATTTAGAAATTGTCTTTGATAAATTACTAAATATAAACATCAAGTTGATAGTTTTGCATCAAAAAACACTATCAGGGCTAGAGTATATTCATAAAAATCTACAACAAACTGTGATAAATAACAAGTTTATCAGAAAAACTAACTTTAAAATACCCGAGTAGATTGTAACAATCAGGAGAGTATCTACAATCTGTCGAAAATTTTAATTTTTTGAAAAAGTAGAAGATGATAAATTGAAGTTAATTTTTGCCGGAAAAGGTGAGTATATAAAATACTTAACAAAAAAAAGTACCGGCTATTAAAATTTTTAAGTAGTTGAAAAAAAAATCTTTTATATGTTCTACGAACTGAAAACAAGTTTACACAAATAATCAAATAAGATTATGTTGATGGCGGTACAAAAAATAAACAACTGATAACTATTATTCAATTTGGCTAAAAAGGGAACTTTATAATGAGAATATTCATGGTTTCTGCTTTAGAGGTACTGAAGAATCTCTATTGTTAGCGCGACAAATCCTTCATTTTGGCGTGCCAGCTCGCAATTCAGTGCCCAGGGATGATAGTAAGTTGACAATATTTGTTTTAGGATAATTACATTGTTCATTGCTATACTAGTCGTATTGAATTTTCCACAAATCCCAGTTGGTAGACAGCATTTAAAGACTAAGAGAGGTAAGCAACGAAATAATGAAATCGGAAACTTCATATATTAATTATCTTAAACTGGAACAACCGGAAATATGGGAAACAATCTTAAAGGCTGAAAAAGATGGATTAATTGTTGTTGATGAGGAAACTGACTCGGTAACAGCTACCAATAGACTCTTATTAACCTATCCAGGATTGCATGACATAATAAATATGCTGGTAGAAGGATGGAATCAGAAAAAAGCAGCAGCATTCGGTCAGGAATTGATTAGTAATCTACTTAAATAATAGCAACACCATGGAAAAGCATAAAAAAGCAATATTTGAAATTTTATCTCAGTTAATTGAACCTAAATTGAAATGGACCATTGGTGTTTTAAACTTAATTAAACGACTGGAAATAAATGATCAGGTTTTAGAACTTGAGATACAATTAATTACAGATGATATCGAACTAATCAATCAATTTAGAGAACAGGTCTTTCAGGTTTTAATAGAATTCCAATTTTCTGAAATCAATCTTAACATTTCAAAAGCCAATATTGCCAAACAAGGTCTTAAAAAGGTAAGTAAAATCATAATGGTCAGTAGTGGTAAAGGGGGTGTTGGGAAATCATCCATATCAGTCAATCTTGCGGCAATGTTAAAATCCAGAGGTCATACAGTAGGGCTGCTGGATGCTGATATTTATGGTCCTAGTGTGCCAATACTAATGGGGATCACAGAAAAACCACAGGTATTGGATGATGAAGTTCTAGCCCCGATAATGGCGCATGGAATTGCAACGATTTCAATTGGGAACCTAGTACCACCCGGACAGGCAATTTCCTGGAGAGGACAATTGGTTAGTGGTACGATTATTCAATTCATCAGGAAAGTGAATTGGGGGGTGTTAGATTATTTAATTATTGATATGCCTCCGGGAACAGGTGATATTCAGTTGACCATCGCCCGTGAATTAAAAATTACAGGTGTAATTATTGTCAGTATGCCACAGGAAGTGGTCATCGGTGATGTTCAAAGAAGTATATCGTTGTATCGTGAAAAAAAAGTGAATTTAATAGGGGTGATCCAAAACATGGTCTCTTATGCTTGTGAAAAATGTGGTCATCAGCAACAGATATTCCCAGGCTCGTTAAATAAAATACCAGATGTTCCAGGTTTAGGTTCGCTGATATTAGATACTGATTTTTGTGAGGCTGGAAATATCGGGGTCCCATTTGTTTTGTCCAGGTCATCCGGTAAAATATTTGATTCTTTTCAGCGGATGGCTGAAAAATTAGAATTACTTTAAAATCAGTGGTGGATTAGAAATTGAAGTGCGGGTGAGTCGATTTAGAAACCTGTTGCAATGACAGACACGAACACCTCATCGTTTTTCGATGAATCATAAACCAGTCCGAAAATGATATCGGCATCCTGGTGGGCTAACTTTTGAACGCAATCAACAGCTGCTTCTGCGTCCAGTATCGTAAATTGCTCATCGGCAACAATGTTAACAATAATTCCAACGGCACCTTCAATGGGTTGATCTAAAATAGTGCTGGTGATGGCCGCATGGACAGCATCACATCCTCTTGTTTCACCAAAACCGGACCCTGTACCCATAATTGCTGCACCTTTATTACACATAATGGTTTGTAAATCAGCAAAGTCCAGGTTGATGACACCCTCCAGATTGATGAGATTAGTGATACCACTGATGGCTTGTTTTAGAACATCATCTGCAATTAAAAAAGCTTCACTGACACTGGTTTTTTTTGATGCCATTGCCAGCAATTTATTGTTGGATACGACTATCAGCGTATCTACGTGCTTTCGCAGTTCAGCGATTCCTTGATTGGCAATTTTACTTCTTTTTGTGCCTTCAAAGCTAAATGGTGTCGTAACAACACCAATGGTAAGCACTTTTTTTTCCTTAGCAATTTCTGCAATGACAGGGGCAGCACCGGTACCGGTTCCGCCTCCCATACCTGCTGCAATAAAAACGAGGTCTGTATTTTTGAGAATTTGAGATAGGGTCTCCAAATCTTCTTCTGCTGACAATCTGCCTACCTGGGGCTTCATGCCTGCACCCATTCCCCTTGTAATCTTTTCTCCAATTTGGACTTTTAGGTCCGCATTTGAAGATTTTAAAACCATTAAATCGGTGTTAATACTGATGTATTCAACACCTTTAATATTGTCTTCGATCATCCTGTTAATAACATTACCACCACCTCCGCCGACACCTAATACTTTTATGCTTGGAACACCAATTTTAAGCGGTTGGGATTTTAATGAATTAACATTGACAGCCATATTCGGTTGGGTGAAACAGGTTGCAGATAATTTTTGAGAATAAGGGTGGACTTTTAATCAATCTGCATCCGTGAATGTTTCAATAATATTAAAACCATTGAATTTTTCAATTTCTTCTTTTTTGGAATTTAGTGTATTACAGCAAAAACGGATTTTTTTTTGAACTTTTTTTTCTAATTCGACTTTGAACTGTATGGAACGATGTTCTCTTTCTACTAGTTTTGTTTTGGCGGGTACCCTTCTCCACTTCATTTTATCTTCCTATAAGTGTCCATAAAAAACTGAAATGACGTTGTAATTAAACGCCCTTATTCTAAGTTTTTTCAGAAAATCGATATTTCATTAAATTTGAATCAGGAGAGTTGGTTAACTCTCAAATGGACAGCGTCCAATCAGTTTTTCTCCAAATAATTTTCAATCATTAAATATAACAAAATCTTAGCAAACACTGATAGACATTGGCTTGATTTATAAAAAAATCATTATGCTTTTACAATGCCTTTTAAACACTAGGTTTGTCCAGGGAAATATTTTTTTTACCTTCTTATAAAACAAAAAAAAAGATTCTCTAATCATTTTTTTTAGATATTTTAAAAAAATAAGCTTTATTTTATCTCTACAGTGAATATTTCAGTAAATTTTAAACCAGTTAACAAGGTAATCGATCGGATCAAATAATATAGTACACCTACCATAAAAATCATACTAGGTATGGCGATGATAGGAAAACTATAAGCGGTCATTTTTCCCAGCTCGGTGTTAAAGGCCTCGGTACCGGGTTCACTGATCAGCATGATCTTTGCCAGAATAAAATTCAATCCGCTGGATAGAAAAAAAGTGCAGGCCAGCAAAAAGGTTGAAATAACCAAACGTTTTTCAAATCGTTGTTGATTGTTATTAACCTGCAAGGTGGCATTTATCTTTTGAGTATTTAATACCTGATCATTGTATAAAAGCTTTTTGACCAACGGGAAAGGTGTTTTAAGAGAAATTAAAACGGCTAACCCAATGATTAAGGGGACTCCGGCTTCCTTATAAGCAATCCACTCTGCATCCAGTTTCAAAACACCAAAAACACCTGTTAGTAAAACACTGATTAATCCAATAATAGAAATATAATTGACTTTCTTATTTTTGATCAGGCTAAATAATCCGTAACCTAAAGGAAATGAAATAGCCGTGATTAATCCGTTTACAGGCCCTAAATAATCATTCGAACTGAACTTAATTAAGATGACAGATGGGATTACAATATTAAGCAACAAGTTCATTAATGGGTTTTCTTTTTTTTGCACATCCAGCTCCATATATTATTTATTTAAGGCTGCTAATCGACTAAGTAGCGGAGGATGTGAATAGCTCATAAATACATAGGCCGGATGAGGTGTTAGATTACTCAGATTTTTAACAGATAATTTTTTAAGTGCATTGCCCAAATCTTCACCATTGAATTGCTCTTTTGCAAATGAATCCGCTTGGTATTCGTTTTTACGGGATAAAACGTTCATACCAATTGCGAGAATTGTTGAGAAAGGGTCATACAGCATTCCAAAAGTGATAATACCGATGTGAAAACTAGCTTCGCTAACGCCTAAAGCCTGTGATAGTTCCGGTTTTGAAATAAAGAATGATAAAACAAAAAGCATCAATCCCATTTGAATAATAGAAAATATAATAGATACCCGTGTATGTTTTTTCTTGTAGTGTCCGATTTCATGGGCCAATACTGCCACCAATTCTTTGATATTCAAATCCGCAATTAAGGTATCGAATAGTACAATTCTTTTTTTAGAGCCCAAACCACTGAAATAAGCATTCGCCTTGGTGGATCGTTTTGAACCGTCAATGACAAAAATGTTATTTAAGGCAAATCCCACTTTATTGCTAAACGCCTCAATCGCATTTCTTAAATCTCCGGCTTCAAGTGGTGTTTGTTTATTGAAAAGAGGAACAATCAATGATGAGTAAAACATCACCATAAATATAGAAAAGCCACTGATGAGCATCCAGGCATAAATCCAGAACTGGGTGGTGGTTAACATATAAAACCATATGATCAGTGATAACAGACCACCTCCGACGATTGCTGAAAGTAACCACCCTTTGATCTTATCCAGTATGAAGGTCTTCGGGGTTGTTTTATTAAATCCAAATTTTTCTTCAATGACAAAGGTGCGATAAATAGAAAAAGGAGTGCTGAGAATATCAGAGGCTAACATCAAAACACCAAAAAATATCAAGGCTCTTAGAATTGGATTTTCAGATATGCCGACTGCAATTTGGTCAACATAAGCAAATCCACTGAAAAATAACATCCCCAACATTAAAGCTAATCCATAAGTACTGGTAATGAAGGAAAACCTAGATGTAGCAGCGTCGTATTCCTGGGATTTTCGATATTTTTCGGCATTATAAATGCCCTCTAGTTCCTCTGGAAGTTCACTACTACGCCGGGTTGCGTTTAAATAGTCGAGCAATCTGTCAATACAGTAATTTAAAATTAATATTACAATAATAATTTTAAAAATGAGCGATGGTGTTATCATAAAATAGTCATGTTGATTGTTAGAATTAATGGCTGGTAAAATAATTTTATCTGATCTGGTTTGATGTATATAGCACCGTCATTAATATTGCCCCGCAAAATAAGCGTACACGTAACTCCAAAAGTACTTGTCCCCCATTTTACTATTTCCAGAATTGAAGAAACCGGCCTATAAGAATGACGTCTTAAGGTATCTTGGTTGGTAACTATAAAAAATATCAAATCAATAAATTAAGGGCAAGGGTTTATCGATAAACTTATATTAACTTTAATATACATCATCTTGTCACCTTAGATATACACGATAGCAATTTGTAATTGGGTTGAACTTTTTATCATCTCGAACACTGAATTGTGATACTCTGGCCAGAATGAGAGATCTTTATTAATTTCAATAAGATCTCTCGTCGCAAGCTCCCCGAGATGACAGAGAAGTATACCATTTCATCTGCTAAATGTAATTGTGACATAGCCTGCTCATCGAAATGACATGAAACTGACCAGCGGTATAAGGGTTATCACAAACAGAGCTCACAGAGAACCAGAAACCATTCTATTTCCGTGTGGTCAGTGTGGTCCGTGGTTGAGAATTATTTACTCCAGGCAGAAAAAAAACGACCACGGACCACACGGAAGTGAGGTGCAGTTAAATCAGGAACCAGGCTGTTTTTCGTGTGTCCAGTGGTCGGAAAACCTAAGTACAGAAAGAAAACATCAAGGAACAAGGCAGGATGACCAATGAGTGAGAATTATTTCTTCCGCTGGTGTTCGATGCTTTTCAAAACTTTTTCGATTGGCCAGATAGCGCTTGATCAAATAGAGCACTTCCTGACTAATAGACCTGCTTTCTGATCTGGCTAATTCTTTGATCTGATTATAGAGATCCTCATCAATTCCCTTTATTTGTAAATTCGGCATTTGATTCCTCCAGTCATATAGTTACAACCAAGGCTGTTTTCATGAAAACAGTAATTCTTTATTACTCTTTTAGCAATTTGCTGATGCTTTCAATTAATTTCGATTCAAAATCTTCCTGAAGCCCTGATATAATCGCCCGGATTTTTTTGTTTTTGCCAATCACCATTAATCTGGGTAGGGCTAATCTGTATTAAAACCAGTCACAAAGAATCAGGAATCATGCTGTTTCCGCGTGTTCAATGGTAAATAAGTATCTCTCAAAGCAGATAAAAAGAAAACCAACCACAGAGAATGGCGATCCACGTCGACGTGTTTTAGTGCGGTATTTTAATTGACGATAAATTGTCAGTTAAAGCGAGCATTATATTGACAATTAAATAGTCGATTAGATATCTTAATATGAAAGGTAAATGTTAATTTAAATCACAACTGGTCAATGGAGAAGCATGATCACTGTAAAAGAGAACACCACCCTGGTAGGGGTTTCTGAGTTAAGATCCGGTATTGATGAGGTGCTAAAGAAAGCGCAGGAGGGGTTAGTTATCATTGAAAAAAGACATAAACCCCAGGCCGTTTTAATTTCCCATGAAGAATACGCCTACATGCAAAATATCATGGAAATAGCTGAAGATTTTGTTTTGGGGCATATTGCCAAAGAGCGATTGGAAAATAGTGACGATAGTGATTATGTTGATCTTGAATCTTTATTAAAATAAATGAATATGTGGAAAATAAAGATTCATAGACTTGTGATTGATGAAGATTTTAAAAAAATAAGTGCTCACGATCAGTCGATTATTCTGAAAACACTTCGAAAAAAACTCAGTTTATCCCCGGAAAAATACGACGCCCCGCTTCGTCATAACTTAAAAGGTTTTCGGAAACTAAAAATATCGGATTACCGGGTGATATACAAAATAGAAAAAGAAGCGATCAAGGTTTTAGTTGTCAAAGTTGGATTAAGAAAAGATGAGAAGGTTTACAAAGAAATGATGCAGCGTATAAAAAAGTTACCCTAGACTTCTGGTCTTAACAGATCCGCTTCGGAAACCTCGTTGCAAAAAAGAAAACCAAACCACAAAGTTTAGAGAGAACCTGAACCAGGTTGTTTTCCGTGTGGTCCGTGGTTGAGAATTATTTACTCCGGGCAGAAAAAAAACGACCACGGACCACACGGAATACACGGAAGGGAGGTGTCGTTAAATCAAGGGACATGAACAACTGATGGCACGTAGCTAAAATTAAAGTACTAAATTGTTAGGAGGATCGTGAGACTTCGCAGCGATTAACATTCCACGGTGGACAAAAAATGGATATTAAAATAGTACTCGAAGTAAGTGATGAAGGAGGTTATACGGTAACTGTTCCTTTCCTACCTGGGTGTATCTCTGAAGGAGATACCAGAGAAGCGGCGATTAAAAACATAAAAGAAGCAATTGAGCTTTATCTGGACCCTATAGACGATGATTTAGACTACAATACTAATGCTGAAATATTAGAAATCGCTGTATGACAAAAATCCCTGGTTTAAACTACTCCCGCACACAAACCTATAAAAAGATCAACATTGTCCCATATTCTTAAGCAGGCCAGAATTCCCTTGGAAGTATTCATCGAGTTGGTTTAAAGGACCTCAATTTCCTCTTGATATCATTGTAACAACGGATCTGGTTTCACCAAACGGAAAGTTCGGAACCCCTACTAATACCGTTTGGCTATTTTGCTATTTGACAGATTTAACCTGTGCCGGACCAGGCGAAATGGACGGGAAATGGATAGTTTTGATATCCGTAAACATCAAAAATCGACCGAATATCCCGTGCTCAGGAGGCGGAACCCAAGGTTGTTGTTCCTGTTGTCAGGATTGTTCCTGTTACGATTAGCGCAACGCAGGTTCCTCGGTTTGTTGTTCCAGGAACCGCCCCGTTTGACGCGGTTCGAACCAATTATTTGCCTGACCCGTTTTCAACCTTAGCTGATAACTATTAAAAAAGTCCAGATGCCCCATAATACTGGATAAACTGGAAGTATAATTAACTATCAGTATTTTACGATTTTTATATTGATTCGATACCTGATTCAGTCGTTTGATTCCTCGCTTAAAAGAAGCGGATTTCACTCTCAAAAAATGTGGAAATATTCTGGCACCTAAAAAACCAATACCGTTACTTCTTTTATTAATATAGGTAGCTTTGGTTTTAAGTGTGAGCTTCAGTTTATTCTCTAAGTATTGAGATATCACTTGTTTGATTTGTTTTAAAAAAACTTTATCATTGGAAAGAAACACCATATCATCCATATATCTCACATAATATCTTACCTTCAATTGTTCTTTGATGTAATGATCCAATTGATTCAAATAAACATTGGCTAAAAACTGACTGGTTAGATTGCCAATCGGTAATCCTTTTTCCCAGGGGACTCCCTTTATTATTTTCCGAATCAACTGTAACGTCTTTTTGTCTTTTACTTTTCTGGTGACCAGATTTAGCAAAATATCATGATCCATGCTTTCAAAATGTTTTTTGATGTCAGCCCTAAGGTAATATCGATTCAAGCGCAAAAATTGCTGAGTTCTTTTAATTGCCGCATGGGTGCCTTTATTTTTCCGGGTGGCATAGGAATCGAAAATAAAAGCCGGCTCAAAAACAGGTTCTAAAATATTCACCAGGGCATGATGTACCACCCGATCTCTAAAAGGCGCGACAGATATTAGCCGTTCTTTGGGATCATGGATGGTGTAATGATGAAATGCGCCAGGTTGGTAGGACGATGAAATTAAATCGTTTTTCAGGTCAATAAGTTCTGGCTCAAGATGAAAGCAGAAAGCTTTAGCCTCTAACGAATTTGGACTACCCTTAGAGGCTTTTTTAAAAGCCAGATAGAGGTTTTCAAAGGTGACAATTTTTTCAAACAGATGATTAACCCGTTTCATATTTCTTCCAACCACCTAACATTCGACCGGATTCATTGATTTCTTCGGCAATATATTCATATTGTTTGGCTGATAAATAGCGACGTTTAAAACAAATTCGAATCAAAACCCGTAATTTTTCCAATTTTAAATTAGCCTGATTGATCATTTTAGCTTTATTTCTACTATAGATCAGCTCAATAATCCCATCCATGATTTCCAAGGACAAGTTAACCAACCGGGATGAAACGGTAAAACGAACCGATTTAGGGAAAGATTCCGCCCGGTCCATTAACCAGTCCAGAATAGATAACCACTTAACGAAAATGGGATAGTCCTCGTTCATTTTGAATCACCTGTGTTAAAAGCTACCATCAAACTAATCAGCTCCTGTCCATACTCTTTTAGTTTTTTATCACCCAAACCCTTTATTTCTTTAAATGCTTCCAGCGTTTTCGGTTGTTTGACAGTTAATTCTTCCAGGTGCTGATTATTGGCAATCACATAAACCGGTACTCCTTGTTTCTCAGCTTGTTCTTTTCGCCATTCTTTTAATTTTTGATAGAGTACCTGCTGTTCCTCGGTGAGTTTTGTTTTCGGCGAAGCTTTTTTTTCAATCAGGAACTCATATTCCAAAAATACCGACCAATAGGCTTTATTGCCTTGTTTAAAGAACTCAGCCTGCCAGGAGAGTAGTTTCTTATTGATCAGGAATCTGTTCACTTGTTCTTCGGAAAAAACTTCCAAAGCCGGGTCAAAAGGGATGGTAATAATCTGAAAAGGCATATTTTTTAAAAAATCGCGGCGCTTCGCGCCTTCTACTCCCCTCCTGCTTCGCTACGGGGGGGAGTAGAAAAGATGGGTCGGCAAGCCGACTGAAAAAAGGTAAAAAAGTAAAAAACCTAAAAACTAAGGTGTCCTCAGGAGGCGGAACCCAAGGATGTAGATCCTGTCGACAGGAATGCCCCTGCCACGAAATGCGCAACGCAGGGTCCCCGGAATGATGTCCCAGGAACCGCCCCGCCGGACGCGGTCCGAACCAGATCCTGGCCCTGTGGGATTGTTCCCGGGACTATTGCCATAGTAATTTTTATTATACCGATCTGACACCCATTCCCAGACATTTCCTGACATATCATAAAGTCCCAGCGCATTGGGTTGATAACTACCAACTTTAACTGTAGCACCAGAATTGAATCTGGCACTTGATGAATCGAGACTGTTTTTCCCGGTTCCATATTTTACAGATTTACCCCCTTCCCGGCAAGCATACTCCCATTCCGCTTCCGTGGGTAGCCGATATTTACCATCTGTTTGTCGGTTTAGTTGGCTGATAAACGTTTGTACTTCTTCCCAACTCACCTTTTCAACCGGATAGTTATTACCGTTTTTAAAACGGGATGGATTATTCCCCATCACCTTCTGCCACTCGCCCTGGGTGACTTCATACTTCCCCAGATAAAAACCATCCACACAGACCTGGTGGACCGGTTTTTCATCGGAGTCACCTTCACCAAAGGTATCTCCCATTTGATAGCAGCCCCCTTTGACAAAGACAAAATCACCGGAAGATTGTTCCTTTAGTTCCAAAATCAGGGTTTGTGATTCTCCATCCCGGATAAGCACTTTTTCTTTACCGGATTTGCCCTTGTGCTTTACTTCAATGTCATATTCCCCGGTCAGCAGTGCCAGATTGGCGGGTACGGTGGCTTTTTTTATACCGTTCACCCAGACCTCCGCGCCCCGGGTAAAGGGTTTGGTGCTGACCACCAGAAAACCGCCCTGTCTTCTGAGGGTGGCTTGCTGTTTAGTGATCGATTGTCTGCTGTTTTTGGCCAGACTGATTTTAAAGGCCAGGGGGTCATAGTTCTCTTTTTCCAGCTTTAACCGGTAGTTTCCCGGCGATAGCTGGAAAATGGTGGAATCTGTTTCCGAAGTATTTTTTTTCATTACGATCTGATCTTCAGCATTGATGATTGTGGCAGTGACGCGGGAAGGTTCTGTTTGCAGGATTATTTCACCGAAGTTTTTCTCCAGCTGATGATGGATCCTGGCAATTTTACCATCTTCAACAATCAGGCGTAGGTTCTCTATGGCATGAAACAGGTTTTTACGTAAACTGATCAGATAAGCACCTGATGCCACTTCCGTGGCAAACCAGGGGGTTAGCCCTCTTTTCCGACCGGCAATATAAATTTCGGCTCCGGAGGGTTCTGTGGTAATTTTAACTCCTCCGAAAGCCGGGGAGAGTTTTACCTCCCCCAGATCATTCATGCCGCCCTGCAATCGAAATTCCAGTTTTTTATCGTGGTGTTTCTCTTTTTTAAGTGTAATTCGCAGCATCTGCCCCGCTTTGAGGTTGAAGTTCTGATAGGGGGTTTTTCCCAGGGCGTTTCACCGAAGGAGTCGTTCATAAAAACGTCCGCTTCGGGCGGCTGGCTTTCCAGAATCAGGGTGGCCACAGCAGATTGACTGTTGCCGCTATGTTGAGGGGTAATCCGACTAAAGCCGGCCTTGATATTAGCGCCATCGGTATCGCTTGCTACAAACTCAATCTCACCGCTTTTTCCATCACAGGTTTTTGCCAGTTTGCAGGCCAGTTGTTCCAGAGCTGTTTCAAAGGTGTTCAGGTTACCGTCATGTTTGACCTTTTCTTCGGTGATGGTTTCTCCTGAGACATTTTTAAGGCTAGCGGTCAGATAGTACAACTGATCGGTCACTTTGCCATAAACAGTGGTAATCACCTGATTGGCCGCTAATTGTTCGGCGATTATGGTAGCGCACTCTTCCCGACTGCACTGGTATTCCGACTGAATTTTATCAGCATCGGCCCGGTCGATTTCATCCCCGCTGATCAGATCAAACTGGTCGGTATTAATGAGGGCGGTTCGAAAAACTTTGCTGTAAATTTTTCGCTGCGGTAAGGTCATGGAGTCTGCCTGGATATCCAGCACCGCCACCAGATCTTTTTTAATTTTTTTCTGTGAAAAATACTGAACATCCGCTTTGGCGATCATTTGCCCGGTCCGTTTATCCAGCGCCTTTAACTCAATGGTGATGATATTTCCCCGTAAGCGATACTGAGTTTTAATGACCACTGCTTTCAGGGAAATACCGGCAATGCTTTTGCCGGGAAGTAGTAATTTCGCATTGGGAAATCTACTTTGCAGGGCCGTAAACAGACTACTTTCAATTTTACGGGCCTCAATATCTTTTTTATTGGAATCGACATTGAAAACCTCTACCACTAACTGCATTTTTTGGTTATTGTTCAATCCATTCTTTAACAGTGTCATGGCGGCCTTTTCTGTGGCCTCATCCAGACTGGCAGCAAAAACATTAATAGGAATTAACAACAACAGCATCCAGGAGACAACTTTAATTAAGACTGTAGCAGGTATTGTTTTTTCTCTGGTCATGGTCTCATATCCTGATCAGGGGTTCGGAAAATAAAAAGCGAATGGGTTAAAATGCCATTTTTTATAACATTTTGCAAGAGCTGAAGAAAACTGTGATGCAGTGCCTTAAAAATTTGTCTTAGGCTTCTGATCCCTATTTCAATAGTTCGTTAATTTTTATACTCAAACTGTTCTTAAAATCCTCCTGAAAGCCGGTGAGAATGGAATTGATTTTTTTGTTTTTATCGATGATCACCAGTTTTGGCAACGCCACAACATTATAGGTACGCATGATATGTTGTTGGTTGGGTTGGAGTATGGGGATTTTGATGTGATATCTTTCTGCTAATTTTTGCAATTCTCTGTTTTTTGCATCCGCATCCACATTAATATATAGAAATTTGACCGACCGATTTTTAAAGGCTTCGGCAACCTTATTGAAGGCAGGAATTTCTTTGATACAGGGGATGCAGTAGCGGGAATAGAAATTTAAAATAATCGCATTTCTTTTAAATTCTGAAATATACTTCCCCGCTTCATCAAGCAGACGATTCCCCTGTTTATCTGTCTTAAATGACATTTCGATCATTAGCCGATATAGATTAACTCTTTTATGGGTTAAAATATTTTTCCCGATAATATTCGGGGCGTTATCTCCAATTTTTATTTCATTTGAAAATGCAATCGGTATGATCCCTAGCATGAAGATTCCAATTAGTACTGTTTTTTTAATTTCCATTTATTGGTTTACTCCTTTCCATCAGAGATTTTAAGGTTTTTTACATTAAAAAGGAATCATAGTTTTCCGGTGTGATGACCTTAAATTCATGGTTAGGGTAGGCTTTTGAAAAAGTTTTGGAAAGCCTGACCTTTGCCCTTGGACTCCATTTAAATTCCCATGCGTAGATTTTTCCGTCTCTTTCTTCCAAATAATCTATTTCCTGTTGGTCTTGAGTTCTCCAAAACCAATAGTTAGCCCATATTTGATGGTAATGTAGGAATTTAATACGTTCACTAATCAGGTAATTTTCCCATAAAGCACCAATATCTGATCTCAATTCAGCTATATTAAAATTGGCGATAAGAGCGTTTCGAATACCGTTATCAAAAAAGTAAATTTTTCGACTTTTCTTTAATTCCTTGCGCAAATTTCGACTGAAGGCCCCTAATCGAAAAATAACAAATGTTTTCTCCAGAAGTTGAATATATTTTTCGACTGTTTGATTGTCCAGGCCGATCATTTGTCCCAATTCGTTATAGGAAACTTCATTTCCTAATTGAAAAGCGAGTGCTTGCATTAACTTTAACAGTTTTTCCGGCTTTTTTATCCGCTCCCACATTAATATGTCTTTATAAAGATATGAGTCGGTCAGTTGTTTTAACAACTCTTTTTCATTACCATTTGAAGTTATAATTTCGGGATATGACCCAAAAACCAATCGATGATGTAATAGTCTTCTTTCTTCAATTAGATTTTGATAATTAACCAGCTCTTTAAATGAAAGTGGATATAACTGAAATTCCCATTTTCTGCCTGTTAAAGGTTCATTGGTTTGGTTAGCTAGTTCGAAGGCAGAAGAACCTGTTGCTATCAATTGTACTTCAGAAATTTGATCAATAATCAATTTAAATTTTAACCCGACATCTTTTAACCTTTGCGCTTCATCTATAATTATAGTCTTATATCCGGCAAAAAAAGATTTTAACCTACTTGAAGAGCTGTTTTCGAACAAAGCTTGTACATCTGGTTCATCAGCATTTAGCAGCAGTACCTGATCTAATTTATTGGATATCGCTTTTATAAGCGTTGTTTTTCCTGTTTGTCGGGCTCCCAATATAATCAGGGCTTTCCTTTCACCAAGCTTCTGTTCTATCGTATTTTGTAAAATTCTGGGTATCATATTTAGATATTATTCGATTTAAATCGCAAATTCAACGTTTTTTTTGCGATTTAAATCAAAATTTTCCCATTTTATTAACTGCACCAAAAAAATAGAAAGAACTCAAATGCCAGCTCCATTCTTGCTGCAAGTCTTGCAATTCAGTACTGGACCTGACCTGTCAATCATCAAAATAAAAACCAAACCAGAGAGACCCAGAAACCATTTTATTTCCGTGTGGTCAGTATGGTCCGTGGTTGAGAATTATTTACTCCAGGTAGAAAAAAAACGACCACGGACTACACTGATCACACGGAAGGGAGGTGTAGTTAAATCAAGGGACATGAACAAGCGTTAGCGGAACCACACTGGCTGGGTTTCAAATGGTGGGGCCACCTCGCTTGGCCCGACCTACGAGTCACCTACATCAAAAAAGCGAACCATAGAGGGAACAGTAAATCATGATTTCCCATGTAGTTAACTGCGCCATGATCGATAGTCTATATTAGCTCAAATAAGTCATCAAATTTCCCGCTATTGGTTTTATCAGTAAGGTCATCGAGCTGTTTTTTTAATTGCTTGGGTGATTTTGAATGGATCTCTATTTTTAAATAGTCATCCTCAAAATAAGGATCAGCGCTGACAGAAATCTCCTGGTCCAGTTTTAATTGCTTTATATACTGATCCCAGGTTAATTGCATTTGGTTTAATTTGGGAAATCGCAATTCAGTCAATCGCTGTTTGATAGCTTTGTACTTTAAATGATCAGATACGGTTTTTAAAATGTTCTGAATTTGGTGGTCCTCTAAAATATCTTTAACTGATTTCCCAAAACCATTTTGCAGTTCTTCAATTATTTTTAAACAGCTGGATAGCTTATTGCCTTTTAGCGCTAATCCTGCCAGTAATTGTGATAACTGGTCTAGTACCTCTGGTTCAAATTTAGAAAGTTGGAGCAGCTCTTTAAAGCTGAGAGAATCGGGAATAGTGAAAGCTGTTATTTGTTCTTTGCGTTTGATAATATCATTGAACAATTGGCTGGTTTGTAAATGTGGGGAAATATGTAATTTTTCAAGTAAGATTTTCAACTCGGGGATTTTATGAATAACTATTTGGTTTTTTGTTGTTAGATCCGTTAATTTTTCAATAATTGATATGAGGCTGAAATTTTGTTCAACAACTCTTTTGGTTAACCTGAAAATCCATAAATCAAGTTCCGTCAAGTTGCTGTTAAAAACAAATGCTGGTATGGTATTTTCTTTTCTTTGGAAAACATTGTGATAGCTTAAAAAGCCATCAATGATTCTATATTTGCCGATTTGTTTTTCCTGTAAATATATTGGATTATAGATAAAGAGATCAGCATGTTTCGTTAAGTTTTCCGACTTTAAATTATAAAGTTCAAAAAGAGTATCTTCGGTATCTATGGCCGTCATTTCAATGATGGATAGATCAAATGGTTTCGCTTTCATTATCTTAGGGGGCTATCAAAGTATGAATATATTAATTTATGGTGCTTCTGGTGGCATTGGTAAAGCATTGTGTTTGCAATTGAAAAATCATCATAATTTATACCTGGTTGGAAGATCAATGTCTAAATTGAAATCATTGGCAAAAGAATTGGATTTGCCTGGGCAACAACTATTTGAACTAAAAGATTTCAAAACAGATTTTGACCAATTTGTGCACTGGTTGCAAAAATACAATCAGGTATTTGATATCGGAATTCACTGTGCTGGAATTGGCAATCAAAAGAAGGTCATTGACCTGAGTATTTCTGAAATTGAGAATACCATCAACATTAACCTGGTTACCTCCTTTCTATTTTATCAGGCTTTCTCTGCTGTTAAATGTCAAACCGGCTTTGATTTAGTTTATCTGGGATCCGCTGGTACAGATGAAGTCTGGCCTAAAAATGCATTGTATGGTGCCACTAAAGCAGGACTGGAATATTTTTGTCAGTCCTTACAAAAAGAGATTAAAAGTGAAAAAGGTCGGATTTGGTACTATAAAGTTGGGAGTGTTAATACCGGGTTTTTTAATCATTTGAAAAATCATCTATCCAGAGAAAAAATGATTCAGCCCGAAAATTTAGCGAAGATAATTGTTCAAAATCTGGAGGTTACCAAAGACACCAATATCCACTTCCCAGTGATCACCATCCGCTCCGATTAGTTTTTCCATTCGACTTTTAACAGGTAATCATATGATTTATAACCACCGGTCTCTCCTTGAATAAAGCCGACTGAGTCTGACACACGGATATAGATCCTTTTTGGAGTTTCGGTTTGAAAGGTATAACTGAATTTGATTCTATTTTGATTGCCTATTAGTGAATAGCTATTAAGGAACTTAAAATCATCATCATATAGTTTCAATTGAGGTGATAGGGAGGTTTTGCTGGCGATCATCCATTCAATGTTGATGGATGATGTTTCATCTTCCTGGGGTTCTTCTATTTGGTAAATATCTTCATCTGCTCTGGATGATATTTTGCCAATTAACAGGGTCTCATTGGGAAGATAGTTGAAACGCCGACTATTATTATTCGGTTCATTTTCTTCGATTTCTGGTATCAGGGTTTCATCTATTTCAACAATTTCACCGTTTTCATCTGTTTCACTAAAAGCCTTGTTTAACTGGTCAATGACACTATTTTTAAATGGCCATGTGTCCAGTTCAACGATATCCTGATCCAGTTTATAAATGGCATAAATCTTTAGTTGATTGGTTCCATCTAAGTCTACAATTAGATCGAAGGCTTCGTTTTGCGCTTCAAAAGACTCCATTAATCTGATAATCGAAAATTTTGAATATAATTCATAATTAACGGCTTCATTAGAAATATTTTTTAAAAAGTAAGATTGAATACCACTGATTTTCTTAATGACGGATTTTTCAAACTCGCTGCGTTCATATGGGTTTGATAGTCCTGCAACATCTATATCAATAAAAGACTCAAGGCCTTCATCATATAAATGACGTTTGCAGGTTTGAATTGAAAAAGCGGAAATAAGTCTGGATTTGATTTTTTCAAGTTCCAGGTTAATTGATAGTGGCGGAACTGGAACTTTAAAATTAACTGTAAATGTTGTGATTTGCTGATAGTCATTTTTACGGAAGATTCGGATTCGAAGTCCTTTGATTAAATCACTGTCACTTATTTTTTCTTCTTCAATAAAAAACAAGATTTGATTTTCCGGAAATTGATTAAATATTTCCTCAATAAACTCAATGCTTTGGTGATCAATAATCCAACTGGAATCCTGATAATAGGTGAACTGGCTATCAATTTTAATTCGATAAATGTCTAGTTTTTGTTGGACTTGCTCTATGGGAATAGTAAGATTTTTATTAACAACCAGTGTAATGTTATACCAGGGATCATCTTTCAAAACTAAATTCATTTTACGGAGTACTTCTTTTAAAACATCGATGCGAACAGTTCCCTGGAGTTTCATAGTAAACTTTTCGCCAATAGTATATTCCTGTAGAATTTGATAAGCTGAGACTAATTCACTGGTTTTTATGTCTTTGTGACGGAGAATCTGACTGGCATATTCTTCATAAATCAACACCCCCAATTGATCTTTAATAGCGTCGATGATGATTTGTCTTTTTAATGATCGAAACGCACTATTACGGGCAAATACTGTGTCCTGATCCGTAATGGAAACAGTAATAATATTGTCATAGTCAGCCTGTTGCTGGGCAAACAATATACCGGGAAATATTATCATAAACGATAATATCAGAAACGTGATATATGGTTTCATGGTTATCTGGTTTAAAAAATGGTAGTTATCTTATCAAATTGGGAGGGTATTTGAAAAATCTTCCGGGTAATATTTTTTTATCCATTCTGCTACATCGATTTCATCGATTTGGTCTTTATCCAGAAATTGAGCTGCGTATTTTTCGTGTAACTTTGAATTCAAGAATATTTTAACAATTTCTGCATCTATATCCCCATCCTTTACCATGTTCCCTAATATCATTAGTGCCCTGGAGAGCGGCATGGGTGGCTTATATGGTCTGTCATTAGCTGTCAGGGCTTCAAAAATATCAACAACAGCAATTATTCTGGACTGAATCGGTAGTTGTTCGTCAACTAATTGGTTAGGATATCCATCTCCTTCAAGTGTTTCGTGGTGTGCACCTGCGTATAGCGGTAATTTAACCATCTTTTTAGGGAACGGTAAGCGCATTAACCATCTCCATGACCGATCAGCATGATCGTTAATGACTTTTCGTTCTCTATCTGACAAGGTTCCCTTGGCTATTAGCAAGTAATCTTTTTCAATCG
Organism: Deltaproteobacteria bacterium; assembly: GCA_018657625.1. Taxonomy (GTDB): domain Bacteria; phylum SAR324; class SAR324; order XYD2-FULL-50-16; family XYD2-FULL-50-16; genus JABHWU01. The sequence goes on along the minus strand of JABHWU010000055.1, from coordinate 10,648 downwards.
GATCGATAATCGGGCTTTTGTTAATTTTTTCGGCCAGAGAAACATTAACGATTCGTTTTTGGCCTGAAACATTTTTCTTTTCAACTTCCAGATATTGATCAATCTTGATTTTAGCGTTTTTGTTAACGAGATTTTTGACTTTATCTTCCAGGAACTCTCCGCCAGTATTCGTTTCGTTCAGTACTTTAAGGTCTTTGACCAGATTTTTAATTTTACGGTTTTTACTGCTTTCCAGCTTCTTGAAAAATGCGTCTTCTTCCTTATTCTCTATTCCGTTCAATTTTTTATTGAGATAGTCAATTTCCAGATCTTTTATTTTTGAGTTATACCGTTCTAAAATAAGTTCGAAACGATCTACCAACAGTTCCAGTTTAATAGATTTTGAAACGACGTGTTCCGGAGTTGTTAATTTTCCAATGTCATGCATCCAGCCTGCTAACCGCATTTCTTCCATCTGGGTTTCATCAAATTTGATGTCTTTGTACATGCCATCATTATAATCACTGATCGTTGAAGCCAGGTCTACCGATAATTTAGCTACACGATTAATATGCCCATAAGTATAAGGAGATTTTTCACCAAGTCCTTCTGCTAAAACACGTACAAAAGCATTAAACAGATTGACCTGCCCTTTGAGGAGCTTTTGAGTCGTTAAAGAGATTGCCGCCTGGTATGCCATTGCGTGTACAATGGTCTGATCATTTTCCGAAAAGGGAATGGTTTTTCCATCTTTGGTTTGTCGGTTGATGAGTTGTAAGACACCTATCAGTTCATTCTCATGATCTCTCAAGGGAAGCACCAGCATTGATTTGGAATGGTAACCCGTTGTTTGATCATATTTTTTCATACCTGTGAAATCAAATCCTTTGGCATTATAGACATCTGGGATATTAATGATTTTACCTGTGTTGGCACAAACAGCTGCTACATTTTTTAAATTTAGCTCTCCGTTTTCTTCCAGAGGTACAGGAGGTAGTATGTCTTTTCCTTCATCTTTTCTTCGAAGATAGATGTTCATGGTTTCATTTTGAAGAACTTCAAAAGAAAGGGATCTTGATTCGATATCACCTGGATTAAAGGGATCATCGTCCATCTTTTCTACAACGATGTATACAGTGCCGCCATCGGAATTGGTGAGATTTCTTGCCGTATTCAGTATTAATTCAAGCGCAGTACTCTGTTTTTGAAGTTTGCTGAGTTCGGCACCAGCTACTGATAATATATCAATCTGACGTTCCTGCTCCTCGATTTCATTGTTTAGTTTCTCTAATAATTCAGTCAAGTGGCCATCATTTGGTAAGATGTCCTCAAGTTTTGACTTTAGTTGCGTGATCCTATGGGAAATTTTCATAAAACTTATTAAAAAATAAACACAACGTTACAAAATTATTTGAATTGATTATCATTCAATTAAATAAGGAATCAGATTTACTTAACCAAACTGAGTTCTTTCTTTTTGTTCTTCCAGTTCTTTGCAATGGATGCATAAAGAGGTTACAGGTCTGGCATCGAGTCTTTTTTTGCGAATGTAATCACCACATTCATCACAGACATTATACTCTTCATCTTCAAGTCTTTTCAATGTCTTTCTGATCTTTTTTGCCAGCTTTCTTTCCCGATCTCTGATTCTTAGCGTGGTATTTCGCTCAAACTCAAAGTTTGCCCTGTCGGCTGGATCCGGAAAATCCTGACTATTTTCTTTCATATCCTGCACCGTCACTCCGGATTCTTCCTGAAGTGCCTGCAACATACCTATCAGCTTTTCCTTGTAATAAGCCTTTTCCTCTTTCGTTATTTCATTAGAATCAACAAATTCCATTTCGACTCCTAAGAAACGCCTAAAATTAAGTTAAATAAAAAACAAATAAACAACTAATCAATTCGAAAATCTTTCACAGTACCATTACTTAGCTGATACTGTAATAAATTTGCTTTTAGCCATTTTAACTTTAATCGAGGATTAAAGTCACTAACAGTTTCGTCTAAAGTGGTAATATCATCATCCGTTGATCGAATAATATGAATTTTAAAAGTATACTGATAATTTAGCTTTCCGTCATCACTTTCTATAGTATCACCCTTATAAATATGAAAAAAAGCAGCTTTATTTTCACCATTAAATACTAAACCTGAGGCTGTGTTAGATCTGGGTAAAAGAATTTGAATCTGGTCAGCTGGATTTATCCGGATGAGTTTCTTTTTCCTGTTTTCATCAATAATCTGGTAATATCCTGTGGCTATTTTAAAAAAATTGGCATCTGAATTGCCGATATATTCAAGCTTTTGCTCTCCTGCTTCGGTTATACCGTACGCAACATGTCCTTCAAAAACCTGAATTATATCTTTTAAGATCAGGTTAGGTCTAGTCAATAATCTTTTTTTATTGAAGTAGATTGAATTTCCTTTTTTACCAAGCGGGAATAATTGGTAATCATTTCTGATTGTGACAATGCCTTCATTTAATACAGGTTGATCTACGTCCTGAGCGAAAATATTTCCGCAAAATAAGAATAAAATTAAAGAAATAATGATTTTTATCGTATTATTCCAATTCATAGTTTAGTCATAAGTGTTAAACATTAAAAACAAGAGGATATCTAATTAAAATCAGTCTCGTAATGAAGCATTAATTATCCATTTCGTCAATTACTTCCATCCCTTCAGTGATAACAAATTCAAACTTTGAGTTGTTAATTTCAACATTTTGAACCATAGCTGTAAAATCGATTTTACGGTAATTTTGTTGATGATCAATGATGATAAACTGTTGAATTTGATAAGATTTTTTTCCTAATGCTAGTTGTAACTCTGCGATGTATTGACTATTTTTCAACGGTTTTAAATAAAGTGGAATAAAATCTGCTAAATTTGAGATCAAGGATTTTTCTGGTTGAATTAAAGAAAAATGCTGATTCAAATATTCATTTTTTAATAGAAAAGAGAGCGAATCAATTCTGGATACCTGATCTAAAAATTGAACGGTTACGTTTTCCAAATCGGGATCATAAATCCAAATCTTTTCTGTTCCGATAACAATTTCTGTTAAATCAGGTTTTTCATAATACCATCGCATTAAACCCGGTTTTTTAAAAAAAATTTTACCACTTGAAATGTTGGTTTGATCCAGCATGGAATCATAGTAAACCTGCTGAAAATCTGCTACAAATGTTTGTGTTTGATTAAAATTATTCTGAAATTCAGTAATGGTATCGCTTTGCGCCCATAAATTTCCAAAAAAGGTAAGATATAAACCTAGAAAACCAATTATAAATTTTTGTATTAAATTATTCATCTGTTTTAAATATTATGTAATTAAATCGAGTTTCTTTACATCCTGAATAAGTGCTAATGGGCTTCCTTTCCGGCACCTTAGAGTTAGTTCTGATTTGATTGCTTACATTATCTTTTTTTTGACTGATATTCAATCTATAAAAAAAAAATATTGGTCAGTGTATCTTGAGTGGTTTGAAATTTATTAACGGGAGGACATCGGATTGCAGTTATACTGCAATCCAATCAGGGGATAAGGCCTTTACAACTGAGACGGTGGTACAATGGCTCCTGATTTTTCTTTCAAACTCAATAACCCGGCTTTTTGCTCCTGATATACTTCAAAAAGTTGGACTGGAATACTTTTTTCCTTGCCATAAGCTTCTGTTTGAAGATCAATTCTGGAAATAATTTTATCAATATAAATAGAAAATTGTTTAACATATAAATCTTCAGAATAGTCCTTATCTATTAATGTTTTAAATAATGATTTTAAATCTTCATATTTTGGTAACCATCCAATAGGTGTCTCAATGGCTTCAACTTCGCCATGGACTCTGCGTTCCAACCAAGCTAACCAAACTTTTACATCTCTTTTTTCACCCAGCAGCTTTTTAGATGTTCCACCTCTGGCTTCCTCAGTTAAGAAATAGTTAAGACCCGCCATGATAGGTTTTTTATCACTAGTGATTAGATCACTATTGAAAAACTTGAATTGTGCATCCATGTAATCAGATAAATCACCTGGAATAAAAGGAGCGTTTGCCCATGGAGCCCTTTTGACACCAGTCGCTCCAACTTCAGTGGCTGTTGCAGCTGAAACGATAGAAGCTCCGATTGCCACACCATGATTCGCATTTGCAGTAGCCCATACCGGAGGCATGGTATCACTATCACGACCACTATAGGTCACAACTCGAATTTCAGCACCGGCTGGATTATTCAGTTCTTTCGAGCAGTTTGCCAGTGCCTCTGCTTTGACAGTACATCTGGAATTTGGGTGTGATATAGGAATTTCCTTGCCATCCTCATCGGTTTTACCTTTAAACCAATCTCCCTGGAAGTTAAATCCTTTATCCGGAGTTTCTTCCATACTTCCTACCCAATAAGGAACTTTTTTATCATCAATTAATACATTAGACCAGATAACTTCTGTTCCTGGATTTCTGAGGCAATCCATTAATAAAGGGTCTCCTTCCCGGTTGACATCCTCAACAATACCAAAAATACCGGACTCCGGATTAATAGATTTTATTGAGCCATTATCAATCCACATCTGTGCCAGATCATCCCCGATAAATACTTTTCCTGCCATGGCAGTTGTTGTTTTTCCACAACCACTGGGAGCTGCCCCTGCAAACCAGGTCAGTCTGTCATTAGAACCACTGATACCCGTAATAAACATATGCTCGGATAATTCGGTACCTCTGTTTTCATAAACGGCACGATCTACTGAAAAGCGATGGTTTCCTTTTTTCATCAACAGCGTATTACCGGCATAAGTACAAAATAAACTATAGGTTGTTTGGTAACTTCGGTCCATAAATACCCTGGCATTCGGAAGGTCTTCCAATCGGTTAGGTCCCTGACTATGAATGTTGGTGTAAAAATGACCGAGTCGCTCAACTTCGGTGTCGAAGGCACTAAAGGCATTTCGATAAAGCAGTTCAGCACTATGACAAACATAGGCTGAGCTGGTAACTTCGATTGCCGGGTTAGAACCTTGAGAACCGACAGGACCTCTCATATAGAAGCCAATGACCATTTCTTTGCCTTTCATCACACCGATCATTTTAGATTCAATATCTTTGGTTGCATCTGCTCTTGACATTTTATTCGCTAAGGAACTAATCCGTTCATCATCATTGGCAATAACAAAGGTACGATCAACAATCCGACCTTGTTCTTTTTTCAAATCAAAATGAATAGTATGTTGATCCATTGTCAATGTAGCTTCTTCACCATTTTTTAAGGCGAGATCTCTGATATATTGAACGTCGGCCTCAGACCCTGTATTGACGAATATTGTTGAAGGTTGGCAAACAAGGATTGCGTTTGCTATTTTTAATAGCGCTGATTTGGTACTGATTTGATTAATTTTTGATAGACTCTGCTGGTCCATATTATCTTCAAATACCTTCTTGGCTGCACTAATTTCTGTGACACCACCCAGTTGAATGATAATATCAAAAGAATTGTTTCCGTAAATCATTTCTTCTCCTAAAGTTTTATATTTTATGGTATTCTGACTGTGCTATGAAAGATTGCAATTTCACACAAAAGACATTGAAATATATAAGTAATAAGGTCAACTACTTGATGATTATGCCTTTATGATATGCGTATAAGACAAGTAATCAGCATAAAACTAAATTTGTCAGAATGCAACGATAACCGAATAAAAGGAATAAAAGATAAATCAAAGCCTTGCTTTATGATTGATTCTGCATTTGTGTTAAATATTCCTTTCCTTTCGGTCCCAGGACTATTTGCCCCTCTTTTCTTTCCAAAAGATGTTCTTTGAATTCGATTTCCTTCAATACTCTTTCAATGGGGTATTCTGAAAACTGATTTAATAATTGCTGTCGGGTATGTCCCGATTGTACGGCGATTAATATATTTTTTTCGAGTGTTGTAAATATATTGTTTGGATTTTTCAAATGTTCCATCATAAACATATGTACCGGATGACTAATTTTAGTCAGAATATCCAAATATTGATGTTTCCCTCTAAGATATATAGCCGATTTATCCTCAGTTCCGGAATTTCGAATAAAAACGGCACCAACTACCCGGTTTTCTTTTAAAATCTGACAATAGATGAGCGGTTTTTCTTCTGGGAACTCAATCAATTTATAGGTTAATAAATCACCCAAAGCTTTTTTGGTGCAATCCTGTAATTTTTGAATTAGTCGTTCACGTGAGTGTGTTCCGGGCTCAATTTTAGATTTATCAACATAAAATACATAATAAGTTTTATTAATACCTGCGGAAAAAGGTGCTTTTATATTGTCAAACCAGGATTGATTATCCCCGGTATCGGTTCCTTTTAATGCACAAAGCGTATTCAGACCAGATTTAATACCATTGCCAGCAAAACAAACATTATTATTATGCTTTTTTTGAAAAATGCCTGGTGTGATGCTGTGTCCGGATTCTTCAATACCGATTCTGAAATTCATTTTTTCCATTTTCTGAATGGGGACCCGATTTTTCAAATAATTTTTCCATAGGTGGGAAATCTTAAATCCTGAAGCGGTTTCATTTTCCTTTAAATCTTTCACTTGAGATAAAAGTTCCTGGTTCCGGGAATCTTTGATGTCGATATGCCCGGTGATGAAATCAGCTATGGCATTCCTTAGTATCCATTTATCACCCACACCTGTGATGACGGACTCATATCCCAAGTCCTGGGCCATGATAGCTGTGTTCAAGTCGCTTTCGACAGTATTTACAAAAATTGATTTTTTTGAAGGAGACATTTTTTTTAAATACTTTGCCTGATGGATACCTAAATAATCGCCGGAAGATACCATTATTTCATTCTCAACCGGCAAATAGTCCAAACGGTAACATCGGTCACCATCACCGTCGAAAACTAATCCAATTAGTTTTATTTCCCCTGTGAGAACCGAAGGTGTCGATTTGGCAGTTTCAAAAATTTTTTGAAGTGTTTCATATTGATTAAAAGCATTTCCAGGTAGAACAACTTCTTTTTCCAAAATCCTGTTCCGTCCTTCTAAATCGGCTACTCCACAATTTTCGTTAATATTACCTTTTAAATTAGTCAATATTAATTCTTTAAAATCGAAAGCCTGAAAGACATCTGTCACTACTTCTGCAGTTGCGCCCTTTGAAGCGTCAATAATTAATATGGAATCCTTGAAACTGGTATTTTCAATCCATGAATTTTCAGGATTCAGACAAAAATTGGTAAATAAAGTTTTAGCCTTTTCAGAGTGGTCTTCAATATTACCTTTGAACTTCAATTGATCCAATGGGATGGTTTGATTTTCAAATATCTTTTGACTCAATAGGTCATCATCAAACGGTAAAAACTTTAAACCTGTAAACCCATGAAAAAGTTTGATTCCATTTTGATCTGAAGGGTTATGGGAAGCTGTTAAAACGACAGAACCAGCGGCATCTATATTTTGCATATATAAAGGGATAGCCGGCGTGGGAAGAATTCCAATTTTAACGACATTAAGTCCACTTTTTAACAGTCCTGCAATTGCTGCTTCATTAAACTTTCCGGTACCATCTCGAGGGTCCCAACCAATGACGATAGTATCGTCTTTTTGGATGTATCCCAGGGAAGCTAACAACTTTCCATAGGAATAGGTGTATAACTCGAAAAAATCCGGTGTTAAAAAACCGGTTTCCAGGTAGTATTGCAATGGGCCTTTTTTACTATCGGGTGTACTTTCCGATATTCGCCCGCGAATGCCATCTGTTCCTTGTAAAATTTTATATGATTGATTCATTTATTCCTGTCTAATCGTGGATTTCCAGCTGTGTTTCCTGTGATTGTCATATCTATCAAATTTCTCTGAATCGCATGATGTTAGGTCAAACCTTTGTAATTAGTAAAGAGGCAAGCAAATTAATTTCTAGCTTGATTAAACATTCCGCATTCTTGTACAAAATAATAGTATAAGGAGAAATACTATAGTTTGAAATTTTTTATCCATGCCGTTGGGTAAGAAAACAGATTAATCAGGAGTTTCATTCAGGTAGTTTTCTCAAACTGGAAGGGGCATGCCGACTTATGTCGGAATTTTAAAATGTATTTATTGATTATTCTAAAATCCAAAACTATTCATTAAGGATACTTATGAAATTTAAATTATTTGAAAATGCTGCCCTGAGTAAAAAAGTTAAAGCAGTAGAACTGATGTTGGCGGGTGGTGGCGTTATAATCACAGCTGTTATGGTTAGTAAATTTGCTGCAATTGTTTTTGGTGTATTTGGCTTATATCGTTGGTTCATTCGTAAAAAGAGGAATGAAGGATTAATTTTTATTGGTTTAGGTGTTCTAATTTATGCCCTGATTAATCAATCTGGAATCGGTCAACTATTGATCAATATTATTATCAGCGGTGGTGGTATTATGGTAATATGGGGACTAGTGCTATTTTTATTGAATAAGAAAGAGCCAGAAGCAGAATAATTTTAATAAACACTTAATAAACACTATATTAATATGAGCCAGATCCCTCAGGTTGCAGATGTTTTAGCTTCATTTACCACAGCACGAAATTTATTGGCGGATTTTATTGAATCTGAAGGTAATATGGCGTCTGTATACCAGTTTGCCGAGAAGCTGGCTGCGACACTTTTATCGAAAAATAAAATATTAAGCTGTGGCAATGGTGGTAGTATGTGTGATGCAATGCATTTTGCTGAAGAGTTTACCGGACGATTTCGGGATGATCGGCCCTCTTTATCGGCGATAGCGATTTCCGACCCTTCTTATATTACCTGTACCGCTAATGATTATGGTTATGATGATGTATACTCAAGGTATGTAGAAGGTGTTGGTCAAAAAGGGGATCTGTTATTAGGAATTTCTACTTCCGGAAATTCACCAAATATTATTAAGGCAGTGTCTGCTGCCAAAAAAAAGGGACTATATACGGTTTGCTTATTAGGTAAAGACGGTGGTCACTTAAAGGATAAAGCAGACTTGTCATTCATTATTCCAGCAAAAACCAGTGATCGTATCCAGGAAATTCATATTAAAATTATTCATATTGCTATAGAACTAACTGAAAAAATAATTTTATCTAAAGATAACTATGACTCTTTCCGCGTTTAACCCATTGTTTTTATAACGAGTTAACCATGATATTAATTTTAGATTTCGGTTCTCAATATACTCAGTTGATTGCCAGAAGAATTAGAGAACAGCGTGTATATTGTGAAATTCATCCCTGCACTATTTCATTTGATAAAATTAAGTCTTTTGAACCTGAAGGAATCATTTTATCGGGTGGACCCAGTTCAGTATTGGGAGAGTTTTCACCAACTACTTCTCCTGAAATATTTGACCTGCGGATTCCGGTTTTGGGTATTTGTTATGGACTCCAACTAATGGTAAAACTACTGGGAGGCAAGGTTGAAAGTTCAAACCATTGTGAATACGGGAAAACTGAAATAAACTTCCTTAAAGAAAGTCCTTTCTTTAAGGAAGTTCCATCTTCAGAAAGTCTAACAGTTTGGATGAGCCATGGGGATAGTGTGATAGAAATTCCTGAAACATTTGAAATTGTAGCTGAAAGTAGTAATTCTCCATTTGCGTCAATCCAAGATCTGGATAAGCAGCTTTATGGGATTCAGTTTCATCCGGAAGTTACCCATACCCGACATGGCACTCAAATTTTACGGAATTTTGTGTTTGATATCTGTAAATGCCAGCCAACCTGGAGTATGGAATCCTTTTTGGAAACTAAAATTGCTGATATTAAGGCTCAGGTCGGTAATGAAAAGGTGTTATGTGCTTTAAGTGGTGGTGTTGATTCCTCAGTAACAGCTGTTTTACTACACGAAGCAATCGGAGATAATTTAACCTGTATTTTTGTTAATAACGGTTTACTCCGAAAAGATGAGGCTAAACAGGTTGTTGAAGTATTTAATAAGCACTATCACATCAATTTAATTTATGTTGACGCATCAGAGGACTTTTTAAGCAAACTTGAAGGAGTTACAGACCCGGAACAAAAACGAAAAATAATTGGTAACGGGTTTATTCATTTGTTTGAACAGGAAGCTAGAAAATTGTCTGATATAAAGTTTCTGGCTCAGGGGACGTTATATCCTGATGTTATTGAGTCAGAATCATTTAAAGGACCCTCGGCAGTTATTAAAAGCCACCACAATGTGGGTGGACTACCTCCGGATATGAGATTAAAGCTGGTTGAGCCATTAAGGGAGTTATTTAAAGACGAAGTCCGCGAACTGGGTAAAGCCTTGGGAATTGATGATGAACTGGTATATCGACATCCTTTTCCAGGTCCCGGTCTGGGGATTCGCATTTTGGGTGAAATTACAGAAGAACGTATTCAGGTTTTACAAAATGCAGATGCGATTGTTAGAGAAGAGATCAAAAAAGCGGGTTGGTATTCAAAGGTATGGCAAGCCTTTGCGGTGTTACTGCCGATAAAATCTGTTGGCGTTATGGGAGATGATAGAACCTATGAATGGACCATCGCTGTGCGTAGCGTTGATTCCAAAGATGCTATGACCGCTGACTGGTCACCATTGCCTTACGAACTTCTTAGCAATATATCTAATCGAATTATTAATGAAGTTTCAAAGGTCAATCGAGTGGTTTACGATATTACATCTAAACCGCCAGGTACTATAGAATGGGAAT
>JABHWU010000019.1 GCA_018657625.1 Deltaproteobacteria bacterium | reverse complement strand
TGTACCCTGATTTTGTACAATATTTTTTAAGCCTTTGGTAAGAATCAAGTCGATTTCAGCGCCATTCGAGGTTTGATAATAAGAAGCTTGCCAGCGGGGTAGTTGCGTCAGGATATTTTCAGTTACAATTCCTTCAAATGATGCGCCGTAGATAGGATTTGAAAAAAGGTCTTCCATTTTGGGGCTCTCTCCCTGTACTCTTCTCTAGCAGCGCGTGACTAAATCCTTAAAAAAGGAGGCCGGCCGAGAAAATAAACTGGTAATATGTCATCGGATTTTTACATCGTCCTCCCTTATTCAATCATTCCAATTTCCAATTTTGTAATTCTACAATATTATCTTCGGGGTCTCTGGCATAGACCATCGTAACAGTACCTTTCCCTATAACTGGAAACGTTACGACATCTCCATGTAGTGTTCCACCAGCTGAAAGCAGTTTCAGCTTAACTTTTTCAACATCATCTACTTCAAAAGCAATATGTGTGAATCCAGTTGTATTGATCTGGTTAGCCGCATTGCTGATATGTTCGTTATAAGAAAAAATTTCTAATGTTGGGCCATTTTCATCATATCCCGGTAGATGTAAATGAACACCTGTAATATTGGCATTTTTAATATTTACGGATCTATCCAACCATTCTCCTGATAAATCTCTCTTTGGAGGTATAAGATAACAACCAAATACTTCTTGGTAGAAAACAGCTAATTTCTGTACATCTTTAGCTACGATATTAGTATGTACATATTTAATTTCCATTTTTCTCCTCTGGCAAATGCTCAATAAAGGTATTTAAAAATCGTTTTATTCATGAAAGCAGCTTTTACGATAACATTCCTTTACAAATTTCACGAGCTATTAGTTTTAGTTGATGATAGAAATTTACGATTTCTGGAATTCCGGTAATATATTACTATTTTTTCAAAGTATCAATAATAAACGATTTATATATCACCGGATTTTTATCTAGCTGAAATTAGGGGACATGTTCACATTCTGACACATCACTTAAAATAATGGTATCAAGTTGTTACGTGTACCCTGATTTCAGCGGAACTGATCCGACACAGGGGGTTCAGGGATTCCCTCCCGATGCTTCACGTCCATCCTTACTTCGAGAAAGGTTCAAAGAAAAAAAAGGTTTGATACTCATTGATGAGATTCAAATGATACCTGGTTTGTTAAATGAAATTCACTGGTTAATTGAAAACAGTGATATATCCTTTTTGATGACTGGATCAAGTGCCAGAAAGCTAAGGAGGGGGTCTGCAAATCTTTTAGGTGGGCGTGCATGGCGCTTTAATATGGTTCCTCTCACATTTATGGAAACTTCCGGCTTTGATATTGAAGAAATCATGGTTTCAGGGCTACTACCGCCACATTTTATTTCAGAATACCCTATTCAGGACTTAAGAGCTTATGTTGCTGATTACTTGAAAGAGGAGATTGCTGCAGAAGTACAAGTTCAAAATATACCTGTATTTTCCAAATTTTTAAGGGTATCGGCAATCAGTTCCGCGACGCACACCTAGCTTTTTATAAGGTAGCCAATTGGCAGAGCCTTTGGTCTTTGACCATCCTCAGAGAGGATGGTTTTAAGCATTAAAGTGTTTTCTACAAATTGTACATGTCCCCAAATTACCTACTTTTCGTTCAGACACTAAATAAAAGGTGATAACAATTGATCAAATCATTCAAACATAAAGGGCTTGAAAAGTTTTTCAGGAAAAACGATAAAAGCAAAATTAATCCAAAACATGTTCCTAAAATAGGTCGTATTTTGGACCGTTTGGATTCTTCCACTTCACCAAATGATATGAATCTACCAGGATATAAATTACACCCGATATTCGGTAATGAAGATGGTACATGGTCTGTCTGGGTAAATGGGAATTGGAGAATAACGTTTATGTTTGAAAATGAGAATGCGATTGTTGTAGATTATCGAGACAATCACTACTGAGGTATCAATGCTAACTGAAAGAAAACCAACACATCCCGGCGAAGTTTTTAGAGAAGATGTAATAAAGCCACTAAAGCTTACTGTTACAGATGCGGCTAAATATCTTGGGGTAACCAGAAAGACTCTTTCTGAATTTTTAAACTGTAAATCATCTTTGAGCCCTGAGATGGCTATACGAATATCAAAAGCAACGAACACTACACCTGAAAGTTGGCTGTACATGCAAGCCAAACTTGATCTATGGAAGGCTTCTAAAAAAAAATTATCGGTGATACAGTTTGTCAAGCCAATCGCTGTTTAGTACAACCACAAACCAAAAGTAATTCAGCAATAACTGATCTATTTTCCGTTTCGTTAACTAAACATATTGTTTCAATCCTTTAAATTTGACTTTTCCAATTTCTTGTGTCAATCAATGATTAAACAATCAATTTACATGTAATTTGTCGATAGAACACATGATGTACACAAGAAAATTAGATCTTCCCGCGAAACCCCGAACCAGCTTTTTTTTATGGGGTCCTCGCCAAACCGGTAAAACTACGCTTCTGAAGCAGAAATATCCGGATGCATATAGAATAGATTTGCTCAAGACAGATGAACTTATATTATATCTACAACAGCCTTATCGATTAAGGGAGCACGTCTCACATTTACCGGGTGATCAATTAATCATCATTGATGAAATACAAAAAGCGCCAGCTTTACTGGATGAAGTACACTATTTGATCCAGGAGGAAAATAGAGTATTCATCTTATGTGGTTCAAGTGCCAGAAAAGTTCGACGGGGACATGCAAACCTACTCGGTGGTAGAGCCTTAAAATACGAGCTTTTGGGATTATCAGCGACTGAAGTTGGGCAGGATTTTGATTTGGAACGATTAGTAAACACAGGACCACTCCCCAGTCATTATGATCATGATAATCATCATCTGGCATTAAGAAGCTATGTCGATGATTACCTGAGAGAAGAAGTATTGGAGGAAGGGTTGGTAAGAAATTTACCAGTATTTTCCGATTTCCTGCGAATTGCGGCATTGGGTGATACGGGAGTAATAAACATTTCTAATATTGCCCGGGAATGTGGAGTAGCAGCTTCAACAGCCAGGGAACATTTTCAAATATTAGAAGATACCATGCTTGGCGCATTTTTACCGGTTTATACAGCCCGTCCAAAAAGACGAACCATAAGAGCGCCAAAATTCTATTTTCGCGATGTAGGCGTCGTTAATCGCCTGGCAAAACGTGGAACGATCAGTCCAGGGTCGGAGTTATTCGGATACGCATTTGAAAACTGGTTGTTTCATGAGATTTCGATACACAGTAAATACAGCGAACAATTCTATGATATTAGTTATTGGCAATTGAGCTCAGGTATAGAGGTTGATTTCATACTTTCAGATGCCCAAACTGCCGTCGAAGTTAAGGGAAAAGAAAAAATAACCAACAATGATTTAAAAGGGCTACGACATTTTAAACAGGAATATCCAAATGTTAAAAATAGGATTGTCGTCTGCCTGGAAAAAAAAATCCGCCGTAATGAGGAAGGAATATGGATTTTGCCTTACAAAGATTTCCTGAACAGTCTATGGAACAGTGAATGGACTGATTAGTAGACTGACCTCGAAATATTTTATCAATACACAATTCAAGGTTTGATATCGTCTACCTAATCATTGATGAAGCGCAAAGATATCCAAATCTGTTTCAGGAAATCAGGGGAGTTATAGATGGCGATAGGAATCGGAAAAATCGTTTTATTCTAACAGGTTCAAGTTCTCTCGAGTTAATTAAAAATGTGTCGGAAACATTAGCGGGTCAGGTTGATATCATTGAGCTTGGAACGTTTAAGACAAATGAGTACTTTGGTCTTGAACTTCCAGGTTTTTATCATATTTTCAAACAAAAAATTACAGAAGAAACTAAAGAGGTATTAAAACAGCATAAAACCTCAACTACCAGCAAGATTTCTCTAACTTTTTACTATATTCAGGAATACCTCCATTTTTCCAAAAACGATCTATTTTACTTCTAAAATACTGTTTTTTAAATCATTTCAAAAATCCCATTAAGCGCATGAATGGCTAAAAAATTCCTTTTAAAGCTTATCCAATGATTAATATATTTTGACCCGATTATCATGATAAAATTGCCTGTCATTGATCATTAATAGCCTTACCAGGATCTTTTTATTAATATAGAAAATCAGTATCAGCTTGATGTTATCTAATCCAATGCTCCTTCTAATCGCTCTATTAAAAAATCCATCATCACTCTGATTCTTTTGTTGTGCTGAACATCACGGTGGCAAACCAGAAATACCGGAAGTGGCGGAATCTCAATACCAACATCAATCGGTACTAAACCGTATCGATCACATAGAGATTTATGGGTCCCAACAATACCGCCCCCCTGTTTTGCCAACTCCAAATGAAGCGGCATGAAATCACACCGAAACATAAAGCTTTCATTTTTTAAATTCCAACCTAATCTTCTTGCTCCTTCTTCAAATTGAGTATCCCGATCGTAACCAAGTAAACGATGTTGAAGAAATTCATTAGAATTTTGTGGACAGCCATGTTTTTCAATATAATCCTGGCTGGCATAGAAGTTCAGAGGAAGATCAAACAAATGTTTAACAATAAGATCCAGCTGAACTGGCTTAAACATCCGAATCGCAACATCAGCATCTCGTTTATCAAGGTTGCTGGCTTTATTATTAACTTCAATCTCAACCTTAAGTTGAGGATATCGGTCCTGAAAGTCCGGTAATATATTTGGCAGATAGTATAAAGCGATCATTTCATTGGCAGATAATCGAATGCGACCGGATAGTATTTGAGACTGTCCATCAGCTAACCTTTGCAATCGTAAAGCTGACTCCTGCATAAGTCGGCACTCCTCCAATAATCCCTGTCCGAAGGTGGTCAATTCTAATCCCTGTGTGCTGCGATCAAACAAAGTCTGGGAGAGCTGATTTTCCATTGCCAGTAACTGACGGCTGAGCGTGGGTTGTGAAACTCCCAGTATACTAGCCGCTTTACTCAGACTGCCCTGGTCCGCAATTGCCAGAAAATACTGCCACCACTGCCAATTAAAGTTATTCATATTTGAATATCCATTAGTATAATTAAAGCATTCACTATTTATATTTATATCACATAATAGGCTTATCAAATGTTTTTTACAATAAACAATTCAATAGGAGGTTCAGAAATGAAAACAGCATTAATCATCGGTGTGACAGGTAATTTTGGTAGTCAAATGACTCAAACGTTTTTAAACAACGGTTGGCAAATGAAAGCACTAATACGGGATAAAACAAAGGCACCGGACTTTATCTCAACTTCAAATATTTATATTGGTGATTCCAAAGATGAAAATGCAGTAAAAGCAGCTGCACAAAGTGTTTCACTGATAATTTATGCTGCGAATCCAGCTTACCATCGTTGGCAGGAAGAAGCCCTTCAAATGTTGGAGCCTACAGTGCGAGTCGCAGAAACGCTTAAATTACGAATCCTGTTTCCTGGAAATGTATATGGTTATGCACCAGGAGAAAAGGCGAAAACAGAAATGGATGAACAAAATCCTCTGACGGATAAAGGAGAGATCCGAATTCGAATGGAAGAGCGATTGAAAAAGTCTAGTAAAAATGGTGCAAAGGTGACCATTATAAGAGCAGGCGATTTTATTGGACCGAATATGCATATGGGGTGGTTAGATTTTATACTGAAAGGTAAAAATACTAAATACTCCCTTGCGATGCCCCATGACGATAAGCATGTTCATTTCTGGAGCTATTTACCAGATTTATGTGCAAACGCTATTAAACTGATCGAATCACCTGAATCGGATTATGATAACTGGAATGATCCGGGCTTGAAATTAACAACAAGTGATTGGCGTGAAACACTTAAAAAGAATGGATATACAGTAAAAATGAAAAGTTTTCCCTGGTGGTTTTTCAAAGTTTTCTCACCTTTCAATCCAATGCTTCGTGAAGTCCTTAAGATGCGATATCTTTGGCAATCAACGCTTGTATTGGATGGGTCAAAATTAAAGAAAAAACTTGGTAATCAGTTCGTTCAGACATCTCTGGAGCAGATCATTAGGTCCATCACCGGAAAATCAGACATTAGGAAAAATGCCGCTTGAAAGAAGTAAAAGGGTCAAGCACGTTTCTGTGAGAGGCTCAGGGAGAAGATCCCCTGGCCTACTCAATGATCTATTTAATTGAATTAAGTCTCACCTGATTTAGGGTCCTTTCTCATCAAAGGTATCCTCTTTTTTATATATCACCGGATTTAGGAACAACATGTTAATGGTCATATTTTAAAATCTTACATATTGAGGATTGAATGCTTGATTTGTAATTATTTTTATTATATAAATAAATCCAATCATTTAAAATCATTTCATTGGTAGTCACCGATTATTTTAATAAAAAAATGAGAATTGAAAGAACGATAGCAACAAAAGTACTCCAATGGGCGGGACAGTATCCACTCGTGACGATCACCGGTCCTCGACAATCAGGCAAATCAACTTTATCTAAAATGCTTTTCAAAGATAAGACATATATTTCTCTTGAAGATGTGGATGAACGTGATTTTGCAAGAAGAGATCCAAGAGGATTTTTAAATCGATTTAAAGAAGGAGCGGTTATTGATGAAGTTCAGAGGGTACCGGACCTTTTTTCATTCATCCAAACCATTGTTGATCAGCATAATAAGGATGGTTTTTTTATTTTGACAGGTAGTCACCAATTTGAATTAATGGAAAATATCAGCCAATCTTTGGCTGGTAGAACAGCGATTGCACGATTGTTACCTTTTGATATAACCGAAGCGTATCCTTCCCCAGGAAACCTCCTTTCAATTGACGAAGTTCTTTACACAGGTTTTTATCCTCGTATTTTTGATAAAAAACTAAATGCGACTGAAGCGATGTCATTTTATGTCAATACATATATAGAAAGAGACGTAAGACGCCTTGTTAACGTTAAAGACATGTCCAAATTTGAAGTATTTATGAAACTCTGTGCCGGTAGAACAGGCCAAATATTAAACTTTTCAAATCTTGGTAATGATTGTGGAATCGATCAAACAACGGTTAAAAGGTGGTTATCAGTCCTGGAAGCCAGTTATATTATTAAACTTTTAAAACCTTTTTATAAAAATTTTAATAAACGTCTTATTAAATCGCCAAAACTATATTTTTTAGATACGGGATTGGTGTCATATTTACTTGGGATTCAAAATGAAACTCAACTGGTGTCTCATCCGCTAAAAGGAGCACTTTTTGAGAGCTTTGTTGTTTCAGAAATATTAAAAAAAAGATTTAATGCCGGAAAAACGGATAACTTGTTTTATTTCCGTGATAATGTAGGGAATGAGGTCGATCTAGTGATAGATAATGGTGTATCTGTTGACCAGATAGAAATAAAATCCGGTCAGACAGTAAACAAAGATTACTTCAAAGGGATCAACTATTTCAAGAAATTGAATCCTGGTATTTCAAGATCGTTTATCATTTATGGGGGGGATCAATCTTATATGGAAAAAGATGTTAGCATATCAAGTTGGGTTAATTTAAATAAAATTGATTTTTAAGTATGACTACTTTTTGTCAAATCTCAAGTTCAGATTTGCCCCTAGGTCTTTTTAGATCTGCTTTATGATCAAATCGAAACAAATATTTCAACATGTCAACTATGCCACCTAATAATTATCATCAAATAGCAATAAAGCAAGGGCCCCATTTTTCCCTAGCCTACTCAATGATCTATTTAAATGAATTAAGTCTCACCGGATTTAAAAGCTGAAATAATTTAGGTGTGGTGACTGGCATAAATATCGATCACGGATCGGATCAGTTTTTGATATGGAACACCGGTTTTTTTAGCTTCTTTTTTGAAAAAATCAATACTGGCCTTATTCAAATTGATGGTTATCCTGGCAGTTTTTTCCTTTTTTGCCAAATCTGCAGGAGTTGGCAAGAAGTCGATAACGCGTTCGCCAATACTGATATTTTCATCTGTGTAATTGATTTTCTTTTTCATAATATTTTTTACCTTTACGCCAGTAGCCAGCGCCGAAAATACGGATAACTTCCTTTCTATAACTGAAACGAACGGTCAGAATGCCGCCATCTACTTCACCAAAACAGAAAAAACGTTCTTCTATTTCGCTATGAACGTCATCTTTTGTAATGATTCGATTAGGATCGAAAAATGCTTTTTTAGCGGTTTCAAAGGAAATATGATGCTTTATTATATTTTCTCTGTTTTTATTTTCATCCCATTCAAACATATTTTTCCTAAAGTAATTATATATGTATTATTATGCATATATTTATACACATAGTCAATGTTAATTACTGAAACTACAAGAGGGAGGGTCAAGTCTTTCCTTGACCTTTGTTTTAAGTGGTGAATTGACCCCTTTCTTTAATAGAGTATTTTGAATGACAAAAAAACAACACAGTGAAGTGATAATTATGGGCGGTGGTGTAATCGGTGTTACTTGTGCTTATTACCTTCTTAAAGCCGGTCGTAAAGTTAGAATAATTGAGCAAAATGAAATTGGCTCAGGGGCATCCCATGGAAACTATTCCCTTCAGGTATTCAATGCTCAATGCTTCCAGAAAATTGTACGAACTGTTATTAGCAGAAGAAAAGCTCAATTGCGATTGGGAATCAAATGGCATACTCATTTTATATAAAGAAGAAAAAAATATGAACGATTTTGCAGCAACCAACGAAATCCTGAAAGAGTACGACTTAGACGCAAAGTTACTTGTTGGAAAAGCGCTATTTGAAAAAGAACCTACATTGCGTGAAGATGTCGTTGGCGGATGGTTACATGAGACCGACAGTCACGTCAGACCTGATAAATTGATGGCTGGGTTGAAAGAGGTGATTCTGAAACAGGGCGCAAATATCGAAGAAGGCTGTATGTCCCATGAGCTGTGACGACATGCCTATTATTGACCGGTCACCCCGTCATAAGAATTTATTCATTGCAACCAGTTACAGTATGTTGGGCATAACGATGGCTCCTGTTACCGGCAAACTAGTTTCAGATATACTAACGAACCAATCACTTGACATCGACCCATCGTTTTTAAAGTGGACCGTTTTCAGTAGTCTGCCGGCCCTATCAATCTAAGTGATGAATTTTGTATTCGTGGTGGAAGTGATGCCTTTTTGATAGTTGAAAAGCCACCTTATATTAAGAATTTAGAAAGGTGTGAATTATATATCTCATGTCCACCGAATTACCTAATTATCTGCTTTTAAAAGTAAAAAAAGAAAGAGCCTCCCCTACATTGTTTGTTACTAATATCATACCGCTTGCCCTTGCATGTCCTGCGATCATCATGTCATAGGGGTCAATAGGTTTTCCTTTATTATATAATTCGGCTCGGATTTGACCAAAATGATATGTTTCTGCGATGCCAAATAGTAGGACTTCCAGTCTGGTAGTCATCGCTTCAATATCTGAACTGACCTCATTATTGAGTTATCATTAATTCATCAATCTTAGTAATTCCCTTTGGGATATGTCAAAGGAATATCCCAAATAAGTATTGTCAAATTCAGTTAAAATACATTGCCACCACTTTTGCCTTTTTCGAAAGAAAGAAAAAGCGGTTTAATCCCAAACACTCTTATTTTGTCGGTATCGGGATTTACGCAATTATTGGATAAAGGTGATAAAATTTGATACCTTACACCAGTCATTCTTTTTTCGAGAAATTTAACATTTGACATCAGTCGCATTCGAATGTAGCATACGAATATGACTGACAAAACACGAAATTATGAAAATAAACTTGAAGAGTTACTGGAGTTCTTTCCGGTTGTTATCATTCTTGGGGCTCGCCAGTGTGGTAAAACGACTTTAGCTAAAAAAATGCGACCAAACTGGCGCTATTTTGATCTTGAGAAAAGTCGAGACTTTAATTTAATTACTGAAGATATTGATTTTTTTTTTAGGGAACATTCACATTCGCTAGTCATTGATGAAGCGCAAAGATATCCAAATCTGTTTCAGGAACTCAGGGGAGTTATTGATGGTGATAGGCATCAGAAAAATCGCTTTATTTTAACGGGTTCAAGTTCTCTGGAATTAATTAAAAATGTATCAGAAACATTAGCAGGGCGAGTTGGTATCATTGAGCTTGGAACGTTTAAGACCAATGAGTATTTTGATTTTGAGCTACCGGATTTTTATCAGATTTTCGAACAAAAGATAACAGAGGAAACCAAAGAGACATTAAAACAGCTTGAAACATCAATTACCTATGAAAATCTAATCAACAGCT
Source organism: Deltaproteobacteria bacterium (assembly GCA_018657625.1). GTDB lineage: Bacteria > SAR324 > SAR324 > XYD2-FULL-50-16 > XYD2-FULL-50-16 > JABHWU01. The sequence continues at coordinate 5,478 of JABHWU010000019.1, read as the reverse complement.
TTTTGTCTGGAGGATATCCTGAACCCATTCTGGCAAACAATGATCGTATTTTACAAACGTGGATGGAGAATTACTTCGATACTTATGTCCAAAGAGATATTCGCATACTTTTCCCGCGATTGAACTTAATTAAGTACCAACGATTTATCGCCATGTTAGCTGCTTTAAATGGAACGATTATCAATCGTTCACAAGTCGCAAGATCGTTGGATGTCACAGAAAAATCTGTTCGTGATTATTTGGACATTGCAGCAGGTAGTTATGTATGGCAGAACATCAGGAGTTATGAAAAAAGTGTCAGTAAATCCATTATAAAAATGCCTAAAGGCCACTTTAGAGATTCTGGCCTGGCTCATTATATTCAAGGGATCCGAAATAGGGAAGGGCTGTTTAATTACCCATCAGTTGGCAACGCTTTTGAAGCATTTGTAATAGAAGAAATCATCAAAGGTGTTCAGGTTATAAGATCTCCAAAAATTGCTTTTTATTACTACCGAACCAGAAACGGTGCCGAAATTGATTTAATACTAGAAGGTGATTTTGGTACTCTGCCAATAGAGATTAAATGGGGTAGTACGGTAAAACAAAGACAATTACTATCTTTAAAAGCGTTTATAAAGACCTATCAATTACCTTTGGGAATTGTGGTCAATAATGCTGATTGCATTGAGATGATAGCGGATAAGATTATCCAGATACCAGCAAGATTTCTCTAACTTTTTTACTTTGTTTAGGATTACCTCCTTTTTTCAAAAAACGATCTATTTTACTTCTAAAATACTGTTTTTTGTTCATTTCAAAGATCCCACTAAGCATGGAAACCAATACAAATTTTTTTTCTAATCCTGATTTATGTAAATATCTCTTGGTCTGCCTGTTCCCTACTCTGCCTCAATATTTTTCTTTTTTTTCATAAAGCTAATATGTTTTGGTAGATCAGTGAGTTTTGATAAAGGCCATACAGTAATATTTTTATCGACCTGATACTCGTGTTTTCCCGGATAAATAACAAAAAGACAATCCAGGTTGAGTTCATGTTGGGCAATTTTCATTGATTTGGTCACTTTTGGTGCTTCTAAAAATTTAATTTCGATGCCAATCCGTTTTCCTTCATGTATAAAAAAGAGATCTAGTTCTGCGCCACTATATGTGCTCCAAAAATAACATTCGGAAGGTTTAATGATAGCAAGTGTTTGTTCTATCACAAAGCCTTCCCATGAAGCACCAACCTGTGGATGACCGATAAGGTTGTGCATGTTTGCCATTCCTAAAAGGGAATGCAATAAACAAGTGTCTCTGAAGTAGATTTTAGGGACTTTTACCTGTCTTTTACTGATATTTTGGAACCAGGGCTGAAGTTGCCGAATCATGTAGGTACCTGAAAGAATATCCAGATAAGATCGGGTCGTCTTATCAGTGACACCCATAGATCGAGCCACTTTTGACGCATTCCAGATTTGACCAGGAAAGTGTGCTAGCATCGTCCAAAATCTTCTCATGGCTTGTGCAGGGATTGATATTCCCAATTGTGGAATATCTCGTTCTAAATATGTTCGGATAAATCCTTCTCGCCAGGCATAACTATCATTATCTGATTTTGCCAAAATGATCTTGGATATCCCCCCTTTGACCATAGATCAGACAATGCCTCCTCATCCGTTTCCAGAACATTAAATCCAGTGAGTTCAATAAATTCAACCCTGCCAGCCAGTGATCCAGAAGCTTTTTTAATAATTTGAGGTGAGGCACTACCAAGAATCAGGAACTTGCTTTTGGACTCGGGACGATCAACGATCACACGCAGCACTGAAAAAAGTTGCGGTAATAATTGTATTTCATCCAGAATGACAAGACCATTAGCCATCTCTAAAATTAGTTCGGGATTTTGTAGGCGTCTCAAATCTACCTGCGATTCAAGATCATAATAATCCGCTGAATATTTTTCTCCAAAATATCTGGCTAATGTTGTTTTACCTCACTGTCTTGGTCCAAGAAGAGCAGTGATTGGAGATCGGGATATTGCTGTTTGTAATCTATTTAGAAAGCTATTTCGTTTTATTATATATATTATTTATCATTGAATATTCGGATCGTCAATCCGAATATTCAATGATAAAGAGAAAGATTTTCAAACATTGAAATCCTTCCCGGGCAGTTCCTTATTCACCCCTATTGTGTCCCCCATTAAAATCAGATGTCAGTAAATATTCAATACTTGTCATCACAAAAAAAAGAATGTAATATTATGATAATTTTAATAGATACCTAAAATTATCATGATATTTTTAATCTATGTTTAAAAGAAAACTCAATCTTGAAGCATTTAAAGATGAGAATTTTTTCCTTTGGGGCCCCCGCCAAACAGGGAAAACAACTCTTCTAAAGCATTATTATAAAGGTACATTTTGGCTTGATCTGCTTAAGTCGGATCAGTATCGAAAATATCTGCAATCACCCCAGGTATTGCGAGAAGCCGTTTTAGCAGATCCTTCAATTCAACGAGTTGTTGTGGATGAAATTCAAAAAGTTCCACAGTTACTTGATGAAATTCATTGGATTATTGAAAATACACATATCAAGTTCGCGTTGTGCGGTTCCAGTGCTAGAAAAGTAAAACGAGGACATGCCAACCTATTGGGGGGACGTGCCGCTAGACTTGAACTGTTTGGTTTGAGTGCATCAGAAATTGAAGATGAATTTGATCTAACCCAATTACTGAACCAAGGATACTTACCAAGGCACTATTTAGGAAAGAATCCAAAAAGAATGCTAAATGGTTATATTTCAGATTATTTGAAACAAGAAATCGCCGCTGAAGGTTTGATCAGAAATCTTCCTGCCTTTGCTGATTTCCTGTCAGCAGCTGCACTATCCGATGGAGAAATTGTCAACTATTCTACTATTGCCAGAGACTGTGGTGTTTCATCCAATACGGTCCAATCATATTTTGAGATATTGGAGGACACACTCATGGCCTCTTTCCTGCCATCTTATCGCAAAAGAATTAAACGCCGTACAATCAGAGCCTCAAAATTTTATTTTTCAGACATCGGGGTTGTTAACTTTCTATGTAAACGTGGTTTTATTGAGCCCGGATCAGAACTGTTTGGAAAAGCTTTTGAGAATTGGATATATCACGAGCTACGTGCTTACAATAGCTACAAAGAGTCCTTTGCAGATATCAGTTACTGGCGATTAGCAAGTGGTTTGGAAGTTGATTTTGTGATTAATGATTTTGAATTAGCAATTGAAGCAAAGTCATCAGCTAAAATCAAACCCACACATTTAAAAGGATTAAAAGCGCTATCGGATGAAATATCGACCTGTAGACAAAAAATTGTCGTTTGTCTGGAGCAGATACCCAGAAAAACGGTTGATAATATCCTGATTTTGCCCTACCAGGAATTTGTCAATCAACTCTGGATTGGAGAGTTGTTTTAATCAATTCCACCTAAAAATTATCATCAAATAGCAATAAAGCAAGGAGCCCTTTTTTCCCTTTTTGAGAAGGAGGGTCAAGTCTTTCCTTGACCTTTGTTTTAAGTGGTGAATAGTCAATTGAATATTAAAGTAAAGTCAAAAAAAGATTTGAACACTTTCCCGGAGGGCAGTTGAAAATAACGTGTTGTTTTTTAATAATTTGACAAAAATAACGTGTTGATTATATCTTAATTGGAAATTACTAATATATAGATGGTCAAATTATGAAACGATTTACATCAGACGCATTAATCAATTGGTATCAGCAGAAAAACAGAAAACCTGCAATTGTTAGAGGCGCAAGACAGGTTGGTAAAACCTGGTTAATTCATGACCTTGCTGAACGATTAAGTTGTCAGTTGGTGGAGTTAAATTTTGAACAATCACCCGAGCTGATTGATTTGTTCTCAACTAACAATCCGATTGAAATTATTTTAAATATTGAAGCTGAACTTGATATTAAAATTGATCCTAAAAACGACATCTTGTTTTTAGATGAAATACAATCTGCTCCGGAATTATTGGCAAAGTTACGATGGTTTAAAGAGAAATTACCGTCTTTGGCCGTAGTCGCAGCGGGATCATTATTGGAATTTGTACTAAAAGACTATCGCCATGTTATGCCTGTTGGGCGGGTTACCTATTTTTATCTGGAACCTATGTCTTATTTCGAATTTTTGCTGGCCGGTGGTTATGATTCTTTATATGCAAAGCTATCCAAAGTAACATTTGATTCACCGTTACCCCAAACACTTCACAATAAATGCCTTAAGCTATTCAATGAATACTGTTTGGTCGGAGGAATGCCTGAAGTCCTCCGGGAATGGTATTCTTCAAATGAGTTATCAGCATGTTTAAAACTGCAGAAGGACTTAATTGCCACATACCGGGATGATTTTTATAAATATGGCAGAAAAATCAATCCAATCCTTTTAGCAAAGATAATGTCATCAATTGCCCGGCAGGTAGGCTCAAAATTTGTGTATAGTCAGGTGAGTCAGACTATGGGTGGTAGGCAGGTAAAGGAAGCCTTATCAATGCTTTCCCTGGCAAAAATCTGCTGTAAAGTTACACATGCCGCAGGTAATGGGATTCCTCTGGGAGCTGAATCCAATGAAAAGTTTCAAAAAGTGATATTGTTGGATATCGGCCTGGTATCGTCTCAGCTTGGATTAACAAATACAAAAACATCAGAGCTTGAAAAGCTGTTGGTTAACAAAGGTGGATTAGCTGAACAGTTTATTGGACAACATCTCCGGATACTGAAATCACCAGTTGAGGATGCGCAACTTTTCTATTGGCAAAGAACCGGTAGAAAGACAGGTGAAATAGACTATTTGATACAATTTAATAATCATGTCATACCAATTGAAGTAAAATCCGGTAGTACCGGTAGTATGAAATCGCTCCATCAGTTTATGTATGAAAAAAAGCTAAAGCTGGCCGTGCGATTTGATTCGAATCCGCTATCAAGCTACCAGATGAAATTAAAAACGACGACCGGGCACAATGTTTCTTACCAACTGGTTTCGATCCCACACTATCTGGTCGAGCGGTTGGATTTTTTACTGGAATAAAATCAGTGTCTTAGATTGAATCATCGATTTCCCTTTTCTTATGTCCCTCTCTGTAATACCTGGAACAACCCTGTAAATCTCAATGGCTTCTTCCCTGATTTCTCGACCATTGCACTTAAAGTTAAAAAAGAAAGGGCATCCCCTATTATAAACGTCTCCTATTACTACATTGCGGTTTTTACTGTATTGAAACCCACCAAAAAAAAGAAATTGCCTTCCTCGAAAATCAGATAACACCATCCTATTTTCAAAGGACAGGGTCAAGTGATCGTACCACATCACAGCAATTATGGATGAAATCGTCTGGCGTAAAGCATTTCTTCATTTTTGTATTGTAAATTGAAAAACTGTCCGGATTACCACCGAAAATTCCCTTGTTTTTAATGCCATTCACTTTCCTGACGCAATTCGATGAGTGTTT
>JABHWU010000020.1 GCA_018657625.1 Deltaproteobacteria bacterium | reverse complement strand
TAGGCCCAAAATACGGTGTAAGTGCTGTGGTTCTCCAATGGAAATCGTTCAAACAATGATAGTGCATTTACCACTTCATCTCGCAATGATTTCACCCTGAACGTCCGGTAATTAAATATTATGTGACTCCGAATAAAAAAAACGGGCAAAAAATTCCTGAAATTACTGGAAGAGGATCAGTTTGCCCAAAAAACGGTGTTTTCAGCAGAAAAACACCTGCCCTTAGGCCAGAATTTATCCTGCAAAGCAAATCCAACTAGATCAAATAAAGGTTATTCAAAATCTTTGTTTGATTCCAACAATCCTCCAAAGTGATATTTTCTATATATATGAAAGTTGGGCTTGTCCAACAAACGGTCCAGATTGTGGTTCGCTCCACTCACACAATCTAACCTTATTCGTTAGGAACAGTTAGTAAATGCAAAGACCCAAAAAAGGTTGACAATCACAATAGTGTACACTATGATAGTGTTAAATATCTTATAACGGAGAAAAAAATGTTAAAAAACATTACCCTTAGTGCTGACGAACTATTGATTCGGAATGCTAGGAAAAAAGCAAAATCAGAACATACTACACTAAATTCTCAATTTCGCGATTGGCTTAAGAAATACACTAGTATGGGAACCAATGCCAATGATTATAAAATATTAATGGAAAAGCTCAGTTATGCAACCCCTACATATAAATTTATTAGAGAAGAGATGAATGAAAGATAAATATTTTATTGATACGAATATATTTGTTTATTCCTTCGACAAAAAATCTCGAAAAAAGAAAAAAATCTCGTACGACATAATACAAGTAGCTTTGGAGGATAATAGTGGTTGTATTAGTTCTCAGGTTATCCAAGAATTCTTGAATGTATCTTCAAAAAAATTTGATCCTCCACTACTAATCCAAGATAGTATAAAATATCTCAATTCTGTATTAGTACCACTTTGTGAGATTTATACTTCTGCTGACTTATACATCAAAACGCTAGAAATATCTGAAAAATGGAAATATTCATTTTATGATTCCATGATTATTACAGCAGCACTACGGACCGACTGTTCAACTTTATATTCTGAGGATTTGCAACACGGACAAAAAATACAATCTCTTACCATCTTAAATCCTTTTTTTGTTTCTTCCTAACGCTTATATCACTGGATGCACCAGAGGGAGGTACGACCGGAGGTGTATTCTGGTGAATATATATGTTATGCAATATCAATTAGTTAGCCTTAAAAACTACTGATTTAGTTTTACAGTAATAAAAAAAGTAGCGTTTGAATGACTTGTAATTAATGCCATAATTCCTTCTTTGCTAGGAACATAATTATTAATCATTTCACTTAATTCGGTTTGAGATTTAGGATCTTCGAAAATAGAAAGCATTTCTTCCTTTGTTCTGTAATCATGAACATTTGGAATTCTATTCTCAAGAACACTGTCTGCATATACTAAGAGGGCACCTTTTCCAGATGATTTAAAACATCGTACATAAAGCTGTGAAATTTCACTCAAGTGTTTACTTAATATTGATATTGCGTGATCTCTTTCATTGATTGCTGACATATGTTTTTATCTAAAACTTTATTTTAAATCGCGGGCATAACGCCATTATAACCGGCTGCGACACCGGACTTTACACCAAGATGGTTTTGCCAGAATCACTTCATTTGAGTCCTGCCGCGACGATATGCAGACCGGTTGATAAGTCTGTTATGATTTCAACCCATTAATTGAGTATTTGACATTCTAGTGTACAAATAATAAAATATGTACAAAACGTACAATATGGAGCAAAATAATGGACAAAATTACGACCGCTGATGCAAGAAAAAACCTTGCAGAAATTATCAACCAAGTTGCATACGGGAAAGAACCTGTTGTCTTGACTCGAAGAGGCAAGGAACTTGCTGCTTTAGTTTCAATTGAAGATCTCATACTGCTTCAGAAGCTAGAAGATCAAATTGATATACATGACGCCTGGAAAGCTAAAGAAGAACCAGGAGAGGATATCAGTTGGTCTGCTCTTCGAAAGGAGCTTGATCTTTGAGATACACAATAAAATTTAAAAAACCTGCCGTTAAAGCATTAAGAAAATTGCCTCGGTCTGCTCAAAAACGAATTGCAGGCAAGATTAACAGTATGGAAGAAAATCTCCCTTCACCTGAAACCACGAAGATGGAAGGAAATAATTCCTTTCACAAAGTGAGGGTTGGAGATTATCGAATAATCTATGAAATTCAAAATGACGTTTTAATAATATTGATCGTCAAAATCGGAAATCGAAAAGACGTATACAGACATCTTTCCTAAATCTCCCCTAGCTCTGTTTAACTTAGAATTCACCTCCCTTAAACTTCATAACACTGAATTGAGCGGTGGCGGCAGTGAACGTCGTTTAACAGTGATTTAACCAGAACTACAAGTCTTAAACTTACCGCCAGCTTTATGCCATCCACTCAAGTTTTTTGTTAGCGAACTATCTTCTCATAAAGTGTTTCAGGAGCTATATCAGCACCATTGGGCCAAGATATTGTACCTCCATCAACAGTTGCGTTCTTGAAGAACTGCAGGTCCTGAAGCGGCTTGAATATTGGACCTTTGTTGATGTATTCCAAAAAATCAACGTTTCCACAATTCCCATCATCAAATTTTATAAAAAACGTGTATTCCTTTTGATACTTAATGGAAACGACTTCATTCATGTTCCACATAGTTATCCTTAATCTAATGGTTTAATTTCATGTACTTCCTTACCAGACTGAGCCAAATTCCAATCTTCATCGAGATCTTTAAAATGAATATCTATCCATTCTCTGATAAGTCTTGTTGCTGTCCTTGATTTTAGATCACCTTTTAGGATATTGCCATTGAAATCAATAACAGCCTTATTATTCTGATATTCAACATGAATATGAGGAGGATTATGTTCATCGTAATACATACGAACAATTATCCCAAAAAATCTTGATATTATTGGCATTGTATTTCCTTTTAAAGTATCGCACGCTAACACCAGCATAAGTGGTTTTACCCTTAGCGACGTAAGAGCGGCGGGTAAAATCTATCTTAATGCACTTGTTCGCCTTTTTTATTATCTGTATACATCCTTATCTATTTCCAACTTTGACTACCCATACCGTTAACTCATCATCTTGAATTGAGTAAATAATACGATATCGGCCATATCGCATCCTATACTTTTCTTGACCACTCAACTTTGTACAGCCGATTTGTCGTGGATTTTTACTTAAAGTGTTGATGCGTTCAATAATCTTCGTCAAAGTTGAATCAGGAATAGATTTAAAATCTTTCCAGACGGATTTCTTGAAGAATATTTTATAATCGGCCATCTTTTTTAAGCCTCTTAATCATTTGTTCATAACTGATCAAAGACTCTTCAGCCCTTTCATCAAATGCATCTAAATCCTCAGCATCCTCAGATAAAGATTCCTTCAATACTTCATTTATTATTTCAGACATTGAACGAGATGTTTCCAGCGATTTTAGTCTCAATGCTTGATGTAACTCTGGGTCCAAGTATATTGTTGATCTTTTTGATAATGTAGTCATGTATGCCTCCTTTTTTATTTAAACATAAAAACGTCATAACATCACAACGTCTTTATGTCAATTTTGGAAGCGAACGCCAGCATAAGTAGTTTTACCCAGAGTGAGGTACGAGCGGCGGGTAAAACCCATCTTAATGCACTTGTTCGAGTCATTCTTTCAATTTTGGGAAATACTTCACATTTTCAAAATCTTTAAAATCGATATCCTGAGTCCAGACAGCAGCATTGTAAATATATGCAGTAGTTAATATTATACTATCAGCCATCGGTAGTTTGAAATCATGACTGAATTTAGCTGCTTGTATTGATATTTCAAAATTTAAATCAATAACCTTGCCTTGGTTCATTAGGGAAACTGCGACTAAAGCCGAATCTTCATCTCTTTCACGTAATACTACTTTGAAAACTTCAAATATACTGATTGATGGGACAATCAAACTGTCTGTATCTGAAAGGGGTACAGAAAACTCATTTGCATTTGGTCCATCACTGAAAAACTCCAGCCATCCTGAAGAATCAACAATGTTCATAGTCTATCTGACTCCTTACTAAAAGAAGTATCAATTCCTTTAAGAAAACCACGCATATCTGAAATTTTTCTTTCTGGAATTACTTCAATTCTATTGCTGAAAGGGATAATTTGTACTTTTTGGCCAGCTGAAAGATGAAATTTATCTCTTATTTCTTTAGGGATAACTATTTGATATTTGGGGGAAACTGTAACTGTTGTCATATCATATCTCCATCGATAAGGTTATGGTATTACATTAATATGATCGATGGGTTCTGTCAAAGATGATTCTCTTTCCGATTTGTAGATTTCGAACACTGACATGAGCGGCGGCTGTGACTGATAGTGAAGAAATAATGGATTACCCAGTATCACAAATCTTGAACCTATCGCACGCCTATTGCCGTCCGTCTCAATGTGCTTGTTGGAAAGCCGGATTTGATTCACGCAATGTGATGTGAATCTACGTATTTCTGGAGAATGTCATTGATGCGAGTCTGCCAGCCATTTCCTTGGTTTTTAAAAAAATCAATTACCTCATTATTAAGTCTGATGGTGAGTTGTTTTTTTGTTGGATTTTTTTGCTTACCACGGGTACGACGTTCCAACGGCTTACCGTTCTGGTACAATTGTCCTTTAACGAAAAAATCTTCCGGCAATTCAGGAATATCAGCATAATCACCAGTGCTTATCTCGTGGTTATCAACTTTCTGTAAATTGCTTTTCAAACCAGTTTTGTTCTTTTTCATTGGCTTTCCTCATGGAGATGATACGGGTTGCGTTTCCTCTTTGTGTGTGGACAATAATAACAAGACGACCTGCAAGTTCTCCCAAGGTAATTTCTCTGATTTCCCCGTAATCTTGGCGATTATCCTGCCAGGTGATCCGGCGTGAACTAGCAAAGATGATGGGAGCATCTTCAAAATCAAGCCCCCGCTCTTCAATAGTTACCTGTCGTTTCTCGCTGTCATATTCAATTTCCATAATTTTATTGTAGTTGCAACCATTCTTAACGTCAAGTAAATTGTAACTACAAAAAAGAGAAAACGCAATTTTGGTATTGATAAAAAGCTCAAAATTTCTAAAATGGCTGAAAGGCTTCCCAACGCCAGTTTCAACCGCCGCCTACGCTGAGTTTGATTAAAGCAAATACTGCCCTGGAATACCCAACTGCAATTCACCGAGGGCGCGATGGCGGTCGGTCTGTAAACTTTTGTTGGGCTAAAATCTAATACTTATCCTGTCTTGTACTCTTTCCTTTATATTATCATTCTGCACCTCAAAAGAGGATCCTAAGGCACTGTTTTATAGTTGTTTTAAAAACAAATCTTCTGTTTAAGGTGATACTGATGAAAAACTCAGTTTGGTTCGGATTTGATCTTCATGAAAACAACTTTTTTATCCTTAAGACTATGCGAATAAACCAAGCAGGCTTTGGCAGCCATTTGGTGATTCCGTTCCTATAAGAAGGCCTTTTTCGAAATTCTTTCGCCCATTTTTGAACATTTTTATGTTTTGAAAACGGAAATCCTAACATTTCAAGCAGCGCAAATTGAGGAATCCAGGCGATATCTGCCAAGGAAACACTGTTTCCAATAATCCATATTTGGTTTTTAAGTTTCTCATCAATTTCAGCAAAAATTTGGTGTATCTGTTCCGCCGCCCTTTTAACCTCCCCTTCAGGAAAACCATCCAATGATTTCTGATGAAACTCCACCAATTCTTTGTCTGGTTGAATTTGTCTATACATTTCCATGTCGATCTTTGTTTTACTGGCAACACCAATTGAGCCATAAACATAGGTCTTTATAGTTCTAAGGTGAACCTCTGAAGCTAAATTCACCCATTTTTTTACCTCTTCAACCATTTGTGGATCTTCAGGCAGAAGACTAGGTTTTGTATACTTCTCTTCAAGGTAAAGCATAATATCATTGGATTCTGTTACAATAACGCCATCATCAATAATCGCTGGCACCAACCCCTTCGGATTTATTTTTAAATACCAGTCTTCAAGGTTTTCTTGCTTTTTGAGGTTAATAATATGACTTTTCCAATCTAAGTTCTTTTCTTCAGCCGTAATTCTGACTCTCATTGAGCAGTTTGAGATACCGGCGTGATAAATATGCAAGCCCTTCATTGATTTTATTGTTTTATCATCTGTTTCAATAAGTCCCATACTATGCCTCCAAGTAAGAAAACGATAGTCAATACCTTAAATGGAATCCGTTTGAAATGCCCAACGCTTATATAAACGGCGCGCGCTTTGCGTCCGGTTGATGTGTTTGTTGAACTAAGCCGCTCACGCGGCGGTGTGTCGTATCGTTTGATTTCATCTACTAAATAGCGTAACTCCGATGTTTTGTTAAGCAGTTAATTTTGATAAAACAAGGAGCTACGCTATGAAGTTTTCAGATGATAGAAATG
>JABHWU010000053.1 GCA_018657625.1 Deltaproteobacteria bacterium | reverse complement strand
GTCAATCGGAAACGAGAGGAACCTTTAGGGTAACAAACATTCTTAGTTGAATGGAGCAAGAAGAGCCGTATGAAGCGAGAGTTTCATGTACGGATCTGTGAGAGGCTGAGGGGGAAGCTCCCTCGGTCTACTCTACACAATTTGTAGAAAATACTTTACTAATTAAATACCAAGTTGTTACGAGGATCGTGAGACTTCGTAGCGATACCCCTAATTACCGGATTTATATCCAATAATTGAATTTTCGTTCAGCCACTATTTAATATTTAATTGATGGCCAGATTAATTTATAATTTAGTCATATTATATGCGTATTCAATCGCGAAAAGCAGATTATCTGATTTGGCGATTCCCTTGCCAGCTATATCAAAGGCAGTACCATGATCCACAGAAGTTCTGATAATTGGAAGTCCCACTGTAACATTGACAGCTGTGTCAAATGCCACCAATTTTCCCGGAACATGCCCCTGGTCATGGTATTGTGCGATAACCATATCAAATTTACCGTTATAGGCCAGCAGAAAAGTTGTGTCTGCAGGTAGTGGTCCCTCAGCCATAATTCCATTATTTTGTGCTTTTTCAATCGCCGGTTGAATATTATCAATATCTTCTCTGCCGAAAATACCATTTTCACCGGCATGCGGATTTAACCCGCAAACTGCTATTTTGGGATTTTGGTAGCCTAAACGTTTCATATGATGGTATCCAAGTTCGATGGTTTCATAAACCATGTCGATATTGATGATTTTACAGGCTTCTAACAATGGTAGATGGGCCGTTACATGCAAAATTTTTAATTTCTCGGCCGCAAATAACATGCGATAGTGTTGTGTATCTGTTAAGAAAGCTAGTAATCCCGTATGCCCATCGAAGAAGTGATTTGCCATATGTAGTGATTCTTTACAAATCGGTGCTGTCACAATTCCATCAATTTCATGTTTTAATGCCATATCGACAGCTTTTACAATGAGTTGATAAGTAAATTCACCGGAGCTTGAATTTGGTGTACTCATTTTGAATGCTTGCCGATTGAGTTTTTGACAATTAAAAACAGTTATACATTCGGGGTTGAATTGAATTTCATCAAAAGAATTGAATGCTTCGATTCTGGCAGAAATGTTCAGGTTTGAAGCCGTCTCAGATAAAATATCCTCCTCCCCCAGTATTAATAAATTAAAGCGGGAATGATGCTGGCTGGAGTGAAGTGCTTTTATAATAATTTCCGGACCGACCCCGGCAGGGTCACCCATTGTAATTGCAAGTGTTGGTTTTGACATATTGATTTTTATGGAAATTTAGTAGCGAAATATTATATTTCTCAGTAATAATTATTTAAAAACTAAAAATGCCAATAAACTATAAAAATTGATGATAGTAAATAATCTTCCTGGCTTCATTTGTTACTAGTTTTGACTTAACGTATGATTAGAGAATATGTATAATGAGGCTTAATATCAATAAGAATTATGGTGAAATGGACGATTATATTTTAGCTAAAAATTATAAAATATTACAAAAAATTAAAAAATGATTGATTTTGTCATTGAAAATAATCAGTTAACATGTAGTCCTTTAAAGGATTTCTCCGCAGGCAATATACCAGAAATGCATGATTTAATAGTCCAAAAATTACTGAAAAGTGAACAGTGGGAACTTTTAGTATTGGATTGTACCAATGTAACGGCATTGAGTTCGATAGGTGTTAACCTTATGATAGGATTATTTAAGATGTCAAAGTCTATGGATAAAGAGTTTAAAATATCAAATTGTAATGAGTCTATATTAAAAGTATTGAAACTATTTAAATTTGATCGACAATTTTCAATCGAATAAGTTAACTATCTATAAAATATCGAAAAATTCTTTATGATTTAAAAAAATTAAGAAAAATTTTTTATTTGATTAAATTATACCTATATCAAATCCTAAAAAGAGTAATGACGAATAAAGTTAGAATCATGGTTGTGGACGATACCATCACGTATCGCCAGATATTATCAAATGTTGTTACAACGCTTCCAAAGGCTGAATTGGTAGGGACAGCTTCTTCCGGTAAAACAGCTGTTATGAAATTTAAATCATTAAAACCACATCTTGTTTTTTTAGATGTTATGATGCCGGAAATGGATGGTATTGAAACATTGAAAGAATTAAAAAAAATAGATCCAAATGTCCAGGTGGTGATGGTTAGCGGGTTTGATATGGCAAATGCCAAAGCAACTCTGGAGTCATTGGAAAATGGTGCTTTGGATTTTGTGGCCAAACCAACGGCTGAAAATATTCAGGATGGTCTTAAACAACTTCAAAAGGCTTTGGAACCGTTGGTTGAAATTGTCCTCAATAGAGTATTTCCCAAATCTCAAACCACTGAAAGCGAAACTTTAGAAAAGCCAATTATACGAAATAGGAAAACGATTCCTAAACCGGAAATGGGTGTTTTGGATTATGTATTGATTGGAATATCAACCGGTGGCCCTAATGCCCTGCAAAAACTTTTTGAATCCATAAAGGTTTCTATTAATTGTCCGGTTTTGATTGTTCAGCATATGCCCCCAATGTTCACTAAATCCTTAGCTGATAGATTGAATCAGATTTCCCAAATGACCATTGTGGAAGCTTCTGATCAGGAAAATCCGAAAAAAGGCCATGTATATATCGCGCCTGGTGGTAAACATATGGTAATTAGAAAGAACGCCAACAATCATCATGAAATCAAAATCATAGATTCGCCACCTGTAAATCATTGTAAACCAGCTGTTGATATTTTATTCCGGTCCGTGGCGGGCCTTAAAGCGGTCAGACACTTATCGATTGTGATGACTGGGATGGGTAAAGATGGAACTGATGGTTTAAAGTCTTTAAAAAGAAAAGGAACCTATTGTCTGATTCAGGATGAAAAAACATCCGTTGTTTGGGGAATGCCAGGGAGTGCTTATGCTGAATCTTTAGTGGATGAGGTGTTACCACTTGATAAAATTGGTAGTAGAATTGTTGAATTGGTTAATCCAAATTGAACATTAAAAAATTAGTTGTTTGTTTGAAATATTATGGTCTATGATTAGATTAAATAACCGAATAGATAAATATTAGTGATGTTGTGTTTTCTAAATTAAATAAATTATTGAATTTATGATTGAAGAATTAAAACCACAGGAATTTGTGAAAATCAGAGATCTGTTGGTCTCTGTGTGTGGTATTGTGCTGAATGATGATCAGGATTATTTGGTAGAGACCCGATTAACTGAAATGGCACATGAAGTGGGTGTTAACAATTTTGGACAACTTCATGATGTGATCAGTAAAGATAAAAGTTTATTGACTCGCGTTGTTGATTTAATGACAACGAATGAAACACTATGGTTTAGAGATCAATCTTGCTGGGTAACACTTAAGGAAGTGATAGTGCCGCATTTAATAGAAAAACTGGAAAAAGGACAGTTTAACGTCAAAATCTGGTCTGCAGCATCTTCTACAGGACAGGAATCATATTCGTTATTAATATTAATCAAGGAATTGCTGGCGCAAAAAAATCAGTCAGAATATTTTAATCGTTTTTCTATTGTGGGAACGGATATATCTAATGAAGTAATTTTTCTGGCTAAAAGGGGAATATATGATCCTTTTACGATTTCCAGAGGAATGTCCGAGGAGCGTTTGAACAAATATTTTACCAAAGAAAGAAAAAGCTACAAAATTAATGAAGAGATTAAAAGCAGAGTTGAATTTAAAAATTTTAACTTAATGGATAGTTTTATTCCTTTAGGTAAATTTGATTTAGTATTGTGTAGAAATGTTGCGATTTATTTCTCAGGTGAATTTAAAAAAGAACTATTTGAAAAAATCAGTCGGGCACTTGTTCCAGATGGTTTTATGATGTTAGGAGCCACTGAATCACTGATCGGGATAGATAATAATTTTAAAAACCTATCTCATGGAAACGGGTTATATTACAATTTGGGGTAAAGATATGGCAGAAGAACAAAAAACAGTATTAATCGTTGACGACAGTGCCATGCTTCGCAGGATTGTAAATGATGCACTGGATATCCTGGATTTTGAGGTATTGGAAGCAGAAAGTGCTTTTGAAGGTCAGGAACAACTGGAAAAACACCAGGTGGATCTCATTATTTTAGACTGGGTAATGCCTGAAAAAAGTGGGTATGACTTTTTTCTGGAATTGAAAGAACATGAAGCGTTTAGTTCTATACCTGTGATTATGCTGTCTGCTGAAGATGGTAAAGATATGATGCTAAAGGCAATACGCGCCGGAATTAGACATTATGTTACTAAACCATTTACTCACGAAGATCTCTTAGCAAGAGTTGTTCAGGTTTTGAAATTAAATATATAAAGCATCTTTTATTTTAATAAATTTCTCAGATGATATTAATAATAGATACCTATTACGATTCTGCAGATTATGAATATTAATATAGCCCTTCTTCAAATTTTACAAAATACTTTTTTAATCAATCTTATATTTTTGTTCTGTTATTCCTATCGATTTGCGTACGGTGAAAAAGTACAAAATAATCAATCAAAATAGAAATTGTCTGCAGGTAATCCATGGTCCAATCTTCAAAAAATCGTTCCAGCCTAAATAAAACAGAAGCGAATTATGTTATGCTAGGTACGCCATTTCGAAAGCTATATCTAAAACAAGTGCTTCGATTAGAATTAGATAAAAAAGGGGAGTATCTTGTACCTCAGGTTAAACAAGTTTATGAAGATATTATTAAGCAAATCGATGCTTTGGAAGTTTCTGACTTAATTAAAAATGAATCATTGCAAAAAACCTTAAAAAAAGAAATCGAATATCTTGCTCTGGAACAGATCGATGAATTCCTAAATACCATTGCTGGTATCGAAAAAAAATATCACTCACTTTATCTCGAAGAACTGGAAAAACTAAAAACCTATGTCCTGAATAATCTAAAAAAAACAATAAAAATATTAACCAAATTAAATTTCTTTGATGAAAAAACCTCAGAAAGGCATCCATTATCCGGAAAATCAATATTATTGGTTGAAGATCTGCCTTATAACAGATTGATTATTAATAAAATCCTGGTAAAATATCAAGTCCATTTGAAAGAAGTGGGGAATGGGCAATTAGCAATCGATGAATGGCGTAAAAATAAAAATTATGACTTAATATTAATGGATATGAATATGCCTGTTATGGATGGATTTACTGCTACAAAAACCATTCGGAAACTTGAACAGGATTTAAACTTGACTAGGGTACCAATTATTGCTTTAACAGCTTTAGCGATGAGAGGAGATCAGGAAAAATGCATTGAGGCTGGTTGTGATGAATATCTACCTAAACCGATTGATTCAAGCCTGTTGATAAAACTTTGCACACAACAAGTACTCCAGGAAGGGCATTCTGGTGGCGATGAAAATGAGCAGTTTACGATTAAGCTAGAGCACGTATTGCTTAAAACCACTAATGATATTTATAAAGCAACCTTAAATAAATTGTTGCTAAAATTTGGTATCGAAATCGAAATTATTCAGGAACAGAAGACCATTTTGAAAAAAATAACTCAAACAAGCTATGATTTGATTATTTTGGATCCGGATTTTGATATGCAATTAGCCTATTATATTAAAAAATTGTACCCACAGCAAATGATAACATTTATTTTAAATGAGGAATATAAAAGGGATCTGCTTTATAAAGATGAATTGGAAAATTTGAAATTTCCATTTAAATATCAGGACATATTAAAAACTTTAGAAGCCTATTCATTAAAAATACTAAATAGCAAAAGAAAAATAGAAGAGTTAAAAGACGTTAATAGTCTGGAATCAGTTAAAAGCCCTTACGAACTTAAAGAAACAATCTCTAAATCTGATCAACAATTGGCAGTCTGGCAAAAGTCATTCAGAAAAATTGGTGGTGATTTAATATTAAGCCATCAATTTAATTTTCATGGTCGATTTGGATTGGTGATGGCTGATGTTGCCGGACACGATATTAAGAGTGGATATACAGCATCCTGGTTTTCTGGATTGATTAAAGGGGTTTGGGAAAAAAACAGTAATCCGGTTGAATTGTTAACTTATCTGAATAAACTTTTTGATCATGATACCGAAGAAGAAGACAAGCGTTTTGTTTGTGCTTTAGCGCTCTTGTGGGATCGTATGAGAAATCAACTTTATTTTGCCAATGCCGGAATCCCCGGTGGTTTACTAGTCAGAAAAGGATCTGATAAAAGTGAACAGTTAAACTGGAAAGGAATTCCCATAGGATTATTTGCTAATGTCGAAATGTTTGATCAGGGAGTGGTAGATTTCTTTCCCGGTGATCGGCTTTATATTGCGACCGATGGTGTTTTAGAAGCCATACCCAATGATGTTTTTCAAAATATCAGTAATAACCAAAGTGCCCAACCTGTCAGTGAAGCATTAGATGCGATTGTTGACTTCATTACACGTTCGATTGAAGTAACAGATGATCTGACAATTGCGGTTTTTGAAGCCAGGACAATGCCGGAAGTACTAAATGGTTTCCGGGAATCGATCCAATCTACCATTGAAGAAGTTGACCAAATCGTAAAAAAAACCGAAGGTTTTATCAGCCTAAATCATCAGGTAAAATTTGATCAGTCTTTAATATCAGTTGCATTAAGGGAAGCATTGATTAATTCAATACAACATGGGAATCGAAATCAGAGCCTGGCTCCCATTGATATTGACGTTTTCATTGAAGATCATAAATTGATATTGATCATTTCAGATACTGGTAGTGGTTTTGATTTAACCAGTGTAAAAAGCCAGTTGGAAGAAAAAGGTTCTTTAAGAATTCATGGACGTGGTTTGGAAATTATTGAGAATATCACGCATTCAGTGAGCTACCTTGGTGGAGGTATAAGAATGGAGTTTTCTGGCATTGATTAACGCTAATTAAAAAATGGCAGACTTTATTGGAAATTTAAAATAAGTGTATTGTCTATGAGGATTTTAGTAGTTGATGATGATTTAATTAATCAAAAGTTATTAGATGCGATTTTAACAGATTTTGGTATAGTAGACATTAGTAATAAAAGTTGATAAAAACCTTGATCAACAATTCAACCCTCTGTTTATTGTCAGTCTTTTCAGTAAAACATGCATAAATAATAATTGGTTCATTTCTTGAGATATAAAAATAGCTGATTGCACTGTTATTTTGAATATAGAAAAATTGAAAAAAAATCAACGATAGAGATAAATTCCGATGTAAATTTAGTACCTTAATCTAAAGCTACAAATTATATAAAACCAAACCAATAACTTATCTGTTTTATGATAAATAGAAATATGTAACAATTAGTGTATTCGGTTTGGGTAGAGAATATATTGCCTGACTTTAATAAAGTAAAAACATTGCAATAGTTGTTTTAAATCAAAAATAATTTGATCGTTAGAATTTCATTATAATATAAAACTGTTTGTTATTCATGGCTGCCGCATATTTATTATTAATATATTGCTTATATTTTTAGTAATATGTTATTATTAATGAATTTTGTTATTTCTAAGGGATTAAAGTTGTGGTTTACGATAGTTTATCGTATAGATTTATTTTTATATTAAATTATAAAACCATGTTATATCAAAAGATAAGTAGTTTTATTTAGTAAAAACAGTATGATAAACTATAAGCATCAAGGTGTGATTTTATGCTATTTATCGGTCCGATATTGGATATCAAATTGCCATAAATGATTTTATCGGCTAAAGCAGACAAAACTATCTTAAAAGGTACAAAGTTTACGATTATAGTGAACATTTTAGTCAATATTGAAACAGTTCATGTTTCAAAATTTTAAGGACGAGGTCATGCTATTCGAATTTGCGAATATTTTTGTTTTCCTCCTAATTGCAATCGGCTTTGTTTTTGTGACATTGGTGATTGGGAAGTTGATTCGACCGGATAATCCATCTCCCGCAAAAAATATGGTTTATGAATGCGGAGAAATTCCAATCGGGAGTGGAATCAGACAATTTAATATGCGATTTTACCTGGTAACATTTGTTTTTGTTATCTTCGATGTGGAAATTGCATTTATGTATCCTGTTACAGCTGTGTTTAAAGAATTGATAAATTCAGGATATGGCTTGCTGGCATTTGTAGAAATATTCTTATTTGTACTAATCTTGTTAGTCGGGTTTGTATATGCCTGGTCACAAGGTGGATTAGACTGGGTGAGAGATCAAGCCTCCAGGTTAAATTCATAGAATAGAATATAAGATAAGTTATTTTCATTAAACCTTTAAATTTTGAGCGACGATGAAGTCCTTAGTAAATCAAGTTGATTCTGATGGTATTGTATTAACAACGATTGATAAACTGCTCAATTTAGCTAGAGCAAACTCTTTGTTTTATATGACATTTGGGTTGGCATGCTGTGGTATTGAGATGATGCAGACGGGTGGACCACGGTCAGACTTTGACCGCTTCGGTGCTATTCCGCGGGCAACCCCCCGACAATCTGACCTAATGCTAGTAGCAGGTACCGTGACATTGAAAATGGCGAGTCGGGTTAAACGATTATATGATCAAATGCCCGACCCAAAATACGTGATCTCGATGGGGAGTTGTTCTAATAGTGGAGGTTTGTTTCAAGGTAGTTACTCCGTTTTAAAAGGAGTAGATAGGGTGATACCGGTGGATGTTTATTTGCCCGGCTGCCCTCCCAGGCCAGAAGCGTTGTTGTCAGCCTTGATAGAGGTTCAGAATAAAATAAAGAACGAAAAGTATCTCCGTAAAAATTAAATTAGAGCAAATAAAGGATGTTTAAGGAGCACACTTTGAATACAACAGAAATTATAGATCTTATCCAAAAAAATACTCAAATAGAAGTCAAAGCTAGTGAAAATAGCTATGACGCTTCTATAATAGTTGAACCCAAGGATGTTTTACCCGTAATGAAATTTTTAAAATTATCCCGGGATTTGTCATTCAAGGTTTTAAGTAGCCATACTGCCGTCCATGATGGAGAAGATTTTAAACTATTTTGGAATTTGCTTTCCTACGAACACAACCTTGAAACAACAATTGAATCCAGTGTACCGGTTGTATCCCCCCAAATTCAGAGCGTCTGTAAGGTATGGAAGGCTGCGGATTGGCTGGAAAGAGAATCTTATGACCTATTTGGGATACAATATATAGATCATCCCGATTTACGTCGTATCATGTTGCCGGAAGATTGGATTGGATTCCCGCTCAGAAAAGACTACCAGTCACCTGAGGGGTACCAGGATATTGAAAATTCACGATCTGAAATAGATAAAAGATTTAAACCATAAGGAAAATTGAAAATGACTTCGGAATTGAAAACTGAACATATTACAATTAATATGGGGCCTCAACACCCCTCTACTCATGGTGTGATTCGATTTGTTATAAAAACAGACGGTGAAATTATCCATGAGTGTGATCCCGATGTGGGATATTTGCATCGAGGTATTGAAAAAATTGCAGAATCCGTTACCTGGCAGGGATTTGTACCTTTTACAGATCGTGTGGACTATCTGGCCTCGATGAATGCTAATTGGGCCTATTGCATGGCAGTTGAAGAAATGCTTGGAACTGAGGTTCCTGAAAGAGCTGAATATATTCGGGTAATAGCTGGTGAGTTAAACAGGATTTCCAGTCACTTAGTGGCCATTGGTGCCGCTGATATGGACATGGGGGCGATTACCCCTTTTGTCCAATTATTAAGGGAAAGGGAATATATCAACGACTTGCTGGAAATGATTTGTGGCGCAAGGTTAACCTATAACTACTATTCAATTGGTGGTGTCAACTACGATCTACCGGAAGGATTTTCAATAAAAGTAATGGGATTTCTGGATCATTTTGAAGTGGCTGTGGAACAAATGCACCGTCTCGTCACCTACAACCAGATTTTTATTAATCGATTTGCCAATGTTGCTGCCGTGAGTCCGGAAATGGCAATGGACTATAATTTTGTGGGTCCAAATTTAAGAGGTTCAGGGGTTAAATACGATGTCAGGCGCAACAAACCTTACAGTATTTATGACAAACTTGATTTTGAAATTCCGATTGGAACAGCATCAGTTGGGACATTAGGAGACTGTTACGATAGATATTTTGTTAGGGTTGAAGAAATACGAGAATCCGTAAAGATCTTAAGACAGTGTCTTCAACAAATTCCAGAGGGTGAAATCCAGGCCAAGGTAAAAAATGCCATCAAACCACCGGTCGGACATAAATATATCAGAACAGAAACACCAAGGGGTGATACCGGATATTTTATCTATAGTGATGGAAAAACCTCTCCCTCTCGTTTGAAAATTAGAACCGGTTCTTTTACCGGAATGTCGATTATTCCGGAATTAGCCAGAAACATCTTCATTGCTGATCTTGTAGCGGTCATCGGATCTTTGGATATTGTGGCTCCAGAACTCGACCGTTAGTTTAAACCTATCTAACTTAAAGTTGTTATGAATCTATTAACCGATACTTTAGGAATGACTGAATTTTGGGCAAATGTCGTTATTATGCTCATCGTATGTACTATTGTATTTGCTGTTTTTGCCCTAATGAGCGGTATCACTTCCTGGGCTGAAAGAAGAATCGCCGGTAGGATGCAATCCCGGTACGGTTGTAACCGGGTAGGTCCCCAGGGAATTTTGCAGTTTGTGGCCGATGCAGTAAAACTGATACTGAAGGAAGATTTAATTCCGGACGGGGCAGACCGTTTCTTATATAAAATCACCCCCTATCTTTGTTTAATGGGGGTTTTAGCTACTTTGGTAGTCTTGCCGCTTGGTAGTAGAGCTATGATGGTGGCTGATTTAAATGTCGGTGTACTGTATTTTATTTCAATTACTTCCATTGTCGTTATTGGGATACTAATGGCCGGATGGAGTTCAAATAATAAATGGTCACTATTGGGTGGTATGCGATCGGCAGCTCAAATTGTCAGCTATGAAATCCCAGTTGCCATGTCACTCTTAACACCAATTTTAATTGCCGGATCTTTATCTGTTGGCGATTTATTGGACAGCCAGGGTTGGTTACCCTGGGAATGGACCGCATTTCAGACACCATTTTCAGCCTTAGCCTTTTTTGTCTTTTTCATCGGATCTTTGGCAGAAGGAAACAGAACTCCATTTGATCTACCGGAAGCAGAATCAGAATTAGTATCCGGATTTAATACGGAATACTCCGGCTTCCGCTTTGCAGTGTTTTTTATGGCCGAGTATGGTAACGTTTTTCTAATTGGCCTATCAACTACAGCGCTGTTTTTAGGTGGTCCTAATCTTCCCGGATTTTTACAAGGCAATCCATTTCTAAGTGTCGCAGTAATGATGCTTAAAACGATTTTCATTATGTTCGTAGTGATTTGGTTAAGATGGACCTTACCCCGATTTCGAATTGATCAGTTAATGGATTTATCCTGGAAGTACTTGTTACCATGCGCATTAATTGCGTTTTTTGGACAATCTGTTTTTATGCTGGTTGCCCATCAAATCCCTGCAATTACACAAATCACTTCTATTGTCGTATTTATAGTGTTTTTGTTGATTATGATAAAATTTATCGGCCGGATTCGCACTAACTATAAAGAACAGTCGATTCCAGTGGGTTTAAATTAGAACATTAGTTGAATGATTTAAAAACATCAATATTAACGAAGGGACAGACATATTTATGAATGCATATTTCAATAACATTAAAAATGGTATTCAAACTGTTTTTGAAGGTATGAGCATCTCCTTAGCGAGTTTTTTTGTTCATCCTATTACCATTCAATATCCGGAAGATGATATCTCCAGTGCTGAAAAGCTGAAGGAGACCTATAAAGGGCAATTGGGACCAATGCCGGAAAACTATAGAGGAATACTGGATGTTGATTTATCGATTTGCACCGCTTGTCAGCTTTGTGTTAAAGCTTGTCCCATTGATTGTATTGTCATTGATGCCGTCAAATGTGATAAATCAAAGGTACAAGGAACCAAATCAGAAAAACCGGCGGTTAAAACCAGGACTTGCACCCGTTTTGATATTCATATGGGTAAATGTATGTTTTGTGCGCTTTGTACCCTGGCTTGCCCAACCGGAGCCATTGTTCATACTAAGGTTTTTGAAATGAATAAGTATCAATTGCAGGATCTGGTTCTTTCTTTTGTCAGTGAAGAAGAAAAAGAAAAAGCAATTAAAAGGGATAGTGAATTAAAAGTAGAAGCCGCTGCAGAAAAAGCAGCTAAAGCAGCTAAAGAAGCTGAAAAAACTGAAGAAGAAAAATAAAGGAGTTTTAAATAATGGAAATTGCTGATTTATTTTTTTACTTGTTTTCCGTCATGATTATAGGGTTAGGGGGCGTCGTTGCTTTTTCGAGAAACTTGCTGCATTCTGCCTTTGCCTTGTTTTTTGTGCTATTCGGTGTTGCCGGCTTCTATGTCTTACTCGGTGCTGATTTCCTGGCCATGGTACAGATAATGGTATATGCCGGTGGTGTTTGCGTCCTTTTAATATTTGCTACCATGCTATCTGATAATATTTCACAGCCGGGAAAAAGTAATTTGTCTTTTCAGACTGTTTTATCGACTGTTGCCGGTGGTGGTATTGCCTTGCTTTTATTATCCGCTTTTGAGAATACAACCTGGAACGTGGTTGCTCCGGGCGCGATGGAACCGACAACCAACAGCATCGGTAAATTGTTATTAAACGAATATATACTGCCTTTTGAAGTCATATCCTTTCTCTTATTGGCAGCAATGGTAAGTGCTATCATGTTGGTTAAAAAAGGAGAGAACTCATGAGTCTGGAAAGTTATTTATCAATATCTGCCCTATTATTTGCCATGGGATTGATTATGTTTATCAGTCGCAGAAATAGCGTGGCGATTTTAATGGCTGTAGAATTAATAATTAATGCGGCAGCGATAAATTTTGTTGCCTTTTCAAGGTTTGTTCCTTCTGCAGAAGCGCGCCTAGATGGACAGGTTTTTGCCATATTTATTATTTTACTGGCCGCTGCAGAAGCAGTGGTTGCATTGGCAATTGTTTTGGCACTTTACAAAGAAAAAAAACATATTCAGGCAGATCAACTAGTTGGTTTACACGGTTAAATAGGTTTTTAAACGATTTAATTAAAAATAGTAATGACTTATATTCAAAGCGTTATTCCCTGGGTCCCAATATTGCCACTATTTGGTGCAATTATTTTGGGACTGTTTGGTAAGAAGATATATGATACATTGGGAGAGAATGTAACCGGAATCTTAGGATGTCTAACCCCAATGATATCAGCTATTTTGGCTTTTTCCGCATTTTTTAAAATGCTAAGTGTGGAAACCGGTAACAGGATCATTCAGATTCCACTGACTGAGTGGATTACAGTTGCAGATTTCCAAATTGAATGGACATTCAGGTATGATCCTTTATCTTCTGTTATGATAATGATTGTGACTGGAATAGGGACGCTGATTCATATTTATGGAATGGGATATATGCATAAAGATCAATCCTTCTGGCGATTTTTCTCATATATGAATCTGTTTCTGGCGTCCATGTTAATGTTGGTATTAGGCGACAATCTGATTATGATGTTCCTGGGTTGGGAAGGTGTCGGCCTGTGTTCTTATCTCTTAATTGGATTCTGGTTTAGCGAAGAAGCCAATGCTGTGGCAGGTAAAAAAGCCTTTATTGTGAATCGAATCGGTGATCTGGGTTTTCTGGCCGGTATGTTCCTGATGATCATGTATTCCAGCCAACTATTTGGTAACGTCTCCCTCTCTTTCGGTGAAATGCAATCCCGAATCGGTGATCTTTCTCAGGTAACGTTTTGGGGATTTCCTTTACTTGAAGTTATTGGATTATGCTTCTTTATTGGTGCGATGGGAAAGTCAGCTCAGATTCCGCTTTATGTCTGGTTGCCGGATGCCATGGCTGGGCCTACGCCTGTTAGTGCCTTGATTCATGCCGCAACCATGGTAACTGCTGGTGTCTATATGATGGGTAGAATGTATTTTCTATATTCTCTGGCACCACATGTATTGGGTTTCGTTTCATTGATTGCTGCTTTGACTTGTTTTATATCGGCGACCATCGGCATGGCACAGTTTGATATTAAAAAGGTTTTAGCCTACTCAACCGTCAGCCAATTAGGTTATATGTTCCTGGCTATGAGTGTTGGTGCTTTCAGTGCAGGGATTTTCCATCTCCTAACCCACGCAGCCTTTAAAGCCGCTCTTTTCATGGGTTCCGGTTCCGTGATCGTGGCCCTTCATCATAAGCAGGATATGCGTAATATGGGTGGATTGCTTAAAAAAATGCCGATCACGGGTTGGTCATTTATTGCAGCTACTTTCGCTATTATGGGATTTCCCCTGACTTCCGGTTTTTTTAGTAAGGATGAAATTCTTTGGAAAGCCTTTATTCAAGGATCACCGACTTTATGGTTAGTGGGTTTTATAGCTGCCGGAATTACTTCATTTTATATGTGGCGGCTGGTATTTATGACCTTTTTCGGTGAAAATCGGTCCGATGAACATACCTGGGAGCATTGTAAAGAACAACCGAAACGAACAGTGATTCCTATCGCTATATTAGCCATTGCAGCCATTACCATTGGCTTTTTGAATGTTCCACATTTTCTAGGGGGCCATAGTAATTTCACTGAATATCTATCACCAGTGGTAAAAGATCTTAGTATAACTCCCGCTGAGCATTATCAAAATGTTTTGGATACCGCCCAGGGTAAAGTGGTACATGAATCCCATGTTGACCACACAGCATTGGAATGGACATTAATGGTTGCGTCTGTGGCCTGGACATTTTTTACTGCGTTCCTGGCCTGGTTCTTCTACATGAAAAATCCAAAGGCCAGAGAATATATCATGAGTGGCGTTTGGGCACAGAAGATATTTATCATACTTTATAATAAGTACTACGTTGACGAATTTTATGAAATGGTTGTCCTGACACCCATTCGCAAATTATTCCTATTTCTGGCAGCATTTGATCAAATGGTGGTTGATGGTTTGGTTAACTTTGCCGGATTTTTGGGACGACATTTATCAGCCTTCATTGGACTCTTTGACCAGAATATTGTGGATGGAGCTGTTAACGGTACAGCCTGGTCATTCCAAACTGGCGGAAAAGGATTTAGCTTTTTGCAATCCAGTAAAATTCAAACGGTTATTGGAACATCAATCGTTATATTTATCATCGTGATTGTATCCTTTATTTTATATATTGGTTAATCATTTAACATCTGGTTAATTGTAGATTTGTAACTAAGAAACAGAAGCTGAGGTTATGATGGATCATATTTTGTCATGGGTTGTGTTTTTACCGATAACTGTAATTCCAATCCTTTGGTTATTACCAGCCAACAAGGCGAAGTGGGCTGCTCTTTTTATCACTATCGTTGATTTTATTGTCGCTATTCCTCTTTTTACGGGGTTTGATAGACTTAAGGTCGGTGTTGATGATTTAGCCGGGATGCAATTTAAAGAAACCCTGGAGTGGATTCCCAGCTTGGGAATTCAATATTCATTGGGGGTTGATGGTATTTCTATTACCATGATTTTGCTAACTTTGATTATTGGTTTGGTGGCTGTTTTGGCCTCCTGGAACATTGATAAACTGCAACGGGGTTATTTTGCTATGTTCCTGCTGCTACAAACAGCTATGTTGGGTGTGTTTGTAGCGTTGGATCTAATCCTGTTTTATCTCTTCTGGGAAGTCATGTTATTTCCCATGTATTTTCTTATTGGTGTTTGGGGTGGTCCTAGAAGAATTTATGCCGCCATTAAATTTTTTCTTTATACCCTGATGGGTAGTGTTGGTATGCTATTGGCGATCATCGCAGTCTGGTATTATGCGCCGGGTGGAGAAAGGACTTTCAATATTATTGAATTACTTCATCGTGTTCAGGAAGGTGGCACCTTTGTGGGACCGGAAATATTCGGTATGCCCTTCGCGAAAGTTGTGTTTGTTGCCTTCTTTATCGGATTTGCGATTAAAGTGCCTATCTTCCCATTCCATACTTGGCTTCCGGATGCTCACGTGGAAGCACCTACCGCGATTTCTGTAATCCTGGCAGGTGTACTCTTGAAAATGGGAACCTATGGATTTTTGAGGATTAATTTCCCTCTGTTTCCAGAAGTTTTTGTATGGTTCCAGGACTTCCTCGTAGCCCTGGCCGTTATCAATATTGTGTATGGTGCGTTGTGTGCCTTGGCACAATCCGACCTTAAAAAAATGATTGCTTACTCATCTGTTAGTCACATGGGTTTCGTAATATTGGGAATTGCAGCTGCCACAACACAAGGTATCAATGGTGCCGTTTTACAAATGTTTAACCACGGAACAATTACAGCCATGCTTTTCCTTTTGGTAGGTGTTGTTTATGATAGGGCACATCATCGAAGAATTGCCGGTTTCGGTGGGTTGGCCTCTGTGACTCCTGTTTATGCAGCGGTAACCAGTATTGCCTATATGGCAGCTATCGGATTACCGGGTATGAGCGGATTTATTTCAGAGTTATTGATTTTGACCGGTTCTTTTAAAGTTTATCAATTACCAACGATTATTTCCGGACTTGGTATTATCTTTGGGGCCGGATACATGCTTTGGGCGTATCAACGCATTTTCTTTGGAAAACTGAACCCGGATTACCAAGATTTAAAAGAGATTAATTTTGTCGAATTGTGCTCGGTCGTTCCATTGATTATCATAACTGTCTATTTAGGTTTGTTGCCCAATAGAATTATTGTTTTCTTTGAAACATCACTGAATTATCTGAGCGAAATTTTATAATTAGTGACTTTATTCATAGATTCAAATCGATTGGTACCCGACGGCGGTACCATAAAAATAACTTTTACGACTTATTGTGGTTGAAATGACTTCTACCTTACCCTATTTAAGTTATATACCGGCTCATTTAATAATGGGCGTGGCTATATTGGTTTTTTTCCTCGCAAAAGCAATTCCAGGCTTGAAAAATGTTTCTCCGGTTGGAATTTTTGTGTTGGTGTTGATAGCTGGTTTTGTTACTGAACTGATGATGGGTTCGGAATCAAAATCCCTCTTTTTCAATATGTTGCAGGTTGATAGTTATAGTCGGTTTTATAATCAACTATTTTTCATAATTATTGGGGTTACAGTTTTAATGATGAAAAATAATGATGAAATGAACCGCTCCATAGAATGGGAAGTGTTTGGTTTACTATCAACAATCTGTCTGGGAATGATGATGATGACCTCTGCCACACATTTGTTAATGATTGTGGTAGGTATTGAATTAGTATCCTTGCCTTCTTATATTCTGGTTGCATTAAATCGAAGATTCTCAACCTCAAAGGAAGCCTCTCTTAAATACGTGCTATTTGGTTCCTTTGCGACAGGAATCATGCTTTATGGTATTTCGTTACTTTTCGGTTTGACAGGAACACTTCAACTAAAAAGTTTGTGGCCAGCCTTGGCAGCTTCTCCGAATTTCGGAACTCCGATATATTATATTGCTATCATTATGACACTGGCAGGCATGTCTTTTAAAATTGCCGCAGTACCTTTTCATTTTTGGTGTCCGGATGCCTATCAAGCTGCACCAACACCCATCACCGCTTTTTTATCGGTTGCCCCTAAAGTTGCAGGCTTGGCGTTGATCATGCGATTCTTTGCAGATCACGTACCGGTTCAATCGGAACAATTATCGATGATAGTATCATTAATAGCGATGATTACCATGACCTTGGGTAATTTTGCTGCGCTTAGACAGAAAGACATCAAACGATTGCTTGCTTATTCCTCCATTTCCCATGCCGGATTCTTGTTAATGGGTATTGCGGTGATGAATGAGGTCGGTCGGCAATATGTTTTCTTTTATATTGTTATTTATGCATTGATGAATATGGGCGCATTCATGGCGATTATCTATTTATCACAGGGCAGGAACTTTGAAATTAAATCGTTTGCTGGATTAATTAAGTCTAAACCCGTAATGGTTGTCGGATTTACTATCTGCCTGTTCAGTCTGGCCGGCTTACCTCCTTTTGGAGGATTTGTGGGAAAATTCTATCTGTTTTGGGTAGTTATTGAAAAAGGCTTTTGGGCTTTGGCTGCTGTGGCCGGAGTTAATTCAGTGGTGTCTCTTTATTACTATGTTGGTGTTATTAAAACCATGATTATTGATGAAAGAGAGGGACAAATGCCTGACTTTTCAACACAAAGTTCAGTCCCTATTGGTTTTGTGATATTATGTGCAATTCCAATTGTTGTATTTGGTTTATACTGGAACCCTCTGGTCAATTTGTCTGCGCTGGTGCATATGTTTTAGTACCTTTTCCGACTGTGAAACTAAATTCGTAGTCGGGAACTATCTCTCCACGTGTGGTCAAAAAATTTAAATCTCTTTGAGGCCATACTTTATAAAGTATTCAGAGATAAAACAGACCATAATATCGTCCATTTTTGTTTTATCTTTAAAATCTAATTTTAGAAAAATCACCATCGACTACCAGCATCTCCCACAAATCCATATAAATAGGTACTTGGAGCCACCTCCACCATTCAACTACCTATTCCGACAGTATTTCGAGAATATCTGCCCCGTATTCCTTTAAAATCAACTATCCTATAGATTTGATTAAAATTTGGCTAAAAAATACAATATCCCGATTTTTACTTTTATTTCCTTTTAATACCTTGTGGTGTGATCAATTTAGGACAAGATTATTTCGATTGAAGTTTTTTGACTTGTTGCTTTGATTGGATGGAAGTTGAGGAGTTGAATTTAAATGCCAGGAGGGTCACCTTTCCAGAAATGTGTTTTATTGAATCTATATCATGTGTACTAACTTGTTATTTTTATTGTTATATTATTGATTTTAAAAATCTAAAACTAAATTTCCTCTTTCCTTTTCTTTACCGATTTTTATCAATTTATACTTATGATGAGGGCTAAAAAGAGCTGAGTAAAATATGTTGAAAGATTCATTCGAGGCGGCTTTGAATTCCTTTCCAATTTCAACTGTTAGCTTAGAAACAAAATAGCAATAATCCTACAAAATAAACCTCAAAAATCTCAATTTGAGTCATAAATTTTGAGTGAAATTGGTGAATTTTCCAATTGTAGCATGATTTTTTCTTTTATTCCAATTTAGTCATTGACATTAATAGCAAAATTGATGATATTGATATCAAATAAATCAAAATGGAGAAATTATCAATGAATCAAGTTATCAAAATACCAACTCAACTCTATCAACGTCTTGGTATCCACGCTGAAGGGTTTGATACTCCAGCAAATGTAATTGAAAGGATTTTAGATTATTATGAAGAGAACAAAGGTATCGATTCCAGAGAAAAATATAAAACTGAAGGAAAAATACCTGTTTCTCTAAAAATAATTTATTATCCATCTGATGAACAAGACTTTAAACAAACACTTCTACAAACAAAAAAGGCTTATATTATGCTCCATAAAATGGATGGAACTAAAGAATTCAAAGAATGGAATGCTTCTAATATAAATAGATCCTCTGATATCAATGGAAACTTACGCTCTGGATATCTTAGGGGTTGGAAAAGCAAAGGTATATATAAAGCTGAAATTTCAACAAACCAAAAAGACTTTAATTGAGCACGTATTATACGGTGCATAGAATCAAGTTCAATTGAAGTATTAGAAAGTTTTGGCATATCACTTGGAACCGGTAAATGTGTTAAAATTGATTTTTAGAAAAAAACCATTGTAAGTAAAATTATGAAAAAATTTTTGGACACTGTATTGGTCTCATAACTCTCAGAAGCCTGTTATTTTTCATATACGAGAATATGAAAAAGTAGTATTAGAAAGCGAAAAAGTATAAAAACCATAAGCAGTTCATTAGCTAAGAAATAAATTACTCTCGTCAGTAAAAGTCAAATCGTAATGATGAGATAATACATTACCCGTGAAGGAAAAAAATGGATACAATTACGCTTGGAATAAATTTGTAATTATTTCATCATTAGGTGTTAAAATGAAACAGTCGATTTCTATTTTTTTAATCCAATTATTGTTGGTAACATATTCATTCGCTCAAAGTTCGGAAATTGCTGATAAGTATTGGGAGAAAGCCCATATTTTATATAAGAAAAATAAATATTTGTTCGCAGCACAAATGTTTGAAAAATCTGCAGATGCAGAGCGTAAGAGTCCAAAACCTAGATTGTATGTTTTGAGTAGTCAGTCCGGATGGATAGGAATTTGTTATGAACAATTAGGACAGTATGAAAAGGCTATTAAATATTATCAAAAAGCTCTGGATATTGGGAGAAAGCTAGTTAAGAAAGCACAGATTGCCGTTTATCTAAACAAAATAGGGAAGGCTTACAAATCTTTGGGACAGACTAATAAAGCAATTGAGTATTTGAAGCAGGCACTGGAGTTTCACAAGAAGCTTAAACAGGATTCAAATATTGCTAGTAATCACACTGACATTGCTCGAATTTACCAAACGTTGGGAACGTACGATGAAGCTATTAAACATTATCAACTAGCGAATAGAACAAACAAAAAACTAGGGAAGGAACATTATGTTACTGTAAACCTTAGTAACATTGGTCGAGTATACTATATTTGGAGCCAATACCATAAAGCGATCGATTACTACCAACGAGCACTTGTTATTAATAAAAAACTAAGAAAGGAACATAGTATTGCAATACAATTTAACAATATTGGTTTGGTTTACGAATCAATGGGGCAATTCGATAAGGCTATCAAATATTACCAACAGGCGCTGGAGATTAATAAAAAACTTGGAAAGGAAAAACATATTGCCATTAATCTCAAAAACATAGGTGTAGTTTATAGATCCTGGGGTAAGTACGACAAGGCTATGCAACACTTTATGCTTGCACTAGAGATCAACAGAAGAGTTGGAAAGGAAAAAGATGTTGCCATCAATCTCAACTATATCGGTGTGATTTACTATTTCTGGGGTGAATACGACAAAGCAATTGAATACGACAAAGCAATTGAGTACTACCAACATGCACTGGAGATCAACAGGAAACTAAAGAAGGAGGATAGCATTGCATCTGGACTCAGCAACATCGGTGAGGTTTACGATTCCTGGGGTCAGAATAGCAAGGCGATCGATTACTTCAAACAGGCATTAGAAATAGACAGAAAACTTAATAGGAAAGAAAAAGTCATTGTCGATCTTAGTATCATAGCTGAAATTTACGAGCGTTGGGGGTATTATGATAAGGCGATCGAGTATTATCAATTTGTACTTCAGATTAACAAATTACAGCAGGATGAAAATGAAATTGCTAACACACTTACAAACATTGGAGCCGTTTACCAATCATGGGGGCAGTACGATAAGGCTATTGAGCATTACGATCAAGCTCTAATAATTGATAGAAAATTAGGCCAAGAAAGTGGAACTGCTGCAAGTTTGAACAACATTGGTGTGATTTATCAACTTTTGGGGCGCTATAAAAAAGCTATAGAACACTTCCAGCAAGCACTTAAGATTGTGAAGAAACTTGGTAGGGAAGCCGATATTGCTGTATACTTCAATAATATTGCCAGCGTTTATGAATCCTGGGGGGCGTACGATAAGGCTATTGAGTTCTATCAGAAAGCCTTAGAAATTGCCAAAAAGCTTCGCCAGGTTGATAAGATTGCAATCCGGCTAAACAACCTCGGGAGTATTTTCAAAATTAAGGGTCAGTACAATAAAGCATTTGAATACTATCAGCAAGCCCTAGAAATTGACAGAAAATTAGGAAATGAAGGAAATATCGCCATCCGTCTTAGTGCAATTGGTAATATTTACTATCAATGGTTTAAAATTGACAAAGCAATTGAGTACTATCATCAAGCCTTAAAGATTGATAAAAAGCTAGGACTGGAAGACAAAATTGCTATTCGACTTAATAACATCGGTTCAGCTTATAGTGCTTTAGAGCAATACGATAAAGCAGTTGAGTACTATCAACAGGCACTAGAAATTGACAGAAAATTGGGTGTGGATGCCAGAGTAGCCCAACAACTCCATAACTTTGGGGCATTATATTATGAAAAAGAAGAATATAAGCGTGCTATAGAATATTTGACGGAATCAATTGAGTTGAAAGAAAGATTGCGTAAAACTGCTATTGGAGATTTAAGAAGAGATTATTTGGAGAGCCAAATAGAGACATACCAATACTTAATATCGGCGCATATCAGAAGTAGCAATATCCCTGATTCCTTTAAAATAATAGAAATGAGCAAGGCTAAGTTGTTAGCCGAAAGGATATCTCAGACAGAAACAAATCCTCATCTACCATCTATTACAAAGTTTAGTCAGGAATTGAATAACAAATCTGCAGTTTTGATATATGCCAATATAGATTGGGATGAAATGACCCAAATATGTATGACACAAAACGACGTCAAGGGACGAGAAATATCTAAAAAGTATTTCACTACTTTAATGATGAAAAACAATGGTATTCTGATTGAAAAGGAAATAAATAATATAAGAGGAATAAAATTAGAAGTAAAACTTAATGAAACTAAAAATGACAGAAATGAGTATGCAAGATACGATTTTGAGAAAATAATCAATTATTACCGTATACTTTTGAGGGGGGACTCAAATTCCAGTGAGTTTAGAAAATTAAGCAGAATGCTATTTGATTTATTGATTAAACCCAACATAATTCAACTTGAAGGAAAGAATGAGATCATTATTGTTCCAGATGGAATATTGTCTTTTTTACCTTTCGAGACCTTGATTGATGAAGAAGGTAAGTACCTGGTGGAAACATTTAATATTCACTATGCTCAATCTATAGGTGTGTTAAAGCTAATCGAGAAACGAAAATACTCGATAAACAGGAAGCCAATGCTAGCGTTAGGTGGCGCTGTATACGGCGAAATAAATTACAATATTGATATGATAGAAAACACGGCACAATTTATTTCAGTGGAAAAAAACGCATTATATTTTATAAAGAAAAACAGATCCTTGAGAAATACATACGCTGCATTAGATTCTGTAAAATGGGAAAATCTCCCTGGAACA
This sequence comes from Deltaproteobacteria bacterium, assembly GCA_018657625.1. Classification (GTDB taxonomy): domain Bacteria; phylum SAR324; class SAR324; order XYD2-FULL-50-16; family XYD2-FULL-50-16; genus JABHWU01. The sequence continues at coordinate 75,983 of JABHWU010000053.1, read as the reverse complement.
CTAAATGAAATCAACATTATTTCAAATATAGTTAAAGACACCGTAAAAATATCAGGTAGTGATGTAACCGAAAATATCGTGAAAGCACTTTCTCGAAACGGTGATTTAGGCCAGTATAAAGTTATCCATTTTGCCACACACGGTTTAGTCGTCCCCTCTATACCTGAATTATCAGCAGTAGTTCTATCTCAATTCAAAATGGAAAAAGAAGGGGAAGATGGTTACTTAAGAATGGATGAGATTGCCAATCTAAAAATTAAAGCTGATTTTGTAAACCTATCTGCTTGTGAAACAGGACTTGGCAAGATTTATGGAGGAGAAGGTGTTGTCGGTTTGACTCAGAGCTTTTTAATTGCTGGTGCCAATTCACTATCTGTATCTCTTTGGTCTGTTGCAGATGAATCGACTTCCAAATTTATGGTTGAAATGTATCGACTAGTGGAGAAAAAAGGAAAAACCTATAACCAAGCCATGATGGAAGTTAAAAGGAGATTTATAAAAGGTGAGTTTGGAGAAGAGTACAAAGCACCATTTTTCTGGGCTCCCTTTGTTTACTATGGAAAAGTCTTTTTAAAAGTAGGCATGAATTATGGTAAAGGAGTTATGGTTAAGCTTTTGGAAGTGTCAGAGGGTGATGCCATCACAATCTATTACCGAAAGTTGGGTGTTGGGGTTACACGAAACATTCGTATGTTATCTGTAGATACAGAGGATAGTTCAAACCCTGATAGCAGTAGAAATACTAAATTTGGGAAAAAAGCTAGAGAATTCACTAAAGGATTCTTAAAAAATAAAAAAATCCAATTAGAATGCTTCGAGTATCATAATTTATGTTATGTCTACGCAGACGGCATTAATTTTAATCTTCATTTAGTTAAAAACGGATGGTCAGTATATAGCGATACTAATGGTTGTTCCAAAAAATACAACAAAGATTTTTTGGAGGCTGAAGAATATGCAAAAGAGAACCAGCTTGGGGTATGGGAAAATAAAGTAGACACTGAAATTAACAAGCAATTAAACTGTTCCCAATAGATTGGAGATAATGAATAAAACAAAACATTAACAGAACTAATTTAGCCTTTTATTTAACTGAAAATTCTAATGGAAAATAAATCAAATAAGCAATTCAACAAGCTTGTCCTATTTCAAAGCAAGGAAATCCGCAGAATCTGGCATGAGGATGAATGGTATTATTCAGTTATTGATATTTGCAGCGCTTTAACAGAAAGTCTTAATCCACGTGATTATTGGTATAGAATAAAAAAAAGAGCTGTCAATGAAGAAAAAATGGAGTTGTCGACAATTTGTCGACAACTGAAATTGGATGCTAGTGATGGAAAGAAATATAAGACCGATTGTGCAAACACGGAAGGAATCTTTAGACTAATTCAATCCATCCCATCTCCCAAAGCTGAACCATTCAAACGCTGGCTAGCTAAAGTTGGATATGAAAGAATCGAGGAAATCGAAAATCCGGAGCTTGCTCAACAACGAATGAAAGAGATCTATGAGAAAAAAGGTTATCCTAAAGACTGGATTGATAAAAGACTTCGAGGGATTGCTATTCGTCAAAATTTGACCGATGAGTGGAGAGAGCGCGGGATTAAAGAGCAACGAGATTTTGCTATTTTAACGGCTGAAATATCCAAAGCCACATTTGGAATGACTCCGGGAGAATATAAACAGCATAAAAACCTACCTGAAAAATCAAAAGCTAATCTGCGAGATCATATGGATGATTTGGAACTGATTTTCACTATGCTGGGTGAACGGGTAACGACAGAGATTTCCAAAAATGAGCAACCTGATACATTTCCAGAAAATAAAAATATTGCCAAGCGAGGTGGCAGAATTGCCGGAAATGCGAGAGCAGAAACAGAAAAAGAATTAGGTCGACCTGTTGTTTCAAAAAGTAATTATCTGGATAAGGACGATAAACTAAAATTGGAAGAATAGTCAGTGTTGTTCTTCTTTGACTACCCCTTTAATATTAGATAATTACTGTAGCATTGCCATAAGGTATTTTCTCAGTAACATTATTAATCCAACTGAATCCTGAAATTTAATTTCTTCTTAAACTGCAGAAACGAACGTTGATATATTATTTTTAGTACTTGTTTGGAAAAATTGACTGTAGTATTGACAATCGAATTTGAATATTAGTTATTAATTATTAGTGGGTTGCTATTTGAGTAAGATCAAATTATCATCACATTTTCTTTGATGAATCTTCAAAAAAACAAAAAAGTATGCTTAATATCTACTTCAATGTTAAATAACATGCTTTTTTGCAGATTGATCCGTTTTGATTCTGATAAAATGAAAATAGTATCTAACGGAAGTAACTAAATTTACTTAGTGATCTCAAAACATCGGTAATTTTAGTATAAAAAATAACTTCAGGTTTTTTGAAAAACAAACTATAATCATGTTTTAAAGGTTCTGATGATTTTGTGGTTTTAGATCTTAAAAATTAGATTAATTATTACTGGAAATTATGGACCTGGGTAAAGTAATCCCTGATAAGAAACGGTTTTTTTGAAGTGGTATCCTAAAACCTTCCAGAAGTTATCCAAAGTAAGTACAGATAATCAAATTCATAATCGTTGTTTCTGCAATCCCAAAATTAAACGGGACTGTTTCTGATTTTTTGCATTAAATGCAATAAGGAGTATAAATGGCTGAAAACAAGAAATTTATTACATGTGATGGAAACTATGCGGCTGCGCATGTGGCTTATATGTATAGTGAGGTTGCTGCAATCTATCCAATTACACCCTCTTCTGATATGGGTGAAAATGCGGATCAGATGGCAGCTGCTGGGAGGAAAAACCTTTTCGGACAGGTGCTGAAGGTTTCGGAAATGCAATCTGAAGCTGGTGCCGCTGGTGCCGTTCATGGTTCTATTCAGGTAGGGGCCATGACAACTACTTTTACGGCTTCTCAGGGATTGTTGTTGATGATTCCTAATATGTTCAAAATTGCGGGGGAATTAACCCCAACCGTATTCCATGTTTCAGCCCGATCATTAGCTTGTTCTGCGCTTTCTATTTTCGGTGATCATTCAGATGTCATGAGTGTTAGAAATACCGGTTATGCTTTGCTGGCTGCCGGAAGTGTGCAGGAAACCATGGATTTAGCTACGGTAGCACATAATGCAACCCTGGAAGCTAAAGTACCTTTTCTCAACTTTTTTGATGGTTTCAGAACTTCCCATGAAATTCAAAAAGTGGAACTGGTTAGTGAAGAAGATATGGATGCCTTGTTGGACCGTGATTTGGTAAAAGCGTATAAAGATTCAGCCATGAGTCCTTATCATCCAACTTTAAGAGGAACAGCCGAAAACCCGGATATTTATTTCCAGGGACGTGAAGGTGTTAACCAGTATTATATTGATTGTCCGGATATCGTTGAAAAATGGATGGATAAGTTTGCCAAGCAGTGTGGACGAAAATATAATTTGTTTGATTATTATGGAGACCCGAATGCTGAAAAGGTAATTATTGCAATGGGTAGTTCTATTCAGACGATCAAAGAAACTGTCAATGATCTGAATAAACAGGGAGAAAAAGTTGGATTACTGGTTGTCAGACTTTATAGACCTTTTTCTGCCAAACACTTCTTAAATGCCATTCCAAAATCAGCAAAAAAAATAGCCGTACTAGACAGAACCAAGGAACCTGGATCAATTGGGGAACCACTGTTGGTCGATATACGATCAGTCGTCAGTGAAGCGCGTATGGGATTGCACGGCGGTGACTACAAGCAATTTGATCCAATTATTGTTGGTGGTCGATATGGTCTTTCATCCAAAGAGTTTACACCCGGAATGGTGAAGGCGGTTATCGATAATTTGACAGCTGATCTTCCTAAAAATGGTTTCACTGTTGGTATTGTTGACGACGTAACACATACCAGTTTAGATGTTCAAGGTGAGTTTAGCGTTCTGCCGAAAGATGTCATTCAATGTAAGTTTTATGGTTTAGGCTCAGACGGAACAGTTGGTGCCAATAAAAACTCTATTAAAATAATTGGTGACAATACTGAAATGTATGCCCAGGGGTATTTCGTTTATGACTCTAAGAAATCAGGTGGTATTACCATATCACATTTAAGGTTTGGTAAGTCTTTGATTGATGCACCATACTTGATTTTTGACCCGGATTTTGTTGCCGTTCATAATGAAGCTTATTTGGGACGTTATGATGTCCTGGATGGTATCAAGGAGGGTGGAACGTTCCTGCTTAATTCAGAATCAGATGCAGATAGTTTGTTTGGCCAATTGCCGATGCCGTTACAACAAACCATTATCGATAAAAAGATCACATTTTATGCGATTAATGCTTATAACGTCGCCAGAGATATCGGTCTGGGGAATCGTATCAATATGGTGATGCAATCAGCTTTCTTCTTATTATCAAAGGTATTGGAAAAAAGTGAAGCGATCAAATTGTCTAAAGATTATATCCAGAAATTGTATGGTAAAAAAGGACAAAATATTGTTGAAATGAACTGGAAAGCGGTAGATTCAGCTGAAGCGAATTTAGTTCAAATTAAGGTCCCGGGTACTGTTTTTGAAAATGATACTAAACCATTTGCCCTGGAAGGTAGAAATATCCCTGCTTTTATCAAGGATGTCGTCGAGCCGGTAATGATGGACAAGGGTAATAATATTCCTGTTTCCAAAATTCCTGCTAATGGTGTTTTTCCAGCAGGTACTTCAAAGTTTGAAAAGCGGATGACGGCCATAGATTCTCCGGTTTGGTTATCAGAAAGTTGTACTCAATGTAATCAATGTGCCATGGCCTGCCCACACAGTTGTTTAACAGCTAAATATGTTTTGGAAAAAGATCTGGATGGTGCTCCTGAAGGATTTATCGCTGTTGAACCGAAAGGAAAAGCGGCTAAAGCTGCCGGTGTCAAATATGTGCTTCAGGTTTCACCTAAGGATTGCCAGGGATGTTTCGTCTGTTATGAAGTTTGCCCAGCGAAACCAAAGGCATTGGATATGCGATCCATGCGAAAAATTGTCTCAGTAGAACATGAAAAATTCCTATTCTTTGATAGTCTTCCAAAAGGAAATCTGGCTGGTGAAAAGCGGGATACTGTCAAAGGATCTCAGTTTTTACCGAATTTATTGGAATATCATGGTGCCTGCCAGGGTTGTGGGGAAGTACCTTATGTAAATTTGATGGCGCAATTATTTGGTGAAAGAGCCTTTATCTCCAACGCCACCGGTTGTTCTTCTATTTATGGTGGTACCGCACCAACGTCGCCTTATACAACCAACCAAGATGGACATGGACCAGCCTGGAATAACTCTCTATTTGAAGATTGTGCAGAATTTGGGTTTGGGATGGCGATTGCTAACCGCCAAATGAGAGAATCTGTCTTTGAAGCCTTAGATCAGTTAGTTGGTAGGAAGGAAGTTGAAGCTGAATTGATTGAAGCAATCAAACAGTTGAAAGAAACGAAAGAAGATTTTAATGAGTCAAAAGGCGCAGCTAATTTGGTTGCGGAGTTGGTTGAAAAATCAGCGATTGATAATGATCAAATCAGATTGGTAAAAGACAACACCAAATTATTGGCGAAGTTGACCCAGTGGATTGTGGGTGGTGACGGTTGGGCTTATGATATTGGTTATGGTGGCCTGGATCATGTCATTTCCACCGGGGAGAATGTGAATATCCTGGTATTGGATACTGAAGTTTATTCAAATACTGGTGGTCAGGCTTCTAAGTCTACTCCGATTGGTTCAGTGGCTAAATTTGCGGCAGCTGGTATGCGACGCCCTAAAAAAGATTTGGGTTTAATTGCTATGGCTTATGGTGATGTTTATATTGCTTCTGTTAGCCTGGGAGCCAATAAAAATCATGTTTTGAAATCATTTATTGAAGCGGAACAGTATGACGGGCCGTCTATTATTATTGCTTATTCTCCTTGTATTGCCCATGGAATTCCAATGAGACATATGATGGCAACTGGCAAGAAAGCTATGGAATCCAATTATTGGCCGGTTTATACCTATAATCCTGATCTGATTAAAGATGGTAAGAACCCATTGAAACTCAGAAACAAGGAGGCTAAAGTTGATTTTAAAGAATTCATTAAAGCTGAAGGTCGATATAAAGCTCTGAATTTTATTTTGAAAGATGATGCTAAAACAGAAGAGATATTTGATGCGGCGGAGTATGATGCTAAACGTCGAATGGATCATCTGATGAGATTGGCAGATCTTAAGTATGGCGAAGAAGCATAATTAAGATTGGTCTCCAAATAAAAAAAGGGTGAGGTCCTAAGTGGAATTCACCCTTTTTTATGGCCAGATTTTTGGCTTAAACGGCTGGAAATTTTTGATTCATTAAGCAATGTATTTATTATAAAAAATGGTCAGCTGGCTTTCCCATGTTTGATGAGCCTCTGATACTGCCTGCCTTGTTTCAGTTTTTTCCAAAAAACACTTAACAGTATCACCCATAATTTCTGCTGATTCAATCACATCAATCAAAGCTTCCACTATTTCGTTTTTATCAATACCTTCTAATCTATCAATACCTTGTTTTATCATAAGATCTCTTTATATTTTTGATTACAGTTTTCTGTGTTCAATGACGGCTTTTCGAAACCATGAAAAAACCAGCTCAAAAGGTATTTTAAAAATACCTTCGTCATTAATATAATCGTTCACTTTTCCTTTGGCTTCCATAAACCGTTTGATGTCATCCATCATTTCGTCCAGGGTGCCCATTTTTTCTTCCTTTAATACTTTTTCAACTTCATCCATAATATCAGACCACTTATTTTCAAGCTTTCCGCTGGTGATGTCTGACATCAGTTTTTCATATTTTTTAACACTCATATTACGGTTTTATTTTTCAGATTCAGATAAAAAAGACCTCTCCTCATTCTTCGTCGAGATGACACTTGATAACACTTTGATTTTAAAGGCACGGCAGTTTCCCCTAATTAAAAAATCAGGAGCAAATAAAAATGAAACTGTCTGCTGTGAATATTCCTGTTAACTAATTTTATAACAATAGAATAATAAACACTATACTAGGTTAATAACTTAATATTATTGTAAAATTAACAACCATCTGTAACAAGTTTGTTTTAAAAAGGCCAGTGGAAATCTTCAGATTTATTTTATAGCAGTGAAGGTATATCAGGGAAGAAATTCTATAAACTGCAATGATAATCAGAAATATTCCAAAATAACGGGTTAACTGAATTGGGTTCAGTGAAAATGTAAAACTGGCTCCAACACGATTAAAGATAAAAGCAGTAGGCAGGATGGTGAAAAAAGCTGGATGGAGCCTATTGTTTTAGAGATCTCCAGCCATTACACCGGCAACAATACCAGAAACTATTAATAATACAATCTGCAAGATGTCCATAATTCTTATTCCCGTTACTCTGCTGGGCTAGGGGTTCTACCCAGATATTTATCGAATTGCAGGTCGTTCACAATGGATTTGTGGCTTTCAATTGCGAGTGGACCCCACAGGGCCTCGGGTGCTTTTTTGGCTGCTTCTATCAGTTCTTCAAATATCTTGATGGCTTTTTCTTTTTGACCATTTTTTACATAGATTTGACCAATCTGATATTTTGCCCAGGGCGCCTGTTCGGATTCCGGAAAAAGTTGAATAGCATTAGTGTAGGTTTCGAATGCTTCAGGTATCTGATTTAACTCATAATAGAGGTTTCCTAATACAAAATGTGCTTCCACAACATACTCTTCAACCTCTGGATCCTGAAGTGGGTGTTCATAGGTGTTGATGGCGTTTTTGAATGAATCAATGGCATTGTCATATTCTCCAATACCTCTATAAAGATTTGCCAAAGAAAACCAACAGGGAGGTACAATTTCCCGTTGTAACATATCACTGGAATTCTGGTAATCTTTAACGGTTTGACGATAAATCCGGATGGCTCGTGAAATTCGATCTGACTTATGAACTTTGAAATAGGAATCACCTAAGGCCTTTTTCACTAACGGTGTCAAAACATTATCAGGGTGGTTATAGATAAATCGGGCATATACCTGTTGAGCATCTTCGGGTTGATCCTTTAAATCATATATTTTCCCTTTATTAAATAAAACAAGGGGCGCCAATGGATTTTTATTATCTTTCAGGATGATATCATTCATTGTCTGAGCTTTATCATGTAATCCCAGTCTGAAATAAGAATCGGCTATTAAAAACAAAGGTGCTTTATATGGTAAATTCTGTACAATTTGGGAGTAATTCTCACCTTTTCTAAGACTGAAACAGGTACTGGTTTTTGGGTGTGTATAATATTGTTTCTCATATTGCTCATAAACGCTTAGTGCATCCAGATATCTTCCTTGAAAATAATAGTCTTCAATATAGGATTTTATCGTTTCCAAAATACGATCTCGAATAATTAAGTGTTTCACATAGAGGTTTTCCGGAAACTTGCTGCAGAATTTTTCCATGGTAGATATCGCATTAGGATAATCCTGAAATAGAGCCTGGGTTAGACTTTTTCTTAGCAATGCTTCCTCATATTGACTGGATAAAGAGTGCTCATTGATAATGAAATCATATATTTTAATTGCTTTTTTACTAAAACTTTTCTCAGGACGTTCAGCCAGAATATTTGCAATTCTGAGCTTCCCGATTAATGACAGTGCCTCAGGATATTTATTAATGGCTTTTTCATAGGCCTTAATCGCATCGTCATATTTATCCTCATCCCTTAAAAAATCACCGATACGAATCGCCACCAGATTACTGAATTTTTCAAGGGGGTACATATCAATTATTTTTTCATAAATAGATCGGGCAACATGTAAATCCCCATTTTCAAAATAAGCCTCTCCCATGTGGAACATCAGTTCGGCATCCCTTTGCATATAATTCGGGTCAAGGCTCCAGGCTCGATCAAAGTTTTTCTTGGCTTCGGTATATCGTTTAAGCTGAAATTGCGCTTCACCGATTTTATAATAAGCAGCCGGGATTCGGGGACTGTTGAGGTTTTCTTCTGTATATTTTTCCAGGGCTTCAATTGACTTGTTGTAACGTAACATATTTAAGTGAATAATTCCCTGATGAAATAAGGCTGTTCTGGCATAAGGAGATTCCGGATATAGCTTAATCAGTATTTCAAATTGATTAAAAGCATCTTCATAAAATCTTAAATTTAGATAACTTCTTCCGATATTATAATAAGCCCTGGGGATATTGCTATAACCCCGGTCTGCTTCCAGGGCAGAATTAATTGCGATTTTATGTTCCTGAATCACAAATTGATTCCCGTCCCGCTCTTTTTTTATAAGCTGGTATTGGTACAAAGAGTCGGCGGATCTGAAATTAGCCCGGATACCAAGTTCGCTATTTGGAGAAGCGTTATAGATATTTTTAAAGAGTAGGGCGGATGTTTGAAATCTTCCCACACGATAGCTTCTTTCTGCTTCCCTGAATTTTTCCGTTAGAAAAGCAATTTTTTCTACTTCTTCCTCATTTACTTCTTCCTGAAGTTGTTTTTTCGCTTGTTCTTCTGCTTCCAGGTCACTCAGTTTTTTGTTGCGGTTCTCCGAGATTTCCAATACCAGCCGGATCGGATCCTGAAAAACTTCTTTTTTAATGATCAGGCTGTATTTTTGAGGAACAACAAACATTACCAGATATTTCCCTCTTTGCTCAAACCGGATGCTTTTCAACATATCTGTTTCTGAAGAAGGAATGATAATATCCTTGATCAATCGTGCATTCAGGAACCTGATTTGTACCGGTTTTTCCGCCAGGGAATTATCCCGAACAATATCAAATTGAATTGGTTTGTCAGTAAAAATATGCAAACGTTCTGATTTTGGGTTTAATTCTCTTAAAACGCTAATAATTTCTGGACCGATTGGTTTTAGGGCTTTCAAATTTAACTTGTATAATTGTAACCCAAGTACAGTGGGGTGATCCTGGTTTCGAATGATCTTGTATAACAAATCTGGAAAATTGGTTTTAATTTTTATCCAATACTCATTGGTATCAATTTGTTGGATTTTGAGGCCCTGAATTAAAGTATCTTCAAAAACGGCTAATTTGGGAACATTTCCCAATTTAGTATTTCGAAATTTGATAATGATAATCTTTGATTTTATATTTTCAAATATCTCAAAATCGGGAGTTGATTGGGATTGAAACTCTAGTAAGGTGTGATATTCACCCTGATTGGTATACTTGATATTGATTAATCGATTAAGTTGGGCATACGTAAGTGGGGTGTATAGGATAAAGCTGATTATGAATATATAAAAAAATCGGATTATTTTGGCTGGTTTTATAAGCATATTATTTTCCTTGAAGCATTCTGGTGACCCAATAAATTCACAAAGAATGTAAGCAATAATCTTGCCGGATGAACAATTACCAAAAATAATGTTAATCGGCGCTCAATGCTAGTAATCCAGGAGATTTTGAATGGCTTTTCGATTGCTGGTTAAGACATTAGTGGAATGTATATTGTAAAACCCTTCCAGTTTAAGGGCTTCTTTTTCTTCAGCAGACAGATGTCGGATAGTGATACATTCGCCCTGAAATAAAGCACCATCCTGGATATAAAAATCACTGGTATATACCATTCCTTCAACCCTTCCCGGTGAATGTAATTCTAATCTTTCAATGGCTTTAATATTACCGGAAACCATTCCTGAAACGATAACAATATCAGCAATGATATCGGCTTCTACCTGTGCTGTTTCCGTAATAATTAAAACACTTTTTTTTGATTTTTTACTGATAATCTCGCCACATACGACGCCATCAATACGAAGTGTACCATTGAAATTTATTCGTCCATGAAAATGACTGCCGACACCCAGCAATCCGGAAATAACATCAGGGTTGGAACTGTTCTTTGCCATTGCTGCTTCTTCTTAATTAAAAATTATTGTTCCAGAAAAATATTTCGATCAATTGGAATAATCTGCTTATTTAATAAGCGTCCTTTATATGAATATGTCAACAATATCGCGTCTGTATAATATTCGTTAGGCTGACTGAGTTCATATTTAATACGGTATGATCTAGTTCGTCTGTTATTTTTCAATAAATATTGCCGACCGGATTTATAAGTTGATGGGAATCCGTTTTCTCCTAAAGTTCCACCGGTAGCTAAAGTGTATTGAGGTGGTGATATATCATTGTTAATAAGGGTGACACAAAGATACCCACCTAATGCTTTTGCTTCAACAGAGGTGTTGGTTAACTCAACCGTTAAAAACAGATCATCACTTTTCAGTTTAGTATCCAGTTTTGTAACTTCAATAGATGAATTCTCTTTTAATTCCATGCTGCCGGACAGGTCCTGATCTGAAATCCATATTGCTTCAGATGCAATCTGAGGCTGCGCTAATACAGTATCAGCAATTAAGGATTGTTCTCCGGTCAGCGACGGTTGTACAAATTCACTTTGTTTGCCAAATTGTTCATTATCAAAATGCGCAATTTGAGAACTCAACAAGGAGACTTTTTTATCAGAATTTTCAAGCTTTGCCCTTAAAATTGAGCTTTCCTCACGTAATTTAAGGTAATTGAATGCTTCGAAAAAAAAGAATCCAACAACAGTGAATAAAAACAATATGAAAAATATCAGTTTCCATTTTTTAATGGTAAAGGAAATAGGAACACCGATATTTCGAATAATTGTTATTGTATAAAAATTTGACCCATCCATAAGACCACCAGAGTGATTTATCGCAAATTATAATCAGCTTCAGCAAGTTTCTGAACTACTATATCCTGTAGTTCATTGACTGTCTCAGTATCAAGTGTTTTTTCACGGGATCTGAATTCAATCGAAATTGATAAAGATTTTTTATCAGGATGTTCCTCTGGAAAATAGACATCCAGAAATCCAACTTTTGATACTAAAGGATCAACGCCCTTTATTAGTTCAGCGATTGTTTCATAAAATGTGCGTTGTGGAACCAACAATGATATTTCAAATCGAGTAGATGGATATTTAGGGGGTTCTTTATAAGTAAACTCTCTTTTTTCCAATAAGAACATTTTGTCAAAGTCGAGTTCTGCAATACAAACATCGCCTTTAATATTCAACCGATCCATATACTCAGGTGAAAATGAAAATATAGTCCCTAAAAACTGGCTATCAGAATAAATCGCAGCAGATATGTGTTTATGTTGAAACTCAGTACGTTTATCTTCCAATGGTAACCATTCAATATGGGGAATTTGTAACCGTATCATCAGATTATAGGTATAACTTTTTAACTGAAAAAAAGCATCCCCCAAAGATGATTTTGTTTTCGATAAACCGGTAATCAACTTATGTGGTTCTTTAATTTGGCTTTCTGAATCTTTGTAATAGATTCTACCTAATTCAAAAACACGAAAATCAAGGGTTATCTTTTGGTTATTCTTAATTGTATCAACAAAATGTGGTAAAAGCGATGTCCGCATTTGAACCTGATGATCTGCCACCGGGTTTAATAACTTCATAATACCCTTAGGCACAATAGAAAAACGATCCTCCGAGCTTTGATTGGTTAATGGATAATTATAGGCTTCATGAAATCCGGTTTTGATCAGGACAGTTCTGCCCATTGCCCGAAATTGATGTTCCAGATTAAAAGCGGGTGTTTTAATAGGAAATAGCGGTGCTATTGGCGTGATATTATTGAAACCATGAATCCGACCAATCTCTTCCACGATATCTTCTGGAATTGAAACATCTTTTGTTCGCCTGTGGGTAGGGACATCTAAGTAAATGTCATTGCCTTCTTCCTTTAAGGTAAAACCAAGATGTGTCAGGATAGATCGGATTTCATCTTCTTCAATATTTTTACCCAGTCGTTTGGAGATAAAGCTAAAAGATGTTTTAATTCTGATAGGTTTAATCTCCTTTCCGCGGATATCAACAGGCTGTCCGCTTATTTTAATATCCGGCATTACCCGTCGTAGAATTTTCACAGCTTTATAGATTGCTAACATAGAGATTTCCGGATCCAACGCTTTTTCAAAACGTTGACTGGCATCTGTTCTTAATCCGATCCTGGTTGATGTTTTGCGGATTGCTACAGGGTCCCAATTTGCCGCCTCCAGAAAGATAGAAGTTGTCTTTTCATTTACTCCGGAATTAAGGCCACCAATCACACCAGCAACTACGGATGCTCCATTGGCATCACAAATAGTCATGTCGTTTTGTCCCAGTGTAACCTCTTTGTTGTACAAGGTCATGAGTCGAGTTCCTTCCTCTGCTATCTGGACTGTTAATTTATTACCTGGAATTTCTTCCGCATCGAAGGCATGCATCGGTTGCCCATATTCCAACATGACATAATTTGTCAGATCAACCAGGTTGTTAATAGGTCTCAGCCCAACCCGAGTTAATCGATGCTGAATAAAACTGGGGCTATCGGTGACAGAAACATTTGATACTGATAGTCCGCAAAATCTAGGGACTAGGTCTTTACAATTGACATCAACATCAATAATGCCTTTGCCCTCACCTTTTAGAAATTCAGATTTCATTACTAGCGGCTTGACCGGTAAACGGTAAATAGCTCCTAATTCCCTGGCAAAACCGTAATGCCCCCATAAATCCGGACGATGGGTGATCGATTTGTTATCAACTTCCATAATCACATCAACCTGATCCGGAAAAACCAGATCCAATGCGCAACCGTTGATAGCATCCTGCGGAAGTAACATCAATCCGCTGTGATCATCAGAGAAATAAAGTTCGTCTTCTGCGCACAACATACCGCAGCTTTCCATACCTCGTACTTCTGCTTTTTCTATTTTGATATTTCCGGGGAGTGTAATACCAGGAGCGACATAAGGAACTTTGTCACCTATTTTGAAATTTTTGGCACCGCAAACAACACTTTGTTTACTTTTACCAATATTGACTTCGACAATGATCAGCTTTTCTGCTTTGGGGTGTGGTTTGATATCCAGTACTTCCGCAACAACAATATTTTTTAGATGTGTGCCTGTTTCCTGATACCCTTCAATTTCGCAGACTGATAATGTAATGGTCTCAACCAATTCTTTGGTTGAAATATCTGTGTTTAATTCAATAAAATCACAAATCCAGTTCAGTGAAATTTTCATATTTTAATTTGGTTTTAATAATTACTTGGGATAATGGTTTTGGAAAAAATATGTATTTTTATTTTAGTGTAAATCGGCGCATAAAGTTAAGATTACCACCATGAAGTGGCCTGATATCTGTAATACCATACCGCATCATTGCTAACCGATCCATACCCATTCCAAAAGCAAAACCAGAATATTTAGAAGGGTCTACCCCACCTGCTTTAAGGACATTAGGATGTGTCATACCACACCCGAGCAATTCAATCCAACCCACACGACTGCAAACACTGCAGCCTTTCCCCTGACAAAGCAAACAGGCCATGTCTAATTCAAATCCCGGCTCGACAAAAGGGAAATAACCCGGTCTGAGGCGAACCTTTACATCACTTTCGAAAATCTCACTTAGCATGGTTTTCATAAAATGAATTAAATGTGCAACTGAGATGTTTTTATCCACCATCATTCCTTCCAGTTGATGGAAGCAAGAATCATGTGAGGCATCTGTCCTTTCACAGCGGAATACTTTTCCGGTGCCTATGATTCGAAGTGGTGGCTCCAGACTTTCCATTCCTCTGATTTGAATGGTAGACGTTTGTGTTCTGAGAAGATTGCCATCTTCAAAATAAAAAGTATCCTGCATATCCCTGGCAGGATGATGTGTCGGGATATTTAAGGCTTCGAAATTATAATATTCCGACTCAATGTGTGGGCCATCCAAAACCTGGAAACCCATAGATTCAAAAATGTATTCTAACTTATTTTGCACCATGGTGATGGGATGTAAACTTCCCATCTGTGTCTTAATTGGATCCAATGTGATATCAACCCATTCGTTTTCCATTTGTTGATCAAATTTAACGCGTTTGAGTTGTTTACTTTTCTCTTTAATTTGATCTTGAAATTGAGTTTTAAATAGATTTGCCTGTTTACCAATTTCAATCTTTTCTTCTTTGTCCAGAGATTTAAGCTGTTTCATTAAATCTGCTAATTTCCCTTTTTTCCCGAGGTATTTGACTTTGATGTTGTCGATTTCATCAATGTTTGTGGCCTTTTCAATTTCTGATTGAAAGCTTTGCCCCATTGTATTCAGATTTTGTTTAATCATTTTTATATGGCTAATGATGGTTTAATTAAATTTAATGAAGATTCCAGGTTATAAGCAATCTGAATGATTTTGCCTTCGTTTAGGTGTCCAGCTAATAGCTGAAAACCTACTGGCAACTGGTCTCGGGTAAAACCACCGGGGATCGAAATCCCCGGAATACCGGCTAAATTGGCTGAGATGGTAAAAACATCATTGAGATACATCTGTAAAGGGTCATTTGTCATTTCGCCGATTTTAAAGGCTGCCGTTGGAGTTGCCGGTAAAGCTATAGCATCAACCGTTTTAAAAGCTTTGTGGAACTGTGACCGGAGTAAATTTTGTAATTTTTGAGCCTTGATGTAATAGGCATCATAATAACCGGCAGAAAGAGCAAACGTACCTAATAAAATACGGAGCTTGACCTCTTTTCCGAAGCCTGCTTCTCTGGAGCCTTCGTAAAGTGCTTTTAGTGAGTCTATCTCTTTGGAGCGAAGTCCATATCTCACACCGTCATATCTTCCTAAATTTGAACTGGCCTCGCAGGGAGCGATGATATAGTAGGCTGCGATAGCATCTTTAATATTTGGGATCTCAATTTCAGTGATTTCGGCGCCATTCGATTTTAAAACATCCAGGTTTTGAAAATAGATGGTTTTTACCTCTTCATCACACGCGGATAAATCTAAATCTTTAATAATGCCTATTTTCAAACCAGTGATGGGTTGATTAAGATATTCACTATAATTTGGTACATCCACCTGCAATGAGGTTGCATCACGGTTATCAAATCCGGAGACGGCTTCCAGCAATATAGCTGTATCGGTAACATCCTGCGTCATGGGTCCCGCCTGGTCAAATGAACTGGCATAAGCAACCAGTCCCCATCTGCTGACTCTTCCATAGGTGGGCTTTAATCCTACAATGCCTGTAAATGCAGCGGGTTGTCGAACAGAACCTCCGGTATCTGTTCCCATAGCAGCCAATGCCTGGCCTGAAGCAACTGCTGCTGCAGATCCTCCCGATGAGCCTCCAGGGACATGATCCAGGTTATAAGGGTTTTTTGTCACTTTAAAAGCCGAATTCTCAGTACTGGAACCCATGGCAAATTCATCCATGTTGGTTTTGCCAAGTAAACTATACCCGAGTGTATTCAGTTTTTCACTTACCGTTGATTCAAATGGCGGGACATAATCTTTTAGATATTTGGATCCGCAAGTTGTTGCTATACCTTTCGTAGAGAAAACGTCCTTGATAGCAATAGGCATTCCCGCTAAAGGGTGGATATCATCCTTATTCAGTATTTTTTGATCAATTTTTTTGGCTTGTTCCAATGCCTGATCCAGCGTGAGGGTTAAAAAGGAGTTTATCTGGTCTTCTGTATCTTCGATTCTCTGAATACATGACTCAACAATTTCCTGTGTTGTAATCTCTCCTTGCATGCGTCTTTGATGAAGATGGTGTATCGGCGATTGGTAGAGGCTCATTTTGAAAACTGATATAAAAATGGTTATTAGATTAAATATATGAATTAATGAGTAATTTTTGAGTAAGCCTCCTTTTATCGTTATTACTCAATGCTGACAATCAAAAAAACAGATAAATCAGTTTTTACAATCGTTTCCAAAAGGATGAAAAATACCTGGGATTAATATGACTGATTAGTTTTTTAAGCTGTCATCTTCCTAAAGAGAATTTGTTAAATGTGAATCTTCAAATAGACACTGTGAGGCTTGGCTATGTGGGCCATTAGGATGCTAATTACTATAAATACAAAATTTCTGGTTGTGGCAGTATTGTAAAATATATGGGGTATGATATCGATTGAGAAATGAATAGGTGTTGAAATAGCTTAGAAAACCAATTGGTCTAATTACAGAAGTCTATGATTTAGGTGCCTTTATTTTTTTTTAATTCCTGTTAGGCTAATAGGATTTCATTTGAACCGGATGTGATTATTCGTTGCTCACCCTCTTTTTTTAGTGTAGGATTCCAAACAATCAACCGAGCAAAAAGTATGATTATTATTAAAAATTGCTGAGTTTTCATCAATATACCTTTCACATAAATGGCATTTGATCAGGCTTTCTGCTGATTTGATTTCCCGGGGTTGTTCCGGACCGAATATTATCGTTCTTACTTTCTTTCTAGCAATTTTATAAATGAGATAACCGGCGACGGAAATAATGATTAACTTGATCATATGGATTCCTTATTAATCCAGTTGAAAAAATAGTCGTTTGTTGAATGAGTATATCCTATCAACCTTTTTAAGAACATGGAAGCCTCGCTTGATAAAAAAGAAGTAATAAATGCTGAAAAAAGTTTCGATTATTCCAAAATGAATATATTGTTTTGGGGTGACACTTTGTCCCTGCCTAAAAATATTCAGCCCTTGCCTAAATATATCTTAGAACTTGAAAATTTGTTGAAATTTTCACTAGTAATAACAGATTCAAACAATTTTGTGTTTGTTTCAGATACTACTGACTTTAAACAATTGCTGAGGTATTTGCCTTTTCTGGTAGAAAACTATCAGATTTATCGATGTAGTCCCGTTTTAATTGAAGAAAATAATCAAATTAACCATTATGATGGGACATTATCAGAGCCAAATGAAGCCACTCAGCAATTAACTGTTTTACTTGAAACGGCAACCGGCAAAAAAGCTTCGGATATTCATATTGAGTGTTTGACTTCGGGTAGGCAAATTAGAATGCGGATAAATGGAAAACTACAGCGATTTCAGCCCGAAAGTGAATTTGGTGAAAATCTGATTTATAAGATTAAACTGATCTCTGAAATGGATATTGCCATTTCAAGGACCCCACAGGATGGACATTTTCAATATTCGAATAAGCGTGGCGAAAAATTTGATCTTCGCACATCTACGATTCCTGGTATTTATGGCGAAAAAATGGTTATTCGATTACTGCCTGCGATACCTGTGATCTTTTCAATGGATCAGCTTGGTTTTTCAAATTTTTTTATGACAACTGTGCGAAAAGTTTTAGCTAAAAAATCAGGAATGATTTTATTTACTGGTCCAACGGGTTCCGGTAAAACAACATCATTATATGCGATATTAAGTGAGTTGATATCTGAATCCCTAAATATTATTACCATAGAAGATCCTGTTGAATATCGGATGGACTCAATAACACAGGTATCTGTTAATCAGGTGACTGGTGTTACCTTTTCCACAGCTTTGAGATCTTTTTTAAGGCAGGATCCGGATGTTATATTAGTGGGTGAAATAAGAGATTCGGAAACCGCTAAAATGGCTTGTAGGGCGGCTCAGACAGGTCACTTAGTATTGTCAACCTTACACTGTAATGATGTTTTTGAAATCTTTCAAAGGTTTAAAGGGCTTGATGTCGCAATGGATGACCTGGCATCTTCAATCAGCCTTGTTGTTTCTCAACGGTTAGTAAATCAGCGATGCATTTGTGAGACAGCTGATGAAATATGCCCTAAATGCAATGGTTCAGGTATCTTAGGCAGAATTCCGGTTTTAGAGATTCTAGAAATAGGGTCTGAACTCAGACAATTGTTGATGGCCTCATCTAACCTGGAAAAGTTGAAAATTTGTGCCAAACAACTGGGATTTCAGAGTTTAAAGGAAAATGCCAGAATATTAGTCGAGGCCGATATGATTGAGCCCTCACAGATGGACATTCTATTTTAATTGACATTTATCGGATTTGTAAAATGATGATCTATCAATCTATTTTTGTGTGGGAGGCGGTAACAATTGAAGGCAGTTATGTGCATGGAATCGCACAAAATATTTTAAAATACCAGCTGAAAAAGGATCTTAGTCAAAAAGGCTTATTCCAAATCAAAATTCAATACATGCCCGTTGCACTGTCAAAAAAACCTTTGAAATCGGATACCTTAATTCGTTTCATTCAGGAGCTTCATCAAATCCACACCTCAGGCGTGACTCTGATTAATAGTCTGAATATTATGATCGGAAACCGACAAATACCAGTTATCAAATATATTCTGGTTGCATTGAAGTTATCATTGGAAAAAGGAGAATCTTTAACAAAAAGTTTTCAGAATTTGAGACCTGTTTTTAACGAGTTTTTTATTTCAATGATAAATATGAGTGAGAAAACTGATAATTTAAAACAGGGGTTCTCGGCCATTTTGTCTTTTTTTCAACAGAGGCAGAAACAATATCAGGCGATTCAGAAACAAACCAGATATCCCCTAATTGTTCTTGGAATTGCCTTTATTTTGATCACGGGTATGATTGTTTTTGTTCTACCGATGTTCCAGAATATTTATCTTTTATATGGTCAGAATTTGCCCGTAGAGACAGCTATTTTAATGAGTATATCACGATTTATAAATAATCAATGGTTTGTGATCTTAGCTGGCATTGTTGTTTTTGTTTTCTGGTATAAAATACCCGCTTTTTGTTATATACATCCCTTATTTTTGCTTATGAAGTGGGTGAAAAAGAGGTGGTTTGGTAGTCAGGATCAATTATTATTTGCCCACTGCATGTCTCTGCTATTAAAATCCGGCAAAACAGCCTATGCTGCCTTGCAGGATATTAGTTATATGGTTTCGCCACAAAATAGAAAACAAATATTGAAGTTGACTAAACAGTTGGAAGCAGGAGAACGTTTTTCTGAAATTTTTTTAAAAAATAAATGGTTCCCAAGTGTATTTCATCGTCTCATTTCCGTTTCTGAAGCAGCAGGTGATCTTTCCGTTGGCTTTTTACAGGTGCATCAATACCTGGAAAATCAAATGGAAAAACGATTTAATAAAATCATTAACTATATTGAACCGGGATTGATGGTTTTATTGGGTGGTATGGTCTTATTTGTTTTACTTTCAATATACTTACCCATTTTTGATTTGGGTAACCAGGTATTTTAGGCACTATAACCGTCTTTATTCGCATTGACAATTGGTTTAAAAAGAAACTGTTGTCAGTATTTGCCTCTCTCATGTTTCCCTGAGTAATGAATTCGCTGTTTCCTGAGCGGAGTCGAAGGGGGTGGAAAAGAACGAAGGGAAATCAGTACAAATAGCTGTAGGTGATTAGTATTCTAATTTTCTGTATTTGCTTGTCTTCCTTCAATGAGTTTGATTGCCATTTCGGCCATCTGATTCATATCCGGTTTGGATACTTGATAATCTGCACCGACAGATTCACCTTTGTGCCTAAGCTCATCGGTAATGATGGATGAATATAATATGACGGGAAGTTTTTGAAGTTTTGTATCTCTCTTTATTCTTTTAGTTAACGTGAAACCATCAACTAAAGGCATTTCAATATCACTGATGACAATATCGATAAACTCATTGATGGTTTTATTTTTAAGTTCAGCCTGACTTTTTACGTCCGTCAGGTATTTTTCCGCCTCTTCCCCATTATTGGTTATTGTTACCTGAAAATTAGAATTTACTAAGTTTTTTTCCAGCATTTTACGAATTGTGGGTGAATCTTCAACAACTAAAACTTTATATGCCTTATCTGTTTTAACTTTAGTTTTCCATTGTTCTTCAATTGATCCCGGGTTTAAGTCGGAAACAATGTGTTCCAGGTCCAACAGTTGAATAAAATATTCTCCTTTATCAACCATGCCGATGATCGATTTGGTATTTAACTTTCTAATAAAGTTTCCTGGTGGAATTAAATCTTTCCAATTTAACCGGTTGATCTCAACCACTCCTGAAACTAAAAATCCCTGAACAGAATTACTGAACTGAGTCACAATGATGTTTTCATGATCATGTTTTACTCTTTCCATCCCCAACCAGATACTCAAATCAATCACAGGTAATACTGCATCCCGTAAAGGAATTGTGCCCAGAAAGCATGGGTTTACTGAATAGTTATTTGATCCCAGATTTGGGGATTCAATAACTTCTACAACTTTGGCAACATTCATCCCAAAGAAATTTTTTTCTAATTTGTTTTCTTCTTTAGCCTTTTCATTAATATGGAACTCAAGTATTTCAAATTCATTGGTTCCCGTTTCCAGAAGTATCTCTTGTTCGCTCATGTTATGATTTCCTTTAAGGGAGAGTTAAGTCTTTGGTATTCATTGAAAGCCATAATATGCAATGAAATGGAAATTCTTCATCTGGTTTTATATCAGATATAAACACTATTTTATTAGACTTCTTAACAATTGAATTAGTGCCTCAGCATTTATCTCATCACTGTATTGCCTAAATTCCAGCATCTCCTTGATCATATCAATTCCTTTCAAAAAACCATTGACAGTATTGCTATCCACCACCCAACTACCTTGACGTCCGATATCCAGGATATTTTCCAACTCATGGGATATAGCTTCAATATTTTTCATTTTTAGTAAATTAGCAGCAGCTTTAATAGAATGAGCTGCTCGGAATAAGGATTCGATAAGATTTGAGTTGGCATCAACGCTCTGGTTTTCAAGTTTTAAAATGCCATCTTCCAAAATAATTAAATGATCTTTTGTTTCCTCCAGGAAAATAGAAATTATTTCGTCATCTTCACTATAATGCATTCTTTTTGGTTATCTTGATTGTATTTAAAGTAAATAGATTTTTCCTTTTATTCCAACAACTGTTTATTATCAGTAGCCAACAAAGGTTATAGCCTATTGAAAAACCACGTTAGGAAACTGGTTCAAAAATCTTAAACGTTAACCCATTATAATGGGGAACAATATTAAAAAGCAAAAACAAACTTAAAACTATTTATTCTTTGATAAATGATATAGATAATTTTTGGTAGCCTTTTCCATATAGAAATTTAAACAATCGGTAATAAAAAGCTGAATTTTGCCCCCCCCTGTGGATTATTGCAGACACTCATGATTCCCTGATGTGCCTTAATAATTTCCTGGCTGATTGCTAAGCCCAGACCTGTACTTCCTGCTCTATTTTTAGTTTTGCTACTTTGAATATATTGTTTAAAAACTAAATTTAATTCATTTTCAGGAATACCAATGCCTTCATCCTTAATTGAAAAAGAAAGTCCTGAAACCCTATTTTGATCCTTTTTCAATTTTCCGGGTTCCAGATCTTCCGGTCCAATGCGAATCGTAATTTCCTTCTTTGGTGGTGTAAATTTAATCGCATTTGATAATAAATTACGAATGACCTGTGCTAAACGATGCCAATCTCCTTTCACTTTTGCGATATTTTCCTCAATTTTAACATTAAGTGTCAGTTCTTTATTTTTAAGGAGCGTTTGGAATTCATCAACGACATTAGTTGTAATTCGCACCAAATCTTCTTCTTTCATCTCATAAACCATTTTACCGGATTCCAGTTTTGAGAGGTCCAGGATATCATCCAGTAATCTTGCCATCTTAATTCCGGTTTCCTTAATTTTTGTAAAATAGGACAATAATTTTTCTTTATCAACTTTATCAATCTTACTAACTCCGAAACCGGAGTAACTTAGAATATGATGTAACGGTGTCCGCAATTCATGTGAGATCTGGGCAACAAATTTACTTTTCGATTCATTGGCTTTTTTTAAATCTGCTGTTTTTTTCTCAACACGCTCCTCCAACTCTATTTTTGCAAGTTGTAAATCATCCAGAGCTTGCTGTTTCTCCCCTTCAATCTTAAAGATATACATCGCCATATCAATAGCAACTTTCAAATCCTGTCTTTGATATGGTTTCAAAATATAGCCGTAGGGCCTGACAGTTTTAGCTCTCTCTAGAAGGCCATCGTCACTATAAGCAGTTAAAAAAATAATGGGAATGTGTCTGGCGGATTGAATCTTTTTTGCGACTTCAATACCATCGGGTTCTGATTTTAAGCAAATATCCATGAGAATTAAATCAGGACAATTCTCTGTTACGCTTTTAAGGGCTCCAGATCCCGAACTTGTAATTGCTGTTACGCAGTAATGCATACTTTCCAGATACTCTTGAATTTCCAAAGCAATGATTGTTTCATCCTCAACAATTAAAATTTTTAGCTGACTCATTTTTAACTCTCTTTTAGTTACTAATTTGTTGTGAAATCAGAAATTCAAGTTTTGGACACAAATATTTAATATTAGCTACTCGAATGGTTAATCATTGAAAAAAAAAGATCCCTTTGTGGTTGCATCTAAAAATTACTGTTAATATCATTTAGAGAAAAACTGAAATGTTCTTCTAATAAACATTTTAATGACGGACTCCTAATAGCGATCAAACTCCTGATCATCTATTTCTGAATCTTCATGCATCATCAAATCAACTCCTGGAAGTTCTTTAACGGCATCATTATTTTTTCTTTTAAATGTCACTGGCTGGACTTTTGGAGTGCTATCCAGGTTAATTGCTTTTTGAGAATGCTCTATTTTGAGTGATTTCTTATAAGCTGCTTGGTTTATCAGGTGTTGATTACCAGATCCATTAATATTGAAGAATGAGATCGTATCATTTAATAGTTCAGCTTGTGAGGATAACTCCTCAGAAGTAGAGGCCATTTCTTCAGTAGCACTGGCATTTTGTTGGATTACAGAATCTAATTGCTGGATGGCTTTTGAAATTTGTTCAGCCCCGGAATTTTGTTCTGTACTTGAAGCACTAATTTCCTGAACTAACTCAGATGTTTTTTTGATATCCGGAACAAGTTTATTTAACATTTCCCCCGCTTTTTCAGCTACATCTACACTTGTGGCTGAAAGCTCAGATATTTCACCCGCTGCATTCTGGCTCCGTTCAGCCAGTTTTCTAACCTCAGCAGCTACTACGGCAAATCCTTTACCATGTTCCCCGGCTCTGGCTGCTTCAATGGCGGCATTAAGCGCTAATAAATTTGTTTGACGGGATATTTCTTCAATAATCGAAATCTTGGTAGCAATTTCCTTCATGGCCAGCATTGCTTCAGATACTGCTTTTCCGCTTTCCTGGGCATCCTGGGAAGCTTTTAGTGAAATCCTTTCTGTCTGTTGAGAGTTATCTGCATTCTGTTGGATGTTGGAACCCATCTCCTCCATTGAAGCACTGGTTTCTTCAACGGATGCAGCTTGTTCGGTAGCACCTTGTGATAACTGCTGAGCAGTAGAACTAAGTTCCTCACTGCCTGAAGCAACATTGTTAGATGCGTTTTGTATAGAGCTTACAATTTCTGTAAGCTTGCCCATCATGTTTTGTAAGGCAGCAGACAGTATTCCGATTTCATCCTTCTGGTTAACATCGATTTGTGCTGTAAGATCCCCTTCTGCAACAGATTTAGCTAAGGCAGCTCCTTTTGCTAGTGGATTCGCAATGCTTGTTGCAATAAAGAGAGCGATAACAGCCACGATAATACCAATAATTAAACCGGCTATTAGAATTGAAATTAAAAGTGTATTGATAGGCTCCCTAATCTCTGCTTCATCAATTTCTGACAACAATCCCCAGGTTACACCAAATATATTAAGAGGTGTAAACGCTGAAAGTACAGGATTACCATTGTAATCTTCAACTACTTTTGCATTCGTTTTTCCTGAGAGTGCCTGATTGGCAGCTTCGGTATCCACGCCATTATTCTCAACAGTACCGGCAAAGGAGGCCTTAACTGAATGTCCCTGCTGATCTAAATAGGAATCTGAACGCATCAATTTATCTGGGCCTACCAGATAGGTTTCACCTGTTTTTCCCATTCCATCTCTTTGCTGCATAATGGTATTAATTGATTCCAATGATATTTGTAAGCCGATGATAATCTCAATCTTGCCTTCATGTACAATTGGTTGGGTTATAAAGCTACAGGGCTCATTATTACTGGGAGCATAAGGTGCAAAGTCAGCAAATCCAAATTGTTTGTTATTAATGGTTCTATTAATCAGTTTTCCCAAGTTAGAAGAGGCATATTTACCACTGAGCATATTGGTTTGAAAATCAGCTTCTTTGGCTGCGGTGTAAAAAACGTATCCATCCGGATTAATTAAAAATAGATCATAATAACCATACATCTCTACGTATTTTTTATAAAACTCATTTCCATTGGCATCGATGGGACTGAAAGCTTCAGCAACGTCTATTTCTGCCAACAATCCCCAGGAGATATCCCCGATTTGGATGGATGTATATGCCGAAAGTACAGCATTACCATTATAGTCTAGGACGACTTCTGCACCAGTCTGTCCAGCAACCGCATTTTTTGATGCCCTCGTATCAACTTTTCCTTTGATGGGGTTTCTAAATGAAGCGGAAACAGTATGATTTTCGAGATCTAAAAATGAATCGGATCGCATCAATTGATCGGAACCAACCAGATACGTTTCTCCTGTTTTACCTAAACCCGAACGTTCTGACATTATATTATTAACAGCGTCCAATGATATCTGGAGAGCAACCACTCCGATTATTTTATTATTTTCTTTTATCGGAGCCGCTACAAATTGAGCGGGTACACCGTTCGAAGGAGCATAAGGTTTAGTATCGGAAAGAAAAACCCTTCCCTCGTTAGCTGCTCCCCGCCAGGCGGCTCTTAAAGTACCTGCATCAATTAGACTTGCACGTGTGCCGAAGTCCGATTCTTTGGTAACTGTAAATGAAATATCACCATGGTCAGGGCACATTAAAAATAGATCATAATAACCATATTTTTCCATATAGTGGTTTAAGACAGGGAAATACTTGGCATGAACCTTTTTATAACTGTCCGGAGCCATAAATTTACCATTGGTAAGTCCTTTAAATTTACCACTTTCAGTACCTCCGGCGTTCACTAAAGCAGTATCAAGATCCAACATGGCTTGGACAATAAATGGGTTGGCAGCTAATACTTCCACATCACCCATTCTTTCAGTGAAAAAATTTTCAATTTGGCTTTTTTTAATTTCGCGAACTGCTGTCAATTTACTAATAGCTTCGGTTCTCAAGGTATTAACGGTTTCCATTAACACCCCCATATCACCTTTTCTTTCAGCAAAAAACGTTTCAATCTGGTTTTTTTTAATTCCTCTTACAGATTCAAGTTGCCCAAAAGACTTTTCCATTAAGGCGTTTGTTGCCAGGTTGCTTGCCCAATAGCCAACAATAGCCAGTGGAATAATTCCTACTAACAAAAATAAACCCGTCAGTTTCGGTTTCATTTTAATATCTTTTAGTCGTAACATATCAAACTCCTTAATTAAATTTATGGCAAAATGACAAGATTTTGGACAATTGAAATATTTACCTTTTAAAAAATCAAATGATTTTCTTATTCACCTCCACTAATCTGTTTGTTTCATACTTTATAGTGCCTTTAAAGGATGAAAATGAGCTCTCTCCAGGTTTAATTGTATTATTGAAATTAATTCTGCTTTTGAATGTAATCCTACAATTTTATCAATAATGGTTTTTCCATGAAAAAAAAGAAGTGTCGGCAATTCCCGAATATTGTATGTTAATGCAACATCTTTATGTTTTTCATAGTCTAGTTTATAGATGGAAATACTTTTGACGAGCTTTTTCGGGAGTTCAGCTAGATTTGATTCTTCAATGTAACCCAGGCCACTACCATCCGATGTAAATAGTACCAGCACCAGGTCTGTGGTTGAAGCAATGATTGAATTCAGATCAAAATCTGGTAGTTTTTTAGGTGGTGGTTCAGGGTTCATGTTTGATTTTGTATCAAGGGTCAACATTTTGTACTCGCTTAAGTATTTAGTCTGATACTTTGCTAAAAAAGTGCCAAAAAAAGAATCCTAAAAACTAATTGTAATATACTGTTTATATTGGAATTATTTTTTTAATAATTTATAAGATATAATTTTATCAGCAAAAAAAAGATGTTATTTCGGCAATAGACGATATTTCGGCATTTTTCATTAAACTGAAATCGAAAGCAAAGACTCTGTCATGTCAATCCGACGAGATGATAACTGAGAAATTTAGACGCTCAAGTTAATAAAAGGAGGTATAATTACTTAAGAAATAAGAGATATTTCTTGTGGATAAGGGATTGAAAAAATAAAACTTGCTCCTCCCTCCGAATTGTTTTTAGCCCATATTTTTCCGCCGTGAGCTTGAATAATTTCATAACATATTGAGAGACCGAGCCCCGTTCCGCCAGCTCCGGTTTTTGTTCGACTGCTCTGGATAAATTTTTTAAAAATGAATTCTTTTTCGTTTTCAGGAATACCGACGCCGTTATCTTGAATACAAACATAAAGGGCTGGAACCAATACAGAACTGCTGATATTATTTTGGCTGTCTGGTCGCCCCAAACTGAAGGAGACAGTGACTTTTCCCCCAGGTGGTGTAAATTTTATGGCATTGATCAAAAGATGTCTGATTACCTGATCAATTTTAGTTTTATCACAAACCGCTATCGCTTGTATTGTTGGTGGTACAGCTTCAACATTTAACGAGTTTTTCTCCCAAAATGATTTCAACTCAAAAACAATATTCTTTGTAATTAGCCAGGTATCTTCGGATTGAAAATGATAGGTCTCTTTTCCGGCTTCTAGCTTGGACAAATCGAGCAAATTACCAAGAAGATCCATTAAACGCTCACCTGCAAGTCTTATTTGCCTGAAGTAATGCAAACTTTTTTCTTTACTAATTTTATCTATTTTTACAATGCCAAATTTTGAAAAATTGAGTATTCCGTGCATCGGTGTGCGTAGTTCATGGGACATGTTTGCCAAAAACTCACTTTTAAGCATATTGGCTTTTTCTGCTTCTTCTTTGGCTGTTTTGTAGTCCAGAGTTCTCTCTTCAACTTTTGTTTCTAGTTCGGATTTAGCCTGTAAAAGAGCTTCTTCTGCTTGTTTACGTTTAAGTATTTCTGAATACGCCATACGATACAGGGTGATCACTGAAATTCCAATGAATAAACATATGACAGCAATAATATAGCCTGATAATTTAATCATGGGGTTAATGGTTTCTTCTGAAATTTTTTCAGGATTGATCATGCTCAAAATCGTCCAGCCAGGAAGCTCTTTAATATCTATTTTATGAAATAAGTACTCATTTCCCGTATTATCAACAATTTGGTGATCATTTTTCAATGTTAGCCCTGTCCATTTCCAGGGGCCCTTGCCAAATTGTTTTGTTAAAATAATTTTTGCTAAAGAATCGATATTTGATTTAAACAGTGATTGAAAGAGCCAGGGCTTAAAAGATGACATGAATATGATTCCCTGGGGAGTCGTTATTAAGGCTTTTGATTTGTTATAGCCTAGACCTGCTATAGTATTTTCCAGTGAATCAACAGCAGTTTTTATCACTAAAACACCAATTGGCGTATTACCATTAACATCGTAAATGGGTTGACTAAAATAAGCACCACGCTTTCCTGAAGTTACCCCTAAAGCTAAATAGATAGCGGAAGAACCTTTCATAGCTTTTTTGAAATAGGGACGAAACGCATATTTCTTATCGACAAAACTATCAGGTGCATCAAAATTACTGGATGAAATTGTTTTTCCGTTCGTGTCCATCAGATAACAAACATCGGATTCCAGTGAGTTATTGAAGTATAGCAACATGTTGTTGGCATTTACCAAATTGTTTTTTGTTGGGAATTTAAGCGTTTGTATTAATTCTTTTGTTTTCGAAAGTGCTTTAACTTCCTTTAGTTTTTCAGACAATAAATATGAAATGTGATCTTTATAAGTAGAAACACTCAGTTCGCTTTCCAAAGCAGCTTTCTGAATGACCACTTCCTTTAAGGATGAATAGTAAAACAGGCCACCAATAAGCGCTGACGAAAACGTTAAGAGTGCTAAAGTAAAAAGAATGACATGTAATTTCATTGGATCAAATTTTTGCTTAAGTTGTGAAAATAAATTTTATAGTTTATCATCACTCTATAGTTTATTCCATTTCAGAAGTATTTTTATTGATGGCAACCCCCAGTTTCTTCATACGGGACTGTAAAGTTGTACGACTTAAACCTAATAAATTGGCTGCTCCCGACTTGCCACCTACTTTACCATTGGTCAAATTAAGGACGTGTATGATGTGTTCTTTTTGTAAATCGTCCAGGGTTAAAATAGAAGCTTTTCCGGATCCCTGTTTGTTTTTTGATAACCAGTCACCCAATTCCAGTTGATTTCCTGTGCTCAAAATGACAGCACGTTCAATGATGTTTTCCAACTCCCGGATGTTTCCCGGCCAATGGTAGGATTGTAAAATATCTAAGATATTTTTAGGCACTGATTCGATTTTCTTTCCGGTTTTTTTATTGAATATCTTTATAAAATGTCTAAGCAATATAGGAATATCATCATTTCTTTTTCGAAGCGGCATACTTTCAATAGGGAAAACATTGAGGCGATAAAACAAATCCGGACGGAATCGTCCCTCTTCACACTGACTTTCAAGGTTTTTATTGGTGGCCGCTAATACACGCACATCAACTTTTAAGGTTTTGGTTCCGCCTATTTTTTCGAATTCGTTATCTTGTAATACTCTTAGAAGTTTAGCCTGAAGATCCAGCGGTAAGTCTCCGATTTCATCTAGAAAAATAGTGCCTTTATCTGCAAGTTCAAAACGGCCTTTTTTGCTTGAAACAGCTCCTGTAAATGCTCCTTTTTCATGTCCGAATAGCTCGCTTTCAATTAAATTAGCGGGTAAAGTAGCACAATTGACTTTAACTAAAGTTTGATTTTTACGATCACTTAATTGATGAACCAGTCTGGCAATTAATTCTTTTCCGGTCCCTGTTTCTCCTAAAATCAGAACGGTTGTTTTAGATACAGCAACTTTTTCAACCGTCTTTAAAATTTTTAAATACTTTCTGTTTTTGCTAATGATTTCACCAAAATTATGGGATTGTTTTATTTCTTCTTGAAGGTAAATATTTTCTTCTTTTAGCTGCTCGGATAATAGTTGTAATTGATGATTTGCATTTTTCAAGGCTTCTTCTGCCTGCATTTTCTCTATGATTTTCCCTAATCTTTCCGAAATTTCATTAATCAAACTCCTTTCTTCTTTTAAAAAAGTTTTTTTTCTAATTTCCCGGCGTCTGTCAGGGTAACAAATTTCAAGAGTTCCATAATCTTCATCCCGTACACTAATTGTTGAAGTTAATTTCCAGGTTGTATCTATGAAGTTTTTAGTTTTAAATTCCTGATTTTCAAGAATCAGTCGTGCACTGCTGATATTAGGATAATGTAAAGCAGTAGGAATTAGATTTATTACTTCCTGACACAGTTGTGATAAGGATAAATCTGGTTTTTCAATGAGTTCTGAGATGGCATACAAACAATTCAATTCTTTGATTCTATCTCTCAAGTCATGGGTCTTTTTTAGTAAATCTTCTTCGGCTTTTTTCTTTTGGGTATTCACCCTGGAAATATGAAGTGCCATCTCAATAGCAATTTTAAGATCATTGGCCTGAACAGGTTTTAATAAATAAGCCAGTGGTAGGATTTTTTTGGCCCGATTGAGTTTTTGAGTATCTGCATAGGCAGTGATAAATATAATTGGAATTTTAAAACTGGATTGAATGGTATCTGCCGTTGTAATACCGTCCATTTCACCTTTTAAATTGATATCCATTAAAATAATGTCAGGGGCTTCCTGCTCTGCTTTTTTAATTGCTTTTTTACCGGTATTTTCAACGGAAATCACTTGATAGCTAAGTGCTTCTAAATCACTCTGCATTGCCATGGCTGTGATGATTTCATCTTCTACAATCAGGATTCTTGCGCTATTCATACGAATTTTTCTGAATTATTAACTTAATCGCCTCGGTCCATTTTTGCTATATGGACAATTTCAATTCATTTATTACCAGCTGTTATACTATCAAATTAGCGCCAACATCTCAAAGGTTTTTTTTTTAGAATTTGATTTAAATGAGACTTAGACATGTACATTTTTTAGAAAAGACTCAAACTTTTAAATACCAGGTTGTTACGAGGATCGTGAAACTTCGTAGCGATATCCCCAATTACCGGGTTGATAGCAAATAATGGTATTTTCGTTCAGACACTAATTAGGAATCGTGGTAACAGTACAGAGTGTTTGATAATGACCGCAAATTTATGATATACTGAATAGTCATAAGTGTTCTAGTATGAAAACTTATATCGAGAGACTATAAAACAAATTGTCCATAAGCCAGTACTAAAAAATTAGATATTAATTCATTTGAGGAGAATCATTTGTTTATTAAAGAAAGTGATAATATTGCCCTGGTCTGGAAAGAACTAAAAATTACTTATACTCAATTACTGCATAAGATAAATCAATTTGCTGCTTTAACCAACCTACCGCCCGATAGTAAAATTGCCATCTGTTCCGAAAACAGATTAGAATGGGTTTATGCCTTTTATGCGACCTGGTTAAATCAATCAATCTGTATTCCAATTGACTTTATGGCAACAGCAGATGAAATTGCCTATGTTTTAATGGATAGTAAACCAGCTGCCGTTTATTATTCAAAAGAGACCGAAGTGAATATTTTAAAAGCGATTGAACAACTGGATTACCAACCAATTTTATTATCATTTGACGATATTAATGAAGCAGGCAATCAAGCAGTGGAAAAACAGTTTTCCATTGAACCGGAAAATGTAGCTGTGATTATTTACACTTCGGGCACAACAGGCAGTCCAAAAGGAGTGATGCTTACTTATAAGAATATTCTTGCCAATATCACAGCTGTCACTGAAGAGGTGCCGTTTTTTACATCGGATCAAAGGGTGATGATCTTGTTACCGCTACATCATATATTCCCGCTCCTGGGGAGTTTGATTGCACCTTTAATAGTGGGTGGTAGGGTTGCTTTTTCTCCATCAATGGCTTCTGAGGATATCATTGAAACTTTGCAGGTGAACAAGATCACAATGATTATCGGAGTTCCCAAGTTTTATGATACAATTCGCAAGGGAATCGTGAATAAGATCAAGAGCAATGCCATCGCACGCTTATTATTTTTAATTGCCAAGGGGCTTGGATCAATTACTGTATCTAAAATGATTTTTAAAACTGTCCATAAACGCTTGGGTGGGCATATTAAATATATGATCTGTGGTGGTGCAAAATTAGATGTGCAAATTTATAAAGATTTTAGGACCTTGGGCTTTGATCTCTATGAAGGTTTTGGTATGACTGAGGCTGCCCCAATGATAACATTTCCACGACTGGGGAAAACCAAAGCCGGTTCAGCTGGTCAGGAGTTGTTTAAAGATTCCGTTCGGATTGTGGATGGCGAGATCACCGCTGGTGGGGCTCAAATAATGAAAGGTTATTATAATAAACCTGAAGAAACGGCCGAGACCATAAAAAATGGTTGGTTGTATACTGGCGATAAAGGATACCTTGATAAAAAAGGGTATTTACATATCACCGGCAGAATCAAAGAAATAATTGTATTACCCAGTGGTAAAAACATTAATCCGGTTGAAATTGAAACTAAAATTGAAAATATGTCCGACCTGGTTTCTGAAATAGGCGTTTTGCAAAAAGAAGATACCTTGTTTGGGGTGATTGTGCCTGATTTGATGAATGTTAAAAAACATGGAGAAACAGAAATTATCGAATTGATCCGCTGGGAAGTTATCGATAAATATAATAAAAAGGTTGCCCCATATAAACAAATTCGAGGGTTTAGTCTGGTTCATGAACCATTACCAAGAACCCGGCTTGAAAAATTACAGCGGCATAAATTGCTATCTTTGGTTAATGATACAAAAGCGGATCGAAAACTCGTGTCGGAACCGAATAATCCGGAATATCATGTTATCAAAAATTATCTGAAACGACATGCTTTGAGTGAAATCTATCCGGATGATCATATTGAATTTGATATCGGTATTGATTCTTTAGATAAAGTGGTTTTTCAGTCTTTTTTGTCTGAAACATTTGGTATTGAAATTAAAGAAAAAATATTTCTGGACTATCCCACAGTGAAAAAATTGGCTGATTTTATCAGCCAGGAAAAAGTGATCATTGAGGAAAAAGTAGCGAATTGGAGTAGCATTCTAAAAGAATCTATGCCTGTTAAATTAGCCAGTAAGGCTTATATCCATATTTTTATTAATAAATTAATGGGGATGCTAATTGGATTATATTTCAGAGTTAAGGTAAAAGGAGCAGAACATCTGCCTGAGACGCCTTTTATTTTAGCTCCTAATCACCAAACTTATCTGGACAGCATATTTGTTACAAAATTGTTAAAACGGAAAATGCTGAAAAATACTTATTTCTTTGCGAAGGGAAAACATTTTTCTAAAAAATGGCGTCAGATTTTTGCCAGATATAATAATATCATTGTTATGAATTTAAATGAAGATTTGGTGGAGACGATTCAAAAAATGGCTGAAGTTTTGAAAAAAAACAAGAATATCGTCATTTTTCCTGAAGGTACCCGGACCCGTGATGGGCAATTAGGTCGATTTAAAGATGTTTTTTCAATTCTTTCCTGTGAACTACAGATTCCGGTAATTCCAGTGGCGATACAAGGTGGTTATGAAGCTATGCCACGGGGAACTTTTCTTCCAAAACCGTTCCAAAAGGTTTCAGTAAATTATTTACCCGCGATTCCGCCTGGAACGCACTCTTATGAATCCTTATCGAATCAGGTAAAGAGTGACATAGCCGAGAAAATGAAGAATGTCGGATAAAGTTAATTCTAGAGCGCTTTTCAATCGAAGGAGCAAAAAATGAACTCAAAAGAGAAAGTACAGGCAGTCCTAAATCATAAAGAGATTGAAGGCATTGCTGTTGATTTCGGAGCTACTGCAGTCACAGGAATCCATGCTCTGGCAATAGAAAACATTAGAAAGCATTACGGGTTGGAACCTAAACTGGTCAAAATTATAGAACCTTATCAAATGCTGGGAGAAGTCGATGAAGAGCTAATGGAAATTTTTGATGTCGACGTCGTAGGATTGTGGTCAGAAAGGAATATGTTCGGTATTGTCCAGGACAACTATAAGGAATTCAAAACCCATTGGGGGCAGGTGGTACTGGTCCCTGGTAAGATGAATACTACTGTTGATACAGATGGTGCTTTTCTGGTATATGCTGAAGGAGATACCAGTTATCCGGCCTCCGCCAAGATGCCCACAATGAGTTACTTTTTTGATGCTATTATCCGACAGGATCCCTTCGTTGAAGCTGAATTAAAAATTGAAGATAATCTGGAAGAATTTGGTCTCTGGACAGATCATGATATTGCCTATTGGAAAAAACAGGCTGAATCTATCAAAGGAACCGATAAAGCTGTCATCGCTAATTTTGGTGGTACCGGACTAGGGGATATTGCCTTGGTTCCGGCCATGAACTTGAAACACCCTAAGGGTATCAGAGATATTGTGGAGTGGTATGTTTCTACGGCTAAACGAAAAGATTTTATAATGGAAATTTTTGAAGCCCAAACTGATATTGCGCTTTCTAACCTGAAAAAAGCTTTCCAGATTGCAGGTAATATGATTGATGCAGTTTATATATGTGGGACTGATTTTGGGACTCAGAACTCGACTTTCTGCTCTCCCATTACTTTTCAAGAGCTTTATAAACCTTATTATCGCAAGATCAATGACTGGATCCATGAGAATACAAGCTGGAAAACATTCAAGCATTCCTGTGGTGCTGTGGAAAATTTCATGGAGTTATTTTCTGATGCCGGTTTTGATATCATTAATCCGGTGCAAATTAATGCAAAAGGTATGGATCCTGACCTACTTAAGGAAAGGCATGGACAAAAGTTAACTTTTTGGGGGGGGGGAGCAGATACCCAAAAAGCCTTACCTTTTTTAACACCCAAAGAAGTGAAGGATCATGTGATAAGAAACTGCGAAATCTTTTCAAAAAGTGGTGGGTTTGTATTTAATGCGGTGCATAATGTTCAGGCCAATGTTCCCGTAGAAAATATTATCGCTATGATTGATGGATTAAATGAATTTAATGGTAGAAAAAATCCATTTGCCTAATCAACAAATTTATTAATCCATTTAAAGCGGAATCAAATTCTTCCAGATTCCGCTTTACCAAGCAAGATCTGGGTTCCCTTCCTGAAAATCATCAAAGTCAAGACAAATGATGTTGACTTTGATTAAGACGCCTTAATAATTGTCGGAGGTAATTCATTCACAGCTTGTCGCTTTTTTTGGTTTACTAACCAAACTGCTAATAACACCAATGCGCCACCACCCATTTGCATGATCGTTAATGATTCTCCAATAATAATCCAGGCAGATGCAGCTGTGATAACGGGGATCATGTTGATAAAAACAACAGCTTTTGAGGAGTCGATTTGGGAGAGTGCAAAGTTATAACAGAAAAAAGCTACAATTGTCGCTAATACCGCCAAAAAGAAAACTGCTGCAATTGCACCAAATGACAGTTGCGATAATTGCCAGGTTTCAATTTTAATTAAGCAGAAAGGGATGAATATTAAAGTTCCATAAATGATTTGCATTCCGGTGATATGTAAAACCGAATGTTTTTGACTCAGTTTTTTTACCATGATCATGTAAATCGCTGCGGAAAGTACCGCCCCACACATATATAAATCACCGATGATGTTTCCTCCCATTGGCCAGCTACCGTTTGCTTCTCCAATAATTAGAAGACCAACACCAACCAGAGACAAACCAATTCCGGTTACTGATCGGCTGGTTATTTTTTCTCGGAAGAAAATAGCAGACAACAGTAGAACAACGATTGGTATCATTGCTACTATCAACCCAGCTTTTGAAGCTGTCGTGTTTTGCAGGCCCATTGTTTCGAAAAAAAAGTAGAGCCCAGGCTGAAAAATTGCTATGAGTATTAAACTGCCATGTTCAGTCTTAGTAAACTTTGGAAATCCTTTTAACGTCAATATAATCAAAAAAATCACAGAGGCACTTCCAAATCTTGCTAATATCAATCCATATACTGAAAATTCTTTCAAAGCGATTTTTGTTACTACAAAAGACAAACCCCAAATTGAGACTGCCATAAGCAAAGCAGCGTAAATCAGGAAATAACGGTTATTTTTCATATTCATCCATGGGTGTTAATTCTCCAAAAAAAATGAAAGTGTGTTGTAAAATGATTGTCGTTGATTTGGTCATTCCTTTGAAGAATACCTTCGTTAGTAAACAAATTTATGTAATAGCGCACTAACAAAATTGAATATTAATAAACTGTCAGCCAATGTTTCTGTTTTATTGACAAAATATGAAGTTGGTCTGTTTTGCGGAAAAAGAATTTGAATGGATAGTCAAAAAAAAACCCGAACAGGCATTTTGCAATTTACAAATGAAAATGTTTGTCCGGGGAAAATTGTTGATTTAGGGCAGGAGTTACACCCACTCCAACTCAGAATCTGTTTTCTATTTGGTTCTCATAATTCACATTACCTCCTTAGGGCTAAAATGCCGCTTTGATATATTGCAGGAAGAATGTCTGTGTCTGACATTGGGTTAAAATTTAACTCTAGGTTAAGAAATGTAATAATGCAAATTTATTCTACCAAAAAGTAGCTATTATGGATGGGCAGGTTGAGTTTGTGATGGGAGCCTTGTCTTCAAATGAAGCACGGTCGAAGGCAAAAGCATAATATCTATTATCTTTTATTGTGCGGGTTTCAAATGAAAGATTTCCATGTTAAATTAACAAAGCCTGTTTTCTGAATTGTCTATGATCATCTACCCAATAAGCCAAAATAATGATTAACCATTGAGTTTGCCCTACCCAGGCGATCGTTGTTGTGTCCGGTGGTGGTGGGCTGAAAAAATTCCCCAGGTAACTGAAAATTAAAAAAATCATCAGACCCCAAAATCCAATAGTTCCAATTCTATTTTTTGGAGTGGTGATTCTGGTGTAAAAATAAATCCCCAATAGGAAAATAGTAACTTCAATGGTGACCGCCACAATTGGAAAATTCCACAAACCCAAACCAAAATAGTGATCTGAAGAAAAAGAAAGGGGCAAATCCGGTCGATGAACCAATAAATCTAAAAACCAATGGCTGGGCACTAGCAATGCCAACAAGAAAAAAGCTTTGATGTCTCGCTTAAAAATAAAATGGATACATCCTAGTAATAATCCCCATATCACCACTGCAACTAAGCTGTGTGAGAAGGGATAATAGCTGAAATCGAAGGGTGTCAGCTGAGTAATTCCAGGTACAATTTCTACTTTTTCGATTCCCAAAAGCAAAAAAGTCGGCCATAGCAAGTCAATGAATTGAGAGGCTAAAAACAGCGTTCCCAATGAAGTTACCGGTGAGATTTTTTTACCAATTAAACCGGCTCCGAAATGTCCAATAAACATAGTTTTTTCACTAAAGTAGGTTTTAGTAAGTGATTCCAGACCTATATAATAGCAACAGATATTGTAATTGTCTTATAATGGATGCTGTCATCCTTGAGCACTAAATTTGCTGCTCCCTGAAATTGCTCTTGTGTAGCAAAATAAAGGATCTATTACGCCCATAATAGAGATTTTTCAGTGCTCTTGGATTGAAGGAAAAATTCGACCAATAAGAATGATAATTGCTAAAAAAAATGTTGGACTAAAAATAATTCTAATCAGGAAAACACAACTCCTTGTAACTGCAATAATTACAAAATATTTTTTGCTCGGTGAGCGGGAAATCAGATTTAATTCTGGGGACGTTTTCATTTACATTTGTGCAATACTCATACATTTGAACGGTTTCATCCTTAACTTGTTGATTGAAATGTTCAATATCAGTTTGGTTAAAACGGATAGACGTTTCCTGATAATCCGGTAACAAATAGACAACAATAGGTACGATTTTTTCAGCTGGAATGCCATAATGATAGGAAGCCCAGGATGTATACCCCAGCATTTGTTTTTTATGTTTTTCCGTGTGTGCCTTACCGGTTTTCCAATCAATGATAAATAGTTCATCACCGACCGGAAATAAGAAGTCAACTTTACAATAGGCTTTTAAATTGTTGATTCGCGTTTCTCCGAATCCTCCGGGTTCAACAACCCATTGATCGCTTGCTGGCAGAGCATCAGAAAGTAACCAATTAAATCTTTGGTTTTGTAGAAAATTGTTGAGTGCTAAATTGACTTTAGGAAATACGTCATTCTCAAAATTAATTTGATTCAGTTTCTGGTAATATATTTCCTGAAATGTCTTTGCATGGCAATATTCCATTGTTGTATTTAGAATATATTGTTGGAACCTTGCCGGATCAATCGGACGTGCTGTTTTTTGTAATCGCTCCAATATCACTTTATTGACATCATGGACAATATTCCCAATTTCTAATGGAATTGATGTTAGTCGTTTTAAGGCATCTATATGTGCTTTTGTAAAATCTTCATCAAATTTAGCATAGTAATTATAAAAATATTTTCTTTTACAGGATGTAAATAAATCATATCTACTGCTGGACCATCCAAGAATGGAGGTGAATTCAAATTTTTTTATTTTATCCATAATTCTAATCTATTAGAAATAATAAGGTGTACCTTGAAAATCATTTTTAACGAATAATTTAACGGATAAAACAGGGTATGTACACCATAAATTAATGCCTGGGATCGCTCGATGAATATCCCAGTTTTAATTTTCCCACTGAAGAAATTTACCTATTTTAATCCCTTTGCGCTTTGTAGGATTAATTGGTAAATTAACTATCAGATTGTGATTATGGATGCTGTTAACCTAAGGATATCGTCCTGACAACTAGAAATTGTCATTCAGATGGTAATAAAAAACCATGTTTAAGCAGACTATGGCCATTTGCATTGGCATTGATCACATTCGGACACTGAGCACTGAATTGCGAACTGGTGCAGCAAGAACGGAGTATTTGCGTAAGGTATCCCTTGGACACCATCAGGCTGGATAATAGTAAGGCTGTCACTGCCGCCGGACAATCATAATATCGCTAACATAAACTGTTTTACCTTTTTGGCGGTAAGAAAGTGTATAAATATTAATATCGGGAATGATAATGGAAAAACGAGAAAATTTAGATGTTTGCCAGGCTATTAAAAATCGAAAATCAATTCGAGCCTTTTTAAAAAAAGATGTTTCTGATGAAATCTTAATTGAAGCTGTTAAAATCGCACAGTATGCACCGTCATCAGCCAATATGCAACCCTGGCAGATTGTCTTTGTGAAAGGCCAAAAAAAACAAGAACTGGCCGATCAATTGTTGAATGCTTATGATCATAAAATTCCAGCTAACCCTGATATGTCAGCCTATTTGGATCAATGGATCGATCCCTATAAAACGCGTCGTTTTCAAATCGGGATGCAGCTTTACCAGGCTTTAGGTATTAAAAAGGAAGATCATGAGCGCAGAAACACCCAAATGCGCGCCAACTTTGATGGATTTGGCGCACCTGTTTTTGGTTTTATTCACATGAATCCGGAAATGGAATTAGGATCTTATTATGATTGTGGTGGCTTTGTGCAATCCTTAATACTGGCATTATATACTTTTGGACTTGACAGTTGCCTCCAGGCTTCTGTTACAGATTTTCAGTCTATTATTAAATCTTATTTAAATTTACCAAGTTCTCAAAAACTGCTGGTGGCTATAGCAATAGGATATGGAGA
The DNA here is from genome assembly GCA_018657625.1 of Deltaproteobacteria bacterium. Classification (GTDB taxonomy): domain Bacteria; phylum SAR324; class SAR324; order XYD2-FULL-50-16; family XYD2-FULL-50-16; genus JABHWU01. The sequence goes on along the minus strand of JABHWU010000053.1, from coordinate 36,371 downwards.
TTATGACCATCCGGTTAACTCGTTTAGAGCTCCCCGAGCAAATCTTAATGAGTTTTTTAAAATTATAAAATAATTGACACATATTTATAATAGGACTATATTTATCTTGTTATAAATAGATAATTTTAAAATAACAATTCGAACTTCTTTAAAAATATTTTAATTTAACCCTCACAGATACGGTATTTATAATGGCAAAATTAAAGGATATAACAGAAGCAATTGGGAAAACAAAACTGGTTAAGTTAAATAAAATTGCAGACGGCTTGCCGGCAACAATCTATGCAAAACTGGAGAGTGGCAATCCTGCGGGAAGTGTAAAATGTCGAATTGGGAATGCTATGATCGCTGATGCCGAAAAAAAAGGATTGATTGGATCAGATACAACGATTGTTGAACCTACGAGTGGTAATACCGGTATTGCGTTGGCATATACCTGCGCTGCCAAAGGGTATCGTTTGATATTAACGATGCCGGAAACGATGAGTGTAGAAAGGCGTCAGTTATTATCCCACCTGGGAGCTGAGCTGGTTCTGACACCAGGTGCTGGTGGCATGAAAGCAGCGATTGCTGAGGCAGAAAAAATTGTCGCGGAAACAAAAGACGCTTATTTACCGAATCAGTTTGAAAATCCTGCTAATCCGGAAATCCATCGGCAAACGACTGCCATTGAAATTCTAGAAGACACAGATGGTCAGGTGGATATTTTTATTGCCGGTGTTGGAACGGGTGGAACCATTACCGGTGTAACAGATGTTCTTAAAAGTAAAAACAAAAATGTTGTTTCCATTGCGGTTGAACCAGAAGAGTCACCTGTTTTGTCTGGAGGTGATCCTGGACCCCATAAAATTCAAGGCATTGGTGCCGGTTTTGTCCCAGCTGTATTGAATACAGAATTTATCGATGAAATCATCCAGGTTAATTCTGCCCAGGCTTTGGAAACAGCCAAAAAACTTGCCAGCTTGGAAGGTATTCTCTGTGGGATTTCCTCTGGTGCGGCTGCACATGCTGCGTTAAAGGTCGCTGAAAAACCGGAAAATCAGGATAAAATGATTGTGGTTATCTTTCCGGATACCGGTGAACGATATATTAGTACTGATTTATTTAAATAATTAGTATCTGAACGAAAAGTAGGTAATTTGGGGACATATACAATTTTTAGTAAAGGCTTAAACAGTTAAATACCCGATAGTTACGAGGATCGTGAGGCTTTGTAACGATACCCTCAAAATAAAGATTTGAATATCAGGTTTGAATATTGATCCGACAGAAATGATTTTAAGTAAATGACATCGTCTGAGCGTTGTTCGGGACTAATAGTTGTATTATATAGGATAAAAAACATCCTGTTAACAGGCAATCAGAGGTCATATAAAAAGTGATTGTTATGATCTAATACTTGGTGCAAATAATGAAAAAAATATTCTATGGTCTGTTTCTTATTTATTTTGGTTCGATTAACCCTTTGTTTGCTTTTGATCATCAGCATATGTTGTGGAATGACTTATTACAATCATTTGTGATCACAATGCCCGACGGTCATTCAAATATGGTTGATTACCAGAAATTCAAAAAGCAGGAAAAAAAACTTGATTTGTACCTGAGTGGCCTAAATACAATTAGTACGACTGATTTCAACAAGTGGGAAAAGTCAAAACGACTGGCTTTTTTAATGAATGCTTATAATGCTTTCACTGTTAAACTAATCCTCCTGGAATACCCAAAACTGGAATCTATCAAAGATATGAGTTCTTTTTTTACCAGCCCCTGGGAAAGGAAATTATTTGATTTATTTGGCCGCAAAATTTATCTGGATGAAATAGAACATGAAATGATCCGTAAGAATGATAATTATGAAGAACCCTATATTCACTTTGCATTGGTTTGTGCTGCCTGGAGTTGTCCGCCCATCAGAAAAGAAGCCTATGTTTATGAGAGACTAAATCAGCAGCTAGAGGAGAATTTGATTCAATTTTTGTCTGATAAAAAACGAAATTATTACAATGCCAAAGAGCAGACTTTATATATATCTAAAATTTTTGATTGGTATCAGGTCGATTTCGAAAAGGGTTACAAAGGAATTCATTCATTAAAGGAGTTTTTTGCTTCATGGGCGCATCTATTTACTGAAAGCAAGCAGGATCAGCGATTCATTCAATCTCAAAAAGCTGACATTGGATATATTGATTACAATTGGAAGCTAAATGATTACAATAGAGTAATGAAAAATTAAAGATCGATTAATGGTAGCAGTAAGTGCCATTGGAGTATTTTGGGGATGGTTAATTTAAAATCAAATCACAATTAAAAAGCAAAAAAATAATGAATTTAAAATGTCTTAAAAATTTTAAATGTTGGTTTTTATTGAGTTCTTTTTTCTATTTATTAGCTGTTCCTGCATTTGCAGATCAATACCTTAATTTGAATGAACCAAATACATGGAAAATGAAACAGCTTGTGAAAACAACAGCTTTCAATATAACACTTAAATCCGGAGAGCCGATATTAACACTTGAGAGTAAGCATTCCGCTGGTTTATTTTATCGGATGATAGACATAGATTTAAAAGAGACACCTTATTTAAATTGGAGCTGGAAAGTTAATCATATTTATAAAAATTATTCAGAAAACCAAAGATCCGGGGATGATTTTCCGGCCAGGGTTTTGATCGTTTATGAAGAAGGGTTTGTGGGAACTAATACTACCGGTTTTTCCTTTGTCTGGGCATCACAGATGAAAAAAGGGTCTGTCTGGAAAAGCCCGGTTGGTGAAAATCTTTTGATTGTAGCCAATCAATCCGGAGACACTCATATTAATCAGTGGCTAAAAGAAAAGGTTGATTTAAAGTCTGCTTTCAAAAATTTACTGAAAAAAAATATAGAGAGAGTCAGTTATATTGCCTTGATGGCTGATTCGGATGACCTGGAAGAAACGGTAACTACCCAATTTAAAAACATCTATTTTTCTCGCCAATAACATCTTAAATAGCAGGTAATTAACGTAGCTTAGCTTTTACCGTTAGCCATCGATTCTATCGTTTCTATATAATCCTGAATTTTCTCAAGTGCGACATTTCGTTGTTTTGCAGTAATTGTATCTTCCACAGTTAACCAAAATTTTACCCATTTTGCGGTCCTTTGCTTGGAAAATTTTTTATACATGTCGGATTTTATTTCATCTGGATCCAGTATCCAGCTTAAAAACACATTTTTTATTTTTTCTGGAGATTCCTGGCTTCTCAATACCGCTTCAATCTTTTTTTGCACTTGTTGACGCTGTTCAAACTGCCTCAAATAATCTTCACGCTTATATTCGATGGAGGAGGTAATTAATTTGTTCTGTTCTTTGGTCAGTGTGCCGAAAAAATCTTCCAAATTTTCCAGGGTCCGTTGGATACGTTTTTCCCGCCATAGTTTCTCTGAAATTTTGAAATTTCTTTCATAGTGTTCCTCATTTTTTTTCTTTACTGCTTGGGCTAAATGATCAATTTGCTGCGGTGTCACTGTGCCCAGAAAAACCACAAAATCGTCTGAAATTTTATCGATGGCACGTGACTGGATGGCTTTGTATTCAGACTGAAACCAGGGTATATCTTCTTCTGAAAGCCCTTTAGCTAATTTTATCTTTAGGCTTTTTAAAAAAGTAACAATTTTAGGTAGCTCTTCTTTGCGATGCCAGGCGTGTAATAGATCAACTTTATCATCCAGAAACTTTTCCTGATCATCTGAAATATCCAGATAGTCATCAATTCGATCAACAATATACCAATCAACAAAAAAATATGCGATTCTGATTTGACTGCAAGCAGCTGTAAATAAAATAGTGAGCATTATGGCTAAAATCAGGCGCTGATGCATTGAGTTTTTAGTGTTTTTCATAATATTCAATGGTATTAAAATGACCAATATCACCTTGTCAGCAATTTATTAATCATTTTTTGGTTTTAAAAATATCTGATATTTTGATCTGTAGCGCTTTTATATTGCATTGAACCTAATTGTAAAAAACAGTTGTGCCAAAGTTTGCCTTCTTAATGGTTCCCTGAGAGAACTCGAAGGGATACTTTTCGAAGACACTTCGATTTTACTAAGTGTCCTAATGTGTTCAATGCAAATTGCTAAAGATATTTTAGATCATTCAAAGATTATGAAACTGAAGGTCTCATAGTACAAAAAATTTATCATAATCATTAAATTTCTGAAATAATCCAGTTAAGGGGCAAACAGTACAATTTTGTCCATAAATGGTAAAACTATTAACAATATAGAACCCGATCTTTAAAAAATCACAATACTACCTAATAATATGCAAATTAAAAGCCGGTATCTATTTAGCTAAATTTTATCTATAGCACTTTTCAATCGCATTGAGCCTTTTGTCATCTCGAACACTGAATTGCGATACTCTGGTCAGAATGAGAGATCTGTCGGCTATAGAGATGAAACGGTAGATGTGATAGGTTTTAATTGCCTTAAAAATAGCTTGTCAGCGGTTTTTATCTTCTATTGTTTTATTAAAGGCAGCCGATATTATTTTTGAATCAAAAGGTTTGAACATTATTTCATTGACACCTGCTTTCCAGGCCGCTTTATTGTCCTGAATTTCATTTTGAGTGGTTACCAGGAATACGGGTAAGGCTTTCTTACTATATTTCTTTCTGACCTCTTGTATTAGTTCGATACCAGTAATTTCCGGCATATTTAAATCCGTGCAAAGAAAATCAGGTTTATTATTTTTCAACCAGGAGATCGCTTCCAGTGGCTCAGAGAATAAAATGACCTCATACCCTAACTCTGTAATGATTGACCGGTATAGGTGCAAAACCATTTTTGAGTCATCAACAACACACACACGACCCTTTAACTGTTTTGATTGTGATTGGGATAAATGTTTAATTCTATCCGCCAAGTTTTCAAATTTAGTTTTTATCAAAATGTCTATATAAAATGTTCTGATATCTTTATGAACATTTTGCCCCAGATAAGCGATTGCAGTTTCCTGGAAATACTCTGACTCAATTAGTCCTGAAAATAAGTTTTCCGTCTGGGCATCTATTATTGCTTTGGTGATATTTATGGCTTCTGCTCCCGGATGATTGACAATATTTTTTACACCATTCAGTAAAGCTTTATCCAGGTTTCGGTCTATGGCTTTGGCTGCTGTTAACCTCACATTACTATCCGGGTCAGAAAGCCCTCCGGCCAGGACATAATCCCCCTTACGCGTTGATAAATCTGCTAAGGCCTCAAAAGCAGCGAATCTGACATTAGGGCTTTTGGGTTGATTATTAATTAAATTGCGAATTGCCAATGCAGCACTTTCATCTCCGATTTGTTGAAGAATGTTCAGAGATAGAATCTGCTGATCACTATCACGACCCAGTAAATTTTCAATTAACATAGGTACGGCTTTAATACCTATTTTTGTTAACTTGAGTCGGGCATGATTTCGGTTCTGAGCCGATCTTGATTGCAATGTTTCATTCAATTTTCGTAAGGAGATATCATCTTGTATTTCAGCAAAAATATCGAGTATCTGGAAATCTGTATCCTGATTTATTCCAAATTTTGCTGAGAGTCGTTGGATGGCAGTTGGTGTGGCAATTTGTCCTAAAGCCGTAATTGCTGCTCTAATTAGTTCCGAATCGTCCACGTATAGAAATTCAGTGATGGCATTGATTGCATCGGGGTTAGCAAGAGTACCCAAGCTGGTAATAGCTGCTAATTGTAACCTTTTTTCTTCAGTTTTTAAGAGTTTCTTAATGAGGTTAGGCACTGCTTTTTGAATATTCAGTTGACCAGCTAATTTTAGATAATAATATGTTTCAGGGACATCTCCTGCTATCCCTTCAATAATTATGTTTGAGCTATGAACTGCTTTCGCCGAAATGGTATCTGGTATTGTTGGGAATTCAGAAACAATGGATTGATTCATGGTTACCAGATAACAAAGCAATGGAACCGCAAAATCATCAGTGGCTTTTGCTAATTCAAAAAGAATTGATTTCTGTTCCGATTGCGTTAGATTTGGGAAATGATCCATCACTAAACGTGCTTTAATAAAGTCTTGCTTATCTATATTATCTTTGATTTCAGTTAGTGCAACTCTGGCTTCGGCACCTGGCATAAAGTTTCCTTTAATTAATGATAAAATTTTGATCGGGTTGTTAAATGATTTACCCGTTTCCTGGAATATCTTCCCTTATTGTCGCATTGATTAAAACCAGATCTCAGAAGAAATGTAATGGTTGCGTTAGTAATATCTGACAAAATATACAAAATATCTTTACCAGTGTCAAAATAATCCATAGTATCTTTTTCACTTTACCGAAATAATACCCTTGTTATTGGAGATTTTAAATTGTGAAAATGGTCATTTCGACAATATTTTTTGTTAAGATTGAATCATAAAATAATTTGCCTTGTAATAGGACATATTCCATATCAGTGGCTTAGGCGAAATAAGTTTCAATTTTACTAAATAGTCACTATGGTGGCTTATTTACAGATATTAAATCCTGCCTGGGATAAATTTGAAATAGCTAACTTTTTTAGAAATACTATCTTAGAGATTGGTTTCAGTCATGTGTCATCTCGAACGAATGTGAGAGATCTATTATAATTTCAATGAAATAAAGATTCTACACACTCCTTCGGAATGACATGAGAGAGTCTTTGTTTTCAGTAACTTATAAGAACATTCGAACCCTAAGATTAAAACATTTATATTATAAAGAACTTAAAGAAGGCAGCTACAAAAGGCCAAAAATAAACAGGGAATAATGAAAGCATTAGCAATAAATAATCTTTGCAAAACATATAAAAATGGTGTCGTTGCATTAAAGGGTGTTAATCTGGAAGTGGAACAGGGGGATTTCTTTGGGCTCATTGGTGCTAATGGGGCTGGCAAAACCACAATAATTGGAATCATTACAGATCTGGTCAGGAAGAATATGGGTGAAGTGCTGGTATTTGGAAAGAGCATTGATAAAGAGTTTAGTCGTATCAAAAATAGCATTGGTATTGTTCCCCAGGAGTTTAATTTTGGTGTTTTTGAAAAAGTGCGTGATATTTTAATTAATCAGGCTGGTTATTATGGTATTCCCAGGAGAAAGGCAGAGGCAGCCTCTGACAAATACTTGAAAAGCCTGAACCTTTGGGAAAAACGGGATATGCAGGCCAGAACGCTTTCGGGAGGAATGAAGCGGAGATTAATGATTGCCAGGAGTTTGGTTCATGACCCGCAATTGTTGATCCTGGACGAACCCACAGCAGGGGTGGATGTTGAATTGCGCAGGGGGATGTGGGACTTTTTATTAAAATTGAACCAGGAAGGGCGAACCATTATTTTAACCACCCATTATCTCGAAGAAGCAGAATATCTTTGTAATAATATCGGCATCATTAATAAGGGCACAATCATCGAAAACACGTCTAAAAAAGAGTTGGTTAATCAACTTGATAGTCAAAAGTATATTTTTGATTTGCTCCGCCCCATTGATTCTATTCCTGAGTCTACCTTTAAGATAAATAAAATAGATGAAACAAGCATTGAGGTGGAAGTTTCAAAACGGGATACCATCAACGATATTTTTGCCTATTTTAATAAAAATACGATTGAAATTAAAAGTATGAAAAATAAAACGAATCGTCTGGAAGAAACTTTTTTGTCACTTATTGAAAAGGATAATTAAAAAATGCTGATACAAAATTTTATTTCTTTTAAGACAATTGTCCGTAAAGAGGTCCGGCGGGTTTTTAGAATTTGGGTTCAAACCTTGTTGCCACCAGTTATAACAATGGGGCTATATCTTTTGATATTTGGAAGATTTATCGGATCTCAATTGCGAAGTATTAATGGTGTTTCATATATGGAGTTTATTATTCCCGGAATTATCATGATGTCAGTTATTACAAACTCCTATGCAAATGTCGTTTCTTCATTTTTTAGCTCCAAAATGCAGAGGAATATCGAAGAGATTCTTATTTCCTCGACCAGTCCGGTGGTGACGATATTGGGTTTTTGTTTTGGGGGGATTACCAGAGGATTGTTAATTGGAGCTTTGGTCACCGTCTTTTCGCTGTTTTTTGCCAAGCTGAATATCTATAATATCGGAATTGTTTTTGTATTTATTTTCCTGACTTCTGCGATTTTTACTTTAGCGGGGTTGATAAACGCCATATTTGCAAAGAAACCGGATGATATTTCTATCATTCCAACCTTCGTTTTAACACCTTTAACTTACCTTAGCGGTGTCTTCTACTCTATTTCTTTATTACCTCCCTTCTGGCAAACGGTGTCTAAACTGAATCCAATTTTATATATGGTTAACGGTTTTCGATATGGATTTTTAGGATTCTCTGATATCAATATTGTATTCGGATTCTGCATGTTAGTTTTATTTACGGTCATTCTGTTTACAATTAATTTAATCCTTTTAAAAAAAGGTGCCGGGTTAAAAACTTAACAAGGGATGATTATGCCAATGATTACCCAAGATATATTTTATCCAGCATCAGTGAAGTAAAACTTGTCACCAGAATAATAAATGATCTGCAAAATAATCCAATAACTGACAATGTTTTTTGACGATACTGACTGGATTTTGACCGATTAACATGCGGTTTAACATTTTATTGGTCGATAATTTTGTTCATCTGTTCGATAATTAGTGTCTGAACGAAAAATAGGTAATTCGGGAACATGTACAATACTTAGCAAAGACTTAACCACAAAATACCAGATAGTCACGTGTCCCCTAATTACCGGATTGATGCATTTTCGTTCAAGGACTAATTAGTTTGTTATGAAACGGATTAAGGTTACTTAAAAAGTTTTGGGAATAATCCAGCAAGAAAAAAAAGACAGGTGTTTTTCGCCTCTTCGCGATCATAATTTCTGGGATGTAAGTGGAAATCCAACCAATAACCTTCCAACATTACCATGAATCCCCTGACAACAGATTTAACTGGAATTTTATATCCACCTTCTAAATTTAAGGTTTCAAAAATTCTTAGTAAATGATTGGTTAAACATTTATCCCGGGTTTCAACCATTTCCAGGTGTTCCGGCATGGATCGAATTTGGGCACGGAAAGCAAACCAGACGCCCATATTTTTTTTATTCAGAATTGAAGGGTCAAGGTTAGCGGTGATAATGGCTTTGATTTGATCGACAGGATTGCTACCAGCTTTTTTTACGGCGTTGTCGATGGTATTGTTGTATTCTGCGAACATGTAATTTAACGCTTCTTTTAGCAATATGTCCTTACTCTTAAAATGAATATTTACTAATCCTCTGGAAACATCAGCTAATTCCACAACACGTGATATAGTAGTACCCGCGATTCCATATTTAGCAATAACTTCGATGGAAGCTTCAATAATTTTATTGTGATTCCAGGCTTTTATCGCTTCGCGTCCTTTTGGTTTTGGATGTTTTCGGATCATATTAAGTATTATCTGTTTTGAGGTGAGTTTAGGCTGAAAAGAGGTGACGAGTATATCCTAGATAAAATAATAAATAAAAGCAAGTAACTATAGTTTTTTAATATTTTTTCAATAAGAAATAAATAATTATTAATCATATATTACAGATAAATAAAAGATTTATAGGGCTTTGAAATATTTGAAATTATTAGTATATTTTAAATGTACGTTCATACATTTTACTTGACAGCGAAGATTGATTTAAATATGTTTGGGTTGATTCCCTTTTAAAAGGGTGTTTCGTTGAAAATAGGTTTAACCCAACACTTCCCCGGAAATGTTTTTTCTAGAGGTAGAGATATGAAAACAGCAAATATTCAATCAATTTCCAATGAAGTTCACAAAACAAAAAAAATCAGAGAACGAGATAACCGACATTTTTTACATCCCTGGGAAGACATGGGATATCATGGTCACAATGAACGTACTGCGGCAATCAGTTGTGAAGGGATCTATCTCTATGATTCAGATGGTAAAAAACTGATTGATGGTCCTGGGGGTATGTGGTGCACGCAGATTGGTTACGGCAGAAAGGAAATGGTTGAAGCGATAGCGGAACAAGCTGCAAAACTACCTTATTTTTCACCCTTTAATCTGACTTGTGATGTTTCAGCCCAGTTGGCTGAAAAAGTAGCCAGCCTGACACCTGGTGATTTGAATACGGTTTTTTTAACTACAGGTGGCTCGACCGCAGTTGATACTGCTTTACGGTTGATGATGTTTTATAATAATTTTAGAGGTCGTCCGGAAAAAAAGATAACAATATCCAGGGAAGATGCCTATCATGGCAGTACCTATTTAAGTGCCACTGTTTCCGGAAAGTTTCGTGATAAAAACTATCAGGATGCTGCCGATGATCTTGTTAAATTTATTAGTTCTCCGAATCCATACCGGCGCTCTAAAGAAATGACCGAGCAAGAATTTAGAGATGCCAAGGTTCAGGAACTGGAAGATACCATTTTAGAGTTGGGTCCGGATAAAGTTGGTGCTTTTATCGCGGAACCCATTTTAGCTTCCGGTGGTGTGGTTGTTCCGGTACCTGGATATCATCGCATGTGTCTGGATGTCTGCCGAAAATATGATGTTCTTTACATTTCAGATGAAGTGGTAACCGGATTTGGTCGCTTGGGATATTGGTTCGCCTCTGAACCGGTATTTGATATTCAACCTGATATCATTACCAGCGCCAAAGGATTAACCTCCGGCTATCTGCCATTGGGAGCCTGTATCGTTTCAGATCGCTTGATGAAGGAAATGGGTGGTGAAAAAGCTGAAGGTGCTGTATTCTCTAATGGTTATACATATTCCGGGCATCCGGTCAGTTGTGCGGCAGCTTTGAAAAATATCGAGATTATGGAAAATGAGAAGATACTGGAACACGTTCGAGAAGTGAGCCCTCATTTTTTAAACCGTTTGCAAGAGCTTCGTGACATTCCGATTGTTGGAGATGTCAGGGGACAGGGTTTAATGGCCTGTGTTGAATGTGAATTAAAGAAAGATGAAGAGAGCCCACTTGAGCTGGATTATAAGATGGGACTGCGAATCGATAATCATTGTCAGAAATTGGGATTGATGGTGCGACCGGTTGTGAATATGAATGTTATGTCGCCGCCTTTAATCATCACTAAAACGCAAATTGATGAAATGGTTGATATATTGCGGGAAGGAATTATCAGAGCCATGAAAGATCTGGAACAGGAAGGATTATGGAAACCTGCCCAATGTTAAAAGGGTATTTATGGTAAAGAGTTTGCAGATATCTTAGCACCTTATTTCAATCTCTATTTTACCGAGTATGATAAACAAAAGAGAGGGAATATGAGATGTGAGTTTTACAAAATCAGATTTTTTAATTTTAAAGAGGAGGTGAGATGAGAAGTACACCATCGGCTGGAATCAATTCGTTGATCGGCTGGGGCCTTAATTCTTTAACGGAAGATCAGATGGAGCGTCTGCATGTGGGAACACTTGAAATCATGCAGTCCACCGGACTTCTGGTTGATCATGATGAGGCATTGAAAATTCTGGAGAAAGGAGGATGCTGGGTTAACCATAAAACAAAAGTCGTTCGCTTTCCTAAACATCTGGTGAACGAGGCCATTCGTTTAAGTCCCAGTAATATTCTGCTGGCCGGAAGAGATCCCAAAAATGACTTCATGATGGGAGGTAAAAACATTGGTTTCACCTCTTTTGGTACGGCTGTTCAAACCGAAGATCTGGAGACAGGAGAGATTAGAGAATCCACCCTGAAAGACGTTAAAGAGATGGCGATATTGTGTGATGCCCTGGAAAACGTGGATATTTATACACCACCGGTTTCACCAACAGACATGCCAGACAGTTCTTTTGAGCTTCACGCTGCAGCTGTTAGTTTTACAAATACTTCCAAGCATATTGATGGAGATGCAGAGTCAGGCGCCCGCTGTAAAAAAGTGATAGAAATGGCGGCAGCAATTGTTGGTGGAACGGATGAACTAAAGATCAGACCAATTATTTCATTTGGTGTCTGCCCCACCAGTCCATTACAATTGATTGGTGATTGCTGTGACGTACTCATTGAAGCATCCAAAAATCATCTACCGATAAATGTGTTAAGTATGGCAATGTCCGGGGCGTCTACTCCGATTCCCTTGGCCAGCACAATCATCGTTCATAATGCTGAAGTACTAGCCGGGATTGTTCTGGCTCAAATAACCAATCCGGGGACACCCGTTATCTATGGTAGTTCCACAACCACATTTTACATGAAACATGGAACGGCGACTGTGGGGGCACCGGAAATGGCAATGATTAGTGCAGCTGCAGCATCTATGGCTCACTATTATAAGGTTCCCTGCTATGTCGGAGGTACCTAGAGCGATTCGAAAATATCTGATGCCCAGGTCGGTCATGAAAAAACCCTTTCCAGTTTAATACCCGCATTGGCAGGTGCCAATATGATGTATGGAATGGGCATGTTAGAAATGGGACAGACATTAAGCTTTAGCCAAATGGTAATGGATGATGAAATAGCAGCCATGGTTAAAAGAATCGTACGTGGAATTGATGTTAACGATGAATTGATGGCAGTAGATCTGATAAAAAAAGTTGGAATCGGCGGTAATTTTCTTGGTCAAAAACATACCATGAAACATTTGAGGGATGAGCAAGTTCAGGCCGGATTACTGGACCGGCGTATGCGTGGTGGCTGGGAAAAGAAAGGCGCTAAAGATCTAAATCAGGCTTCCATTGAACGTGCCAAAGCTTTAATTGCGGACCACAAACCGGCACCATTGGAAGATGGACTGGCGGAAGAATTGGTGAAAATTGCAAAAAGTGTTGAATAATAATATTTAAAACGAATATTCCACATATACCTTTAGGAGAAAAAATATGCACAACCAAGTGATGACTCATTTGGGTGATGGTGGACGCATTATGATGACAAAAGATGAGATTGCTGAAGATATTATAAGGGGAACCAATGATGCATCTGATCGTGCCCAAATTCCATCCTTAACCAAAGAAGAAAGGGAGCAGTTGCTGGATATCTTTTGTGAACCTGGAAGAATCGTTAGTGTTTCACCAGGGGAAGAGGTTGTTGTCACCGATGATTCCTGTTCTATGACCTATTATGCGGATCAGGAAAATAGTGGGATGGGAATTCCCATGAGTCGTCCCACAGCCATCTTGAACTGGGAAAGGGCAGCCTGTGGTGATACCTGCTGTATGGGGCATAATGATTTTAGTTATAAACCGGCCAAAGCGGTGATTCATTATGAAGCCAATGAATACTATTCGACTTCACAAACGACCACGATTCCAATGTTTTATGGGTCACAACCCAATATGGGACTTTATTTTCGACCGGATGGTCCTTTTGACAATCCGGCAGAACTTTTGCCCATAGGTAAAATTGATGAAGCACGACAAGCCCAGTTGGATGCTAAGCAACAGTTAAAAAGTGATCTGGTTTATATTGGTAAAGAATTGAATCAGGTCGGTTGCGAAGCCATGAATTTTGACACCAGTGGTTCTGCCGGTGATGCGGATATGGCTGCAGCGCTGGAAGCCGTTCGTGAATTGAAAAAAATCGCTCCGAACATGTATATGGAACTCGGAATGGCATCTGAATTTGTTCTGGGGATGCATGGAAAGATTTTCTTTGAGGATACTCGACTGGCAGGACTCTATCCTCATCAGTTGGTGAAAGTAGCAGAAGCGGCAGGCGTAGATATTTTTGGCCCCACTGTCAATGTTAACACAACCGAAACCACTCCCTGGAACTTGTCGCGTTCTGTGACCATGGTTAAGGCAACAGCTGAAGTGGCTAATATCCCAATTCATCCCAATGTTGGTATGGGTGTTTGTGGCGTGCCTTTATATGAAGTTCCTCCGATTGGTGCAGTCACCAGAGCTTCAAAATCCCTGGTTCAAATCGGTATGGCCGATGGCTTGTAGATAGGCACAGGTGATACCCTTGGTTCACAGTGCGCACATATTATGGGTTCTGCTATGGGAGGCTTGCGGACAACCGGAGATCTGGTTGCCTGGATGCAAATGTCCCGCAAAATGAAAATTAATGATGCCAAACAATATGTTGCCAAAAAATTGGGGGTTGAGGTTATAGATCTGACTGATGAAGAAAAAATGCTGGAATTACGGGAAGAACTTGATATTGGAACCATTATTTCGATGAGTGGTGGCTCAAAAGGTATTCAAGCTAAGTGTAAGATTGCAAAATTGCTTGATATAGAGATTAATTCTGTGAATCTGTTTAAGGCTAATATCAGGGATTTTATATAAAGAAGAAAGATAAAGGGTGGCTGGTCAGTATTGTCACCCTTTGACTTCGCTCTGGGAACAGCAAATTCATTGCACTGGGGTAATAAAAATAAGATAGATCAGTGCGTATCCCTTCATCCCTTTTTTTAACCCTTTGTGAAAAACAAAGGATTAAAAAAAATGATGACTCAAACGAAAATGAATCAAAAAATATCAGGATATTAAATAACGATAGTATTGGAGCCCCCCCCCATGAATACACAAAATAAGAAGCCAACTGCCTCAATTAAGCCCATTTCAATGAAACCCGAGCTACAAATCCAGTTTTTATCAGATTTGGATGTAAAAAAGATCCATGAAGCAACCTTGATGGTTCTTGAAACGACCGGTGTTCGTTTTCCTTCTGAAAAAGCGTTGAAAATTTTTGCAGAAGCAGGAGCAAACGTTGATTTTAAAGAACAACGGGTAAAGATTCCTACTAAGCTATTGATGGACACTATTGCCAGGGCTCCGCGAACTTATACCATGGCATCAACCCGTGGACGAAGGGAACTGGATATGGTTTTAAACGGTGAAAAAACCTATTTAGCGAATGCCGGTACCGGGATGGCTACCATTGATATTAACACTCGAGAGCGACGTCAATCTGTCAAACAGGATGTGGCGGATATGGCCAGAATTTGTGATTACTTGCCTTCCTGTAGTTACTACTGGCCAATGGTCAGTGCGCATGATGTTCCAACTGCTTTGATGCCGCTTCATGAAGTTGAAGCTTCTTTTAACAATACTGAAAAACATGTCCATATCATTAGTAGTGTAAAAAAAACTCCTTCTAAATATGTGGTGGAAATGGCAAAACTGATTGGTGGTGGCAGTGATCAAACCAAAAAAAGGCCACCACTTTCAGCCCTGATATGCCCCGTATCTCCACTAAATCAAGATGCTGAGTCTCTTGAGGCTGGATTAGTTTTCGCTGAAGCCGGCCTACCGGTTGGAGTGGCTACTATGCCGACTTTGGGGGCAACAGCACCTGCCTCTGTGGCTGGAACTTTTGTGCAGGGAAATGCTGAAATTTTAAGCACCATCTGTTATTTACAATTGGTTCACCCTGGAGCACCCTGCTATTATTCATTTTTCAGCGTTACCATGAATCCTTTAACCGGAGGGAGTATGTCTTCTTCCAGGATGCAACATCTGCTTCATGCAGGGATCTCGCAATTAGGGCATTACTATGATTTACCGGTAATGTGCGGCTTTGGATCCGGTGATACCCAAAAACCAGGAACCTGGCGTCACGGAAAGGAGTCAGCGGTTGATGCTATGTTTGTTTTTCAGACCGCGCCGGATATGATTCCTAATATGGGATTAACAGAACTCTACACAACCCTGTCTCATGAAGCAATTATTCTTGAAGACGAAGTGATCAACTCCATTGAGGCGATGACTAAGGGTATCGTTGTAGATGACTACGCTTTAGCTGTAGAAGAAATAACCCAAACCGGGCCCGGAGGCCATTACCTGGCTTCTAAATATACTGTTGAAAACATGCGAAAACTGTGGAATCCGGGAGTATCTCACCAATGGTCAGGTCAGGACAACGAGTTTAAAGATCCCCATGAAATAGCTCTGGAAAAAGCCAGATGGATACTTAACAACCATCAGCCAACTCCTCTCGAAGCGCAGATCAAAGCAGAAATGCAAAAAATCATTAAAGCCGCTGAAACTGAACTTCTTTAACGATTGCCGTTTGCAGTATTAAAATTTTCTGTTATTGATGCTTTTTCCAGGAAATCCAAAATAGAATGGCAGGTAAAGAGGCTTAAAACATGACGATCAATTATCAGGAAGATAAGGCAGTTTTAGGCATTTTGTTTTTACTGGCAGGGGTAGTGGTTTTTTCTATCCAGGATGTAATTATACGCTCTCTAAGTGGTGGGTATCCTGTTTTTGAAATTATGTTTTGCAGAGCTATTACTGCGTTTATCCCTTGTCTGATATTGGTTTATTTTGATTCCGGTTTTGCCAGTTTAAAATCCAAAAAAATCGGTTTGCATATTTTACGGTCATTATTAATGTTGCTTGCTTATACCTTTTTCTATCTGGGAATAGCAGCGATGCCTTTGGCCGATGTTATCGCTTTATTTTATGCCTCACCTTTTTTTGTGACCCTCTTGTCTGTTATTCTACTTAAGGAGCAGGTTTCGCTACATCGATGGATGTTATTATTAACAGGTTTTATTGGTGTAATCATTATTGTCCATCCAGGTATTGGAATTGTTGATCCGGCAGCCATTTTACCTGTTATCGCCGCTTTGGCCTACGCAGGAGGAGTGATGATTACGAGACGAATGGCCATTACGGAAAGCGCTTCTGTGATGAGTGTTTATTTTATAATCTGTTCTTTTATTGTGTCAGGTGTTCTTGGTCTATTTATGGGAAGTGGCATACCTACCTTAACTGTTCATCCCAGTATGGAATTTCTAACCCGGGCCTGGGTGATTCCTACATTTTCCGATCTGCTTAAATTGATTACTCTTGGTATTATTGCAGCCATGGGATTATATTGCCTTTCCCAGGCCTATCGGTTAGCAAAAGCTTCTACCATTACACCATTTGAGTATTGTGGGATGGTACCAACGGCTTTAATGGGGTATTTAATTTGGAATGAAATACCATCAATAACCACGCTGATTGGCATTTTGTTTATTATTGGCAGTGGTATCTTTTTGGTGAAAATGGAAAGAGGTTAAAAAGGTACCGTTTGTGCAATATATACCTCCTAAATTATGCTGGATTATGAGATGAAATAAGGCATCCCGGCTAATAAATCCTTAATAATAAATGGACTTCCAATTTACAGTTTTAAATCAGGGGAAATGTACTTGATACGTTCCCTGATCTTAATGTTTAATCCGGAAGCTATTTGTTTGTTTTAGAAATTTCATCAAAAAAAATAAGAAAAGGAGGTTGGAATGAGGCAGGTACCGATGGCCGGTATAAACGCGCTGAAAGGTTGGGGGTTGAAGTCTCTTACTGAAGATGAATTGGATCAGATTCACGTTGCAACACTTGATGTTTTGCAATCAACGGGGGTTTTTGTAGATCATGATGAAGCCCTGAAAATTTTTGAAAAGGGTGGTTGCTGGGTAAATAAGAAGACAAAAGTGGTTCGCTTTCCTAATCATCTTGTCAATGAGGCGATGGCGCAATGTCCAAGCCATATACTACTGGCAGGTCGTGACAAGGCCCAGGATTTTATGATGGGTGGCAGGGAAGTAGGGTTTACGCCATTTAATACCGGTGCCTTAACCCAGGATCTTGAAACCGGTGAAATTAGAGATTCAAACCTGGAAGATGTTAAAAATATGGCTATATTATGTGATGCCCTGGAAAATGTCGATGTTGCATCACCACCGGTGTCTGCGGAAGACGAGCCGGAAAGTTATCGCGATCTTATCGGTTGTGCAGTTACTTTGCCTAATACCACCAAACATATTGCCATGGATGCTGAGTCCGGTGACCATTGCCAAAAAATGATCGAAATGGCAGCCGCTGTTGTGGGTGATAAAGAAACTCTGAAATATCGACCCATTGTTTCCTTTGGTGTTTGTCCGACCAGTCCTTTACAACTTATTGATGAATGTTGTGCGGTGATTATCGAATCAGCCAAAAACTGGATGCCCATCGATGTGCTTAGTATGGCCATGTCCGGAGCTACAGCCCCGATTCCTCTGGCTGGAACCCTAGTGATCCATAATGCGGAAGTGCTCAGTGGGATAGTGTTGGCCCAACTGACAAATCCGGGAACTCCTTGTATTTATGGAACCTCAACCACGACTTTTTACATGAAGACTGCCACTGCCACGGTTGGTGCCCCTGAAATGGGTATGATTAGTGCGGCTGTGGCTGAGTTAGCGCATTATTATGAAGTACCTTGCTATGTTGGGGGATCGTAGGCGGATTCTAAACTATCTGACGCTCAAGCCGGTCACGAAAAAACCATAACCGCAATGTTACCAGCGTTGGCAGGGGCCAATCTGATATACGGTATGGGAATGCTGGAATTGGGTCAAATATTAAGTTTTAGTCAAATGGTCATGGATGATGAAATTGCGGCTATGATTAAAAGAACCATCTACGGT
Organism: Deltaproteobacteria bacterium; assembly: GCA_018657625.1. GTDB lineage: Bacteria > SAR324 > SAR324 > XYD2-FULL-50-16 > XYD2-FULL-50-16 > JABHWU01. The sequence goes on along the minus strand of JABHWU010000053.1, from coordinate 17,977 downwards.
ATCGATGTTAATAAAGAATTGATGGCCGTTGATCTCATAAAACAGGTTGGCATTGCCGGTAATTTTCTGGGTCAAAAACACACTATGAAGCATTTAAGAGCCGAGCAAGTCCAGGCGGAGTTGTTTGATCGCAGAATGCGTGGTGGTTGGGAAAAGAAAGGTTCCAGAGATTTACATCAGGTCTCTGTTGAAAAAGCAAAAAAGATTCTGACAACACATCAACCGAAACCATTAGAAGATGGTTTAGCAGAAGAGCTGATAAAAATCGCTAAAAGTGGTGAGTAGTATCGTAGTCATTATAGAGCAGTAGCGTTCTAACTGTCTGCTGCTCCCATATTTATTTCATCTTAATTGGAATTACATCTTTAAATTGTATTGAAATGTCATCAATATTGAAATTACGGGGATAAGTTATGAATCAACTGTTTAATGAGGCTAGAAAAGCAATTATTGAAGCGGATCAGGACCAGGTAAAGATTGTTGTGGAAAAAGCCCTGGCAGAAGGGATAGCAGCAGCTGAACTGCTGGAACAAGGTTTTGTTCCGGGCATTTCTGAAATTGGAGAGAAATTTGAAAATGAAGAGATCTTTCTACCGGAGCTGGTGATGTCATCAGACGCTATGAAATTAGCCGCAGATCTTTGTAACAAAGCGGTGTCCGGTGGTGAAATTGTGTCTAAAGGTGTTGTTGTTTTGGGAACGGTCAAAGGTGATATTCATGATATCGGAAAAAGTATTGTCGAGTCTTTTCTATCAGCCAGTGGTTTCACTGTGCACGATCTGGGAAGGGATGTTTCTTCTCAAGCATTTGTGGATAAGGCTATCGATGTCAATGCTAATGTTATTGCTACCAGTGCTTTGCTGACAACAACCATGAAAGCCCAGGCTGATCTGGAAAAATTGTTGGTTGAAAAATCTCTAAAAGATAAGATTAAAACGATTGTCGGTGGTGCCCCTGTCAGTCAGGCCTGGGCTGATAAAATTGGTGCTGATGGTTATGCAGAGGATGCCGGTGGAGCAGCCAGATTACTGACTGAATTAATTGGTTAATTTACTGATTAATTAGTACAATAGTGCAAATGGTTTCATTTGAATGATAATGATCACAGATATGAACCAAAATATAGTGGTCATTCGTAAAAATATAGTGGTCATTCGTAAAAATATTTTGGTCAACTCACCAATATTTATCTGGTGAGTTGGCCAAATCTTATTGATAATTGTTACTGTATCATAACCTAATAAGTAACCTCTCCCTGAAAAGATAATTTTGGTGTCAAATTGTTATTCATTTGATTTTATAAAATTCCCTTAGTCATTCACTTTCAGTCTTTTTTTCAAAATTTTTTGAACCTTTAAAAGACAGCTTATACAACGCCCTTAACAGATTAAAGACCATCAATTAGCAAAAATTTATTTTATTTGAAATATTTTCTGATTCTCTCTGATAATCCTGTTTATGGAATCTTCTTGATTATCCATACAACTCAATATATGTAATAGAAAAAACTCTACTGAATATAATATTAGACCTCTGGATTGAGATATGACTCAAGGGAATATGCAGTTGATGGGAAGTTTCGTAGAATTTGTTTGTCTTGAGTGATAAGTTTGGTTTTGAGAATGTCAGCCAATGCGATAAACTCACAATCATAAGTTGAACAATCAGACTGAGAAGCTAAATTCATTACCGATAGTGATGATACTTGGTATTCTTGATCCGAAAGCAAATCTTCTGCTTCTTGAAGTAGGGATATGACAGTTTTTAAATCTAATAAATTTTTTCGAAGATAACCGATTAATACATTTCTGAACTCACTTTTCCACAAAACAGGAACTGCCCATTGTGGCTCCTGTTTTAATAGTAGTTCAGCATTTGCAGAATATTTTGTAGGCAAGTACAGATAACAAATGATATTCGTATCGATTACAATCATGGTCTCCCCATATTAATTAGGGACTCTATTTCACCAGCATCAACAATTTCATTTATCAATTTGGATCTTAGTAGACGAGCATTTTCGATTCTTTTTCTAACCGTCACTTTGTTAATCATTAATTCTCTTTCAAGGCAAGCAATGATTTCAGAATTAATGCTTCGATGATGCACTTGAGCAGCAAGTTTAAGGTTTTTATACAGATTGTCTGGGATATTCTTTACAGTTATAGCGGGCATTGATTTCTCCTTTATTTATTTATTTATTTAGTTTCGTTTTAATACCATTATGGTTTCTTTGTGAATTTTAGTCAATATAGTTTTATCACGGTTTAACAAATGGCTAAAGACCGACATTCACCGCCAAAAAACGGCACTGAATGCGGTTTAAACAGGTGTTGTGTGGGTAATCAAAAAGGAGTACTATTCACCGTACATTTCAGTAATAATGAATCTGAGTTGAGCAGATATATCCGGGGCCAATGAGTCAATTTTCTTTTTCAGTCTTTGTTTGCTAATCGTACGAATTTGATCAATAGCTATTTCGGACTGAGTTTTAGCACATTCTATTTGAATTCGGCTTTTCCACATTGGATGAAGTTTTGAGGTAAGGGGACAAACAACAACCGTTTTCAAATATTTGTTCATTTCATTTTGACTAATGATCACGACGGGTCGGACTTTTTTGATTTCACTGCCTATAGTCGGATTTAAGTCTGCATAAAAGATTTCATACCTTTTGGGAAAAGATTTTTTAGTCATCTAAACCATCTTGCAGGGCGTTATCGAAGTCAGTCCAGTCCTCTTTTTCAGACTTCATGGCTTTAAATGTGTCCTCCCAGGATAATTTTGAAATCTTACTGTTATGCAACAAAATTCCATTTTCTTTCTCTTCAATTTGGATTGAGTCAGTAAATCCATATTTTTGAAGAATTGATTTTGGTATTCGGATTCCCTTGGAATTTCCGATCTTTACGAGTTTTAATTCGCTGACTTGAGCCATGTTAAGTCTCCAGTTTTGGCGTTTATATAATTACTGTAATTACATACCGTTTTTGAGTCAAGCTTAATGTCAAACACACAACAGAAGCATACACCTGACCATCCCCGCCGCTTCACTTTGGGGCTGGCGGGTGATGCAACCGTTAGAGAAGATAACCTATAGAGATGAAAGAATCAAAATCAGATGTTTTTGAAATTAAGTGGCCATGGACAATGATTCCATTGGAATTTGCGGATGAATGGATCGAATACTTAAAACAAAATATTCGAACCGGTCATCCCCTTCATGGTAAAAAAGTATTTCCATCATGTCGAAGAGAAGACACAAATGAAACCATCATTCAGTTTGACATTGATGACGACGGAACATATGCAATTGTCAATTTCTCAAAATCAACCACTATTTGTGGTAAAAAAATGCCAAAAACAGAGATATTAAAATCTCGCAATGAATTGAATCTCAGATTTAAAAAAGACCATATTAAATCACTTGATCAGTAGTAGTCTTGGCAGTTTTAATTTTTGCACAAATTACACTTTGCACGCGTTGATACCGGCGTTACGTGGCATTAAATACATGGCAAAAGAATACTTAGAAAAGCTTTCAAGCCAGATAAATGAACTAAAAATTGAATCTGAAATTGATTTTTCGATAGAAATGAAACATTTTATCAGTGGTGCTGCATTATATATTAATGGAACAATCTGTGCTTTATGGTTTCCAGGTGGTTTGGCATTCAAACTATCAGATACTGAAGTCGCCAAATTATTAAGAAGTGGTATAGCTAAACCTCAAAAATACTTTCTTCAAGATCATATAAAAAAGGGATATGCTCTATTTGAAGAACCAGATATTACTAAGTCTGAGCAATGGAAAAAATATTTTATACTGGCCGCACAGCAGTATAGGTGAATCAGCACATAACGCTAGCATTATCAAGCATACTTATGAGAACATATTTATTTTTACTCAGAGGAATAAACGTCGGTGGTAAAAATATATTGCCAATGAGAGATCTGACATCTTTACTAGAAGCCAACGGATATCAAAATGTTAAAACTTACATTCAAAGTGGTAATGTAGTTCTCAGTGGCAGTAAGAAACCCGGAGAGATTATAAGCAAAGCAATTGAATCAAAATTCGGCTTTAAACCAGAAACTATGGTTCTTGAAAGATCAGAATTTGAAAAAGCCATTGAAAGTAATCCTTTCGGTCCAGATGAAGCGAAGTCCATACATATTTTCTTTTTATCCGAAGTCCCTAAGTCGCCAAACATCGGGAAACTGGTAACTCTATCTTCTGCTACAGAGAAATACGAATTAAATGGGAAGGTTTTTTATCTGTATGCTCCAGATGGTATCGGAAGGTCGCGACTTGTTGCGAATCTTGAGAAATGTATGGGTGTTTCAGCTACTGGAAGAAACTTTAATACTATCAGTAAATTAATGAAAATAATAAAAAACGCATAACGAGCGTTTTCAGCTGACGTCACCCACCGCTCCTTCGTCATTTTGGGCAACGCAGCTGAAATTGGTGTTGGATTGGAATTATTATAAATAATCAAATAAACTTGAGAGGCTTTTTTTAACTTTAGTTTGGTCAGATTTAGATAAATGACCAATCTTTCTTAATATAAATCGATTATCAAGAGTAAAAATTTTCATTCTTACAACAGAAGAGGCTGTCAAACCAGATTGTATTTTGTTTTTTATTGTAACATCAAGAGGCCAGGGATCGTTCTTCTGACTTGTAATCATTGCCAAAACTGAATGGTCAACCTTATTAGTGAATTCGGTCTTTTGTGACAAGACAAGAGCTGGTCTTCGTTTCGTTTTGGATGAATCTGTAAATGGAAAGGGAACAACAACTACGTCAAATGGTTCATAAATCATTATATGCATCCTCATCATTTTGTGAATCCCATTCACATAGAGTGGGAATCAGCGCAGAACTAAATTCAAGGTCAATGGGTCTTGCTTTTCGTAGTTTAATTGTATCATTGTCAATGTCAAAAGCAATGACATCTCCAGCCTTAAGCTCAAGCTTTTTACGTACATTTTTAGGTACTGTTGCTTGATACTTTTTAGTAAGTTTACTTGTTGCTGTTTGCATATCATTCTCCATTAGATGATTACTTGTAATACGGTAATACTAGCACGACATGTAATATTGATCAATTGATAATCCAACAAATGTGTTCAGTGGAATTTTTCGTTGAGCTCAAATTCCATTGACACTGGCGTTATGTAATATATATAGTTTTCATTCTTAAATATAAACTGGAGTTAAAAATGTTTTCCACTGAGTTTCTTATTACTTCACTTGTAGTTGTTTTAATACCAGGGACTGGTGTTATTTACACTATTTCAACAGGGCTTTTTCTTGGCTGGCGAGGTAGCATTGTTGCTGCATTTGGTTGCACATCTGGAATAATTCCTCATTTGCTCGCTTGCATTTTAGGATTATCAGCAATTCTCCATATGAGTGCTGTTGTATTCCAAGTTCTAAAATACGCAGGAGTTGTCTATTTACTTTACCTTGCTTGGTCTATGTGGCGTGAAACAGGAGAGCCTAATTTTGATAATTCAGTTGAAAAAAAAGGGGCTTGGCAGATTGCTACTAGAGGGTTTTTGATCAACATTCTTAATCCAAAACTATCAATATTTTTTTTAGCCTTTCTACCTCAATTTGTTTTAACAAATGCCGCAACCCCCCCAATAATTCAGCTGTTTTTTCTTAGTGGGGTGTTTATGGGAATGACACTTTTTATTTTTGTACTTTATGGTATTGCAGCGCACAGTATTCGGGCTTATATTGTATCCTCATCTAAGCGCATTCTATGGATGCAGCGATCATTTGCTGTGGTCTTCGCGTCACTTGGTGTTAAGCTGGCAATGTCAGAACAATAACTTCTTTAATCCAAGAGAGAATATAATACGAAGCATGACAAATTGCTAAAGACCGACTTTCAACGCAGCTTTGCAGCGGAGAATGCGACTTAGCATGGCGTTCGATTCTCAAGATTTGTTCTGATATTCAAATTCAGATATGATACCTCCATAACCTTTAAAGATGATCTGTCACGGTAGTTTTAAGATGAAAACAATTTCATTGCTGTATATTTTGAATGCAACATTGATTATTTTGCATGAGATTGAATCTGCTTATGAAAAGGAATGGGAGATATTGAAGTTACCAGGCAAAATCACTGGTTTTTTGCTTCTGCATATTCCAATTATTATTCTCATATTCTATGGTTTAATTGAAATCGAAAAAAATTCTAAGATTGGCTTGATATTTGGTATTGCTATGGGAATAAGCGGATTGATTCCTTTTTTTGTCCATAAAATCATTGTCAGGAAACCAGAGCATTTTAACCTGAAAATATCTAATATAATTATTTACTCAAATATTCTTACCGGGGTAAGTTTATTATTTTTCTCTTCACGGTTTTTCATTTGACAATCAATTGCGTTGTTGCAATGAGATGAGCTACTGAGTCTGCCATTGGATTCAAGTATTAACATATAGGTAAATACTAAATGATAGCGTTACTAACTTTTATAAAAAACTATTGGATTGCTTTCACTGTATTTATCCTGGCAGTTATTACAACTTTATCACTTTGGCCCTTTGAAGCGTTGCCGTCTGTGCCCGGTAACGATAAAACCCATCACTTAATTGCCTATGCTGTATTAATGTTCCCGACAGCTTTGCGTAAGCCAAATCACTGGAAATTAATTGCTTTATTTTTTATTGCCTATAGCGGTGCGATTGAATTAATACAACCTTTTGTGAATCGCTATGGAGAATGGTTGGATATGGCCGCCAATATGATAGGAGTGCTTTGTGGTCTTGTTGTTGTGAAGCTGATCATTTACTTTTTTCCAGCCAACATTCAAAATTCCTCATGATTTTTCATTGTTTCTATGAACAAACTTGAATTTTATAACCGTAATTTCAAAAAGTTGTCATCCTGAATGAACAGACTGCATCGCAATTGTATTTACCAGATAAAAGGGATACCTCTTTGTCATCTTGAGGAGCTTGCGACGAGAGATCTTAATGAAATAAAAAGATTTCTCCTCACTGAATTTGCGAAACTTGTAGCAAAGAACTCATCGAAATGACAGCCGCAAGTTCATTTAACGTTTGAGGATGCTTAATAAAAAGGAGTGATATTGATAGGTAAAACGACCTATTGCTTGTTCATGTGCATCATACCCGTGTTTTGCATCATGCTGTCTTTCATATGGCGATGGTGTTCCATCATGTTACCATTCATCTCATTTGGCATCATCATTCCCATATGCATAAAATACTTTCCAGCACTTGTGGGATTGCAATGCTGCATTATCGCAGCCTTAAATCCATTTTCGATGACCTGACCGTTCATCCGGATAAATTGTCCTGGTGTAACTTTCATACCTATAGGGAGGTAAATTTTTTGTGTTTTTCCATATGGATCTTTAATTAATACAAACTGACTATTTTGTTCAATTACTTGCCCCACTTGAACTCTGTCGTGCTTCATATGATATCGGGCACGTTCTTTATAAAACCAGCTGATGATCGGAATATTTGTTTTTTCTTTGATAATGCTGGCTTGAATTTTACCATTGAGGCTGGTAGCCGCTAAAGCGCTTCCGCCAATAGTAGTGACTAAAAAACTTCCTGCCACCACCAAGGTTACACCACGTTTAATCATTCGTGATCGGACTAGTAACCAGGCAGAAATTGCTGTAATGAACAGCGAAGGTATAATGATATCCAGCGGTAAATATTTTGTAAAATCACTTAAATATTGAGTTCCAAAGGATAGTAATTCTAAACTACCACTCATCTGAATTTCAAAGATGGCGTTGTTGGTAATCATTAATGCAATCATTAGCAGTCCAATACCAATGATTAAACTAAACCAGTTGATTTGTGACCTTATTATTTTTTGTGGTAAAATGGTGAGTTCCTGTTCCTTGATTTTAAGCAAAACATTCGTACTGAATCTTTCAGAAAGTTCTGGAACTTCTGACTTGGCTTTTCTTAAAATATCATCAATGCTTTTCATAAGGTCCTCCCTCTTTTAATTGATAAAAGAGATAATAAAACTATAAATATAGCTGCCAAATCCGGTGCCAAGCTATCCAGAATTTTCTTTAGCTGATGTTTTGCTCTTCTAATTTGTGTTCCCACTGAATTAGTCGATGAATCTAAAATAGTTGCAATTTCATCGTATGACTTCTCTTCAAAATAAAAGAGGACAATGACCTCTCTGTATTTTGGCTTTAGTTTTTTCAATGCTGTTTGAACGATGTCGGTGTACTGCTTTGAAATATCTTCTTCTGGCTCCTTTTGATCTGCCATTTTAGACCATTGTTCATCGTCAAAAATAGATTCCTTTTTACTTGATACAGACCTCAGATAATTAGCAGCCTCGTTGTGCGCGATGCGATAGATCCAGGATTTGATTGATTTGCTGGTATCGATGTTGTTTAAATTTTGATACACCTTAAGAAAAACAGATTGTGTAATATCTTCGGCTGCTTCTCTGTTTTGATATAAAAACCGGTATAAATAGGAAAATATCGGTTTTTGATATCGCTCCACAAATATTTTAAAAGATTCCTGGTCGTTGTCAATCGTTGCCTGAATCAACTCAGCGTCAGAATTGGAAAAGTTGTTCATATCAATCAATTAATTTTGGAAAATGTGAGCTAATCTTAATTTTATTCTTTAAGGCTATTCATTCACTCTGTTTTCGTCAATATAAGCTATACCTTCCCAAAATCAAGTTCATCTTTTTACCTGTTTTTTCATCTCCTGATACTCAGTTTGAGTGATCTCCCCTTTTGTATAGCGTTCTTTTAATATTTGAATCGCTGCTTCAGATGTATTGCCCCGACAACGATTAAAAATTGTTTCATTCTTATTCCCGTATAATTAATGTTAATAAAGTGCGGCTTTGGTTAAATTTTAATATCCAAAGCCGATAAGTTTTCACTATGGAATACATTATTTCATATGATAAATTTAACTGATTTTCATATATGATTAGTTTTTTGAAGAATTTTGAGAATTACCCTGATACATTCCCGGATTGCCACCCTGACATCCCTGGTAATTGCCATGCATCATTCCGTAGCCTGGACCCATTTGTCCGTTATAGTTCCCTCTCATTCCGTGCCCCTGACCCATATGTCCGTTATAATTCCCTCTCATTCCATACCCCTGACCCATATGTCCGTTATAATTCCCAGCCATATGATGATTCCCATTATTTGAGTGCATGATACCCTGCATCTTCAGATGTAAAAACTCATACCACAGTCCATTACCAGAATTTTGAAGTCGTTTGATCAGTTGATCATCAGATGAAGAAAAACTAATCACCCAGCCATTCTCTTGACCATCAAGTGATACCTCAACAGATTCAAAATAAGTGGCCAAGTTTTGCTGTGATAATTGAAAATCATCAGTTATGGCTTTTTGTGCTTCATCAGATGGGATGATGATTTGTAAATTCACGCCATTATCTGTGTTTTTTGCTTCAACTTTAGTATCATGCATTACCTGTCGCCAGGTATTCATTTGTTGCCAGAATTGGCCATTATTTTCTGTATCGTTTTTATTACCCTTTGACCATCTGTTTCCATGACCAAAGGTAGTACCGACGATTAACAATGAAGCTGCGATTAGCATTATTTTTTTCATTTTATTTCTCCTTTTAAAATAAAAGTATTCCAGGTTTGATATCAATTATCGTCACCTTGTTTTAAAGATTAACTGATCAATTATAGTGTAATACACCGACCCGGATTTAATTATTTCAAAAAAAGAGGGAAAAAATTAAAAATATTGAAATGCATTGTCTGGGATGTAGATAAATGACTGTGGTTATTTATCTGCTTGAGCGGTAAAAAAAATTCTGTCCCCAATAATATACTTTTGTTAAATCAACACACCATAGATGGTTGGGATATCAAGCTGGGATTCGACATCCACGTTTATTCTTTTTTTTGTGTTTTTCGAAATATGTAACAGTTGATGAGGTTCTTGGTTTAGGACATTGTAAGATATGTAGATCTGGCTATACCGAATGTCTTTGTTACTTGACGCCGGGGGATTTGGAAGTATTCCATATACCAGAGGATGAATAGTGGTTCCTTAAGGGCGTATCTAGTTTTACTTGAAGATGAAGGGATAGGTTTTGTAAAATTTTGAGTCGGGTTTCCAGTTGGTAGATTCGATCCCGTAATAAGAAGAATTCCTTGTCTTTTTCATCAATGGGAAGTTTAGCTATTAATTTCAATACTCGTTTACGAAAATTTCCGGCCCTGCTTTTGCAGCTAATAAAGGTGCTTTCATGGTCAAAGAAACGACTATTTGATAGCTAACCATCGCAAACATTTTTATTTTATTGATCAGTATCTTATCAAAATAACAACAACATCTCAAAGGTTTTCTTTAATGTAAGAGTAACAGCAGGCAGGGCCAGCAAACTTGCTCTTTCTAGCTACTTTAATCGGTTGCTGAGCCTGTTGAAGCGTTTTTAAATAAGCTCAGCTTTTTGCAGGGGCAAGTGGGTACGTCGTATGACCCTAGGTATCAGAGTAGTTTATTCAATGATGCGGCCAAACGACTAGCGGTTACAGGTTTGAGTAAATAATCAACTGCCTGGGTTTGGGAGACCTTATCTTTATATTCATCATAAGCGGAGAAAAAGATAATATTGCTAGTAGGAGAGATACTGGGTATCAGATCGAAACCTGAGCCTCCGCGTAACTGGATATCCAGAAAGATTACATCCGGTGAAATCTTTTTTAATAATTGTTCTGCTTCTTTGACACTACCTGCTTCACCGACAATATCGATTTCCGGATGTTTGGAAAGCATATGGCGAAGGTCATCCCGAACAAAGGGTTCATCGTCAACAATGATGGCTTTTTTTATTTTCATTACGCTTATAGGGAATATTTTACTTTGGTTTGATTTAGCTATATTCAATTTTAAATTACCTTTAGTTTGTTATTCTTCAAAACCGGAAATAGGATATTAATTTTTCATTGTGCTCAGCAGTTTTTTTCTTTTTTACCTCTGATCAAGTTCGTTACAAATATTCGGTCTTTCAGTTTCTTCAGTAGTTTTTTTTATGCACACAAGTATATATTCTTGATTTCGGCTCATTCCATTATTGTCTAATTACCAATTACTTTTAAAAATCAGGATGACAACAAACAAGGAAATGTTAAAGAAATTTGTGATAAGCGGTAGGAATTTTGTGATAAACGGTTGTTAGGTTAAATTCAGGAGCTTTGCTAATTCTTTAATCTGAGGTGCAAAGCGGCGGCTCACTTCAAGTTGTTCCTGGATTCCGGATACAGATATCATGCAAGTACCATTTTTTTCAAACTTAAGTCGTTTGATTTGATTAGTGTTGATAAAAGAGGAACGATGAATCCGAATAAAGAAGTTTTTAGGCAGCATTTCTTCCCATTGCTTTAAAGTACGACGGATTGTATGTGACAAACCGGATAACATCCTTAGGTTCGAATAATTCCCCCCGATGGAAATGATAGCTGAGATATTATCAACGGAGATAAATCTTTGATCATTCTCTGTTTTTATAAATATTTGATCGTCTTTTCCAAGTGATTCAACAGGTTTACTTGCTGTAACCTGGTCTTTTGTTTCGACATCTAGCCTTTTTATCGCTTTGGCTAATCGATCGGCAGAAACCGGTTTAAGCAGATAATCGAGGGCGTTAACCTCAAAAGCCCTGACGGCATATTCATCATGAGCAGTAAAAAAGATGATTTGACTCTTTGGAGAAATCTCTGGAACTAAATCAAAACCGGTACCGCCGCGCAGTTGAATATCCAGAAAGACAATGTCGGGTGTGACATCCCGTAGCAACGCTTCCGCTTCGTTAATTGATCCGGCTTCAGCGATGATTTTTATCTCAGGATGTTTTTCCAGCATAAAGCGCAAGTCAGCACGAACCAACGGTTCATCATCGATTATTATTGCTTCTTTTTTTTCCTCAGCAGTTTTCATATAACGATAATATTATTACTTTGAGTTTATATCAACTTTTTCGTTAGAGAGATATAAAGTATTTGCTGTTAATTTCAGTTTATTCAGTGTGTTTCGTATTGATAATAAAGAAAAAACATAACCGCTGAACTCACAAAATACACTGATAGCCAACAGCTAACTACTCTTTTTTAACTCTGATAATTGTATTTCCACTTGAGCAATTACACTTCCCGATTCCTCTTTTGTGTGAAAGGAATGTTTACCTGGATACAATCGTTGCAAGCGTTTTTTCAGGTTTTCCAAACCAATTCCCATGGATTTAGCTCGTGATGCGGTACCTGGTGCTATCCATTTTCCTGTATTGGATACTTCAAGAAAAAGAGCTTTATTATGGTTTTTAGCCGATATTTTAACGTCCAAATTTTCAGGAGCTGTTTGTTTTCCATATTTTACTGCATTTTCTACCAATGGTTGTAATAATAAAGAAGGAATTAACAAACTTTTTAATTCGGGATCAATTTCCGCTTGGGTTGTTAGATAATCTCCCAGCCGGACCTGTTCAATTCTGAGATAGAGTTCAACCTGCTCAATCTCTTTTTCTACTTCCAGCCATTCCTCTCTTCCACTAGAGAGTGTTATGCGGCAGAACTCGGAAAGATTAGATACCATTTCCCTGGCGATATCCCTGTCTTTTAAGATCGCTCCCCTGATGGATGTGAGTACATTAAACAGGAAATGGGGATTCAGTTGATAGCGCAGTTTTTCCAGTACTGATTTTTCGGTCTCAATTCGGGCCAGTTCTTTCTTTTGTTTTTGCTCCTGCAATTCCATTTTAAGCTGAATATTCTCTTTCAGGGTATGGATGGACGCCTCCAGCTTGACGTTTTTCTCTTCTAGTTCAATCGATATATTTTCAACCTCCGTATGGGTTTGGGCTGATCTAATGGAGATCATTAACGAATAGGAAAGTAAAAAAAAAGTTGCTCCAAAAGGCACCAGAGTAACTGTGTTAATGATATGGGCATCATACATTTTATCATTGATAACAGACAGTACCAAAATAATATATCCCAGGATTAACATCCTGGCACCTTTTTCCTTGCGAATCACATCAACAATAAACTGGTATCCCAAGTAAGGAATGATTAAAAAAGACACGTTCATATAGATCCTGACAACCGGACCGAATGCATTTGGAGGAGTAGCCAGGAGATAAATCACAAACAACAATCCCACTGCCTGGTAAAAATACTTAATAATCGGTGACCGCTCCCGTGGAAAAAGGGAGTGGTATAACATAATAATCAAAGGCGGTGAAGCGGCATATGAAAGTAGTGTCATGTCAATGGCCAATCGCCAGGGTAAACTTGGGAAAACAGTATGCATTAAATTATCACCACTATCACCAAAGGTAATACCGACTGACCATACCAGGCAATAAATACCGAAATAGAGGTTTTCCGGATCAATCGTTCGGAGTGCGTATTTTAACAAATGGTGAAGGCCGATAATTATAAACATCCCCGCTAAAACAGCTGTTAAAATCAGGCGAGTTTTGTTTTTTTGCAGTAATTGTTCCTGATTCCCTAGCCAGATAGGAGCGCCAATACCAGCCTGCACATTGTGAAAGTTGGATACCTGCAGGATAATTTCTGTGGTATCACCGGAAAAACGAAAATGGGGGATAGTGGTATGCTGCCTAGGGTGTTCCTCTCCTCGGCTCTTTCCAACTTGTCCACTGGTAGCCACCTGTAATCCATTGACCCAAATATTACAGGTAGAAAGTAGCGTTTTAATCAGTAGGCTTTTAATGATATTGTCCGGTTTATGGTGAATGAGCAGGCGATAGGTAGCGTATCCCTGGGGTAATAATTCTTGTCCGTTCGGGGTTTTTCCCTTCCAAATACCGGGAACCCGCAAATGATCGATTTTTAGAAGTTTCTGTCTGTTTTGAAAATCTTCCGGTGTAAGCAGTTGGTTCCAGTAAAATTCCCACTCTCCATCTAAGGGTACCATGCTATTATTTTTAAAATCCCACTGGGAGAGGTCCAAAACGCCTTTTGTAGCTCGGGGATACGACTTTCTTTTTTCACACCCGGTTGAAAAAAAGCATATGGTGCTAAAAATAAGTATCAGAAGTGTCGCTTTAATAAGGGGACTGGGCATAAGATTTTAATATATCGATTGATAGATTAACCCTGATTAGCCCTTTATTTAAAGCAATTTGCCCCATAAGTCAATTGTTTGCGTAACCTTATTCTTGTTGGTATGGCCATTAAACAAGCTACTTTTCGTTTTATATCAACCATAAACATGGAAAGAAGTTGTGGCTCATGTTCGCGCCTACTTGCAGGCGGTTGGCTACATTGCGTCAATCTCCGCCCCGATACTGGCGGTAAGACCCTCTTTCGTCGAATGTCTCCTCAAAGACATTACCGCTCATGTCGTAAAGACCCAGGGCATTGGGTGATTTGCTTTTGACTGCAACGGTTGCTGAAGTATTAAAGACCGCCACATTGCTTGAGGTCTGATTATCGCCATCACCATCAAAATCACCACCAACCGGATCATCATAGTCCACATCAGTGCCGCTGGCAGTATTGTTTGCCATATCCGTATTGCCAGTTGAACCGGATTTTATCTATGGATTGTCCTGGGAGCCTGGAGTTGTATTGGTTATGGTTGACGAATCTGTTACTGCTCTAATTGGGGCTGAGTAATTCGGGTCCGTATAATAAACACAGGACAGAGACGTGCTAAGCGGTAGGAAATTTGTGCTAATCAACCGTTTATCACAAATCTCCTACCGTTTAGCACAATTTTTACCGCTAATCACAAATCTGCTACCGCTTAGCACATATCTCTTTTAATTTCCATCTGTTATTCCTTATATTCCTATTATCTATGGCGACTCTGTTTTTAACACAGTTCATTTAACATATTGCTCAATACCAAATAAATACCGTCCTGGTTTTCAAAACTATTTAATTAATGGAGCCAACAATGAAATTTTGCCAATATTGTTTATTATGTATTTCTTGTTTGATTATTATAACCGGAACCACCTTATTTGCCGCTTCCGGTGATGAAGAGATCTTTTATGTCAAAGCCAATAGCCTAAACGTTAGGGCAGAACCCAGCCTTAAGGCAAAGATTGTTGGCAAATTAAAAAAAGGTCAGAAGGTTACACTTTACGATGAAGAAAGAAAAGGATTCTGGGTAAAAATAGTAGCTCCCTTCCAAGGGTATGTCTCAATAAAATACTTGATTTCAACAGCAGAGAAGGAAAAAGCAATTCATCAGTCTATTCGTTACGTGTTACCAAAAACACTTCAGGTTTGGAGTCAGCCTGATAATCAATCTAATCCGATCGATACTCTTAAATACCTTCAGGAGGTTAAGGTTGTCAAAAAAACCAAAGATGGGAAATGGTGGAAAATTGCCTCTCCCAGTGCTGGTTATGTTCCTACTGTAAACTTGATTTCCAGAGAACAGCAAAACCAACTCGTCGGTGATCAAAAAAGCTGTCAAGATGCTTTAGTTGATGTTTCAATTGATGCTTCATCTTTGATTGCCGGATTGAATTTTGGGTCTGCGGTTCCCCAAAGCAAAATTTTTAAAACGGGTACGGCTACAGGGGTTTTTGTTGACCAACATCATGCCCTAAACCCCTGGATCGGTTTCAGGCTGGCTTTAAACCGAATGGAAGCCAATTATAAACAAGATGAATCAACCACCGGATCGGATTATAAACTCACTGTTACCACAAGTTACCTGGCCTATAAACCCAGTTTTCGTTTCTTCAACGACACGACTGACTTTGGCATCATCAATAATTTAAGGGTAAATGGTTTGTTTGGTTTTGGTATCGTAGACTCAGAACTGGAAAACGTTGATACGGCCGATAAAGAGACAACTTCTGGTGTTGGTTTGGTGATGGGCGCCGGGCTTGCTTCAAACTGGAACTCCCTGGTTTTCGGATTTGAATATCTGTTGATTAACCAAAAAAGTTCATTTACGCGTTCCGGAGATGTTTATACCGGATCAAACCAAATACTCATAACAGTTGCCATGCAGTTTTAACAAGATCCGAGCGAAATATGCAAAAACTGAATATTCCCAAAACAGATTAAATAGAGGAGAAATAGTTATGAAAAAGCCAATATTTTCTCTTATCGTTAGTGTAGTTACTTTATATATGATTCTCTCCGGCTGCAGGCAGGACGACGATTTAGATGACAGCTTAAATAACATCTCATCTCCATCTGATTCCGGTTCTGGTTTTATCATTGAAACCCAAAATAACAGTGCGAATATCACCGGGGTCACCACCAACACGACTGAGGCTGGAGGAGGTACTACTTTTACCGTGAAGCTTGCCCGTCGACCCTTAGCAGATGTTTTAATTCCGATAAGCAGTTCGGATATTAGTGAAGGGGCTGTTAGTCCAGCTTCCTTGACCTTCACCACAGACAACTGGAATGTTGATCAAACAGTCACTGTTACTGGAGTGGATGATGATATTCAGGATGGAAACCAGAGTTACCAGACCGATCTGGGGTTAACCACATCAGCCGATACTGATTATAATGGAATAACCGTAGGAACCGTCTCGATTACCAATATAGATGACGATAATGCCGGGTTCCATCTCAGTGCTGTCAATGGGAACACATCTGAATACGGAGGTACAGCCACCTTCACAGTGAAACTCACATCCCAGCCTTTATCAGACGTTTCTGTCGATGTTACCAGCAGCAACATCTGGGAAGGAACTATCTCCCCTTCCAGTCTGACTTTTACAAACAGTAACTGGGATACCGGGCAGTTTGTTACTATTATGGGTGTCAACGATTCGTTGATAGATCTGGATCAGAACTATTCTGTCGTTTTCTCAGCCGCTGACAGTACCGATGACAACTATAACGGTATACAGCCGGGCGGTGTCAGTGTCACAAACCTGGATAATGAAATGCCGCTTCTACCGGATACCAATCAGACTACCAGTTATGCGGTAACTTTTGGCGAAGACAATGACTACACTGTTAATTCCCCTTCCCATACTGACAATGGAAATGGAACAGCTACTGACAACAATACCGGTCTGAAATGGCAAAGACAGGATGATGACCAGCAGTACATCTGGATTGAGGCTGTTGAATATTGCCAGAATCTTGATCTGGGTGCACGTTCCGACTGGCGTCTGCCAAGTATAAAAGAGCTGGAAAGTATTGGGGATTTTGGACGAAGAGATCCGACCATCAACACCAGCATATTTCTTAATACCAAGTCTTCGGAATACTGGACATCGACCACTTATGCAGGTAATGCCAATCAAGCCTGGAGTATCAACTTTGAGACGCTTCAAATCTCACCAAAAAATAAAAGTAGTGCCTACTATGTTCGCTGTGTCCTCGGCAATGTTCGATCCGATCTCTGGCCACACAATTTTGTTGTCGTTGGCGATGGTACTGTTGTGCACCCATCAACCGGGTTGACCTGGCAACAGGTGGGGCCAGCTTATATATATAATGAAGAGTGGTTTGACACCTGGGAAGCAGCATTGTCCTATTGTGAAGACCTTTCTCTCGGTGGGAAGAGTGACTGGCGGTTACCCAGTTTTAATGAATTAATCTCAATTGTAGACTACTCAATTAATAGCCCTGCCATCAATATTGCCGTTTTTCCAGATGCAGGCTTTCCTTTCTGGTCATCGACTACTTCCATGGTATACGCCGGAGGAAATTTTGCAGCACAAATGAACCTCTGGACTGGTGGAATGACAAGCTGGGGTAATTACAATGATGTCGGTGCCGGAATGGTTCGGTGTGTGCGAGGTGGTCCATGACTTGATTATTTAATAAAGCGCAAAGTGCTCGGTTAGCAATAAGACAATAACAAGGGTTTATCTTAAAAATCGTTATTAGGAGGACAAACTGATGAGACATGGAAATTACAATCTATTAAACAGAAACCTGACGGTTCTGGTTGTGATTTGTCTGATTT
>JABHWU010000021.1 GCA_018657625.1 Deltaproteobacteria bacterium | reverse complement strand
TAAATTCCCCAATCTTTTCATCTATTGGCAACTTGCAGGGGTTGGCGTTCGGACTGTACAATAAAAGCCGTATGAATCGAGAGATTCACGTCCGGTTTTGTGAGAGGCTAAGGGGGAAGCTCCCTTGGTCTACTCTACACATTTTCAGATAAACGGCTATAGCTTGATACCAGGTTGTTACGTGTACCCTAATTACCGGACTAATATCCAATAATTGAATTTTCGTTCAGCCACTAATTAATATGTCAATCCGGGGACACGAACCTAATTTCAACTTAAAACGCTCAAGACTGATCGCTCAACCAACCCAGTCTTCATAAAGCTCAACAACACACCCAACCTCCCTAATCAAACAACAGATTGAATTTTAATTCCACCTCTGCTACAATCCCCCAAATAAATCAAACAGAACACAGATTCTGTTTATTATATGTTTGGATTCACAGCGATTAGCCTAAAAGAGTGTACGGCATATTTCAGTTATAACTGGAAAACTATCCCGTTCAACAAAATTTTATAGTGAATGACCAGTCCTTGACGGTTTTATCAAATGAGGATTATATCGTACTTTATCAATTTTCAGGAAACTTCAGTATGTTTAATTGCGATAAGAATAAATTCGTATTGGGAGATTCATTGAAGTTTTTCCCTCTTGGATTTTGGGTAACATATAAAAAACCCGATATAGTAGATTTGAATCTAAACAAATTGACTATAGATCCAAATTGCGGCATAGATGACACCCGGGTTTTTGATATCGATACCACAATTATTCCCCCGCTCAATTGGCCGGAAACACCAGATGATAATTCCGTTGTTCTTTTTAATAGCGATTTGCCCCTTTCAGCAAAGCCGAAAGAATCCAGGTTATGACAGTGATCTGGTTTCTACTTGATTTTCAAGCAGGAAATGACTCTACAGGTTCCAGCTGATTATTAGAAATAAGCAAATTGGGGTAGTATGAATAGTGGTATGAAATTAAAAACCTTGATAGATCGCAGAAGATTGAAATTGGCTTAAAACATTTGGTTTCGCTGGAGCCGATACCCGGGATCGAACCGGGCACCTACACATTACGAACGTGGTGAATTGCCTGATGATATGATTGAAAAAATTAGCAACAAGTTCCATGTTTTCAAATAACTAGCAAATATTTTTTAACCAACAATTGAAGGAATTCATCTTTCATAAGGCACTCAACAGGTACTCAAAAGGCAGTCTCTGGTCAGTATTTCGTCAGTCAAAACTGAAGTTGTTTTAACTCACAATGAAACCTCTTCTTCCTGAACAGATTGTGCCATATTGATTCTTATGTTTGTTTAATTTGGAATCTGTCATTCTTGCTCTTGAAAAGGTCTTCTGACACACAGGGCATTGTACTTTGTAAGGGCGACTACTTGAAGTGCTTTTCCTGTACGGTGTACTCAAGCGTGATGTAGATAATCTTCTTGTGGTTCTTCTTAAAGGCGGCATGGAAATCTTCCCTGTTGGGGTTATTTCTAAGGGATATTTTTCAGTGTAAGGTATGTTGGTGACCTCCACCGATTGAATTTTCGAGATTGAATATGCTTTCACATGTCCAGCATCTCTCTCATATCCATGAAACAAACGATTACCAGTACTCAAACTAGTTCTGAATGACAGTGGTTCTACTGTTCTTTGCTTTCGGTTGTAAGTTAAGAAAATACATACCCTGTTAGCCGCTGAGAATTGAATCTTATTTAATTCTGATATGTCGGTTCTTAAAATATCCGCTTTATTAACTTGGAAAACATCACCTGAGACGGTATCCGCAGGAATCAATCTCTCGACTTCAAGTTGACCTTCCAACCAGTCAAAAAACGGCTTTAGGTCTTCCCAAAATGATTCAATCGGTGGCAGAGAAAGGAGTTGGTGCGCCAACATGTTTTCCCATTGCTGCTCCAATTCATCCAACTTCTCGTGGTTTTCTATGAATTCAAAGGTAGGTATTTCCATGCCCTTGAAAGCGCATTTTTGGCCGAGTACGTTATATATCAACTGCGGGTTCTCAATCAGTTCCCTGTTTCTAAAGAAATGGACTACGTCATATAAATCTCTCGGTCTGATTCGCTGGGCTAAGGCTCTTATTTTTTCGGCTACAACTTCTTCAAATGCATAACAATTAGAGTGAATACCTTCGGTCGGCTCATCAGAATAAGTATGTTCCACTTTGCGTCGAACCGTATTTAATACAAGGAGTTCATCTGTTGTCAGATCAAGCTTGATAGTGGCGACTCCCTGTCTTCTTCTCAATGGCCCATTATAG
Source organism: Deltaproteobacteria bacterium (assembly GCA_018657625.1). Taxonomy (GTDB): domain Bacteria; phylum SAR324; class SAR324; order XYD2-FULL-50-16; family XYD2-FULL-50-16; genus JABHWU01. The sequence goes on along the minus strand of JABHWU010000021.1, from coordinate 13,588 downwards.
TGAATTTTGCCTTGGGCGGAAAACTTACCGTTACCTTTGTCAATAATTTTAAAGGTAAACCTATCTGGAAAGAATTCAATGCCGACTTCTTCACCTAGGGAATCTGTAACAGAATAGAACGTATCAAGAAGAAAATCCTTTTCGAGATGTGAGTTATCTTTAACTGTGAAATCCAAGTCTTCTGAAAACCTGAATGTATCGAAGAAGCATTTCTTCAGACTGGTCCCTCCTTTGAATGCCCAATTCTTTGTTGCAGGATGTTCAAAAATACCGTGAAGCACCCAGCCGAGCACATAGTCTTTCTCAACCGTATCTGGCCTTAAATTAAGGTTTTTTGCTATCTTGAGGACTTCATTTCTTTCTATCATATTCTTTTTTCCAAGAAACGGGGATTTTAAGCTTCCATTTCTCGACTATAAACTGACAAATAATTGAAGGGTCGAAGTTTGAATAACCAGATGAAATTAGATTTGCCATTCCCGATAATTCTGATGGTGTTTCATTTAGATGAACATCGATCATGAATCCAAGTCGTTTAAGTATCGTCTTGTTGTTCATTCTTCCGGCGTATTCCAGCATTAGTTTATAGTCAAGGTACTTTGTTTCTGCATATTCCTTAAATATATCAAAAACCACAGACATTCCGCCAACTAATTTGGGATCATCCAAAACATCAACAATTGTTTTAGTTGGATCACTTACTTTGATTTTCTTACTTCCATACCAAATTGTCTTGGTTCCAAACAGCCTGTTTTCCTTGATTGTTTTTATTTGAAACCTGGTCGAGCCATAAGTAGGATCCCTTTTACTTACCTGTTTTGTTGAAAAGTAATAGACGGTCTCAATGATTTGTTCTGATAAGTCCCAATGTTTGATGGCGCTAAATCCGGCAATATAACCAGGTGAGTAAAGTGAATCAGCAATCACAAAAGGTTCTTCAATTTGAATATCGCTACTTGTAGAATCCATCGGTACTGGTATGTAAACACCTCTTTTTACTCTATACAACCATCCATTAGTGCACCAACGGGAAAGAATCCTATTTGCTTCTTTTTGAGAAAGGTCCAAAAGCTTGGCTACATCTGCTGCATTAATAGAACCTGGATTTTTCTCGAGAATTTTGCTTAATCTGGTACGTCCTGTTTTTCCAATTCCTGCTAAATTGCTCATAATTCCCTTTATTAAATATTTACTTTGCGACTTATAGTGGCATAATACGAATAATATGTATAGGTTTTGAAGTAAAAAAGTAAAAAATACTCCAATCCAAAGACCATTTTGTAGTAATATAAAGATGAACTAAGAAAAGTTGACAGGGTGTATCGAATTAAATCGGTGGTTACAGGGTGTACGAATCTTCAAACAAAAATCTTAATACGCACAAAGGAATGGGCATGATTTGAAAAGGTTTAATTCAGTTGAGTGAATTGACAGAGCATTTGGAATATTTAAGTAATTAAAAATAAGTCACCCACCTTTTTTAAGATGTATTGTTAAAAAGTGAAGTGATAAACTGATTTAGTACTGAATTAGCCATCGCACAGCTATGATCTTTGCTTTATTTCTTTTCTCAATATTTGAGCTTTTTAATCCATCAAAATATTTTTTCCTATTTCCAACCATAAAATAACCATCCTTTGCAGCTTGTCGCTGAAAACTATCAATCCAATCAAATAATCTTGAATGTCGAAGTTCTATACTATTTCGTATGAATGAAATAATTGATTGATCTATTAGGAATTGTCGTGACAGTTTAATATTTGAATATCCCAGTATAATAGCTAAAAGCATATCCTCTTCTTCAATTTCATTTTCCGGTTGATAAGGTTTTAAAAGTATATTCATATCTTTCAGCAAATCTCTTTTCAAGTTTGGAGTTTGGATAATCTTTTCTAGTTGATCTAGTGCTTTTCTTCTGTCTGGAAAAAAAGGTTGTATTGTCTTATCAAAACAATTTATTAAGGTAGCAAATCCTTGAATACTAAATAAATTCGGTTTAGATGAAGTCGGCAATCCATTTGAAGATCTTGTTTGACTAAAAAGTGGATGAATTTTGTTCTTCTTCATAGCTTTTATTATCAGGTCAATAGCATTGATTTGTTTTTGAAGTCTTTTATATTTGGCTATCAGTTTTGGTATAGGATTATTGATTGCCAGCTGTTCCAATACCGATAAATTAATTGTCTTGTATCTTGCATATTCCTGTAGCTTCAGTTTTTCGTTAAAAAGTGCAATAAGATCTTTTTGAATATCGATATTGAATTCTGTTCCGGTTTTGGAATAGATTTCTTTTTTTAGATCCAATGCAATGCTGAATGCTCGTTTTCTGACTTCTCCTAGACTATCAGGATCTACAGATATCCCATTGAATTCAAGATCTCCAAGTTTTTGAACCAAAGGAAGAGAAACTTTAAAGTATTGATCGAGTATTGCCTTTTTTTCTAATTCTTTATGAAGGATATGATAAAGCTGATATGTCATGTCAGCATCTTCACATCCATGTTCTACAATTTTTTTAAATGGCAATTCTAAAAACGATTGCTTAATTCCAACTATTTCTTTGTAAGATTTTATCTCTTTTCCCAGCAGTCTCTGGGAAAGATATTTCAAGTTAAAAAAAGTCCAATCTCCGTAACATTCATTAGCCGCCAACATTGTATCAAAATGAATATTTGTAATTTTGACTCCGTTTCTTCTAAGAATTAGATAATCGTATTTTACATTATGCCCAATATATTTAATGTTTGCTTTAAATATTTTTTTTAAAAATGATAGAACTTTTTTTTGAGTAATATTTTTAAGATCGTTTTCAATTAAAGGGACATAAAACGACTCCCCTTTTTTAAAGGAAAACGAAACTCCAAATAATGTTGCATGATGAGGATTTTTATCATCTGATTCTGTATCTATTGCACATAGTTCTGATGTTAATAACAATTCTTCTAATTCTTTAAGTCCAGCAGAATCAACAACTGCTTTATAAGAATGTGGTTCTTTGATTTTAGCCTCCAATTTTATTGGGAATTCTGATCCTAACTCCAAATGGCGAATAAGGGAAAAGAAACCATATGATTTCAATAAATCATCGTTTTTTGTATTGTTCAATCTAATGTCAAAATTACAAATATCAGGCAAATTGATTGATTGTTTTCCTGTGATTTTCATTTCTGAGTATGCTGATAAAAATAATTTCTCATTTTCTAAAAGCTTCTTTCTTGTTGAAGCAGTAATTTGGTTTAGATTTTGATATATCGAATGAATATCTTCAAATAATTCGATTAATCGGATCGCTTGTAATTTTGTTAATTGTGATGATTTTCCTCCTTCGGTTAATGCTAAAAAAGTTGGGATATTTTTCGGAATGACTCCTACTTTTGCATAAATAACACCTGGTGTCATACATCTAAAATTTTTAGAACTGTCAGGAAAAATAACCGATAATTGGTTATTAACAAGCTGTAACATCCTCTTATCTTGAGTAATAATATATGACACATGGGAAGACAAATTGGAACATAGAGCCAGATTCCTATCCTTTGAATCATTTACAAAAGGGATTCCCATTTCCGCCATTAACTGAATAACCCTGTTTACATTATCTCTGGTTGTTATTGAGTGAGAATCCCTACCGATAATTACGAGTCCATTGCGAATCCCAAACCGACTTCGTAATCGAAGGAGATCCCTTAAGAATCCATATAAATAGGTATGATCATTATTCCCGTTAGCTAAAAGCTTTGCACCATGGAATGCACTTTGAACATTTTTACAAATAAAAGCTGTATCGATCAGAAATTTTTGTGTCGCCGTTACCATTCCATGTAATCTCCTGATTTAATATTGTTGTAATCAAGAAAAAAATCGTTTTCCCAGATTTTTTTTCCTACTCGTTTTGGATTCTCCTTAAAATAGTAATTCCTTTGTAGAAAATGTTGTGATATAGCAGACTTCATTTCAACCTCATTCTGATAATCTGAATGGTGAATGACCGCTCTTTTCATTCCACTGAAAATTGACTCTATCACATTCAAAAACTGTGAACTTGTTGGTAGTGGCACCAATTCGATGATTGGACCAGTATTATTTCTTGCATGGTAGTTATTATTATCGATCCAATTCTCAAGCTCATTGGATCGATGCCAAGAAGCGGCATCCCATGTGATATAGATCTTTGATTTATCATGATATTGATTAGAGAGAATCTCAATAAGATCAATCATCGCTTTTGTATCTTTGGATCTTCCATAAAGCCATGTGATTTGATTCGATGTTGCACTTAAAGCTGCGAATAAAGTTATCGAACCTTTTGGTGTTTGAACTTTTGGCAATTTGCGGATTTCATCTTTTTTCATATAGCACCTCCCCCCATATTTTTTAATGCGTAGAGGGCCGAGTTCATCGATAAAGAAAAACATCTCGTCCTGATTCAACGTTTGTATAGTGTTTAATAACAGTTCAACTTTTTCTCTATAGTTGGGATCTGGACTGGTGAGTACCTGTTTAACTTTTTTTATTCGATATCCAGCTCTATTGATCAATCTTCCGACAGTACTAATCCCGATTTTTTCACCATATTGCTGCGTATATACCTGAGCAATACTTTTTCGATTCCAGTTACTTCGATTGATCCCGCATAATGCTGGTTTTTGATGCAATATCTCAAGTATACGTTTGGTTTTGGTATTGGAGTATTCCCGCCGGGCATTATGATTTCTTTTTGCTAATAAATGGTTAAAACCAAACTCATTGTATTTTTTTATCACGTTTCTAGTAGTTCCTAAAGAGATCCTCAGAATTTCTGATATCCCTCGAGTGCTTGCACCTAAACCAAACAGTTCGATTATGATTCCATCACGCCAAATTTTCTTATTTCCTTTCTTGCCATGCTCAATCACAGAACAACATTCATCCATAGTGAGCAAAAAATGATTACGTTCGGTCATCGATTCAGGATCACGAACCATCTTCCCGAGAATGAATTTGTAGGATTTTCCTTTTGTCATACAATGATGAAGTTCTGCCCTTATTGCACTCAGGTTGAAATTTTTGAAACACGAATATCTTGAGATAGACTCCAATATTGACCTATCAATATTGAATTCACGGAGTATTCTCGTTAAGGTCGAATAACTAAGATTTTCCTTTTCATTTTTTACTAACATTTCATGAATAAGATTAGCTCTACCACCGCATTTGATATAAAGTCCTCTTAAATGATCATAGTTAAGTCTTATTTTATCTTTCCGTGTCACTTTGTCAGGCATTTGACCTTTTTGATTTATGATCACTTTTACTGTATTGCGATTTACTCTTAACCTCCGGGAAATCATTCTTATTGGCATTCCTTCTTTATTCAGATAGTAAACCGCATTTCGTTTTTCTGGATTTATCATTTTATGATTGTGCAGGTTATTTTGCCGAACGCTTACATTGAAAACAAAGGCTATTTTGGGTATATTAGTAAGATGGTTTATTTTTAAGTAGGATTACCAGTCCCTATAGTTCCCAGATTTTATATTGTCAATATTTTCAAAAAAATCGACTTCCCAGATTTTTTTACCCGCACGTTTTGGATTTTCCTTAAAATATTTATTTCTCTCATGAAAATGTAGTGATATCGCATTTTTCATTTCCTCCTCAGATCGGTAATTTGAATGATGAATAACTGCCCTTTTCATACCACTGAAAACCGATTCTATTACATTTAAAAATTGAGATGATTTGGGTAAAGGAATCAAATCAACACTAGGGCCATATTTAAGTTTTGCGGATTGGGCATTGAAGCAAATAAGCCAATCTTCAAGTTCATTTGAGTGATGCCATGAAGCCGCATACAGTCTTGCTTTTTCATGGTACTGATTATATAGAATCTCAATCAAGTCGATCATTGAAGATGTGTCTTTAGATTGACCATAGTTCCAAGTTATTTGGTTTGTTGTGGCACAAAGAGCGCCAGACATAGTTATCGAACCTTTTGAGCCTTGAATTTGTGGAAAAGTGATATTCTCTCCTTTTTTCATATAACACCTTCCACCATATTTTTTAACCTTAAGAGGGCCCAGTTCATCGATAAAAAACAGTAATTCATTCTGCTTCAAATTATGCAATGTCTTAAGTAAAATGCCAACTTTCTCACGATATTCTGGATCAGGGCTGGTTAATACTCTTCGAGCTTTTTTCATTTTATAACCAGCTTTGTTAATTAATTTGCTTACAGTTGTTTCAGACATATTTTCACTAAATTGGTTTCTGTATACTTCTGCAAGGCTAGGCAAATTCCAGTTACTTCTGATTATTCCAAATACGTTCGGATTTTGATGGAAAATTTCGATTATTCTTTTTGTCTTTAACTCAGTTCTTTCCATTATTTTGGTAGTATCACGTTTTTTTCTTTCATTCATTACGGCCTTAATTCCAAAAGCATTGAAATCTCTCACCCAATTGTCAATTACTTTTACAGGTCTCTCTATTTTTTGTGAAAGACTTTCTAATCCGAGATATTTCCAATTATCCAGTATAACAACCGCTTTTTCCCATTCCCTTTTATTCTTAGATTTTCTCCATTGCTTAAGGATTTCATAGTCATTTTCTGAAATAAACCTAACTTTATTTTTGTATTCTTTGTAATAATCAGGAATAGAAATCGATCTGAATAGTTTTTCTTCAGGTACTGATGTTTTGAACTCGATGAAGGATTCAAGATGTGAATTTGGATACTGCTTTAGGTCATTTCCCTTATATGATTTCAGATAAGAGATTTTTTTTTTTTCGGGTACTTCTTTTTTGGATAATAGTTCTAAACGAAAGATGTGATTATCACCAAAATCATACTCATAATAAAATGTATCATTTATTTGTAATTGTAAGTATTTAAGAGAAATATCACATGAATAATTATCTTTGTCTAAGTCTTCAATGATGACGGAATTTTCAAAACCTAAAAATATGTAGGTTTTTTCACCTATTCTAAATTGATATAAATGAGAATCGTCCCAACCCAGTATATTTTGAATAATGCTATTAAGTACTTCTAGAGTGAAGAAATCAGAAATACAGAATTCTCGATACCAGTTTTTTTTATTATGGTAATCCTCTTGGAAGCCTCCTAGATAGTCCAATTTCATGCAATATAGTTCAGCCATTCTATTATTCCTTTTAAACACATTTCGCTGTTAATTTAATAGATACAATTACCATTCTCTATAATTCCCTGATTTCATATTTTTATAATCCATAAAAAAATCTACTTCCCAGATCTTCTTGCCAGCACGTTTTGGGTTTCCTTTAAAATATTCATTCCTCTCAACAAAATGTTTCGAGATTACTGTCTTCATCTCTTCTTTTGACTGATAATCAGAGTTATCAATAACAGCTATTTTCATACTCCCAAAAACTGATTCAATGACATTGAGAAATTGAGAACAGTTTGGAAGAGGAATAAATTCTACCCTAGGGCCTGTGTTATTAAAAAAGGAATATTTATTTAATTCATCAATTGATTCTTCAAGAATATTTGAACTGTGCCACGATGCTGCATCCCATGTTATAAATATTTTTTTCTTTGAAAAGTATTGATTATAAAGAACCTCAATTAAATCAATCATTGCCTGTGAATCTTTGGATTTACCAAAAAACCATGTGACTTGATTGGTGGTAGCGCTTAATGCAGCCATTAGTGTTATTGAGCCTTTATTTGGTTGAATTTGTGGAATAACTTTAGTTATATTTTCTTTCATACGACTTCTTCCACCATATTTTTTTACCCTTAAAGGCCCCATTTCATCTATGAAAAATAACATCTCTTTGTCAGTTATTTTTTGAAGTGTAAGGAGTAATGTTTCAACCTTTTCTTGGTAGTCAGGATCTGAACTCATAAGTACTGTTTTTGCTCTTTTCAAGAAATGACCACTATTTTTTAAGTGTCTTCCAACAGTAGATGATGAAATAGATTCGTTATGCGTCTGTTCATATGCTTGCGCCAAACTTTTACCGCTCCAGTTACTTCTATTGATATTATAATAAAAGGGTTGATGATGAAGTATTTCTATCAAACGATCAGTTTTTTTCTTCTTTTCAATATAGTGTTTCTTTGTTATTTCTGTTGAATGGTTGTTATTCATAGTTCTTTTATCTATCAAGCCTCCGATACCATGTTTTTCAATATTTTTTCTCCATCGGGCAATAGTGCATTCACCTCGTCCGATTTCTTTATAAAATGAAAAACTTTTTCCAACTGCTCGCCGATACTTTTCATGAGCATCAAGTAAATACTTTTTTTCATAGTCTTTTAAACAAATGAATTGTAACCCCGAATGAAAATTCCGGCTCAATTTTTCATTTATGCTTCTAAGTATAAAACTTTGCGATGAATTGATAATCAGAGTTTTTCTTAAATGTTGAATCAGTTTATGAGCTTTTTCAATTTCATTACTCACATTGTTAATTTCATTACTCACATTATTAGTATCTAATGACTTTAATTTAATGATGTACCTCCTGATGGTTGCATATGAAGGGGGTTGGTCAATGACATGTTTTTTCGAAAATCTACATATGTACGAATAAAAATTTTGATACGTCCAATTTTTATGTTTTTTATATAGGATTTTCAATGAGTGTTGTTGTTCTTTTGTCAAAGAACTAAAGCTACCAATATCTGATCGAGTTTTATCAAATAGATCAATGGGACTTTTTCCTTCATCGATTGCATGATGAACAATATAATACCATCGTTCTATTGATGAATGTCCGAAACATTTAGGCTCACCAGAAATAGGATCCTTCCATTTTTGATTCGATAATTGCTTTATTTCTTTGGTTAATTCATTTTTATTAAGTTTTGCAAAAATCAATCTACCAACAACTGCAAAACGGAATTCAGCCCATTTTCTGCTATTAGATCTTTTCATATGTCCTTCAAAACAGATATTTAGAACATTTGTATAATTCAGTTTAACATTCAGAATTTCCCTAAACTATCAACAGATTACATGAAGTTTATATTAATCACAAAGGAAACAAAACATTGAACCAGAAAAATCAAACGCAGTATTTCTCTGGCTTTATGCATAGATACTACTGATTTAGGTCTTAACGCCATAAATCTACTTTATTGATAGTTAACAATCAATAAAGGACAGATTATAACGCTAAAACGGTGATCGAATAAAAAATGGAATTTAACGATGGAAGCAAAACTCTATGATGAAAAATGAAGAGAGAAAAAACAGTATAGTAATTACCGGATTCGGTGTATAGGGTTTAGCGGATTTGATGAATAGCTTTTTCCGGAATACGCATTCGAGAAAAACCATGAGAAGGCCTTTGATAAAAAAGCTCTGAAAGCCTCGGAACAGAAGAGCTGGAACAGCTGCAAAAAAAGTAGCAATGTTTGAAATGGAGAAAAAATCTTAAAAAGCGGCGGACCGAGGCGAATGAACGAACCGTCTAATAACAGCTATGTAAACGGTATTATACAAATCTGGTTGCTTGCAAAGATTACCCAGGGCTTGTTTTTAAGAATAGTGGTAGATACAATATTAGACATTTAACTAGCTATCTTTTAAGTACTTATAAAAAGTCCTTCTTTTTATCCCCAAGCTTTCACAAATGTTTTTTACGGTATCACTATTGGAGTCATAGAGCTTTTTCGCAAAATTAAACTTTTCATCAGTGATTGCTTTAGGTCTGCCTCCTTTTCTGCCTCTAGATCGAGCTGCTTTTAAACCGGCTTTGGTTCTTTCTTGGATAATACTTTTTTCGTATTCAGCAAAAGCAGCAGAAATGTGAAAAAATAGTTTTCCAGAAGATGTTGAGGTGTCAATTGAGTCCTGAAGAGCCACAAATTCAATATTTTTTTCTTTCAGAGAATTTACAATTTTAATTAGATCGATTAAAGATCTTCCTAAACGGTCCAATTTCCAAATAACCAAAGCATCACCAGATCGAATATATTTTAAGGCATTTTCTAATCCTTTTCGATTCGACTTCGATCCACTCACCTTATCTTTGAAAATTTTCTTACATCCAGATTTTTTTAGCGCATCAATTTGTAAATCAAAATTCTGATCATCAGTTGAAACTCGAGCATAACCTATTTTCATATGCAACAACTCATTAAATAGCTTTAATATATTCTCATTGATTTATACATAAGTTATTGCATATATATTTTGAGAAATAAACATGATTTTTAAAAAATCACAATTTGTGCAAGAAACGGTCGTTTGTTGCTCAAAGGTATAACTTGGATAATTGTTAGTTAATTCCGTTATCAACACAAGCTTCAATACTTAATTATGTCAAATTGTTAAGAATAAACTCGGTCGTTTATAGAAATGGTTTCCTAAAAACTAAAAGGGGAAATTGAAGGAAGATATCAAATTGTAGCAAGAAAGCAAATTCGGTATTGATTGAAATCAAAGGACGAAAATTCAACATTTTAAGTCTGTTAGTTAATAAAACAGTTATTTTATAAAGCTATTATCATATCAAATTATTAAAATATTGATTATTTGACTATTTATGGATCAACCTATTGGTTAATCCGGCATTTTTGTTGGCTTTTTTTCAAATTGATGGTAGGGATAATCTAACTTATGGTTCGTAGAGTTTCTCTTAACTTAATGTGTGTTAAATTTCTTTGTACTACATATAGTTGTCCAGTAAAAAGATGCTAAACAATGTCTTGCTGAGCCAAATAAGAGGGTAGGATAAAAAATACTATTCTAAAAATTATTAACGTTTAAAAAATCAATGCGAGAAAGCACTTGAATTAATTTCCATTGACTATCGGCGATGGATTTCTGAAGGTTACTCTTTTACTATCAGTCACTGATGAATTGCCAAATTATTCTATCAGTTAAGCTGTTAAGCTATTAGTTGTATAAGAAAAATTCAAGCTTTCTCGCATGTCTAACTGAATTCATGCCAGAAAAATCGTTTTTAAGCGTAAAATCACCAAAAGAGCTTTCTTTATATTTTAACTTAGAATATGCTGCTTTTTCTAAAATTTTTTATAAAACTGCAAGTGATTATAAGTATAAAAAATTTTATTTATCAAAGAAAACAGGTGGAAAAAGAATAATATCCTCCCCAAATAGAAAAATTAAAGAAATACAACGGTGCTTAGCTTATACTCTCAAGAATATTTATCAAGTAAGGCCTTCAGTTCATGGATTTGTTGAAAAACATAGCATTGTAACAAATGCCATGCCACATCTAGATAAGAAATTTGTATTAAATCTAGATATCAAAAACTTCTTTGATTCTATACATTTTGGGAGAGTCAAACACCTTTTCATGTCTCAACCTTTCAATTTCGTTCATTCTGTTGCTACAGTTTTGGCACAAATTTGTTGCTTTGAAAATAAACTCCCACAAGGTGCCCCAACTTCACCAATTCTAACTAATATGATCTGTTGGAAGATGGATGCTCAGCTTCAACATTTAGCAAAAATTAATCACTGTACTTACACAAGATATGTTGATGACATTACATTTTCATTCACATGTAATAAAAAGCAAATACCAAAGAGTATTTTAATTCAGCCTGAAAGTGAGTTGGTTGTGGGGCAAGATTTAAAAATAATAATTGAAAAAAACGGATTTGAGATAAATTTAGCAAAGCTTCGTTTATATGGAAGAAATCAACGAATGGAAGTAACTGGGCTTACAACAAATGAATTTCCTAATGTTAGGAGAAAGTATATAAAACAAATTCAATCTATGCTCCATGCCTGGCGAAAATATGGCTATGGTTTAGCTGAAAAGGACTTCAAAGAAAAATACTATAAAAAACATAGAGCATCCCAAAAAATTCCGTCATTTGAAAATGTTATTATCGGTAAATTGGCTTTTTTGAAATCAGTTCGGGGTCTCAGATCACAAGTTTTTATCAAATTAGCAAAACAATTTAATGACCTAACAGAATCAGGAAAAATGAAATTCAATTACATCGAAAAAACTAAAGATGAAACCGATATAAGCAATAGTTTATGGGTAATTGAGGTTCTATACAACGATAAAAATGGAATTTTAAAAGCAGGACAGGGGACGGGATTTTATTTTGAGAACAAAGGTTTAATAACATGTGCTCATGTTGTATCAGAAAATGATGAAAATTTTGAAAAGATTAATGCCTTTCAGTTTGATAAACCAAGTAAAAAATATTTACTTAAGATAAAAAAAATTGATAATCATAGAGACATTGCATTATGTGAGTTTTCGGATTGTACCATGAATGACATTCAAATTAATAAATTAGACTCCATAACCGTTTCAAACGACCAAATATCACAATTTCTGGAAGTTAAGTTATTTGGATTTCCAGCATACAAAATTGGTCAAACCCCTTATATTGCTGATGCTAAGATCGCAACCATTTATACACAAAGTGCTGTATCAAAATTTGAAATCGACCATCAGATCAGAGAAGGTAATAGTGGTGGTCCAATACTAAATAAGGATAATAAGCTCATAGGAGTAGCTCTTGAAGGTGCTGAAAAAGGAAGTGGAAGCAATGGATGTCTCCAATTAGATGAAATTGTTAAATTTATAAATTGAATTAAAACGGAATTCCTTTCCATGTAATATGCTAAGTAAGATAACTGAGCCAAGTATTCGATCAACTTTGTGAGAATTTTATTAAATCATTAAATAATTCCCATTTATAAAACTATTTATTTCAATTACAAGGAGTTAAATGGTTAACGTTCAACATATTGAAGAATCCTTATCTATTTCATACGTTAATGCTGTTGTTTCTAAAACTGGTCAAGTATTTGATGTGATATCTCGAGACTATGGTGTTGATGGTTCGGTACGCAGAATAGGATTGTTGGGTGGTGATTATATCGATATGGGAGCTGCTTTTGATTGCCAACTGAAAGCAAGTAAAAACTGTTCAGAGACTGACTCAGAAATAATATACGATATAAACGCTGATGCTTATAATAAACTTATTAAAAGAAGCAAAATGTCGACACTGCCTTGCTTCCTTATATTGTTTTGCCTTCCTCAAAATGAAGACGAATGGTTAAATATTAATGAACAAGAATTAGTACTCAAAAAGTGTTGTTATTACTTCTATGTAAATGGAGAGCTTACAAGTAACAATTCATCAAAAAGATTGAAAATCCCTAAATCAAATATTTTTGACTGTGAAGCTGTGATTAATTTAATGGAATTAGTTGCTGAAGGGGATATCAATGGTTAACAACCTATCAAATAGAGATTTATCCACCTTCAGCCTTGATGATATAAAACGATTTTTAAAACAAGAAGACTGGGAAATAAAATACCAGACTTCGAAAGCCATAATATATGCTGGCCCTATTCTAGACAGTGGAAATAAGCTAATTTATAGGTTGCCAGCTGATGAACAAAACGTCGATTACTTTGAAAGAGTTAGTGATTTGGTAAAAATTCTTTCAGCTCTTAAAAAGGTATCTCTGCAAAAAATTATTAATGAAATTTCATTGATAAATCATGATATTTTACGGGTTAGAGTGTTAAACCCTGGTGAATTTCACTTTTCTCTACCTCTTGATGTAGCTGCTTCCGGTATTCAGGCACTTGAAAAATTATT
>JABHWU010000025.1 GCA_018657625.1 Deltaproteobacteria bacterium | reverse complement strand
GCAAGCCGGTTTTGAGGGACCAACCCCTCATCAATTGTACAGCATCGAATATTTCTTTGACTCAATCTAAGCAAACCAAGGAGATTGAGTCCCGCCTAATATCCGTTCTTGGCACACACATGTCCCCAAATTACCTACTTTCCGTTCAAACACTATTTAACTTTTTATTGGTGAACTACTAAAGGTCATTCTTTGGCTTTATATTTTTCATATAATATTATAAAGCCAATGTATTAATAATTTTCATCCATCACAACCGGGGTAATATCCATCATTTCACAAAAATGAACCAACTCTTTGACACAATCTCCTGCAACACCTGAGATATGGTTGGAGCCGAATTCATCGCACAAATTTTCCAGATTCATGGATACTTTAACAAAAGCCGCCGGTAATTGATGTTTACCCCTGGCCTCGATAAACGCTTCCAGTTTCTTAGGTGAGAGTTCCACTGCATCACCCGGAATGATGGCCATTCGATATTTTCCAGACCATCGATACAATCTGGCTAATGTAATTGGACCTGGTGCCGCTCGAAAATAGACTGTAGCACCGCCACCGGGGCGTACAGATGGTCTCAATTCCACCTGGGCCATATTTTCAGCAGGATCTTCTGACCGTTTAGCAAACCAGGTACTTTGAGCACCACAATTTGGCAGATATAGCGTTTGGGTTTCATTATCAATATGACTGAGGTCACCAAACAGCGTCGGACTACCGCCGGTCACCTGTTTTAAAACTTCCATGGTCAAGGCCCCATCACCATCCGCTTCACAGCCCATTGCCGTGCACGGTTTTTGGCCTTCTGCATCATAAGGTCCCGGCATAAAAGCAGCAGTCAGACATTGAGGAACATAGTGCGTCGATAAATCCGGCATACATTTCACAGCCATAAAGTCGAGATGTAACTCTTCTGCAATATCTTTGGTTGCTAAGTAACAATTAATTTGAAATGAAAGCTTAGCTTCAGTTAAAACGGCATTATCAAAATCGATTTTAGCACTGGTCTCTTTAAGCCAATCCAGCATTTTTTGGGTTCTTTCTGCAGGTATCAATTCTGCTCTTCTAATAATTTCCAACTGGTCAACATGTTCTACGTCGATTCCAAACTGACTTCTCCATTGTAAGGGATCAAAACAACCCGTATCAATACCGATAGATCGTCCACCAAAATAGCCGAACACTTCACCTTTCAAGGTATTTTTGGCATGGGAGGCCCAAAGATAAGGCATCAACTTGTTTGTCATCGCTTCGGTTTTAAAGTCTTCTCTAATACGTAAGTGATTAATTCCTACTTGTTTCAAAGCACCCCCGGCTCCTAAAAAACCAACCATACCGTGCGTCGCTGCACTTTGACTGGTGATGATCACCGTTGGTAAATTCAATTGCTGAATGCCGTGAACCACTAAATTTGGGGATGTCCAGCAGGGTATATGAGCAATCAATACATCCACTTTTTTTGCTCTCAGGTCATCAACCTGAGCATTAATTTGCTCCATTGATCGAGCAACTTCCTGGTTTCCATAAAACTCAACCGGCAGACCCTTAAAATATTCATGTGCCAACTGATGACGGGGTTCAGCGAGATCACGAAAAACTTTTTCCCACATGTCATCACGTCCATCACCAAAACTAATTAAGCCAACTTTAGGTTCACTCATTGATATTCCTCTTTTTTTAAATAGAACTTAGATCATAAACCATTCCCTTTTGATAAAAGATACCATTCGGGGAAAATTGAGCACTATTAAGTACCCCATTTTCCCTGAATAGCTGGAGGGAGTTGTTTTTCATGATCAAAATATTTTACGGCATTTTTTAATATTTTCTTAGGTAGAGAGCTGTTTTGTAGTGGCAATGAAATTCCTAAGAATCCAAAGGATTTCATTGCACTTCCGATTACTATTTACGCTCTTGGAACAACACTAACTCTTGGTTTGACACCAACAGGGTACCTTTCCCGAATTTCAGCAACCAGCTCAGACACATGGCCAGTTAACCGGCTAACCAGTTTTTCACCTTTTTCCAGTGTAGCTTTAGTCGGATCTCCCACAACACCATTGCCCAATTCAAGAACTTCTGGTTCTGCAAAGGTGCCTTCAAAATGGTACATCTGACCTGGTTTTGCTGCCGCGCCTGGAGCAATTTTCCATTTAGGATCAATCAAACCTTCACAACTGCCTGCTTCAGCTTTGCTCATATCAATCAGTTCAGGGTAAAGATGAAGCGCAACAGATGTTTCTGCTTCATCCGCATGCCACATGTTATCCTCTAAAACATCCTGATTATCCCTCAAAAAGTCATACCAGTGCATAGATAAAGTAAAATAGCCTTCCAAACCTAGTTTATGAACTGCAACGATGGTTGAAGAAACCTGACCATGAGCAGATAATAGGATAAATTTATTATATCCGGCAATAGCTGCACCACGCACGATATCCATTATCAAAGCCGTATGAGTTTCAAAAGTCAGCGGAATCGTTCCTGGCATATTCCAGTGGTGATAAGGATGTGATCCATACATAGGGCATGGTAATACCATAGCGCCTGATTTTTCAGCAATTTTTTCAGCCATGCCCATTGCATTCAATGTGTCACTGGCTGTGGGACAATGAGGACCATGTTGCTCAATTGAGCCCAAGGGAAGAATCGCAACATCACATACTTCTTTAGCATATTGAACAACTTCTTTTCCTGATAATTCATGAAACCAAACTGATTTTCGTTCTGTCATAATATCCTCTTTTAATGATCGGATTTTAAATTTGATGATTCAATTCAATGAATCATAACACATATTAAGTTAAGATAAGCGATTTTTTGTTCCTAAATCGTCCGCAATCTGATTGAGTTCTTCAATCAGATTTAAAGGCAAGGGAATCCCTTTCTCACGTCTTTGACAGGCTGTATTGTATTCAATTTCCCCTGGCATCAACATTTCTGTAGCATCATCCCACATTGGTGATTCTTTGATGGTTTGATAAAAGCTATCCATTCGTTTTTTCATATCATCTTTACTCATAATCGATAATGGATTGATTACAATGAAAAAATGACCTGTTAAACTGGGATCATCCGGATATTTATACATCCCTTTTAAGCTATGTTGAAAAGAACCTCCGGTAATGACACCGCAAAGAATATCCACCAGCAAGGACAAACCAAATCCCTTATGCCCACCCATGGGCAACAGAAAACCGGCGAAGCCTTTATCCGGATCATCCGTTGGCTTTCCGTCTTTATCAGTCGCCCACTCGAAAGGAATCTTTTCTCCCTTTTTACTCGCCAGTAACAGTTTACCACCAGCTACGGCAGACAAAGAAATGTCTAAAACAAAGGGAAATTTACCATATGTGGGCACAGACATGGCAATGGGATTATTTCCTGTAATTGGTTTGCTGCCACCCGGAACAACCATATTTGGCACCACATTACTCATACCAATGGCAATCATTCCTTTTTCCGCTGCCATTCTGGTATAGATAGCGGCGGCACCAAAATGATTACTTCCTATGGCTCCTACAGCGGCAACATTATTTGTTTCCGCTAGTTCTATGGCACGATTAATCGCCTCGCGACCGACTAAATAACCAGGTCCATTATCTCCATCCAGTACTTCAAACAGTTGTGAGCCTTTTATTTTTTTAATTTCAGGCTTGGCATTCATAGCCCCGGAAAGCAGTCGTTTGGTATAAATCGGCAAACGCAATATACCATGAGAATCAATTCCCCATAAATTGGTATCAATGATTGATTGTGCACAGAACTTTGCATTTTCCTGATTTAAACCGGCTTTTTCCAGCACTTCAGCTGCAAATGATTCTAATTCTTTATGATTGATGAGATGTTTATTTGTGCTCATTTTTAATTATTTAATTAAATTGGTTTAAAATAATGGTCGCCCGGATACCTTGACTTTAATTCGATACAGACTCGTTGAGGCAGCCATATAAATACGATGGAGATCCTTATCCCCCCAAGTGAAGTTGGCGGCAATTTCAGGGGTTAAAATTCTTCCTAGCAACTTGGCATCCTCATCAAAAATTTGAATCCCGCCCGGACCGGAACAAAATAAATTACCATCCTGATCTACTTTCATTCCGTCTGCTACGCCAGGTTCTTCTCCTGTCAAATCGGCCCATAAACAGCCATTGGTCAAAGTACCATCTGATTTTACGTCAAAGCGGCGAATATGCTGGTGGTCAGTGTCGTTAATAAATAAATAACGTTCATCCAATGAAAAACACAGTCCGTTGGGTTTGGAAAAATCATCAACTAATAAGGTGAGTCCCTCCGATTCTGTATAGCGATAGACCCCTTGAAAAGGTAGTTCCTGTTTTCGAGGAACTCCGACCCGAGGACCTCTTCCCGGATTAGGATCGGTGAAATAAATGGCTCCATCTGATTTAACGACGATATCATTTGGACTATTTAATTCCTGGTCCTGATAGTGTGAGGCCAATACGACAACTTCCCCGGTGAGTTCCGTGCGTGTCACTCGACTCGTGGCATGCTCACAAGTCACAATGCGTCCTTCACGATCATATGTGTTACCGTTAGCCATGTAACTGTTTTCCCGAAATAAAGTAACACCATCAGCTTCACTCCATTTGTATAGACCATTGCCCATGATATCACTGAAAATCAAATGGTGATCTTTCGTGTGCCAAATCGGACCTTCCAAAAATCGAAATCCTGACGCCACACACTCAATAGACGCATCGCTTGAAATGATGTCATTTAATCGCTCATCTCGTACTTCAATTATGTTTTTCATCTTTTTCATTATAAAATGATCATTAATTTTTTGAATACGTCTGCAATAATAAATCTAATTTCTTATTCTTTGGGATTTATTATCGGTTTTTTAATAAAACTTCGGCAATATTTAATCAATTTAGCTGAAAATTCAAATTTCTGAGTTTCAAGGTCTTAAAGCTTTAGTGAATACGTATTCAATCCTAATCGAAAAAAAACTGCCCCATGGCAGCTTTTCTTTTTGTATAAGCCTATGCAAGTTGTAATTTGTTGTCAAGAAAAAAACCAACCTTCAAGTTTTCTATAGAACTAAAAGATTATTTTGGATGATGTGATTTTGAATTTACGTTTGAAAAAAGAGCCTTGATTATTTTTGTGAATTGTAATTACAGTCGAATACATAAGGATTTGTATTCAAAAACTATTTTTCTGCTTTACAAGTTAATAAAAAACAAATAGTATTTTTATTGAATACGTATTCAACTAATTATTATTCGACTAACAAAAACTTATTGATTGGTCACTTCAAAGAGTTGTTCCTTTTAGTGATTAATCCGGATGAACTTTAAATAAACATAATCAATGTGCAGGTTGATTAAGCTGCGCATTCAAAACTATTTTGAATGAACTACCAGAATAAAGGAGATCATGCATGACAAAACTACAGGATAAAGTAGCCGTTATTACTGGAGGGACAAAAGGTATTGGACTTGGTATCGCCTCTGAGTTCGTAAAAGAAGGTGCTAAAGTAGTGATTGGTGGCCGAAATCCGGAAACGGGAAATGAGGGCGTCGCTGAATTGGAGCAATTAGGTGGACAGGCACTTTTTGTTCAATGTGACGTTGGGGACTTAGATAGCCTGGACAACATCATAAATAAAGCAGTTGAACATTTTGGACGATTGGATATCTACGTGGCCAACGCCGGAATTAATGATCCCGATAAGACTCATTTTCTTGATATTACGCCGGATCAGTACGATAAAATTATGGACATTAATTTAAGAGGAATGTTCTTTGGTGGGCAAAAGGCAGCCAAACAAATGGTAAAGCAGGGTGAAGGCGGCGTATTAATCAATATGTCTTCGGTAAACGCACATTTGGCGCTTGATTCACAAATGGTTTATACAACCAGCAAGGGAGGTATTCAGCAACTGACTAAAGTCCAGGCTGTTGCCTTAGCCAAATATAATATTAAAGTCAATGCTTTGGCACCCGGACCCATCGGAACGGATTTAATGCGGCGGGTCGGATCTGACAAACAATTAATGAATACTATATTATCCAGAACCCCAATGGGAAGAATTGGAACAACAAACGAATGTGGACGACTGGCGGTTTTTCTTGCCTCACCGGATTCAGATTTTATTTTCGGCCAGTCAATTTATAATGATGGTGGTAGAGGTTTTCAGGCTTTCCCGACTCCCGGTTATAAAACAGTGACTGATGAAGAGTATGCGTTGTTAGAAGGATTGCAGAAAGAACAGGAATAATCACTGAATCATCGACAAAATTGTTTTCCTGGAAGGTTCGAAACTGTTGTAAGCGATACACAGCCAGTGGAAAATACCCCTGTGAATATAAGTGTTCAAAATGTGCGGACAATATTAGAAAAAAGCGGATTAATAGTTATGATTGAATTTATTTTTGAAGGATGTTTAAAAAGTATCACCAAAAAAAGTTCTGTAAAAATGTCCATAGAAGCTCCGGTTCCTTTAAAGAATCTTTTGGATAATCTAAAAAATGATCTGGGAGATCTGATCCCTTATGGGTCGGATACAAGCGATACACAATTATTGTCAAATCTTGCTTTTTATCGATCAAATCACATGTTGCGAATTGATGATTTAATCGAATTGGAAGACAAAATATCGGTTTTACTACCGACAACCGGTGGATAATGAATACCCGGCTGAAATGTCAAGGATCGGATAATTAGAGATCTGTGAATAATTTTGTGATCATTAATCAACAAGAAAGGATAAAAAATGTACGGATACCATGGTAAAATGCTCTGGGTGGATTTAACTCAGAAGCGGGTTGACATAAGGAACATCGATGAAGATGTTTTTGAAAAATATCTGGGTGGCTCAGGACTTTGTGCCAAAATCGTAATGGAGGAAACCGATGAAAAGACAGACCCTCTTGGACCGGAAAACGTTTTGGTGGCCTTTACCGGTCCGTTTACCGGCACAGGTGTTCCCGCTGGAAGCCGGCATCATATGATGGCCAGATCACCGCTTACTGGATTATTGGGAGAATCTAACGTGGGTGGTTCCTGGGCGGTACATTTCAAAGCCACAGGATTTGACGGTATCGCTATCACAGGAAAAGCCGAACAACCGACCTATTTATGGATCAATGATGAAGGCATTGAATTTCGGGATGCCACAGCAGTTTGGGGGAAGGATACCATCGAATCTACAGAATGGTTAAAAAACCAAACCAGCAAAAAGGCCACTTTTGCAGTGATTGGTCAGGCTGGTGAGCAAATGACTAGAATTGCAAGCATTACACATATTGGAACTCAAGTTAGATCAGCTGGACGAACTGGCATGGGTGCAGTAATGGGCTCAAAAAACCTGAAAGCAATGGTGGTACATGGAACCCAAAAAACACCGCTTGCGGATAAGGATGGTTTAAGGGCAAACATTAAAGAATATTCTGAGCACATTAAAAAAGTGACAGAAGCGTTTCGAAAGTTCGGAACAGCAGGTGGCGTTGATAATTATTCAAAAATGGGAAATTTCCCAGTTAAAAACTGGCGGGGTAGTCAATGGGAAGGCGCGGCAAAAATATCGGGATCTGCCATGTTTGATACCGTATTGACCGGACGAACCGCATGTCGAAACTGTCCGATTGTTTGTGGACGACATGTCAAAGTCACAGAGGGTCCATTTGCACCGCTTGACGGGGAAGGACCAGAATATGAAACAGTTGGTACCATGGGAGGAGAATGTTTGGTAGACAATCTGGAGGCAATCTGTAAAGCCAATGATTTATGTAATCGATATGGCCTGGATACAATGTCTACTGGTTCAGTAATCGCTTTCGCCATGGAATGTTATGAAAAGGGATTGATCACCAAAGAAGACACCGATGGTATTGAATTAACCTGGGGAAATGCAGAAGCCCTGGTAACCATGGTGGAAAAGATTGGTAAAAGAGACGGGTTTGGCAAATTACTGGGCGAAGGATCCACCTTAGCAGCAAAAAAAATTGGCCAAAATGCCATCGAATATGTGGTTGCTGTTAAAGGTATGGAAACCTCCGCCCATGATCCTCGACGGTTCTGGAGTCAGGCTTTGAATTATGCAACTGGCGCACGAGGTGGGGACCATAATGCCAGTTGGGGACATGCTTATGAACTGGCTCTTTATATGCCGGAATTAGGACAAGAAAAACCGTTTCCATCTTACACTGACGAAGGCCTGGTTGATTTCACGATCAACATGCAAAATTACCAATCGATGAATGATGCACTTGTTCAGTGTCGATTTAGTCAAGTCGGCAAGGCGGTAACAGCGACCAACTTGGCTACCTGGGTCAGCCTGATCACTGGAAAATCCTATGATGTTGAGAAATTGCAAAAAGTAGGTGAGCGGATCTTTGATCTCAAACGTAAATATAACACTCGATTGGGGATTAGCCGCAAGGACGACACACTACCACCTCGATTTCTGGCACAGATGGAAAATAATCCCAACGTGGATAAACACTTACCACCGGTTCATACCTGGTTAGGTGAGTATTATGAAAAACGTGGTTGGAGCGAAACGGGTATTCCAGGAAGAGAATAACTTATTGAATTCACTTTTTTTATTTCAGCCTCTGCTTTTTCAAGTTTAAAAAATATGTCCTGAACATATTATACTTAATAGTGGGCGGCAATTATAAACAAGCAAATTTTAATTTAGGAGTAATGTCATGGGCAAAACTTATACAGTTGAAACGCTCGATTCGAAAGATATTTCATCAAAGGTAATTCCTGAACCTTATAATAGGAGTTTACAGCTCATCCTCGATAAAACAGACGGTGATAATGTTGGTGATTTTACCTTTCTGTTGTCGACTTTGTTTCCTTATGAAGGGAAAACTGATTATCACACGCATCCAGTAGATGAACTGATTTTTATTTGTTCCGGATACGGCCATTCAGTAGACGAAAATGGTGAAAAGACTCCCCTTAAAGCTGGATCTGTTATCTATGCAAAAGCAGAGAAGAAGCATCAATGTGTCAACGAAAGCCCAGAAACCATGCGGATGGCATGTATTTACATTCCAGCATTACCGGAAGAATTGGTAAAAAAGATTCGAAGCAAATGACACAATATGAGCGGGACATGATTTCAATCGATCCGAAGGTGTACTCAGTCAATACAAACAGCAGCAGGCCCGGATCGATTGTAATTCAATATCACCATTGCAAGCCATTCCTATTATCATATCCTTAATCATATATTTTTGGTAGATAATGACCACCATAAAAAGTTGTAAGACCGCAGACTTCAGCAAGAGTGATTCCATCTGAAGAGGAATTGTACCAATCCCGCTTCGGTAGAATACATGGGAGAAAAAAATTGGTTTAACATTTATATTTTGATATGATTAGCGGGCGGAGTCTTCGACGGTTAAAAAAATTAGATTATTTTTTTTACTTTCTGATTGAATTAATTGAATATTAAAATTCGTATTGACAATCTCTCCTTTGATACCTTTTAAATTAACTTTTCCTGAGTAATGTTTTTTTTCGGATTCGAGAATTTGATTCAGATTTGTTTCAAATTCAGATAAACTCGATTCGTGAATCAAGTTTACCCAATCAGCATTTATTATTTTGCTCTTTTGGTTCCCCACCAACTCACAAAATTTTTTATTCACCTCTAACCTGGTTCCATTTTCTGTTAATACAATCATCCCTAAATGGCTATTTTCAAAACAATCTAAAATAGTGTCTTCCCCTTTATTACTCTGAGCTTCATGTTTCCACTCTAATACTTCATCTTTCAGGGCTTTATTCAAATTCAAAAGTTTATCTGTTCTGGTTTTCAATGTTTCTTCCAAATATATTTTGTAATGAGAGCGTTCTTTCTCAATTCTTAGCAACTCCTGATTTTTCAAATCCAGCAAATTATTTTGTTCATACAGTTTGCAGAACACTTTTACTTTACTAATCAGTAAAACAGGATCAAAGGGTTTAATAATATAATCAACAGCTCCGAATTGGTAACCTTTCAAGACATA
This sequence comes from Deltaproteobacteria bacterium, assembly GCA_018657625.1. GTDB lineage: Bacteria > SAR324 > SAR324 > XYD2-FULL-50-16 > XYD2-FULL-50-16 > JABHWU01. Next base: position 92,752 of record JABHWU010000025.1, on the reverse strand, counting down.
TTGCTCTTCAATGTTTACTGCAGTTACAAAAATGATGGGAAGATCTTTATTTCCCTCGATTTGATAAAGTTTCTCAGCAGTTTCAAACCCATCCATATCAGGCATTTGAACGTCCAGCAATACTAGCGCAAAACGATTTTGGCTGACGAGTTCAATTGCTTCTGAACCTGATCGGGCTTTAATAACTTCCAAGGTCAAATCTTCTAACATTTCCTCAAGAAGAATCAGGTTCATTTCAATATCATCAACCAGTAACACTTTCGTTTTTTTCATTTTCAATTATTTTTTAACTATATAAAATCCGTATTTTGATGAAACTATAAAGAATTAGAATGTTTGACATCTTATTATCCAGCGATTCATTAATTTAATCAAGAATTTCTTTTTTGCAGATTTTATAAACAGAGGGTAGGTAGAATATAAAGAAGGAATGGTTTTATTAAAAGCAGACATCTGGATGATAAAGTCTCAGGCGCTATTCTACTTTATCTAGCAGATTTATTGATTGAAGGAAAAATAGAGTCCAACCATAAAATATGATTCATTAGATATGCTCATTGGGGCATATCTTTTGTATTGAATATATCAAAATCAGAAAAACGCTATTAATTATTTGGATAACAGATTGAGAATATGTTTCAATTTTCACTTCAAACTGCTTTGGATGTCAGACTCCGACAGGAAAAAATTAAAATGAAAGATTTAGCAGAAAAAGTGGCCATCGAACAATCTATTAAAAACCAAATTGATGGGACAAAAAACAGAGCCTTCCAGGCTGATATTAGTCTTAATCAAAAAAAACAGGCGGGTTCGTTTACGATTCAGGAACTAAAAATGCAAAGTTCCTTCAAAGCCAGAACAAAACTCGAATTAGCAGACTATTATCAAAAACTTGAACTAGCGCATCAGGCCGTTGAAGAAAAACAAAATATATTGATTCAAGCCTCTAGAGCCAGAAAAACACTGGAAATACTGAAAGAAAAAGAGTTGAAAAGATTTATGGAAAAAATTGCACAATTAGAACGCAAACACATGGATGAAATTGCCGGAAACCAGTTTCAACGCAACCGAATTAAAAACCACTGATAACTATGCATTCAAAAGTTAAAAAGAGTACTCTATTTCTAGTTTTCATCTGTCTATGCAGCTTACAGCCAGTCTACAGTATGACGACGATGAAAAACTGGGTTAATAAAATAAAACCAGGTACTTTCGAAACAGAGGATGCATCTTCGGACACCGGTGAATATCAAAAAGAAACTCATCAATATACCAAAGCTGAAATTCAGGTTTTAACAGCGCTTAAAAAAAGAGAAGAAGAACTCCGAAGAAGAGAAGCCATCCATCAACAAAAAGCTAATGAATTAAAAACTTTAGCCCAGCAGATTGAGCAAAAACTTGATCAGATGCGAAAGCTTTCCGCGGAAGTTGAAACCATACGGAAAACCCGTAAAGAGATGGATGAAAAGGACATTACCAGGATGGTAAAATACTATGAGACGATGGATCCGGAGGCAACAGCGGTATTTATGAACCAAATGGATCGTGTTACCGCCATGCACATCATCATGAGAATGAACCCCAGAAAAGCTTCTGCCATCATGCAATTGATGGATCCAAAAGTGGCAGTTGATATCACTGAAAAGGTCAGCGGGTTCAAGGCAGGTCAGGAAGAGCTGTTGAACAAATAAGGATAAATTTTAATACCATTATAGGTTTTCAGGGACGAAAACGTGAAAATTCCAGGTAAGGAGTTGGAATGCAAATTTCTCAATCTCAGGTATCTGTGGCAAACAACCAGGTACCAGAAAAGTCAAATCAAGAACCGGTCTCTTCAGACCAAACATTTAATTTCGACAATCATCTGATTAGCGCCCAACAAAATATTGATCTATTCGATCAACAAGATTCCTCTATCAGTAAAAGCCAGCAACACCGTCAGGATATTGAAGACAAACGGAATCTGGATGACACTGAAAAAAATGATGAATTGGCGATGGTTTCTCAAACAGCTTTAATTAAAGCCTCTGAAAAAGAATGGAAGTCAGAATCCCAAATGGCTAAAAGTAGTATTGAACAGTCTGCCATCCAGGAAAAAGTATCTGGCCAGAAAGCGCGATACCGAACACCTACCATTCAGGAAAACGGAACTCCTGAACAGATCAATCAGCAGGAATCAGGAAAAACCGAACTCGCACAAAAATCGCAAAAAGCAGATGCCAATCTGGCTGAGATAAAGTTTGATGATATTCAAAATCAAACCGCCAAAAAAGGTATGCTTAATATTGTGCAGGAAATGGGAAAAAACGCCCAATTTAAATACAATCAAAATCCAGTAGGTGCTGCGAATAATAGCATTATTTCCTCAAATCTAAACCAATCATCCTTAAATCAACAGATGAATAAGGAAGGATCAGCTTTTGGGAAGGGGACTGGTAAATTAGCAGTTAAATCTGGATCCCCCGTTTCCATAAATGATAATGTGGGAAATACTAAACAATTCCAGTCGGTACTTCAAAGCAAACAAACCAGTGCCGCCCGTAGTGATCAACTTCAGATGCAACAAATTGTTGATAAAGTTAAGATGATGTTATCTTCCAATAAATCGGAAATGATCATTAAACTTAGCCCGGAACATTTAGGAAAACTGGAAGTTCGATTGAAAAAGGTCAATGATGGCATGACCGGTATTTTGAAAGTTGAGAACCAAATGGTTAAAGAAGCATTGGAACCTCAATTGGCAGAATTGCAGCAGACCCTTGAACAACAAGGTGTTAAACTGGATGATATTTCTATCCTGGTGAATGACCAGTCAAATCAGGAAAACATGTTTGCAGGATTTGAAAACCAAACAAAATCGGATCATAATTTTGAAGCCGGTACTCAAAATGCATCAATGAAATCAGAAGATGTTAAAATGGATGAGGTTATCGAAGAAAAACCCGTTATATCAAGTGTTAACAACTCAGGAATGAGTATTTACGCCTAGACAAAGGAGTTAGCGTGTCAGTATCAGCCAATGAAACAATAGCCAATGCTCAAACAAACTTAAGAAATATGGCTACGAAGTCCAAAAACAGTCAGGAGCTACAAAAAGATGATTTTATGAATCTCTTTTTAACACAAGTGAGTCACCAAAGCCCCACTGATCCAATGGATAGCGGTGCCATGATGAGTCAAATGGCTCAATTAGGGTCCATGGAGCAATTGGAAAATCTGAATAATCAGATGAAAGCATTGAATAGTACTCAGGGCGAAATTGCCAGATTTCAGGCACTACAATTCCTGGAAAAGGATGTATTGCTGGAAACAGAACAGGTTTCTTTGAATAAGGGTAGTGGAAGTCCGGTCTTTTTTGATTTAGATAAAGATGCAAACAATATCAGAGTCAGTGTTGAAGATACTGATGGCACTCCTATCTTTAATCAGGAACTGGGGTTGACTTCAACCGGAAAACACAGATTTACCTGGGAAGGTAAAAACAACGAAGGTGTCTTAATGGGTGATGGAAAATATAAAATTAATTTCATCGCTAACTATTTGAATGGTACATCAGGGAGAGTGCAAGGGTTCAATTCTGGTAGAGTAAACCAAATTGAATATAAAGATGGTAAGCCCTGGGTTAAAACAGCACATAAATCGATGCCTTTATCACAGGTTAGAACTATCGATAATGCTTCCCAACAATTATTTGGAAGTGCAAAACCATTACCGATAATGAACCAATTACCACCTAAAGAACTGATCACAAAATAAAATGCTACAAATCACAAGGATGTGAATAGCAAAATTATAACAGAGATTGTAATCCATTTATTCAAGGAGTGAAGGTATGCTTGGTTCACTTTATTCAGGAGCAAGCGGAGTAAAATCCCATTCAAAGTCAATGACTGTAACGGGAAGTAATATTGCCAATGTCAATACACTCGGCTACAAGTTTAACCGGGTCAATTTTGAAGATTTAATGGCAACCTCATTAGAGGGTGACACCGGCAATAAAATTGGCAAAGGAGTTAGTATCGGTTCTGTTCAAAACATCCAAACACAGGGTTCCTTTGAGCAAACAGAACTGGAAACAGATGTTGCAATTGACGGTAGTGGTTTTTTTACTGTTCGTGATGAAGCCGGCAATATTTTATATACTCGTGCCGGACAGTTTGGTTATGATAAAAAGGGATTTTTAACCACTGAAGATGGTAAATTTTTACAGGTTAAGGACATTGATCCGGAGTCTAAGCGATCAATTGGCAATCTAAAAAATATCAATATTTTAGATCAGATTGATCCGCCAAAACAGACTGGAGATGGTCTCACGGAAGGGACCGGGATCTCAATTAAAGCAAATTTGGATAGCAATGCCGTACCACCGGAAATCCCTTTCGATTTCGAAAATGTAACTGCGGATATGTACAATTTTTCCACATCAGTAAATGTTATTGATAACCAAGGAAATGAACATGCTATTAATGTTGTTTTCCGAAAAATGAAAGATCAGGCTGAACAAACTGATCCAGTTACAGGACAGCCTATTGCAGGAACAGAAATTAAAAACAACTGGCAATGGCTGGTACTGGTGCCCGGTGATGATTTAGAAGGCGGCACAGCTGGTGTTAATAAAGCCGTGGGTGGTGGTATTATGACATTCAGTAATGACGGTCGTTTACTGACCCAGACACCGGCAGAAATCAGAGAACCACCCGTTGATCCTGTAGCTCCTCCCGGTACTTTACCGGGTCCAGCTGAACTGGTTCCACTTCCCAGAGATGTAGCGCTTCCTGTTTTACAGGTAGGTATTGATTTCGCAGGAGCAGGATTAACTCAAACCATTGGTTTAAACTTTGGCAAAGAAAGCAACCCGGATAATCCTTCTGACTTAAGATCAGGATTGGATGGTGTTACTCAATTCGCTTCTGATTTTAACGTGCATACAATTAATGCTGATGGTATGAAATCCGGTAAAATCGAAAATATTTTTATCAAAACCGATGGAACCATCGAAGGATCATTTGATTCAGGTAATATAAAAGCCCTGGGCCGAATTATCATTTCTGATTTCAAGGCCGCTGAAAAATTGACACAAAAAGGAAATAATTACTACGTTGAGTCTTTTGAGTCTGGAGCAGCGATTGAAGATGATCCTGGTAAAAACGGTTTAGGAACAGTTCATTCCCGTTCTCTTGAACATTCAAATGTTGAATTGTCCAGTGAATTCGTGAAGATGATTGAAGGGCAACGGGCATTCCAGGCCAGTGCCAAAACAGTTACTACCAGTGACGAAATACTGGCTGATATGATTCAAATGAAGCGGTAAAATAAAAACAATTATCAAAAAGCCTGAAGGGTAACTTTCAGGCTTTTTTTTTGGTCATTAAAACAAAACGCTGATAGAATCACCATTATGGATTCGTTGTATTGCCTTAGCAAACATCGGCGCTACGGAAAGAACCGTTATTTTGGAGCATTGCTGAACCTTATCAGCGACGGGGATAGAATTCGTTACAACCAGTTCATCAATGGGGCTTTTATTAATTTTTTCAATCGCATTCCCACTTAGTACAGGATGTACAACTGCTGATGTTACTGATTTAGCGCCATGCTCTTTTAAAAATTCAGCCGCTTTACATAAAGTACCTGCTGAAGCAACTTCATCATCAATGATTAATGCATTTAAACCATCTACATCACCGATCAAATGTGTTGGTATAACAGTGTCAGAATTACCCAATCTTCTTTTATCAATAATAGCCATAGGTAAATTTAAGCGATTCGCATATCGACCCAGATGTTTGGCCTCTCCGACATCCGCTGCCACAATAACAAAATTTGTTAAATCCCGTTTTTTAAAATATTCAACGAATACGTCCGTAGCTAGTAACTGATCTACCGGAACGTCAAAAAACCCCTGAATTTGAGGTGAGTGCAAATCCATTGTCAAAACACGATTGGCACCAGCTGCCTGATGAAGTTTAGCCATCAGTTTGGCCGCAATCGATATTCTGGGCTGATCTTTTTTATCAGATCGAACATATGGAAAATAGGGTAACACTGCAGTAACCCTGGCAGCCGAAGAATGCCTCAAACTGTCCAGCAATAAAAATGTTTCGACTATATTATCACTGACCGGGGGACAAGATGATTGAATGACAAAAACATCAGATTCCCTGACATTGTCCAATAACTGAACCAACATGTTCTGATTACTAAAATGCACAGTTTCTATTGGAGATAACTCCATTGCCATATAATTACATATATCCTGGGCAAAATCAGGATGAGCACTACCTGTGAATATTTTAAGGGGTCCAAGCATGATAATCCGTTTCTGTTAAAGTAAATATGGGTTAAAAAACAGTAACTTACAACTATTTTTAATTGTTTTAGGAACTCTCAGACTCTCGGAAATGGCCGAAAAACGTCAAGTTTTTTTTAAATTAATCATGGAAAGAGATGACACGAACAGCACTATCAGGTGCCAATGAAATTCTAACTTCATCTCCTAATTGAGTAGTAATGACATCCGATTTGGAATCATATGACAGCACATAATTATCTCTCAACGGATAGATAATAAGCTCATTTCTGCCAGAAACGATTCCTGAAGCAAACTTCAAGGTTCTTTTTAAGTTGGGGAACAATACTTTAAATCCAAAAGCATCAAGTTCATTGCTGAAAGGACTACCTCCGGCATTATAATGCCAGGCATGACTTCCCATACCGGTACAGGTTAAAACACCGGAACAGTTGAAGTCCTGACTCATTCTAGAATGTTGAATATTAATATCACAAGTCTCGTAGGAAATTCTTTGCCCGAAATAAATTTCATTAACGGCATATCTTTCTATTAATTGATTATTTACTTTAGTCTGTAAACGCTTCCATTGATCAATAAAGAATTTTTGGTCTTTGATTTCCTCAAGTCTTCTTTTTAAATTGGTTCGATTAATAGAGGTAAGAGCACCATAACTACCAACACCAGCTTTTGGCTTATAATCGGAGTTCATGCCCAACAATATTGAATCCTGATATTTTTGAGCGCAGCTTAAGAAAGTACCATCTCCACCGCAACTGATAATAAGATCATTACATCCGGGATGAATTTGGTCCATTTGATCTTCATTAAGAAAATGGACCTTCATTCCCAGCTTTTTTGAGAAGGTTTTAAGGTTTTCAATAAATTTGGTTTGATTTTCGTGGCTCTTTTTAACTTGATTTTGTTTGGATTCATCCAGACGATGAAACATATTTTTTCTGGATTCCATCGCCAAATGGTAATCAAGTTCCGATACTTTTATTATGCAATATATTTCACTGAAGGTAGACATTTATCTTTTAAATGAAATCTTTTTCAGAATAGGTTTAGTTATCATCAAACTGATTACATAATAAATTCTTTCAATTTATCCATAAAGGATTTTTTCATTGGAGTACAATGCTCACCTGAAATAGCAGCAAATTCTTCAAGTATCTCTTTTTGTTTTTTGTTAAGACTTGTGGGTATTTCCACCACAATTCGAACATAGAGGTCACCTCTTCCACTGCCTTGAAGTCTGGCAATTCCTTTATTTTTTAATCTAAAGATCCGATCATTCTGGGTACCTGTCGGTATCGTTAAACGCGCCCGACCTTCCAAAGTAGGTACTTCGATTTCACAACCCAATGATGCCTGGGTTATACTGATGGGAATTTTACAATAAATATCGTAATTATCCCGTTCAAAGATCGAATGATCTAAAACATTAATCATCAAATACAGGTCTCCCCGCCGACCACCATTAACACCAGCTTCCCCTTCTCCCGTCAATTTGACTCTGGCACCAGTATCAATTCCTGCTGGAATATTAACTTTGAGCTTTTTCCGAATATTATATCGTCCTTTTCCGTTACATTTTGGACAAGGTTTCTTGATTACTTTACCCGTACCTTTACAATGGCTACAAGTAGTAGCAACACTAAAAAAACCTTGCTGAATCCTTTGCTGACCAGATCCAGAACAAACCGGGCAGACTTCTATATCTCGTTGCGATTTAGCACCTGTTCCGTTACAGTCTTCACACTGCTCCAATCTGGGAATAACCAGTTCAGTAGTATATCCAAAGGCAGCCTGTTCAAAAGTCAGATCCATATTATAGGAAAGGTCTGAACCAGCTTGCCCCCTGGAGCCAGATCGTCGGGAAGACCCACTACCAAAAAACTCAGAAAAGACATCACCGAATATATCACCAAAACCAGATCCTTCGAATGGATTTCCACCACCCCTCATATTATCAGCTTGATGGCCGAATTGATCATAGGTGGATCTTCGTTGCGGGTCTGATAATACTTCATATGCTTCTGAAACTTCCTTAAAATGATCTTCTGCTTTAGTATCATCCGGATTTCGATCCGGATGATATTTTAAAGCCAACTTTCTATATTTTTTCTTTAGTTCCTCAGGGTTAGTATCTCTGGAAACCCCTAACACTTCATAATAATCACGTTTAGCCAAAATGATCTTCCTTTTTCAGTTTTTCAACTTATTACAGATTTTAATAATAATTAGATAGTCAGCTTGATTGAAAATAGATGCGTATAATCAGGTACATGGCTGATCTATTATAAAACCGGCATAAATCGCCGGTTTTATTACAATTAAACCAGCCTAATCCTTCACTTCTTCAAACTCAGCATCAACAACATCGTCGTCCGGTTTGTTTTTAGTATCCGCACCATCCTCCTGTTGTTGACCTTCTTGATTGGGTTGGCCCTGTCCATCAGTTTGATCACCGGCTGCATTTTTATACAGGTTTTCTGAAGCTTTATGGAAGGCTTGAGTTAAGGCTTCGATTCCCGTCTTCATCCCTTCGACATCTTCATTTTCAGAAGCTGTTTTCAGGGTTTTTATAGAAGTATCGATGGTTTCCTTTTCCTCGTCTGATAATTTATCCCCGGATTCCTTGACCGTTTTTTCGCATTGATAAATTAATGAATCGGATTGATTTTTCAGATCAATTAACTCACGTTTACTCTTGTCAGCATCTGCATTCTGTTCTGCTTCCTGAACCATTTTTTCGATTTCTTCATCAGACAATCCACTTGAAGTCGTAATTTGAATTTTCTGTTCCTTACCTGTTCCGAGATCTTTTGCAGAAACATGGACGATTCCGTTAGCATCAATATCAAATGTAACTTCGATTTGAGGGACACCCCTTGGTGCCGGTGGAATACCAACCAATTCAAAACGTCCTAAGGTTTTATTGTCTGAAGACATTTCTCGTTCACCTTGGACGACATGAATACTAACTGCCGGTTGACTATCGGTGGCAGTTGAAAAAATCTGACTTTTTTTAGTTGGAATGGTTGTATTACGCTCAATTAAACGAGTAGCGACACCACCAAGAGTTTCAATTCCCAATGATAAAGGTGTGACATCCAGCAATAATACATCTTTAACATCACCGGTTAAAACACCACCTTGAATAGCAGCGCCAATAGCCACAACTTCATCTGGGTTCACACCTTTGTGAGGTGCTTTTCCAAAAAAGTCTTCTACGATTTCCATTATTTTAGGCATTCTTGTCATACCACCAACCATTATCACATCACTGATATCTGTCTTCGATACACCGGCATCTTTCAGAGCTGCTTTCATTGGCTCAAGACAGAGACTAATTAAGTCTTCTACCAATTGCTCCAGTTTTGATCGACTCAGTTTAATATTTAAGTGTTTTGGGCCTGAAGCATCTGCAGTAATAAACGGTAAATTAATTTCAGTTTCCAGGGAAGAAGATAGTTCATGTTTGGCTTTTTCAGCAGCTTCTTTTAGTCTTTGAAGTGCCATTTTATCTTCTCTAAGATCAATAACATACTCTTTCTTAAATTCTTCAGCCAAATAGTCCATAATTCTTAAATCAAAATCTTCCCCACCCAAATGGGTATCACCATTAGTAGATTTTACTTCAAAAACACCATCACCAATTTCTAAAATAGAAACATCAAAAGTACCTCCACCAAGGTCAAAAATGGCTATTAATTGTTCATTTTTTTTATCCAGGCCGTAGGCCAAGGCTGCAGCTGTTGGCTCATTGATTACTCTGAGAACATTTAATCCCGCAATTTTACCAGCATCTTTCGTAGCTTGTCTTTGAGCATCATTAAAATAGGCTGGGCAGGTTATCACAGCATCATTTATCGTCTCTCCCAGATAATCTTCTGCCGTTTGTCTCATCTTCTGTAAAATGGCGGCAGAGATTTCAGCAGGTGTACTTTTTTTATCTCCAATATCAATTTGTGTTAAATTACTCGGAGCCTTTGAAATTTTATAACTTAGGTTTTTTACATCCTTTTGCACTTGTTCCGATTCAAACTGACGTCCAATCAGACGTTTTGCAGCATAAATTGTTTTATCGGGGTTAGTGATCGCTTGTCGCCTGGCTACCTGCCCTACAAGCCTTTCACCACTATCCGTATAGGCCACTACTGAAGGCGTCGTCCTGGCACCTTCTGCATTAGTAATAACCTGTGGGTCACCACCTTCCATTACGGCAACACAGGAATTTGTTGTCCCTAAATCAATTCCAATTACTTTTCCCATTTTTTTCTCCATTTAAAATTAAAAACTAAAAAAATATACCAACAATTATTTTTTCTTTGCGACCTGAACAACAGCCGGACGTATCACACGATCATGATAAACATATCCTGCTTGAAAAACCTGAGCGATATGATCGGGTTCCACCTCATCTGTTTCTATGACACCCATTGCCTCATGTTTATTAGGGTCAAATGGTTCGTTCATTGGGTGGATACGCTCAATATGATGTTGCTTAAAAGCCTCATGAAATTGCTGCTGAACCATTTCGATACCTGTTATAAATTCTTTCATTGGTTCTGATTCTTCAACTTGGGCCTGATCTAAAGCACGTTCTAGATTATCCAGTCCAGATAAAAAACTAAGCGCCATTGGTTGTGCAGCAAATTTAATTCTGGATTTCATCTCCTGAAAATTACGACGTTTAAAATTTTCAAACTCGGCCTGCAAGCGAAGATATTTATCATTTTTATCAGCAATTTCTTGTTCCAGACGTTGAATAATATCCTGTTCACTCTCTTCCACCGATTCTTCTTCCGACTCCTCTTCTTTGCCAGCGTCTTCAGTGGGATTTTCCGGTGTTTCAGTATCCGAACTACCATCATTTTCAATTTCTACTGTTTCTTCCGGAATTACATCGACCGTTTTTTCAATTTCTACCGAATCCGGTGATGCATTATTAGTCAGATCTGCAGTAGACTGTGCAGATTTCTTTGCCATTCAAATTCCTCCTTAACAAATTATTTTATTCTTTATTTATAAATTTCCCAACAGCAATTGATAGTTTTTGGGCAGAATGTTCAATTGCCGATATCGTGATCGGGTAATTCATCCTAATGGGTCCCATAATACCAATAGTGCCTAAAAGATAGTCCTCACTTCCGTAGGATTTAGAAATGATTGAACATTGTTCTAATCCATCAAACTGGTTTTCGTTACCAATTTTAATTGAAACATTTCTGGATTCTATTGAATCAGTCAAAATACTGTTAATGACTGATTTCTCTTCAATAATTTTATATAGTAATTGCAGATTTTCGTGATTATCGAACTCTGGAAAAGTACAGATAGTTGAGTGTCCATAGATGAAAATATCGCTTTCAGGTTCTGTATCAAAGGCTTTTTTTCCTAATCTTATCACCTGGGGCAATATATTTTCTACCGAATTGATTTTTCGTGTAATTTTATCAATTAGGATCCTGCGGATCGATGATAAAGTTTGTCCTTTAAATAAACTGCAAAGAATATGACTAATCTTATTAAGGGTTTCCTGGTCAGGACATTCCCGTAAGACAACCACTTTATTTTTAACCAATCCTATCTGTGTGATCAAAATAATGACTACCTGATTAGGGCTTAATTTAATCAGTTCTACTTTTTTTAATTTGGAATTTGACGGTTGTGGCGGTATTAGAATTCCAATAAAATTGGTTTCTCTGGATAAATCTGTCGTAATTTCATGAAGTATATCTTCCAGTTTATCCGGATGCGAATCAAATGATAAATCCTCGTTTTCAATAACGGGTTTTGAATTTTCTCTCTGATTTATTTTGAGGATTTTATTGATATAAAAGCGATATCCCTTATCAGTAGGAACCCGTCCGGAAGAAGTATGCGGTTGAGCGATCAATCCCATCTCAGTGAGATCCGACATTACATTTCTAACAGTTGCTGCCGATAGTTTCTCTTTTAAGATTTTAGTAATAACTCTGGAACCAACTGGTTCAGCTTCATTAACATAATACTCGATGATACACTTTAAGATAGCTTCGGCGCGATGATTCATTTTTCGATATTAAAACTATTTTGTTTCTTTAAAAGCTGGACGCTCATTGATTTTTACAATCTGTTTTTTTTTCGTTAGCACTCAGTACTGTTGAGTGCTAAAATTTATCACTATCATTAAATACTGTCAATTCCGATGTTGAAATATAATAGGGTATTAATTTGATTTGTTTGATTTTATTTTTATCTGTTCTACTGAAATATCATACTCATCCGGAATATGTAGCAATTGAATTTTCTTAAGCATTTCATCCGTGGGTATTACATAAATCATTCGTGAATACATACTTTTGTGTTCCTGTCGATTAATGGGGAGTGGAACAATACCAAAAATAGATATTTGTTGCTGTTTGGCGTGATGTATCACTCTATCAATGACTAGTTCTAATTTTTCCTGATCTTCAAAAGTAATTTTTATTTTATAAAATTCTAATAATGATCTACCTTCATCAAAATTTTCTGAAGGAATCTCTATTAGTTTTACTTCAGGCAGCCTGAATTTATTTGTTCCTGTTCTGATGGCTGCCTTTAAATCAAGAATATGACCGGGTAGAATCTCTATTTCTGATTTATAAACTTTAACAATCAAAAACTTATTATCAACTGTAATGACATCCAATAATAAATTATGGGAGTGATCTTTTTCAACAGCAAGTACTACTCCAGGTCTTAGGATTTTCCGTTTATAATCTTTTTTGCTTTTAATGAATTGGAATGGAATCGCTTGATCGGGATTGTTTTCGTTAATATATTCGATAATCAACTCATTTTGAAAGATATGGCTATTATCATTAGTGCAAGCATGTCTAAGCCAATTTGATTTATCATAGTCAATCGCATACAAAGTATGATTTTGATGCTTCCCAATGAATATCAATTTCTGACAATTGGGGCAATAAGTGGGATACACGTTACAAAAAGTCATCAGCAGCACCAAGTATATTTTATTAATGAACAAAAAACGTAATTTTATAAACTTTATTTTAATATAATGCAACGAGTAAAGCTAAAACTTTATTTAATAATACTGTCAAATATATTGCCTTGTTATTATTACCATTATGGATAGGTAAAAATACTCACTTTAATAAGAAGTTGTTTTTATTAATTGATTAGGTTAATTTGAAATATTTTTTAAATAATTCAATTTTGAAGTTTCCATGGTACAATTTACCATTTAACACCCAATTTTCTCATATAGCAATACACTATACCATGCCCATGCAAGAAAGATCATCAATCGTGGTTGAAGAATATTTACAGGTAATTTATTCCCTTATTTCCGAAAATCAAATCGTAAAATCGATTCATTTAGCAAATCGTCTCAAAACCAGCCCCTCTACTGTACATGCTACGCTTTCCAGACTTCAACGTGATAAATTGATAATCGTTGGCAAAAAAAAAGAGATCACTCTTACAAAAAAAGGCGTCAAAGTCGCAGAAGATTTAACCCGAAGACACCGATTGGTCGAAACCTTTTTGTGTGATAAATTAGGCATATCCTGGCATGAGGTACACAAACATGCACACATCCTTGAACATGGTTTAACAGACTTAGTAGAAGAAAAACTGGCAGAATTTATGGATTTCCCAAAATCATGCCCCCATGGTACCCCTTTACCCGGAGAAAAAGACACCTTACCAAAAGATTTAATCACACTGGATAAAGTTCCTATTGGAAAAGAGGTTAAAATTATAATTATTTATGAGTCCCTGGAAGAATCAGTGGATTTAATGAAATTTTTTCAGGATAAAGGTATCAAACCCGGAAAAAAACACAGTATACTTGAAAAAACAGATGTTACTAAAACAATGCTACTTCAATCTGAAAGCAGTGCAGCTACTATATCATATGAAATTGCCAGTCAGATTGGTGTATCTGTAATTTAAATGAATAAAAATTTTACATTTACGAAACTTAATAAAATATCATATAGTTAAGACTACAAGAGAAAAAGCTTTGTCACCTGAACACTATTTTTTAACTTATCCGACCGATAGAAATGATTAAATTACTAAGAAGTCAGTTACAAAATAAACGTCAGCAGTTGAAAAAAAGTTGTGAAAATAAAATAGCGCTGATATTAGCGGACAGTTACAATGTTTTTAATTGCTACTACCCAGGTGCTATTTTAACAGCCAATGAAGTAAAGCTACCGGCACATCAATATTTTGAATATAAAAACAACAAAACTATTCAATGGGTTGAAGCTGTCTTAAATCAAGCCATAAAGGCATGTGAAACCGAGGACGATAATAACTTTCAACCAGAAACAATAAAAATTACTGAAAACATAAGCAAACTCATGATAAGTACTGTTTTGAAAATTTTCAGCTACAATCGTGATCTTTGCGACAGTGATTATTATTTCATCAATGATATAAGCATAGCCATGGGGGTTGATCCGGAAACTGTCGGGTACATCATAGAACAATCGCTTTCAGATACCAGGAAGGGATTTTTTAAAATGTTGGTACAATTTTTAACACCTGATGAGTGTTTAAAATGTGCTATCTTAATCTATCAGGCTATTAAGGCTGATAATTATATTCATCCAGCTGAATTTAAATATTTTGAGAATATATCCCAACTCGTCAAACATGATCACCAACTCATGGAACAATTAAAACAACGCAGCCAGTCCCAGGATAAAATTCGACTTTCTATTAATACGGAGCTTTCAAAATATATTTTTAAATATCTCATAGAAATCGTCATGTGTGATGGCCAATTTGATTCTAGAGAATCAAATTATCTTAAGGGAATCGGTGAGTCATTTGGATTAGATCATCAACAGCAGGATGAGATTATTCAGCCGGTAGCTTCCTTGCAAATGGTTCATGCTGCACTATTTCCACAGCAAAAAGTGTCAACCACAAACCTTAAATAATAAGACTAAATCTCCAAATAAAAGAAATTAAAATAGAAAACAATTGCCGGTTTTATCTTACCTGCTTAGTATGGGCTAATTTTTTAAGCTTCAAACATACTTTAGAACTAGATATTGGAAATTATCCGCAGGTCAAGCCTATTAATTTTGTATTTGGGGTGATTTTTTTAAAAAATGAATCAAACTACCATTAAAGAATCTTGTGTGTTAACTGGTGGCGTTGGATTACATTCTGGAAAAAAAACAGCAATTTACTTTTATCCAGCCCCTGCAAATCATGGTATTCAATTTCTGAGATCAGATAAAAGCACCACAATTCCCGCCACCTATCAGTATGCCGAATCTTCTGCCCTTTGTACGACTATTGCTAAAAACGAAATAAAAATTACAACCATTGAACATGTAATGTCTGTTTGCAATGGGCTCGGTTTAGATAACGTCTTAATAGAAATAACGGAAGAAGAAGTGCCTATATTGGATGGCAGCGGTTTATTTTTTTATCAGAAACTCAGTCAGGTCGGTGTCAAAATCCTGGATAAACCCAAAAAAGTAATCCGGATTACCGATACGGTCAGTTATAATAAGGATAATGTTGCTATTTATATTACCCCCTCCAATCAACCCGTCTTCACCTTTTCTATCGAATATGAACATCAGCAAATTGGACATCAGGAATACACTTTTCATTTGAATGAGACCAATTATAAAGATCAAATTGTCCAGGCTAAAACCTTTTGTTTGGAAAAAGATATTCAAAAAATGCAGGACATGGGATTAATAAAAGGTGGCAGCAAAGAAAGCGCTATCATATTAAACAATAATGGTGAGGTAGATAACATGGAAGTTATGACCTGGTTAAACGAGCCCAATTTACATAAGATACTGGATCAGGTAGGTGATTTTTATCTGGCAAATAACTTACGAATCATTGGAAACACTTATTCCCATAAAAGTGGTCATGCAACCAACCTGGCATTCATCACACATCTAATGGATGAATGCCAGAACAAATATATTATTGAAGAAGATATTTAAGTCAACACTTTCTCAAGGCTCTTTTTAAACATGTCCCGGGTTTTTTCAAGATCTGATTCAGAATGAGCACTGGAAACAAATGATGCTTCAAAGGCAGATGGGGCAATATAAACACCATTAATTAACATTTCTTTAAAGAAGCGAGCAAACAATTTAGTATCACTTTGAATCGCCTCTTCAAAAGACTTAACTTCCCCATCCACAAAAAAGAAACCGAACATAGCCCCAACCTGGCTGATAGAGTGAGGAACTGAGGCTTTTGACAATATGTCTTTAATTTCATTGACTAACCAGGTTGTATTTCCAACCAGATCTTCATAAAATCCCGGTTTATTTATTTCATTTAAGGTGGCAATCCCTGCAGTCATTGCCATCGGGTTTCCGGACAAAGTTCCTGCTTGATAGATAGAACCAGATGGGGAAATTTGCTGCATAATATCCATTCGACCACCATAAGCACCAACCGGCAATCCACCTCCAATAATTTTTCCAAGGGTGGTCAAATCGGGCACAATATGGAACAGCTCCTGCGCTCCACCTTTTGCGACTCTGAAGCCGGTCATAACTTCATCAAAAATTAAAAGGATCCCCTCCAAATCACAAATAGACCTTAACCCTTGTAAGAATCCAGCCTCAGGTGTAATAACCCCCATGTTACCGGCTACCGGCTCAATAATAATTGCCGCAATCTCACCTGAATAACTATCGATCAATGATTTGACATTCTCCAAATCATTATATTTAGCAATTAGGGTCTCCTGTGCAAACGCTTCAGGTACACCAGGTGAATCAGGACTCCCAAATGTTAATGCACCAGACCCGGCTTTAACCAGTAGATGATCTGCGTGACCATGATAGCAACCTGAAAATTTAATAATTTTATCGCGTTTTGTAAATCCACGTGCTAAACGAATTGCGCTCATGGTTGCTTCTGTACCTGAATTGACCATGCGCACCATCTCTATATTTGGCATCATAGACTTGATGAGTTCAGCCAAATCAATTTCCAAATTTGTAGGTGCCCCAAAAGACAAACCGGATTGGGCTGCTGCTCTGACAGCTTCAATTACTTCAGGATAGGCATGTCCTAAGATCATGGGTCCCCAGGAACCGACGTAGTCAATATATTCATTCCCATCAATATCCGTTATTTTGGAACCACTGGCAGATTGAATAAAAAGGGGTGATAAACCAACAGATTTATAAGCTCTAACTGGGCTGTTTACGCCACCGGGAATACTCATTTGTGCTCGTTGAAAAGCCTGATTGGAATTTGTCGTTTTCATTGTCACCTCCAATTTAATTTTACCAGATCATAAATCACATTAATAAATAATGTAATCCATGGCGTTTTATGATAATTTTCTTCTATTAAAAGTTATATTCTAAATTCAACCCGATTTGGTAAGCCTCTTTATCATTATCACCCGGTGTTATGTTATCATTAACAGCATAGGCATCCCCCATTCTGAATAAAGAAATATATGATTGAAAAACCAGCTGTTTTTCTACGTTCCATGATAGCAAAATATCCAACTCACTACCGATTTCTGAGACCCTGTTTCCTGATTCATTAAAAACGGATTCTTTACGTTTAAAATTATAATAATTGCAGTCCATACTAAAAAACTGGGCCTTATCACGATATGACAAACGATAAGAGCTGTAGATTAAATTGCTGACGGAATGTCCTTCCCCCATATTTTCAATGCCGTTCAAATAAAACAAAGCATCTCCAAAACTTCCTTTTTGAATTTCAAGATAAGCAGTAGAATTGCTTTCCCAGAATTTATCATCAGGTGATTCAACACTATTTCCTGTGGAACTTAAAAAAGAGTACTCAAAGCGCCAGTTATCAGCGAACTGGTAACTAAAATCTATATAAATTAATTTGCCGGTCAAGTCTTGAGAACTATTTAAACTGGTAACTGTATATGAATCATTTTGAGATCCGGTATGATAATTTCTTTGACCGTGCATCGAAATATAAGAAAACTCAAACAATAAATCATAGTAATTCCAGTTGATATTAAACCCCTCATATTCTGTTTTTAAGATATTAAAATAGACCGGCACACCGCCTTCTGTAACTTGATACAAAGAATCAACACTGGCAGCTCCACCATAATTTGCCAATGGTGTATCTTCCCCCAGGTAGATTGAACGATAAAGTTCAACATTAAATGAAGTTTGCTGCCTTTCCCCTTCCCACAAATCCTGTATTACAATATCATTAAAAAATACCGGATAATCTAACTGAGCCCAGTAAAGCGCATCATGAGTTCCTAATCGAGCCCCTCCGGCATAAGTGCACCAGGTTCCCATGGCACAATCCTGAGAAATTGCCGTATTCACACCTTTATATATTAACCCTTTTCGGTCTCCAGGGGTTATCTCATGTCGTCCGAGTTTTAAAATAGCTCTTGGGTTATGATTATATTCCAGATAGGCCTCCTGATATACAACCGCCATTCCATCATCTGTGGTTGAATCCTTTTGTTCATATGCCTTATCAGATGAATATCCCGGTTCCTGATTGTCCACTAATGATAATTTATTTTGAAGCAAGGCATAAACTTTAATATTAGTATTAATTTTTGATTCTATTTTAATACCAATCACTTGCCCGATCTGGCTAAATGACTCATCACCGGTCAAGCCATCCCTTTTAGAAGTTGAGTATGAACGATAAGACCCTCCAACCTGAACACCTGGATTGAAAAATATTTTTTCCTCTATAATTTCATAATCCCCTTTTTCAAGTGGTGTAAAATTAGCTTGAGCGAATAAAACTGAAGGTACTGTCAATGATAAAAAAAGAAATAAAAGTTTTCCGGATCTTTTAATCATAGTGAGAAAATCGTTTTAAATTATTGAAGAATCAATTACATTAATTTTTATAAGTGACGTTTTATTGAATGAGTTGAAAAATATATTAAAAATCAGATTTTGCCAAATTGAATCTCATAAATCCATAATGTTTCACCATAGTAGTATATCAAAGAAATAATTATCATCAGATTTTCGATAACTTTTTGACCACTTATAACTCTTTTTTAATGACATCGTTTCATGTCAAAGCAAACAAGTATTAACTTCA
This sequence comes from Deltaproteobacteria bacterium, assembly GCA_018657625.1. GTDB lineage: Bacteria > SAR324 > SAR324 > XYD2-FULL-50-16 > XYD2-FULL-50-16 > JABHWU01. Next base: position 73,374 of record JABHWU010000025.1, on the reverse strand, counting down.
CAGGCTTTTTTGTATCGACAAAACAAAACCCACTGTCCTATTATTTGGTAAAATGTTTGTGAAACTCCTGTAAAAAAACGGGTTTAACTCCTATTAATATTGTGTTTTGGAACGATCATTGCTTTTAGGCATACAACATTAAAAGGTAATCATTCCCAAATATTATAAATACTATGACTAATAAAAAAGAATTAGTGTCAGTGTTTTCCCCAATGGAAGGATCGGCATTGTATAGCAGTTCTCTGGGAAATATTCTGATTGGATGCCCACCAGAAATATTAAAAGCACTGTTAAAATATCATTTACCTATGCCTGATACAATTGTCATTCCAGGCACTTTATATAAGAATGCTTCATCTCAAGCTTGTCTTGAATTTCCATTTTACCATTTTCTATTCATACAGCAGGGTTTGGCAAGAGGGAAAAAACTTAAAGTTTACGCTGAAAAATCAACCTGCGTCAAATTAGTAGACATGCTTCGGGTAACACTTTTAGGACCTAATGAAAAAGAGGCCCTGGAAGTTGAAGAGAAATTCAATGTACCAAAAGAAAGTGACAAACAAAAAATAAAGCAAATCATCAATGAAACAAGATATTTAGCACTTAAGAAAAAAAACGGTGATATTTATTCCATTGACGATATGATTGAGTTCATACCTTTAAAAGTTGGAGATAAGGAACCTGTTTACCCTGCATTTGAGGATCATCCTGAAATCACTATTCATCGAACAGATAAAAACGATTTTACAATTGAATGCGAAAAAAAATATGAATGTTCAGTCAATATCAACAAAGTGCAAAGTCCAGCTTATAGAATAAAAGCGACTAAGATCACTCCTGAAGAATTGAAAAAGAAAAATACATTTAGTGTCAGATGTTTAGGAGCCAGCGAAGGATTCGATCCAACACAACCTTCCAATGGCTTCTTGTTTAGAATGAATGGTAAATGGGTACTTTGGGATTGTCCGGCATATTTACACCTTCATTTAAAAGCGATCGGAATAAGTTATCAGGATATTGATGCCATTTTTATGTCTCATATCCATGAAGATCATCTGGATATTATGCAATCGGTCAGGAAAAATAAAAAATCAGATTTATATACTACACCAGAGATTTTTCATTGTATGATTCTAAAATTGATGACTGTATTGAATTGTAGTTACACCAAAGCTACCAGTTATTACAATTTTAATCCCATATACGCCAATCGACCTTTTGAACTGTTTAAGTCAACTTTTGAAGTGTTTTATTCAGTCCATTCGATCCCAGCTTTGGGGTTACGCTTATCAGTACCCAAAAAAAATGGCACATCAAAGTTTTTCCTATCCGGTGATAATATGTCTAAAAGAGTCATCCAAAAAATGGATGAGGATAAAGTATTTACCAAAAAACGGAAAAAAGAAGTTGAGAATTTTTTACCGGATAATGCAAAATTTGATGCTGCTTTTGTAGATGCTGGCAGTGGTATGATCCATGGTGACCCTCAGGATTATTTTAATAATGAAGGCGTTGTATATTACATGCATACGGGCAAGAGCATAGAAAATATACCAAAAAACCATCAATTACTGAAGTCCGGAATGAAAGTTAATATTCACTAAACATGTTATTAAAATATATAACTTGTATCACTACTATTACATTATTAATTATCCAGTATAATACAGTAACCACTGCAACACCTTTTCCTGTAAAAGGTAATATTTACAATGCAGTAAATGAATTGACGGCGCTGGCTCATGTTTATCCTCGATATGTAGAAATATCTGACCTGGAGGGGAAAAAAATTGGTAGAGTCGGCATTATGGTTGAGGAAGGAATTGCAAAATTGTTTTTGGTTAAACAGGATAAACGACATTCATTAATAGGTTATTCAGGTCCCAGCGACCATCCGAACAAAGGTACACTTTATAATGTTAGCGATAAAATAGCTGGTTATTATTTTTGGACACCAACCTGGTCATTTATATTTAACAATCAGAACAAAAGAGTTGGAAAAGTGAAATGCATCGCCTGGCCGAGAGTTTGCGCTGCAGGGGTTGGGGGATATCTTCTGAATTTTTTTAATCAGAATCAAGCCTTACAGAAAAAATAAAAGAAACAAACCATACTATTTTAAAATGGAAAAAGATCAAACCATAATAAGGTTAAAAGACTTCTCCCTGTTTGCTGACATCAGTAGTGATGAAAGCAAAATTGAAAAAATAGCGGAAATCCTCGAACACCGACAAATTAAAAACGGGGAATATATTTTTAAACAAGGGGACAATGGTGAAGAACTGTTTATATTAATGTCCGGCAAAGTCAGAGTATGTAAAAAAACAAAAACTGACGAAGAATATACAATCGTCGACTTGAAATCCGAATGGAATGTATTTTTTGGTGAAATTGCTTTAATGGACAATGATGAACGTTCTGCCAGTATCCTGGTACTGGAAGATTGTGATGTTCTTGTTATGGGAAAAGAAAAGTTTGAAGCTTTAGGAAATCAATATCCTGAGATATGTCTTCCAATTACACGGGTCATTATAAAAAGAATCTGTAAAAATCTCCGTAACGTAAATAATGATGTTATCTTATTATTTGATGCCTTGGTAAATGAAATTGAGTCCGCACAATTATAAGCACTGAATTCTCAATAATCAAATACAACTCCGATAACAAATTAATATCATTATCAATTCCAATATTCTCTCTGACCGATTACAATAACACTTGGAAAAGCCTTTTAAATTCAAACAGTTTGTGATTTATCAATCACAATGTGCAATGAAGATCACCTCTGATGCATGCTTATTTGGTGGTTATGCTGCTGAAAAAATAAAATCTTCAGGCTGTGTTTTAGATATCGGAACAGGTACTGGTTTGCTTTCATTGATGATTATTCAAAAAAACAGTGTTAATATAGATGCTTTAGAAATTGATCAAAAAGCTGCTCATCAGGCCTCTAATAATTTCAAAATTTCCAAATGGAGGAATCAATTGAACTGTATTAATACATCCCTCCAAAAATACAGTCAGTCCTGTTTTATTAAATATGATTTCATCATTTGTAATCCCCCTTTTCATCATCAGAAGTCTAAATCACTCGATCTCAAAAAAAGAGTTGCCCGGCATGACGTAACCTTGACTATGGCTGACCTCCTATACCATGTGAGTCTTTTGTTGAAACAAAAAGGCAGCTTTTTTATCTTTATTCCATTCAATAGCTTTCAGGAGTTGGTCACCTATTGTGAAAAATATAACTTATTTATTAACGAAACTATATCTTTAAAACCGAATGAAACTAAGCTACCCAATCGTATCATCTGCCAAATTCAACATTTTAAAGCAAAAGATCAAAAAAAGATTATTTTGAATCACATACAAAACAACCAGCTTTCTGAACCTGCAAAATCTTATGTAAGCGAATACTATCTCAACAAACTTTGATGTTTTCCAGATGATAGAGAAAATTATTTCACATATTGAGCATGAAATAGATTTTAAAAAGAAGAATACTATTCGTCTTTTTCATGGTAGAGGCAGAACTTTCCGTGGGTTAGAGCACATCAACATCGATTATTTTATTCCGGTGATTGTGATATATTTATATCAAAAAGAAACAGACGACTGGTTAAATCGTTTAGGCTCAAAACTGAGAAAAATTCCAGCAATTGCTGATAAACTCGAGTGTATCGTCATCCAGAAACGATACCTGACAAGCCATTCCCTGACAGTGGTCTACGGTTCTCTTCCTAGACAGGTTTATGTGGAAGAAAATGAATTAAAATATCAAATTAAACTCGGGTCAACGCAAAATATCGGTTTTTTCCCGGATATGAAAAATACCAGAAAATGGTTAATCGAAAACGGGGAGAATAAAAAAGTTCTAAATTTGTTTTCATACACCTGCTCTCTCTCTGTAGCGGCAATTAAAGGTAAAGCCGATACCGTCGTTAATGTTGATATGAATAGTAATTTCCTAACCCTTGGGAAAAAAAATCATACAATCAACCAGGTTGATCCAAAAAAAATAAAATATCTGCCGCATAATATATTTAAATCCTGGAGTAAAATTAAGAAACTGGGGTACTATGATATTATTATTATTGATCCTCCCTTTTCACAATCAGGAAGCTTCAATTTTAAGAGAGACTATCCAAAAGTTATTTCCAGAATCCCACAAATTTCTGCACAAACTTCTCAAATCATCGCAACCCTCAACCATCCACTCTTAGACAGTAGTTATTTAATGGATTTATTCCAGCACCATTGTCCACAATGCCTATTGATTAAAAAAATCCCCCTCCCCAAGGAATTTCCAGAAAAAAATCCAAAACAGGGTTTAAAAGTATTATTATTCAACTACCAAACCTAATCACATATTAACACTACTGGCACGTGAATCGCATTGATATCAATGTTGCGGAATAAGGATGTTTCGGCTATGTATATTTTCATGGTGCACAACGGAAGTGCCAACAAAACCGCTGATAATAGATTCTCAGCCAAAACCATACAGCTTTATTCAACTCGTCCTTTCAAAAATACTTAATTGCAGCTATGGCTTTTAATATTCATTTTTAAAAATAACTACAACTGCAAAATTTTTTTTATTTCAATCCAATATTAGTAAATTACTTTATTTAATGGATATTCAATAATATCCGACCCACCCAACCTTTTTATTTCTGGAATCAATTTCCGAACTTTTGCTTCATCAACAATAATTTCTAAAGCAACCCATTTTTCGTCTAGTAGAGAAGAAATTGTTGGATTTTTCATCGCAGGTAAGACTTCTTTAATAATCTCAATTTTATCAGCAGGCAAATTAAATTTTAAGCCGACACGACTGGTTGCATTTATTGCTCCTTCAATCAATAAAGCCATTCTATCAATTTTACTTTTTTTCCAAGGATCCTGCAAGCTTTCAGGGTTAGCAATTAATCTTGGTGTGGAGGTTAAAATTGTATCAATAATTTTCAGGTTATTTGCTTTTAGCGATCTCCCTGTTTCTGTTACTTCAACAATAGCATCTGCTAATACCGGAGCTTTTACTTCAGTTGCCCCCCAGGAAAAGAGAACTTCAGCTTCTACGTCATTGCTTGCCAAATAACGTTTAGTGGTCTCAACGAGTTCAGTGGCAATTCTTTTCCCTTGCAAATCCTTGACAGATTTTATTTCTGAATCAAAAGGAACAGCAACTACCCATTGCACTGGTTTCATTGATTGTTTTGAATATTTAAGTTCTGTAATTTCAACAACATTAGCATTATTTTCCATAATCCAATCTTTTCCAGTTATACCGGCATCAAATACGCCATTTGCTACATATCCCGCTATTTCTTGTGCTCGAATCATAGCCGAAACCAATTCTTCATCGTCTGAAACAGGAAAATAGGACCGTTCAGAACGTGAAAAATTAAATCCAGCTCTTTTCATTAGCATAAAAGTAGCTTGTTCTAAACTACCTTTCGGCAATCCCAGTTTTAATTGATTGATAACTTTGTTATCATCTAAAATTGTGCTTAACATTTAAATCTCCTGACTTGTCCGGATAGGTGGATATTTTAATTCCCCAGAACCGAAAATGATTCTAAAAAAATCTCTAAATTATCTATAAATCGAAACCGATAATTGCTTTTAAATAACATGATGATGACTCAAAAAAAAATATTGTTTGCCGTTTTTTGAGCAAAAAAAAACCCGTTTAATAACGGGTCTAAATATACAAATAAAAAATTGCTTAATCCCTATTCAGCACGTTTATTGTATTTAAATAAATGATGATGCTGAGTTTGCAGTTGAAACATGATAAGCCTTTTTAATATATATTGAATCTCTTTCTAAGAAAAACTATTAGAAATGTTCAATGGATTTAATGTCAAGATAAAATAAATGAATTGAAAATTTAATCATAAATAGTCATAGATTACATCTTTCTCTTTTACCTCTTTTTTCTTTGGAGGTATTGATGATTTCTTTTTTATTTTTGGCTGAAGAACAGGAATCGGTTTAGAATCATCAAAATACCCCTCTTTGGAATATCTTAAAATCAATTGTTTCTCACTATCCTGCTCGGTTTTACTTTGAAAAGTCATCAGAATATTCAGTTTAGTAAAATATATAAATGGAAAATGATCTATTGTATTTATCGCTTCCTGAAATGGTTTCCCATATTTCTTTTTTAATAAGGGAAGCAAAATATCATAATCTGATGCATTCAAATTTAGTTCAGCTTCAACAAATTTTGAGTCTTTAAATATTAAGGTCAGGTCTATCTTTTTCTTTGCAAAAGGAAATTGTTTGCAAGTCATAATTTTCTTCCCCGAAAGATATTTTTTGTTATCAATTCCCAAAGTGGTGCAAAGACCTTCCAGGTTTTCTTTAACTTTGTTAACAGAATCATTAAAATTAAAGTTCGCCCATCCCTTTAAGCCTTTTCCCTGATAGCTTTCCACTTGTTCCTTTTGTTTTTGCTGTTCCTCTTTCATATAATCCGGATCTTCAAACACAAGATTCCATTCCCAATTACTATTATAATAGAAATAGGTTAAAGTTTTATTATTTTCATAGTGATGAATTCTATCTTCAAGCAACGGTTTGCTATATCCTTTAATCTTATTTGGAAATTGGAGGCCAGTTTTAGAAACAAGGAGATTATTCCTATTTCTAATCAGAAAAAAATTATTAATATCAATCGAAACAATGTGAACACGAACTAATTTATCGGCACTAAATTCAAATACTAATTTAGTATTTACACGTTTGTATTTATAATTTTTACACTCTAGCTTTTTTATCCATAACCATTGAGAATCTTCATATTCCTTTGTAAATACACACTGACCCTTATATTTTGATTTTATGGTTTCCAGAGAATCTTCAAATTCAAATTGATTGTCAGCAAAAACAGGCATCAACCAATAAAAAAAAATTAAAAAGGAACTGATTGTTTTTTTTATGTAAATCATAATGGGTTAAGCGTTAAGTCGTATTTTGTAATTCTTTAATATTAATTGAACATAAATTTTATTATTTCCAAAACCGAAACCATTAGAAAATAAGGTCATCATCTGGTTATTTACTTGATTTCAACACAGATTTAATATTTTCAATTCTACAATTTGAGGTGATGAATCAGCCGAAGTAAAATATTTGAGACGCAACACAGCAAAATTATTTAGTTAATTCGGGATCATACTGGTCAATTCCCCTGTTTTGTATATTTCAATTAAAAGCTTTTTTTAATATCAATATACAAACTTTATTTTTCTCAGTAATTAATATACAACTTTTAGCAAAATACTTTTTAATAAGACTTTATTTAATGAATAGCTATTTCATCTATTTAATACTGTAATTACCACCCAATCTGTTTAATTGTGAAGAAATGAATTTTTCAAACTTACTTTATTTATTAGAAAAGTCACTATCTAATTTGATTGGAAACTCACGTTCTCTATTATTAGAGGATATGAATCATGAATTCTTAACTCACCTCAGACAATCCTTCAATCCAGAAAAAAATACCCAAAGCGACGAGTCAATCACTATCCTCGATAATATTAAACCAACTGAGATATCTCTGCAAAAACTCGAAAAAGAAGAAAGAAGCAATTCAATAAAAGAACCAAAACAAATAGCACCCGGAGAAATTTCCACAATACAGCCAAAAAAGAGTCTGACAATCTCGGAAGCAGGCAGTATCGATTCACTCAGATTAAGAATTAATGATTGCACAAAATGTGAATTAAGCTATGGCAGAAAAAGAATTGTATTTGGGCAAGGGAATCAAAATGCTAAATTAATAGTGGTTGGAGATTTTCCGAATGAAGCTGAAGATCAAAAAGGATTAATTCTATCAAGCAAAGAAGGGATGTTGTTGGTCCAGATCTTACAGTCGATTTCTATTAATATCGAAAGTGTATATTTAACAAATATCGTTAAATGTAAACCCGAATTAGTGAAATCTGTACCGGAATCTGCAATTAAAACTTGTCTAAAAATTCTGGATAAACAGATTGAACTTATTCAACCAGCTTTAATTCTGATTTTGGGTAGCACCGCAGAAAAAATTCTCAATCCAGAGGGAGTGAAAGGTGTCGAAACAAAAAAATACAGAACGATTCCGATAATCTCCACCTATCATCCATCTCAATTAATCAAAAACCCAGATCTACTCTCTAAAGTCTGGGTTAATATGAGAAGAATTCGTCAATTTTTGTATGCTACTAGTCAAGAATAGACAAATCAAGAGCAGCAGGGGAACGATATGGTTTAATATAGCTTGTAAGTTCGTTATCAACCGGTGCTATTCTCGTAATTTTCCCGCCTTTTTTTAAAAATTCTTCTTTAGCAGTATCTAAAAATTCTTTATTAGGGTTAAAGGAAACTCCCTTTTTCCTTCTTCTTCCAGGTCTACTTTTAAAAGTTAATTCAGCCATGGTTGCCTCCGATAAGATATTTTAGAAAACGGGTTAAAAAAGTTACTGGGCCATGTTGGCATAATGGAGGTTTAACTGCTTATATGATGCCAAAAATAAAGGTTGAAAAAAGATAAATAATCTATTTCATCTGCCAATTTAATTAATATACTATTATTAAAAGAGAAAAAAGTTAATTTAATCAAAAAAGAAAACTCATGGTGTAAACTTATTGATTTTTATTGTAACCTAAATCGATAAGTTAATACATTGAATTTGCATTACTAACTCATTTCTATATTTTAAACAGGAGTATATAATTTTTTAAAATAATATTTAAACAAGATAAATAACGTCATTTATGGCGACTATTTTTTTCGATATTCGACAATTTTTGTAATCTGTTTTTTTATTCTATTTTTAAACAAAATTTTATGGGATTATGAATTTTAATGGTATAACCTTAAATTTATTAATAACAATCCCTCTAAATATAAAATTCTTAAATGAAACACAAAACCTTAAGAGGACATATGAAACAAGATCAAAACAATCCTAATTTAAGCCTGAATTCTGTCCATTTTGGATTTCGAATACAATCGATCTCCTATCTCGAAAAGCTGGATAATACGATATATCAGTTAGTGCATGAAAAAACAGGTGCACGAATGATTCACTTAAGTAATTCAGATGATAACAATTGTTTCAGTGTCGCATTTAAAACGACACCTTCTGATTCCACAGGTGTAGCTCATATTCTTGAGCACACAGCTTTATGTGGATCAAAAAAATTCCCAGTGAGAGATCCATTTTTTTCAATGATCAAAAGAAGCATGAATACATTCATGAATGCTTTCACAGCCAGTGATTGGACGATGTATCCTTTTTCAACGCAAAATAAAGTCGATTTTTTTAATCTTATGGATGTCTATTTAGATGCCGCTTTTTTCCCAAAGCTAACAGTCTTAAATTTTAAGCAGGAAGGGCATCGATTGGAATTTAGCGACCCCAAAAATCCAGAATCAGAATTGCAATATAAAGGTGTTGTTTTCAATGAAATGAAAGGTGCCATGGCATCTCCGGGGAGAGTTCTAAGTTATGAAATCGGTAAATTATTATTCCCTACAGTTACTTACAAACATAATTCAGGAGGTGACCCTGAGGATATTGTTAATTTGTCTCATCAGCAACTCATCGATTTTCACCAGACGCATTATCATCCTTCAAACTGTTTTTTTTACACCTATGGCACCATTCCTTTAGAAAAAAGCTTAAAACTGATAGATGCACAAGTTTTATCTAAATTCGACAAAATTGAAGTTCAAACAAATGTTCCAAATGAAATTCGATTTGATTCGCCAAAAGAAAGTATTGCTTTTTATCCGCTGAATCGGGCTGAAGATGATGGACAGAAAAATCATGTTGCTCTGGCCTGGTTAACTTGTAACATAACGGATCCCGTTGAAATCTTATCCTTACAGATTATAAATCTCGTACTTTTAGGACATTCAGGTGCGCCGTTAAAGAAAAAGTTACTGGAATCAAAACTGGGAAAAGCATTAGCGGATACAACAGGGTTCGATGATGAAATCAAAGAACCCTTTTTCAGCGTTGGATTACAAGGCGTTACCAATGAAAATATTGATGTGGCTGAAAAATTAATTTTAGATACAATGAATGAGATTGTAACAGTTGGCATTTCCCAGGAGCAGATAGATACTGCAATTCACCAAATGGAATTGGATACCAGGGAAATCAGTGGTGGCCATTTCCCCTACAGTTTAAATTTATTATTCAGATTTTTTGGGACCTGGATTCATGGTGGTGATCCACAATTAGCAGTAGATTTTGATGCACTAATGCTAAAGATTAAAGAAAACCTTCAAACACCCGGCTTCCTGGAAAAACAAATCCGTAAATACATCATAAACAACAAACATCGGGTTAAGGTGGTTTTAAAGCCAGATTGGGACTTGGAAAACAAACGTGATACAAAAATAAAGAATCAATTGGAAGACATTAAAAACAGTTTATCAGAAGATGAAAGAGTAGAAATTATCGACGCGACAACAGCCCTAAAAAACCAGCAGGAACAAGTTGAAGATTTAAATTGCCTACCGAGTTTAAAGGTAGAGGATATTCCAAAAAAACTGAAATATAAAGATCATTTTAAAGAGCATAAAACCCCTTATCAGATGACCTATTACGATTGTGTAACCAATGGTATTTTTTATTCAAATCTTTATTTCAAGATTGATCACCTAACCGATGAGGAACGTATCTGGTTGCCTTTAATCACTTATTTACTGCCAAATGTGGGAGCAGATGGTTTAAACTATGAAGCTTTATCTAGCTTAATTAATCGTTATACCGGCGGCATAGGAGCAAGTATTGGCGTTGAAAAGAAATTGTCTGAAAAAAAAGATCTAACTGACTTTTTCAGTATATCCGGTAAGTGTTTATATGAAAATATTCCCAGACTTTTTGATATTATTTCTCGAATATTAACTAATTGGGACTTTAGCGATATTGAACGAATAAAAACATTAATTGCCCAAAGGACTAACTCATTATTAAATTCTGTCGTTGAAGCCGGTCATAGTTATGCTTCGATGTTAGCCGGTTCCGGACTTAGTACCAGTGGAAAAATAGATGAAACATATAGTGGTATTAAACAAATCCAGTTCATGAAAACTTTAACACAAATGACCAATGAAGCATTAAAGGAAGAAATCGATCGACTTAACCTATGGTTGAATAAAATATTTGCGATCAATAACCTTTCAATTTTAGTTATTAGTGATCAAAAAGAATTTACAAAAGCTGATAAGGAAATTTCGAATTTAACCAGCCATTTGAAAACAGGTTCAGTTAAAGCTCCAAACGCTGAAGATGCAGTTTTTAATTTGAGCTACCAACGTGCTTCCTGCTTGGTAACCACACCAGTATCCTATATCGCACAGTGTTATAAAACGGCTCCCTATGCTCATCCAGATGCCCCGATACTAACTGTCTTGGCAACACTAATTAAGTCCTGTTTCATTCATAGTGAAATCCGGGAAAAAGGCGGTGCTTATGGTGGTATGACAGGATACGGTGCTGATGAAGGAATTTTTACTTTCGTGTCCTATCGTGATCCTCATTTTGCAAGAACACTTTCCGTTTACAATCAAACTTTAGATTGGTTGAAGTCGGCAAAATTTACAGATCAGGATGTATCCGAAGCCATCCTTCAAACATGCAGTAAACTGGATACTCCCCTTTCACCAGCAGGGAAAGCCATGTCCGAATATATATTTAATCGTAAAGGAAAAACCAAAAAACTGAGGGAAGAATTTAGAGCTGGCATCTTAAATTGTACAAAGCAGCAACTGATAGATACTGGAAGTAAATGGTTAATTACAGATTATGCTATTGCAGCTGTTTCAAGTGAGGATATTATCGCAAAGAACAGGAAAGATATCGCCAATTTAAATTTAACACCATTTAGATTATAGCGAATAACATTCTTCTTATCGTCTAAAAGTAACGCCTTGTGATATCTATTTGAAATCACAAGACCAGTTCTAAAGAGCTTTCAAACAGATCCCCCAAGGCTAATGTAGATGTCAATATGGATGAAGTTTGCTATATAGTTTTCAAAAAAGAAGTAGCAAATGGGAAAGTCCTCAATGATAAGGCAGGCTATATTGACCTACGGGTTATGAGTAGGTCAGTTTTGTTTCTTCATATCATAGCTGCTTACAATCCAGACCGTACTCATTAATCAATGCATTTAAGCTTTCTTTACTAATATCATCAATATCGTTAATGATAAAACCGACTGAAAACATTTCCTGAATTTCTGTTTCAATACAGCGAATAGCCCTGGCACTAAAGTTTATTTTAGTATCTTTGATAATTTTTTTATCAGGGGCGAATTCCAGCATATAGTCCCGATCAGTTTCAATGATTCTATCGCAAATCAGCATCACACCTTTTAGTGTAATATCAGCCAAATCTCCGATTTCTTCCTTTGATTGCTGATCATTGACAGTAAAGTTATGAATAAAATTGTTACGAGCCAACTGTCGTTTGTTCCGGACATCAGAATCTTTATCTACCAACTCTACCGCTCTCTTTATTGTTAATTACTTCATAAAAAACAGGCTAATCCCTCAACATTGCCCCACCGATCCCACTATGCAACGAAATATAGCCATTCCATTTAATATTCCTTTGAACCATTTCACTCGCTATTTTTTCAGCAAGAGCTCTTTCTTCATTTGTTAAATTAGGTTTGTAATATTCTATTTTTTTAAAGATACGCTCTCGCTCTTGTTGCTGCCTTTCATTTTCTTCTTCTATGCGTTTTGCCTCTTCTTCTTTCTCAAGTCTTATTCTTTCTTCTTCTGCTAATCTCAATCTTTCTTCTGCCTCTTTTTGCTTTTTTTCCTCTTCCAGACGGGCTATTTCAGCTTCTTTTGCTATCTGTTCTCGTTCTTCATCAGTTAGTTTTGCTTCAGCCTCTGCGGCAGCAGCTTCTGCCTCTTCAGCTTCTTTTTTTAGTCGTTTTGCTTCTATTTCTTCCGGAGTTAATTTTCTTCTGGCTTTTCTTTTGATAAGCTTTTTACCTTTGGTTCTTGCTTCAACTCCGGGTGGTCTTTTTAACTTGCGGTCAGGTGCAGGTTTTCTGGTCAGTCGTTCGTCTGTCTGTTCAATGTGATCCGAAAAACGGGCTGAAGACATCAATCCCAGGGTATCTTTTACTGGTTTAGGGGCTGCTGATTTAGGTGCAGCGGGTCTACGTTTTAGAGGTCTTTTCTTAAGACGTCGAACCGGTTCTCCATCTTTGGTAACAAGTTTTCTTCTCTTTTTTCTTAAACCATCATTTTCATGACTGCCGCCTGTTTGTGAACTTTCAGCCATACGTTTCCTTTTCTATTATTTTAAATGAATCTATGTCGAATAAATAATATCGGTTAAAATTTGTAATGTGATCATAAAGTAATAAAGCAATAGAGTCTATAGTTTTATAACATTTGCACCTGAATGAACTTCCTGAGGCTACCACAAATATTTTATAAGATTCTGAAATTACAAATTTATGTATTTAGTCACTTGACTAAAATTAGTCAAGTGACTAATATACATTTATCAATTGGAAAAAGAAATTCATATAAAAGAAACAAACTCAATGAATAAAGTCAGTTCAAAGGAAAAACTGTTTAGCGCTTGTAAAAAAATACTTTTGGAAGAAGGTCAATCAGCACTAACAGTCCGAAGAGTTGCTAAAGTAGCCGGCGTTAATCAAGGTTTGATTCACCACTATTTTGGTTCTAAAGAGAATATGGTCTGCCAGCTATTAGACTACGAATCGACTCAATTCGCTGATAATGTAAAACAGTATATTATTCAAACTGATGCTAAAAAACTTCCCATTAAGTTTTTAACAGAAACAGATCTGGGAAAGTTACTAATTGAGATAATTTTGTTATCTTTGCACATGCCTGTGTTAAAAGAAAAAGTTCGGGATATCATTATAGATCGTCGAAATTTTTTTGGATCAATATTTGGAATTGAAAATGAAAATGATCGCATTTTTTTACAAATCTGTGTTTTGGGTTCAGTGATATTGAGTTTTGTGGATTCAACTATTAAAACACCGGAGGTGCTTCAAAATCTTCAAGAAAAAGTTTTAAACTTAGCTAAAAAGTAATCTTTAGAAATGGTTATGAATTATTTAATTATGGAGAAAATTTAGATGGCAAAATTGAGACAACAGATAGAATTAAAATTTGAACAATTCGCAGCCATGGTCATTCGGTTTCACTGGATAGCATTAATCTTAATTTTAGGCTTAGTTGGGGGATTGGGTTCACAATTAAGACATATTAAAATTGATACTGCGACCGAAAGTTTTTTACATGAAACTGATCCTTCTTTAATTGAATACAACGCCTTCCGGGATCAATTTGGTCGTGATGAGATGATCATCTTAATGATTCAATCAGACCAAATATTTAGCCTTTCGTTCATGGAAAAGCTGAAAGCATTGCATGATGAATTAGAAGAAAATGTACCACTGCTTAGAGATATTGATAGTCTTATTAATGTCCGTTCAACCAGAGGGGAAACCGGTGAGTTGTTTGTAGAAGATTTACTTGAAGAGCTACCTGGAACTGATTCAGAAATGCAGATATTAAAAGATTATGTACTTACCCATCCATTATATACGAATCTGGTGATTTCAGAAGATGGCAAATACACTGCTATCGTTATCAAAACTGAAGCTTTTTCAGAGTTAGAAACAGACAGTGATGAATTGTTACCACTGACCAATGAGGAAAACACAGCCATTATATCCAGTGTTGAAAAAATCAGTCAGAAGTATCAACAGGATGATTTTAAAATTTTTATGGCAGGTTCACCGGTAGTCACTGCTTTTTTAAAAGAGTCAATGCAAACTGACATGAAACGATTTACGGGAATAGCTATTTTTATTATTGCCACCTTTTTATTTATTTTATTTCGTAGATTTTCAGGGGTGCTTTTACCTTTGTTAACAGTTATCTTTAGTGTTGTATCTACCTTAGGTTTGATGTCTTTATTCAAAACCTCTGTCAAGCTACCCACTATGATACTGCCCTCATTTCTATTATCTATAGCTGTTGGAGCTTCCGTCCATTTAATCGCTATGTTTTTTAAACACTATCAGGGAAACAATAAAAAAGCCGCCATCATTTGGGCTTTTTCACACTCCGGTTTACCGATAATGATGACCAGTCTAACCACGGCAGCCGGATTAGCATCCTTCAGTACTTCCAAAGTAGCTCCCTTTGCCGACTTAGGAATTTACTCCTCAATCGGTGTATTGCTGGCACTACTTTACACCATGATCCTGATACCTGTTTTACTATCAATATTTCCGGTAAAAGCCATCAATCATCAACAAAATAAAAAGAGTAACCGGTTAGACAATATTCTTTTAAAATGTGGTGATTTAGCGTTTGATCATTCCTGGAAAGTTACTAGCCTGGCGTTCATTATATTTATTATTGCTATGATTGGTATTTCCCGATTAGAGGTAACCCATGACGTTTTAAAATGGTTTCCTGAAGGTTCCATCATTCGCCAAAATACGGACCTGATCGAAAAGAATTTAAAGGGCTCGGTATCCATGGAAGTCGTTGTATCCACAAAAGCGGAAAATGGATTATATGATCCTGAAGTATTGACAAGCATTGAGAAAATAACCAATCGAGCCACAGAAATAACCAATAATCAGGGAATACATTTAGTTGGGAAAACGGTGTCTTTAGCGGATATATTAAAAGAAATTCATAAAGCCTTAAATGCAAATGATGACGACTACTATAAAATCCCGGATAATAAAAATTTAATCGCCCAGGAGTTTTTATTATTTGAAAATAGTGGCTCTGATGATCTTGAAAATCAGGTTGACTCTTTATTTAGTAAAACAAGAATTACACTAAAGATGCCCTGGAAAGATGCCAAAGTTTACGTTAATATTCTTGATGAAATCAAAGAATACTCCAGAGCTGTTTTAAATCCTGATGTTAAAATACTTATCACAGGCCTCGTCACTTTAATGATGGAAACAATGTGGGCGATGATCAACAGTACCATTATTAGTTATTTAATTGCCGGTGTTGTTATTACGATACTAATGATTTTATTACTTGGGAATTTAAAAATTGGCATCGTCAGCATGATACCAAATCTTATGCCCATCATTATTACTCTTGGTTTCATGGGATGGGCAAATATTCAACTGGATATGTTCACCTTATTAATAGGTAGTATTGCTATCGGACTTGCCGTTGATGATACCATCCATTTCTTTCACAATTTTAGAAAATACTATGAAATCACTGGCAGTAGAAAAAAAGCCATAGAAGAAACCTTATTAACAGCAGGCAAAGCGATGCTGGTTACAACGTTGGTATTGGCAACCGGTTTTTGGATTTTCATGGCAGCAACCTTAAATAATCTTTTTCTTTTTGGATTATTAACCGGAATGACCTTGGTTATTGCATTTCTGGCAGATGTATTATTGGCACCAGCTTTATTGACCATTATATATTCCAAAGATAAAAACAGAGTCTTAAAAAATGAAAACCCTACTATAAAGGCTGACCGTTTGGTCTAATAGAAATTAATTCAACCTGAGGTTTAAAAATGATTGTTTCCAAAAAAATAATGACACAAACGATCGTATCGATACTCATCGTAATTTTTAGTAACATTGCCTACTCTCAAAACTTATCCCCTTTTGATATCATTAAAAAGGTGGACAACCGTGATGATGGAGAAACCAGTATCAGTGACATGATGATGGTAAAAATTGATAAACGTGGGCAACAACGAAAACTGGAATTGAAATCATACCGCAAAGAATATGGGGAAAATAGTAAATCCATAATATTCTTTACGGCACCCGCAGATAAAAGGAATGTTACTTTTTTATCCTGGGAAAAAGATAATGAGGAAGAGGACGACGATAAATGGCTGTTTTTACCAGCTGGAAATATCAAAACCAGAATATCCGGTGGTAAAAAGAAGGATCCTTTTATGGGAAGTGATTTTAGCTATGCTGATATGGAATCAATCGATATTGAGGATTGGAATTACACATTTACAAATAAGTACACTTCCAAAGATAAATCAAAATTAAATCCGGTTATCGATGGTCAGGATTGTTGGATTATTCAGGCTTTACCCAAAAAAGAAAAATTGAAAAAAATTCTAAATGAAATCGGATACCTAAAACGTGTTTCATGGATCAGAAAAGACAACTTCATGGTAGTGCAGGGACGGACCTGGGTTAAAAAAGGAAAAAAGACAAAATTGTTTTTTGCCCGTAAGATAAAAAAAATTCAAGGAATCTGGACAGCTCAGGAATTGGAGATGAGAACCTACAAAGGAAGTATTGCAACTAAAAAGAAACGCGCCCGAAGTTTGAAGCACCGTACCATACTTCTATTTAAAGATATGAAGTACAATAAACCACTAGAAGATTCCATGTTCACAGTACAAAGAATGATGAGGGGATTATGAAAATCCGGTTTTTGATAGACTTTATATTATTACCCTTAATCGTTTTAAGTGTTTTGGGGATTAATCCGTTATTTGCAAATCAAAATTTAATGGTGTCAAGCGATATTCAATTTGTGCAATTTGCCCAGACAGATACTGATGAAAATTCATTGGAAGGATTCGGAGACGAGGATGATGATTCCGATGAAGACTCAGACCTGGAAGGATTTGATGACGAGGACAATGATCTGGAGGGTTATGATGATGACTCTGAAGAAAACACAGCGGTTATTGAGACCCTGGAAGAAATCGATGTTTCAAAAATATTAAGTGAATCCGAAAAGAGTTCCGCTTTAACATTTGGCGGTTTCATTAAAGAAGATATTGCCTATGGATTTGCATATGAAGATCCTGAATGGGCTAAAATCAAAAGTATACTGAATCTGACTTTTGATTATAAAGTATCTGAAATTTGGAAGTCAAAACTAAATATTAATGGGTTTTATGACTATGCCTATCAGTACAGAGGCCGAGCTGAATTTACGGATGAAACTCTGGAAGCTTATGAAAGTGAATTTGAAGTACGGGATTTTTTTATTGATGGTAGTTTTTCTAATCAAACCTACTTTAAATTTGGTAGACAAGTGATCGCCTGGGGACAATCCAATACCAGTCAGATTAACGACATGTTAAATCCCAGATATCAAAGAGAACTGGGGATAGTCGATTTAGAGGATGCCCGCTTGCCCGTGGTTGCCTCAAAGTATACCGCGGTATTCGATAGTTTTGATTTCAATGTGGTAGCAGTGCATGAAATACGTAGTAACAAAATCGCTACTGAAGGTTCTGAGTTTGACCCGTTTATATCATTAAGGGCCATGGGAATTCAAATCAGGAATGAGGAAGTTCCAGACAGTAACATCGAAAATACAGAATATGCCTTGCGTTTATCTAAGCTATTTAACGGTGGTGATCTGGCTTTGATATATTCCAGCACCTATGAAGATTCACCATATTTGGATTTTTACAAGTTAACTAAACCAAATATTTATTACGGTCAACTAGCAGTAACACCAAAATTCAAACGCATTAGAACGCTGGGAATTACAGGGAGCATGGTTTCTGGCTCCTGGATTTTTAAAACTGAATTGGCCAGAAAGTATGGAGTTGCATTTAGTCGGAGTGATATTAGAGAGCAACTGGTAACAATCCCTCTTGGTACCTACAATGAAGACACAAATATCATTAAAACCTGGAGTGAGAAAAATCAAAATCAGGGAATGCTGGGAATCGATTATTCCGGTATCAGTGATTTAACAATCACATTTGAAGGGATTTTAAGCCGGATAGAAGACTACGACGATAATTTAGCTTCTAAAGAAACATCAGGTTTGGTTTATACATCAATCGACTATTCTGCTTTAAATGACACCTTTAAGGCCAAGTTTATTCTGATGCATTTTACTGATAATAATGGTGATGTCTATCGGATAAATCTGGACTATGATTTAATTGATGCACTTAGTGGAAGCCTGGGAGCCATTTATTACGAGGCTAATGATAATGAAGCCTTATTATACCCCTACCGGAAAAATGATAAATATTTTGCCAGTATTAAATATAGTTTTTAAATAAAAAAAGCAGAGCTTTAAGACTCTGCTTTTTTACGACAGTTGCTATGACTTAAATATTAACTCTCTTCTTCAAGTTGCACTTTTCTGTCAGCTATCACTTTCTTAGCAGAATCCTGGATCATGATCTCATATCCAGCCAGCTTCATTTTAAACAGTCCCATACCCTGAGTCATTCCTCTCAAGGTAGGGGTGTAATCCTGCATTTCAGAAAGGGGGATGTCGGCGTTAACGATAGAAGTAAATTCGCCATAGTCGTATTTATTGATTTTTCCTCTTCTGGAAGCAATGTCTTTGGATATTTTTCCGACATCCTCTTCCGCGACATCAATATCAACTACCATAACCGGTTCAAGGATTACTGATCCGGCATCCGGTAGCGCTTTCTTAATAGCCAGTTTCCCAGCTGCCTGAAAAGCAAAATCAGATGAGTCAACCGCGTGATAAGATCCATCAAATAGGGTGACTCTTACATCAACCACTGGAAATCTCCCCAGAGCGCCGTCTAACAATGCTTCTTTAGCTCCTTTCTCTACACTGGGAATGTAGTTTTTAGGTACAGAACCACCGACTATTTTATTTACAAACTCAAAGCCACCACCACGAGGTAGTGGTTCGAGTGTAATGTGAACATCACCATATTGTCCGGAACCACCACTCTGTTTCTTGTATTTTCCCTGTACGGTAGTTGTTCTGGTAATTGTTTCATTAAAACCGATTGCAGGAGTCCCTAAGTCGAATTCAACGTCATAGGCATTTTTTAAATGTTCTTTAGTCACATCCACATGCATGATACCGGCTCCGGAAAGCAGCATTTCTTTAGTATCTTTATTGGTGGAAATTCTTAATCCTGGATCTTCAGCCACAACTTTATGTAAGGCATCCATGATTCGGCTGTCCTTACTGCTGTTTGTCATGATCAGTTTTTTGGTATAACGGGCTTTGAGATAATTAATAGGATCCAGAATAATAGGATTCGCCGGATCAGATAAGGTTTGATTAGCAGACAGAGAGTCTTCCTTCTCCAAAACAACAATATCTCCCGGATAAGCAACATCAACTTCTTCTGTAGTTTCTCCTGAAATGACAGATATTCGACCAATAGTCAGTTTATTGTTATCTTCAATGTTGACCACTTTTGTTCCTTTCGCCAATGTACCTGAAACGATTTGAACAAAACTTAATTTACCAGCATAACGATCATAAAGCGTTTTAAACACGCGACCGCAAAAAGGTTCACTGCTATCTGGTTTTCTTTCTACCACTTCAGCTTCAGGTGTTTTTGCTGCTTTACCGCTAAATGCCGGTCGGTGATCAAAAGAGCTAAAGTAGGTTTCTATAAAGTTACAAAGAGTTTCAATACCAATGTTTTCCTTGGCAGATCCCACTAAAAGTGGTGTTACAGTACAATCAGCAACACCACTGGCCAATACCTTAAGCAACAGCTCCATTGGGGGCTCTGTTTCCTCGATATAGAGTTCCATTAATTCATCATCCATTTCAGCCAATCTTTCAACTGTGGTGGCTCGTAAAAGATCTAGCTCATCTTTAACAGATTCAGGTGCCTCTTCTTCTTTTAATTTCCCAGGTGCACCTTTGATCAATTTCTTTTGAATCACATCAATAACACCGGTCAATTTTCCATCTTCATACCATGGCATTTGAAGAACAGCAGGTTTAACTGAAAATGAACTCTCAATATCTTCGATAGCTTTTTCAAAATCTGCTTCAGGTTCATCAAGCCCATTGATAAACATCACCCGAGGGGTATGAGATTCAGCAACTCTTTGCCAGATTCTAAAGGCTGATTCATTGGGTGTTGTTGGACTAATAAGAATTACAGCACCATTACTTACAGCTGCCGCTGTTTTTATTTTTGGTAAAAAATTGGTATTACCCGGAGTATCAATCAGGTTATAGGTGTAATCTTCCCGGTCAAAATGATAAAAGCGGTTATAAATGGTATATCCACGTTCAATTTCTTCCGGGTATTCTACAATTTCGCTTTCCTTTTTTTTCGATTTTAGTTTTAAAATCGCATTAACAAGTTTCGATTTTCCAGTTCCATCCTTTCCAACAAAGGAAATATTATGGATCTTATTATTTTCATGATTATTATGCATACAAACTCCTGACTAATAAAATACTTGCTGAATAAATAATGAATTAACGAAGGCTAGATAAAATATTTTGTACTTACGAGGATCGGCTTTAACAACATAATTTATCTCTTTTTTCATACCCTTAGCAGCATTTATTAAAATATGTCTACATAACATCTAATTCTTTAAATATTATTGTTGTAAACGCCCGATTATAGGGAAGTTGGTCAGGTATTAAAATAGAAGAAAAGGGGAAACGTTTCATGTCAGCATCGAGGAATGGTGACATGAAACCGGAACTATTTAGTTTATTGAAATTTGTCCAGCGGAATATTGACATTGGTCAAACCGCCCATGAGATCCAACAGAAAAGTACTAATCCAGGGGATATAAGTGATAATAAATACGGTAGCTATGGAAATCAGTAATATTGGCAAAGTTGAAATGTAAACCTCGGGCATCGACTTTTTAAAACGGTAGGAAGAAATGAATAAATTCATTCCCACAGGAGGCGTTAAGTAACCAACACCCAAATTCATTAAAAAGACAACGCCAATATGAACAGGATTAATACTGAATGCCTGTGCCAGTGGAACCAATAAAGGCGATATAATGACAATGGCAGTAAATACATCCATCACACAACCCGCTACAAATAAAAATATGTTCAGATAAAACAAGAATACCAAAGGTGAACTGACATGATTTTGAACATAATCAATGATTATGGTAGGAATTTCCGCATCAATCATATAGTTGGTAAAACCCAAAGCACTTGTTAGAATAATTAATACACCACCAATCAGTACGCTGGAATAACTGATTACCCTGACAAAATCTTTTCTGAATTTAAGATCTTTATGTACCAAAAACTCAGACACGATTGAATAAATAACTGTAAAAGCGGCAGTTTCGACTAATGTCGCTAAACCACTGAATAGAAAAACCAGCACAAATACTGGCATAAAAGCTTCCAACTTAGCTTCCCAAAGACTAGATAAGGCTTTTTTATAATCAAAAGGTTCCGGTTGGCTTAATTCAACAAAGCCACGGAACATTCCATATGCGACAACCAGCATGTATAAAAGCAATCCAGGAATAAAAGCTCCGATGAACATATCCGGAATCGGTTGAAAAGCCACACTACCATAAAGAATTAAAGGAAGGCTAGGAGGAAACAATATTCCCAGAGAGCTTGATCCGGTAATAAGTCCAATACTGGTTCTTTCACTATACCCACGGCTATCCAAAGCTGGTTTTAACAAACCACCCATCGCTAAGATTGTAACACCAGACGCTCCGGTAAAAGTAGTGAAAAAAGTACAGACTGTGATGGTCGCCACAGCAACTCCACCTGGAATCCAACCAAATAAATCTTGAAATAACTTTATCAGTCTTTTAGGAGCCCCACCTTCAGCCATTACAAAACCGGCTAAGGTGAATAGTGGTAATGCTGCCAGTGTATCATTGGCTGCGACTTTGGTATATATCTCTATAGTGAAGGCACTTAATACAGTATCATCATTCCAAAACAATAAAAGCGCTATCCCACCTATTACAATAAAAATTGGAAGTTTGAAAACAGATGCTACTAGTAGGACTATAATGCCAATCCAGATAATACCACTTTCCTGTAAATCTTCAAATGAACCAAGATAAAGTATTAGAGCAGTAAATATTACAATAACCAAGTAATGTTGCCAATTGTCAGAACTTTGCTGTATAAGTCGGAATAAAATTAGCCCATAGCCAATGGGCAAAGCTAATTGGGCAATCCAAATAGGAATATTAAATCCGGTTAATTTCCCAAAATCGTACTCGACTTGAATCATTGAATATGAAGCAATTAGCATGATGACAACGACTGAAATACTGATTGTGCTAACGCTACGATTAGTAAATTTCTTTAATGAATCAGGTAAGAATGTACTTGCGTCACCAATGCATAATAACTCGCCTTTTCTGGCAGCAATTGCAGCTCCGAGAAAACAAACCCATAAAGTTAAATGCTGTATGATTGATAATGTACTTGAAAAACCAACGCCTAATAATTTTCGAGCAATCACGTTGATGACAGGTATCGCTACTAATAGCCCGACTAATAAAACCGTAAAAAAATCAACCGATTTGGTGATGGGACTGGATTTTTCGCCAATAACAGAATTCATAAATATTTGTAATATTGATTAACTAATTTGTTTTTCTATATTCTGCTAAAAGTTGAACAACTTTTTCAAACAGCAACTTTGAAACCATATTTTGAATCACAGGATAAGCCTCTATGAATGCATTTTGCCACACTTTTTTTTGTTCATTGGTCAGAGGGTTAATTATTAAATTTTTCTCTACCATTAACTTTTTTGCTTCTTGATCAAATTTTAAAACCTGAATTTCTGCATTTTCGGAAATATCCTGAGCAGCTTTTAAAAAAGCAGCATGATATTTGGGATCAATTGCCTCCCACTTATCCATTTTGACAATTGTGGCAGCTAGGGCTGGCGATATTGGGTAATCCATCATATGACCTGCGACACCAAACCATTGGTTTGCTAATGAGTAAATTGGTGCAGCGGTATATGCAGAAACCATATCGATGGACAAATTCTTTAGAAGATTTTGTCTAGAAAACTGTTCAGACTGAAAACCAGCTTTTTCATATACTTCTGATCCTTCCGGAGAGTCAATAAATAGTTTCAGTGTCTTTAATTCATCAGGTGTGCTTACTTTTTCCTTACTAAATAAATATATCCAACCAAGAGTAGCCCAGTGTAATACTTTGTATCCTTTTGCTTCAAATCGTTTTTCCAGATCAGGTAAAATTTTATTCATTACAAATCGCACTTCGCCATCATTTTTGAATAGAAAAGGGGTACTGAATACCAGAGTCTCAGGCATAAAATCTTGTAAACCTAGCACGGTGAAAGTTGCTGCTGAAAGCTGTCCTGCTCTGAGTTTTGCCGCCATGGCTGGTTCATCACCGGCTACTCCTCCAGCATAAATTCTAAGACGAACTTTATTATTAGTGAGTTTTTTCCACTCATTGCCCATTTTGTTAAGATCTTTGACCCAAAACGTTTCCTTGGGTGCAAAAGTTCCTAATTTGATTTTTACAGATTTGGCAAAAATTCCAGTCTGAGAAACAATTAGAAGTGCGGCGACCATCAGGGAAATTTTTAATACTTTCATACTACCTCATGTAATGATGAAATATTACTTAAAGAAAAAAATCATCAATTTTAGTTAAATACCATTTTGACATTTTCTGGCATATTTTATTGCTTAATCGATATTCAGGCCGTCGATCCGCATCAATTTTTAATCCTTTTTCCAACATCTCTTTAAACTCTGGTTTATTTTGAGTTTGTATCGATATTGCGCTAGCCCAGGTGAGATATGGTGTGCATTTATTATTATCCGAATCATTAATAATTTCGTTTCGATAATCGATCAACTGTTTCATTTTATCTACATTATTCACTTGTTCATTATGGTAATAAATAAAAAATTCATAAAGAACCCCCTCACCGTATTTCGGATCAAGTTCAAAAGCTCTGTTTAGCAATGATAAGGCTTTAGGTAACTGAGAAACAGCATCCATGTTGTCGCTGGAATGTTTTATCCAAGAAACTAAAGCTAAGCCTGTCCATGTTAATAAAGGAACATCACTCTCTTTTAAGTGCTCGCGCCTAAATAACTTATCATTTAATTGATCATGTATCCCTGGATAACGTAGTTCCAAACCTTGAAAACCATATTGCCAGGCACGGGAATAAAGCCGTTTAGCCCGATTTTTCAAATGTTCGGAATATTCATAATCGTCATCTTCAGCCATTAAAGCATCATTTTCCAGCCATAAACTGGCATAAGCAGTAAATCCTTGAGCCAAACTGGTTTTAATGCTCACATTTTTGGGTGAGTTTTCAGCCATTATTTCCAGCATTTTCAGCATAAAGGGTAAAGAATCTCCTAGTAATTCAGGATCTTCTTCTCCTCGAATCACATCACTTTGATTGGCAGAAAACTTATCGGCAAGTGAATCAATAAAATTTTGCTCAAGTTGTTTAGTGGTACAATCAGACAAGAATATAATTAGGATGCAAACTAAAAAAAAGTTTTTTACTGGTGCCATGAGTCATCATTGTAGGATTAATTTTAAACAATCCAGTAAATAGTCAAATGAATAAATTGTCAAAGCGAAAACATTAAATTTGTTATAATTGCTATAAATCTGAAAAATTACCTGAATAATCAAATAATTTATTTGATATTAACTATTTCATCATTACGATTGAAATAGTTGGTTGTTTTTTTAACCAAACCTGAATCAGAATAACGAAAAGTATCAACCTTTCTATAAACACCCCTGTTCTTTAAACCAAATTCATCTGAAAAATAAAAAAGCTGTTTTAAATTTCGATAGTATTTACCAGCTGTATACCCCCGCTGACTGACTCTTTTATAATAGCCTTCTTGCTTAACCGTTTTTTGAGTAAAATACGAGATGATTTTAAACTCTTTTCCAAAATGATCTAAATAAACAATATTTTTGGCTATTCCCATTGTATTACCAGGATAGTACCACTCTATCCTATTTTTTTTCCCCTGTTGATAATAAATCATTGAATGGCCCATATAGCTGCGTGTAAAATATTCTTCTTTCTTGCTGATCTTACCCAGAAAACGATCATAATGCAGGATAGATCTTTCAACCATCGTTTCTCTGGCCATGGCCTTGGTAAAAACTTTTTCCTCTTTAATCATCTTATCAAAGGAATAGTATTTGATAAGTTTTTTAAGACCATTCAATACCGGGTAATCTTCAGAATATACTTTTTCGGTTTTAACCTTTGCATTATCCAAATCAAAATATTCAAGATACCGTGATTGATCAAAAGAAATATATTCAACAGTTTTTCCACCAAATTCATTGTTGGTTGAAATCACAATACCTTTATCTGCTTGACCATAAACTTCAAATGGAATCAACAGATTCAGAGTCATTAATAATAATAAGATAAAATGATCTGTTTTCATTGTTTAAAAATCCAGATTTTCCGATTGTTTGATGCTGTTATTTTGTTGATTGTTTTGATGTCCTTGTCTCCGGCTTTTATATATTTCCCAGTCTTCATTGAAAATAGCATGATTTGCCAAAACTATCTTAACTTTTCCGGTTAAGTAGTAAATATTAGCTGTTAATTTAGGCTCTAAGGGTATGTAGGTTTCACGACTACAATGATTTCCCCAACAAGCAAAAATATCTAAAGGCCGATTATCCTTAGTTGGATGATATTTCCAATTAGGTTCTCCATATTTTGCGATAAGTTGTTCCAAAATTTCACCGGAACGATTTATAAAAGAACGATAGGTGTTAATGTATTCGATTCGATAAAGACGTTTTTCCCCTGTGAACCTTAGGGTTAGTTTTTTATATCTAACATTTTTTTTAATTTCATACTCGCTGGTATAGCCATTTTTATCTTTTATATCTTTGATATTATTGATATTGAAAGTTGTTATGATCTGATCAAGATTCATATTCAATCTTAGACCCTGAACCGAAAAATATTTGATTTCCGGATCAATGGCCAATAATTGACCTGACCAACAGCAGATTCCTGATAAAAAAATAATAAATACTATTTTGACTTTGACGTAATTAATTCGCATCATAGATAATTTAATGTTTCACTAAGTATAAAGTTACACAATTTTTATAGTATCTTCATATAAGGTATGATAGACTTTGTACAGTTTTAATAATACCTGAAATCAATATACTCAACAGTATTTTTACAAAAAAGTTGATATCTATTTTAATGACTTGTCTATGGATTAGAGCATTGTTAGAATGTAAAACATTTTTTACAATAACAATTATAATATAATAAATTTAATCAGTTTAAACAAGGCATCCCCTTTTTCAATGATAGCCAAAATTCTATTTTTTTTTACCGGAGGTAGGAAAGTCTTCTTATCAAGGCTTAAATGTAGTATC
Source organism: Deltaproteobacteria bacterium (assembly GCA_018657625.1). GTDB lineage: Bacteria > SAR324 > SAR324 > XYD2-FULL-50-16 > XYD2-FULL-50-16 > JABHWU01. The sequence goes on along the minus strand of JABHWU010000025.1, from coordinate 46,193 downwards.
AACTAAAAGGTATTAAACACTATACAAACGGATATTATTTATTTTTACTAAATAACCATCAAATACAATAAATAGGTAATAATCGATTTATCTTTAATTCTTATAGAAAAGGTTAAAATGACAATCAAATATTTTATGGTAATTTTAATTATTGTTTCTTTTTGGATTGAAAAACCGACTTTTGCCTTAAATGCTGTCGCCAGTATAAAAAAGATAACAGGCGATGTTCAGATAAAAAGGTCTACCCGTGTCTTTCCAGGCAGAAAAGGTTTAATATTAAATGATGAAGATTTAGTAACTACGCTCAGTACAGGTAAGGTAACATTACTGTTTAGAGACGGCAGTGAAATCAGGTTGTATGAAAACACAAAGTTTATCATTGAGAAATCCACTGAAGTCAAAGGCGAGAAAAGAGGGTTTTTTCATAATATTACCCTTCAAATCGGTAGTTTTTGGGGGAAATTCGTTAAAGGCCATCAGGTGACAACAATCAAAACGCCAACAGCTACCTGCGGAATAAAAGGTACCAATGTTTCATTCCTGGAGAAAAATGGGAAATTAGACCTAAGTCTATCAGAAGGTCAGGTATCCGTTCAAAATGAAGACGAAGAAATTTTATTGAATTCGGGAAAGATGATAAAAGGGATTACCAAGCAAGGTAGTATCTCAGACAAAATAGAAGCTATCCCCTATCGTGTTGTCATAAAACCAAAAACAAAATTAGAGATCCCCAATACCGGTCAAACTTCAATCACTTTCTCCATTCAACTAATGGATATAAAATCCCGCACAAATCTTGAAAGACCAGGAATTGTTCACTTAACTGCTAATATAGATAAAATTGAGTTCCCTCCGGTTATTTTAAACCGTCGGGGATTTGTGGATTTCGATGCTACGGTCTTACCGTTCCAAAATACAGACTATAATCAGTTACAACTGGAAATAGTTGCCGTTATGGAGGGAAGAGAAATGATGGATGTTGGCTCAGGTTATACATCAATTCGATTCAAAGTCCCGGATAATAAAACAAAAACTATAAAAATTGACGCCAATAGTGGCGGTACCTCAGAATAAATCCAGTAAAGTTTAACAAAATCACTAATTAGTGTTTGAACGAAAAACAGGTAATTCGGGGACATGTACAATACTTAGCAAAGACTTAACCATGAAATACCAGATAGTTACATGTCCCCTAATTACCGGATTGATGCCTTTTCGTTCAAGGATTATTTATCATAAAACGAATCATTGACAAAAATATAGCTAAATAAAATGGAACAAACAGAAAACGAACAGGAAAAAAAAAAACAAATAGAGGCGTTTAAAAAAAGTTTCCAACAACATCTTTCTCTTTCAGTCGCAAAGGATTGGGAGACTTCCAGTGGGCTGGATAAATTTCGGGCACTCGCATTTACAATCAGAGATAAATTGATTAAAGAGTGGCTATTAACACAGCAGACTTATCATAACCAGCAACCCAAACACGTCTATTATTTTTCTTTGGAATTCTTAATGGGACGATCAATGGGAAATGCCTTAATTAGTCTTGGCATTGACCAGATTGTTGATACTGCTTTATCAGAATTGGGAACCTCCCTGGAAGAACTTACTGAAATTGAAGCAGACGCTGGTCTGGGAAACGGTGGACTGGGACGTTTGGCTGCTTGTTTTCTGGATTCTATGGCAACCCTGGAACTACCGGCGACCGGATATGGGATTCGGTATGAGTTCGGAATGTTCAAACAAACCATTGAAGATTGTCAGCAAAAGGAAAACCCGGATTATTGGTTAAGATATGGTAATCCGTGGGAAATTGCCAGAACTGAAAATGAATACAAAGTCCATTTTATGGGCAATATCACAAAATATACTGACCATGAGGGAACAGCACATTCCCAATGGACCAATACTGAATCTGTCATTGGTATCGGTTTTGATATCCCAATACCGGGATACCTGAATAAAACAGTGAATACTTTGAAACTATGGTCAGCCACTTCATCCAACGAATTTAATCTGGAAACATTTAATTCAGGTGATTATATTGGTGCCATGATTGATAAGAGTCAATCTGAATCAATTTCTAAGATTCTTTACCCCAATGATAACAATTATGAGGGAAAGGAATTGAGGATCAAGCAGCAATATTTCATGGTATCAGCCTCACTTCAGGATATTTTACAAAAACATCTTAAAAATAATCATATTGAAACCTTACCGGAAAAAATAGTCATCCAGTTGAATGATACCCATCCATCCATCGCAATTGTAGAATTGATGCGAATCTTATTGGACCAGTATCACCTTCACTGGGAGAAAGCCTGGAAAATAACCTCAAAGGTATTCGCTTACACGAATCATACAGTATTACCTGAAGCACTGGAAAAATGGCCGGTTGCCATGATGCAGGCTGTATTACCCAGACATGTGGAAATCATCTTTAAGATTAATCTGGATTTACTGGACCGAATTGCAGTCGTTTTCCCGGGTGACTTTGATCGCCGGAATCGCATGTCAATTATAGAAAACAGTGATCCGGAAAACATTCGGATGTCGAATCTGGCAATCGTTGGTAGTTTTTCAGTAAATGGGGTTGCAGCGATCCACTCTGAACTATTGAAGACAGGCATTTTTAAGGATTTTTACGAGCTATTTCCTGAAAAATTCAATAATAAAACAAATGGCATCACGCCACGCAGATGGCTAAAACGTGCAAATCCTCGTTTATCGGATCTAATTTCATCCAAAATTGGATGCTCATGGATCAAGAACTTATCTGAATTAAAAGCCCTTGAAGACCATTGTGATAATGAGGATCTGCTTAATGATTGGAGACAAATTAAATACCAGAATAAAAAAGTACTGGCAGACGTCATTTACAATAATTGTGATATTGATATCAATTTGGATTCTATTTTTGATATCCAGGTTAAACGGATTCACGAATATAAGCGTCAATTAATGAATATTTTTCATGTTATCTATTTATATAACCAGATCAAAGATAATAATCTGACAGATTTTTATCCCAGAACCGTCATTTTTGGAGGGAAAGCTGCTCCCGGATATAAAATGGCCAAAGATATTATTTATCTCATTAATTCTGTTGCCAAAATTATCAACAATGATCCTCAAATTCAGGAAAAGTTAAAAGTTGCCTTTATCCCTAATTACAGCGTACCTGTTGCTATGAAAATTATTCCGGCCGCAGAGTTATCTGAACAAATTTCCACAGCTGGTATGGAAGCTTCCGGAACCGGAAACATGAAGTTCGCCTTAAATGGAGCATTAACCATTGGCACGCTTGATGGTGCCAATGTAGAAATCATGGAAGAAGTTGGTCAGGACAACATTTTTATTTTTGGTCACACTGTTGAAGAAATAGCGTCCATCAAACAAAAAGGATATAGTCCTCATAACTACTTGGACCAAAATGAAAACTTAAAACGGATTCTGGATCAAATCAGAAAAGGATATTTCTCACCTCATAATGCTGGGTTATTTACCGACCTTGTCGATATACTAGTAAACTTTGGAGATCATTTCTTTGTCCTGGCTGATTTTCAGCAGTATATTGAATGTCAGAAAACAGTTTCACTACTTTATCAGGATAAATTATCCTGGAATAAAAAATCCGTTTTAAATGTTTCCAGAATGGGGAAATTTTCATCTGACCGGGTCATCCAGGAATATATTGATGATATCTGGCATGTAAACCCTTGCCCGATATCATAAGTTTCATTTCAAGTTAATAGTTCTTTAATCTATCAATTCTTTCGATACTGGGATGGGTAATTGGAAAATTAAAACCCCAAGGCTGGCCGGGGTATACTTATGTGTCTCACAGTTAAAAGAGGTCAAATACATTAAAAAAAGATGAATGCTAGTCTTTTCTAAAAAATTTATTTAAAGTGCATCTCATAAACAGGCACTTTAAAAATAAATCTAAATGATAAAATGGCAATTATACCTATTTAACTTTTTATGAACTTAATAATAACCATCATTGCAGTGTTAATGGTTGCTGATTCATTATTCACTTTAGCCAATTTATCCAAAGTAGAATCACTACTCCATCGTGCTTTTCCAAGTTTAGATATTAAAAAGGTAGCTATTGTTGAAGGAGTGGTTGGTTTTATTATAATACTCGTTAAACTTAGCACCCATAGCTTAAAATAATTCCCTGGAGTTTTTGTTTTGCTTGAAAAATTCTTTACCCTGGTTATCATACCTCAAAAAACAGCTGCTGTTAAAAAGAGAAGAATACCGGCGTTATTTGTAATATTTATGGTATTACTTCTTATTGGATTAATTGCTGCCTGGATGTGGATTATGATCGACTATTTAAGTATTCGTTCACAATTAGTTAGCATTAACAAACTTCAATTGGAATTTGAAGAAAAAGAAAAACAAATTAAAATTTTTAATGAAAAATATGACAAAATTCAAATGAACTTTGAACACCTGAAGTCATTAGATTATAAACTTAGAAGTGTCACAAGTTTGGAAAGGGATAAGAAAAATAAACGTCAAAAAATGTCTGAGCAGGAAATAGCCAATCAAAAAATTCAGGCCCAACAAGAAGGAATATTATCAATAATTGCGAGTAACGGCGAAAAAATTATTTCTAATTTTAATGATAAAGAAATAAAATTTAAGAACTTAGAGGACTTTTATTCTGAAATAAAAAACCCCTTAAAAAAGGTTCCATCACAATGGCCGTCAAAAGGTTTACTAATCAATGGCTATGGTGTTAAAGCGGATCCATATACAAATCAGATTTTATCGCATTTTGGTATCAATATAGCGACAAATATGAACGCTAACGTACGAACAACTGCCGATGGTATGGTCTTATTTGTAGGCAAAGATGATGAATTGAGTAATCTGATTGTCATTGATCACGGAAACGGATTTGTGACGCGCTATGGATTTATTACCAACCCGGAAATTGAAGAAGGGGACCTAGTTCAAAAAAATGATATTATTGCCAAAGTAGCTAACATTGGTACCTCCAGTGATTATCGACTATATTATGAGGTTGTTTTTAATGGTATCACTCAAAATCCGGTGCCTTACATCACTGAAGAAAAGCTGTAATTATCTAATCATATTAAACCAGGCACCCCTTATCATCTAATAACTTTCCTCTATTGACTGAGATCCCTCTCTAAAATTGATTCCAGTTTTTTAGTTTTAGCACTCAGCCGATCTGTCTGCCCCTCCCGGGCATCAATTTTAACCGCACAACTGATACGAATGCAATCCTGACGCATTTTTTCATAACATTGTTTCATGACCGCCATTACTTCATCCCATTCCCCTTCTAAAACTGTTCCCATTGGATTTAACCGGTAAGAGACTCCTGACCGGTCAATAATATCCAGAGATCGGGAAACATATTTACTGACACTTTCTCCCTTATCCAAAGGAGACATTGAAAACTCTAGTAAAATAGACATTAATTACCTCTCACTTGTCTGGCTGTTTAACTCTTCCTTCAGATGAGCTTTCACCTCCATCCGAAAAGCTTCTGAAATCGGAAAGACCTGTTCAGCCATTTGCTGATATTCACCCCTCTCCCCTTCTGGAGTGTTAGGATGTTGACTAATCAGGATAAACTTATAATATCGTTTTTCAGCATTTGTTAAAATTCCCAAATCAGTGTATTCAGTTTTTTGCTGTTTATTTTTATCTAAAAACCAATCTGCACTACTGTGGTTAACTTCTTTCAATTCGCATTCACAATCATCACCATGTGGCAATTCCGGGTTTTCCTTTTCCTGAAAATCTTCACCGAATTTTTTCCCTTCCTCCAATAGACATAATAGTGGTGTGTTTTGGTTGATTTCGGTAACCAGCTGTTGCCCCCGAATAGATACAAACTTCCTGGGAATGCTTGAATGTCCTTTTTTGCTTCGAAGTTTCCAGATAATAATTAAAACGGAAAGAATAAAAATAATCAGGAATTCCAACGAAAAAACTCTCATTTTCCTCCATTGTTAAGCATCTCTTTAGCCACTGATAGGGTTTTACTGGATATTTCATTACCCGCCAAAAATTGAGCGATTTCCTGAATGCGCTCCTTTTGCTTTAGTTTAAAAATACGTGTTACAGCTTCCTTTTGTTTCATTTCTTTTTTAACCAGATGGTGAGAAGCGGCAATAGAAGCTACTTGCGGTGAATGCGTGATACAAATCACCTGCTTACTTTTTCCAAGCTGGTTTAATTTAATACCAACGGTTTCAGAAATTCTCCCACTAATACCTGTATCAATTTCATCAAAAATCAAAGATTGGCCAGACTGATCAGACCTAACGATGGACTTTATGGAGAGTAGAATTCTTGAAAGCTCGCCTCCGGAAGCAATTTTTCCTAATGACTTCAAGGGATGACCAGGATTAGTAGTAATTAAAAATTCAACCTGATCTAGTCCTTTTCGGCTTAAATTATTGCTATTTTCCGGATCTGATGATTTAAACGCAATTTCAAAGCGGCTCTTTTCCAGCCCTAGTTCTTTTAAGTGATCCAACACTTGATTTTCAAATGCTGCTTTATTTTTTTGCCGGATTTCGGAAAGATGACCAGCCTGTTCAAGAAGATCACGTCCTAACTTGTTTCGTTCTTTTTCCAATTGCCTCAAATTTTCATCGGAAGATGATAAGTTGGCTAATTTTTCTTTTTGAAGTTCCAGAAACGCTAACACTTCTGTGATGGTGGCACCATATTTTCTTTTGAGTTGATCTAGTTGCGCTAACCGTTGATTAATCTCTTCTAAACGCACCGGGTTCGCTTCAACTATTCCAGAATATTGTGCCAGTTCCTGAAGGGCTTCTTCTAAAACAATAAAACCTGACTTCATTTCAGCAGTAATTTTTTCTAAGCGCTGGTCATACTCTATCAAATTCTCAATGGAATATATTGCTGTTGACATCTGTTCTATCGGAGACCCAACTCCTTCGATCCAGCTTGTGACTGGTAATATGGTCGCAATCAGTTTTTCCGCATTATTTAAAACCTTATATTCCTGATTCAGTTCATTAATTTCATCTTCTGATAGGTTGGCTGTTTCAATTTCATTAATCTGAAATTGTAGAAAATCTGATTCCCGGGCGCGATCGGCCACACTGTTTTGAATATCAGATAACTGTTTTTGTATATTTAAATATCTTTGATATTCATTACTAAAAACTTCAACTTCCGAAGTAATTTGTAAATAATCATCATAATAATCGATGTGAGAAGAGGGCTGTAATAAACTTTGTTGTGAATGCTGCCCATTAAGGTCAACCAGATACTTTCCCAAATTTAATAAAACATTTAAACTGACCGAACAATCATTAACAAAATTAGCGTTTTTACCTGCTTTAGACACTTTCCGACGAATAACCAGACTTGAGTCAAAGTCGATTCCAATTTCTGCTAATATTTTCTCAATCCAAGTGTGATTTGTAAATTCAAATTCTGCCTCTACCAATAGATTGTCTTCACCTGATCGGATAAATTCTTTAGAACATTTTTCTCCTAAAATCAGTTTTATCGCTTTAATAAAAATCGATTTCCCGGCACCAGTCTCTCCGGTAATAGCAGTAAATCCTTCCTCAAAATCTACTGTTTGATTTTTAATCGTTGCAAAATTTTGAATCAGCAGTCTTCGTAACATACAAAAAACTTTCAAGAGTTAAAGGGTTTAATCTTACGAACGATGATATTATATTTTTGTATTCGATATCTTAATTGACGGACACTAATACCCAATACTTGTGCTGTTTTTTTCTGTATTCCATGACAATTCGCCAAAGCTTTTTCTATTTCCCGCACTTCTTCAATCACCAAATCAGATTCGGGCAGTGTTGATTCAACTGCTTTAATTATCGAATTTGGGTACCTTGGGCTTTGGGTAGCACTGATTTCAAAAAATAGAAATCCGTTTTTTTCCATCAAAAAGGCATGGTGGACAGCATTTTCTAATTCACGCACATTTCCGGGCCAATTCCTGGACATTAACATCGGATTATCATTTTCTGATAACTTAATTTGTTTCCCATTCTCCTGATTAAGCTCGTTTAAAAAGTGATTAACCAGTAGTGGTATATCTTCCTTACGATCTCTTAATGGAGGTACCCGGATTGCTACCACATTAATCCTGTAATAAAGATCCTCTCTGAAGTTTCCATCACTAATCGCCTGTTCTAGATCCACATTGGTGGCACAAAGAACACGCACATCCACCTTTAAAGTTTTAGTACTTCCCAGTCGCTCGAATTCACCCTCCTGCAAAACCCTCAGAATTTTTGTTTGAAAAGCCAAAGATGTATATCCAATCTCATCCAGAAAAATTGTCCCACCATTCGCTAACTCAAATCGCCCTTTTTTTTGGGCAATGGCACCTGTAAAAGCCCCTTTTTCATGCCCAAAAAGTTCGCTTTCCATTAAGTTTTCCGGTAAAGCGGCACAATTTAAGCTGATAAAAGGTGATTGGGGATTAAGGCTGTTTTCATGAATCGCTTTGGCAATCAGTTCTTTACCTGTTCCACTCTCGCCTCGAATAAGGACAGTAGCTTTACTGGCAGAAATTCTTTTAATGATCCTGGCGATTTCCAATAAATGACTGTTTCGTCCGATGATATTTGCAAAAATCTGGTCCTCAACCGGTTGGATATCCTGTTTACCGCTGATTTTATTTACCTTAACTCCCCGGGCAACCATAGCCATTGCGATCATATCAGAGAATATATTAACGATATTATCAACTTCCGGTAATAGTTTAGCATCCGTTACATAAAAACAAAGTAGACAAACAGGTAAAGTTTGCTCCTGGTAAATAACAGGATGAATATATTTAACAAATCGTTGGAGCCGACTTAGGTCTTTAGGACATGGTAAACCCAGTATATCCGGTTCACCTGGTGATAGCAAAAGCTTATAAAAAATTTCATGTTTAAAAAGATTCGCGTCTTTCCGATGGTCTGAATTCCATAAGTATTGCTCCGATTGAGAAATTTCTGGAGCCAGGCTGATATAGTAACGATTAGTGATGCTGTCCCGAATCAGGATACATGAATTTCGAATGGGTAAAAACTCCTGAAGAATAGACAATGCGGAATTTAAATTCTGCATCATATCCCCTCTGGAATTTAACAACTTACTAACTTGATTAACGAGTTTAAGAAACATGGGGTTTTTCTTCCTTCTTTAAACCGGCTACAAATTGAAGTTCAGGGGACATTGATAAGTCTTTCGGCGTTACATACGCATCTGGTGTATGTTTTTTTAAATCAATTTTAATAAAGTTGTAGACTGTGGCTACAAAGCTGGAACAAAAATAGTCAGTTGCTTTCCGGGCTTTATCAGATGAACCTAATCGAACCTTAAAAAACGTGGCTATCCCAAGTATAATCAGGCTGATTTTGTTAAATGGTTTCCCCAACTCACCTTGTGCAAAAGCAACCATTTTCAAACGGTCTTCTTCACTAATTTCTTTTGTGCTGGTAAACCATTCCACAGCGCCATTGTATTTTTCTACATTCATCGATAAGGGTGATACAACCACACCTCCCGCGCCAATAGCTTCAAAAACCATCAGACGTTGATTCCATTTTACCACAACCCCTGAATGTGAATAATCAGATTTAATCGCCCACCGTATGACCCGTGAAATAAAAGCCTCCCCTTTATATAATACGACATCACCATCTTGAACCTGATCACGGATGGTTTCATAAAATTGTTCATTAATGGCCATGGACACCCGCAACTAATAAAATTGATTTTATATTAAGCTGGAAAGGATTTAAATTAATTGTAATCATGATAAAAAAAAGACCATTTGGCAATAGAATAATCAGGCTGTAAAATCAGATAAATAAAGAAAAAATTTTCTGCGTTATACTCACAAAAATTGAATGATATTCTGTCCGATCTCCTGGCTTTTTATTGAATTTCTCCTAACTTTAACCAACCATTAAGATATAATCCAATATCTTTAAACCCTTCATTTAATGACCAATTTCCGTACGAGGTCAGTTCCTGAGTAATTTTTAGCTTAATTCAAAATAAAATAGATGGATGTAAAAAAACTTGTTGTGAACTAGCAATGTTTTGTGCGATAATCTCGGCAATATATACCTGAAGATTTGAGCAAAATTATTCAGACAACAAATTAAATTAAACAGTAAATACAGCCCTATAAAAGTATTACTTATCAATATCAATAAAATTATGGAGAACCCTTTGAGTGAACTATCCGAATTCGAACTATCCCAATTCAGCATATTAGTTGTTGATGATACAGAGGCAAATCTTGATGTTTTAGTAGATCTTTTAGGAGAGCAATACGAAATCAGCGTAGCCATGGATGGGAAATCTGCACTGACTGATATAGAGGAAACTCCTCCGGACCTCATCTTACTGGACATTATGATGCCTGAGATGGATGGCTATGAAGTCTGTCAAAAATTGAAAGCAAATCAATCAACAAAGGATATCCCGGTGATTTTTTTGACAGCCAAAGGTGAGATGGATGATATTATTAAAGGATTCAAACTAGGCGCCGTAGATTATGTTACCAAACCCTTTAACCCGCCCGAGCTAAAAGCCCGAGTAAAAGCCCAGATGGAGTTACAGGCTTCTAAAAGAAAGATCAAACAGCAATCCAATGAGCTAATACTCACCAATCAATCACTTCAAGCCACACAAGGACAATTGGTTGAATCTGAAAAAATGGCAGCCCTGGGACAGCTGGTTGCCGGTATTGCCCATGAAATCAATACTCCTTTCGGGGCCATACAATCCTCTACAGAATTCATTCAATCTAATTTTGAAGTACTGCTCAATCATATTTTCCAAATCAAACAGCAGCCAGATAATCAAATCAAACAATTAGAAATCATTCTCAAAAAAATAGAACAAAACCAGACGACAATGTCGACCATAGAGATCCGTAAAAAAAGAAAAGCTATCCAGGCAAAACTGGAGGAAATGGCTGTCTCACAACCGCGCCAAACTGCAGACATTCTAATGGGGGCTGGATTAGATCAATATGTCACCAACCTGGAACCTTTGTTAAAATCTGAAAATGGAGAATTAATACTGAAAGCAGCTCTCCGATACAATCAACAAAAAAAAAGCCTCAACAATATTACCATGGCTGTTAACCGGGTTTCAAAATTGGTGTTTGCTTTAAAAAACTACTCTAGAAAAGATTTAACTGGTGCAGACAAAATCCTGGTAGAAATTCCTAATTCCATTGATATGGTATTAACCCTTTACCACAATCAAATTAAACAAGGGGTTGAAGTTGTTCTGGAGATGGATATACTAAATCCAATACTATGTTACGAAAGCGAAATTTCACAGGTTTGGACGAACCTGATTCACAACGCCTTACAGGCTATGAAAAATGTAGGGACACTTAAAATTAAAGGATTTCAAAAAGAACAAATCACCGTGATTGAAATTATCGATTCGGGTCCGGGAATTCCGGAGGAAACTCAACATCAAATTTTTAAGCCCTTTTTCACAACCAAACCTGCCGGTGAAGGAACTGGATTAGGTTTAGATATTGTGACTCGAATAATCACCAAGCATAATGGGAAAATAAGTGTAAAAAGCCAACCCGGAACCACCTGCTTTCGTGTGGAACTTCCAAATCAATAACAAAGTCAGTAAAACAAAGGATATATATTATGAGTAAATTTTTGGTTATATGTGTTGATGATGAAAAAATAATTCTCGATAGCCTGACAAATGAACTTCAGTCAATATTATCGGATGATTGCGTCCTGGAAATAGCAGAAAGCGGTGACGAAGCAATCGGCGTCATCGATGAAAATGCAGAAGAAGGTATCATGCCGGCAGTTATTGTCAGTGACCAAATTATGCCGGGAATGAAAGGGGATGAATTTCTAATCAAGATGCATGAAAAATATCCCAATGCCATGAAAATCCTCCTAACCGGTCAGGCAGATGCAGATGCAGTTGGTAACGTGGTCAATAACGCAAAATTATATCGGTATATTGCCAAACCCTGGGAAAAAATGGATTTCAGGATGACAATCCAAGAAGCCATTAAAATATACCAATCGAATGAAATCATTGCAGAGCAAGAAGACATCATTGAAAAACTCCGGGTTAATATTGTTGAAAATTTTATTACCGCAAAGGAAATTAAATTGGACGATCACCAGCTCTACCGGCGAGTATTTTTTCAGCGATTTATCAGATCTTTATCATCAGAAAACAAAGACTGGTTTATCCGTGCTTGCCTGGGTCTGATCAATATGGATGGGAAGGTCAACAACTCTAAAATGATTTTTTTGAGTGCCATCGTATCAGAAAACAGGAACAAGGAATTTGTAAATGACATTCTGACTAAAGTAAAAGAAAAGACCATTCCCCAATTGGAAAACCGACAAGAAAAAAGCCAGATGGCCTTGAAGCTTGTTCAAAATTTAATAATCATACCAATCGAAAATAAAAAAATTACGGTAAAAGAGTCCAACTATATTATTTACCTATGTGGAAAGCTAGGATTGGATAAAGAAAGCGTCAAAAAAGTGATTGAGTTTGGAAAAAGTGAAATTATGCTAAACTATGAAAAACATCAACATTACTTGAATATGGAAGATGAACCGCAGATTTTCGGATCATTAACATAATAAATCAAAGGTTACCATGAATGAAAACAGCAATTGCAACATACTGGTTGTAGATGATACCGAAGCCAATATAGATATTTTAGTAGATGCCTTAAGTCCTGATTACGAAGTTTCTGTGGCTATGGATGGACAATCTGCTTTAGATGATGTCAAAGAAAACATCCCTGACTTAATTTTACTGGATATCATGATGCCGGGGATGGACGGATATGAGGTGTGTCGTCAACTCAAAGAAAACCCTGAAACCCATCATATTCCGATCGTTTTTTTAACAGCCATGACCGGAGACGAAGATGAAGCAAAAGGATTAGGTCTTGGAGCCATTGACTATATTACCAAACCATTTAATCAGGAGTTGGTGAAATCCCGGATTAAAAATCATCTGGAATTAAAACTACTTCAAGACCATTTGGAAAAACAGGTTAGATTACGAACCAAGCAACTGGAACAAACCCAGGAAGCCACTATTATTACTTTAGCGACATTAGCTGAATATCGGGACCCGGAAACCGGTGGTCATATAAAAAGGACACAAAACTATGTCCAGTTGCTAGCTAAATCTCTCCAAACCCATGACAATTTCAAAAGTTTTTTAACAGATGATTTTATCGAACTACTATACAAATCTGCTCCTTTACACGACATAGGGAAAGTTGGGGTTCCGGATCATATTCTATTAAAGCCAGGCAAATTAACGGATGAAGAGTTCGTAGAAATGAAAAAACATACTATTTATGGTAGAAATTCAATCGCTGCTGCAGAAAAAATGCTGGGTGATGATTCTTTTTTAAAAATCGCCAAAGAAATCGCAGAATTTCATCAGGAAAAATGGGATGGTTCAGGTTACCCACACAGTCTAAAAGGGGAAGACATTCCTATCTCTGCCCGATTAATGGCCATTGCTGATGTTTATGACGCCTTAATCAGTAAAAGGGTCTACAAACCACCATTCACTCATACTAAAGCCGTAAATATTATAAAAGAAGGTAGTGGCAGTCATTTTGATCCCATCATGGTCGCAACCTTTGAAAAAATTACAGAACAATTTAGAAATGCTGCTCTGGAATTCGCTGACTTTGAAGAAGAAAGATTGGCTTTACAGGCATAAAACAATTCGTATTCAATTCGCTTAATCAAAAAATCGGGATTTTATTATGCAAAGTTACTATATAAAAATACTAAAATCAGTATTGATTCTCTTGCTAGTTTTACTGACTTCAAAATCAGCAATAGCAGTCAAGGTTAACTGGGCGAAAATCAAAAATATAAAAGATAGAGCTTTTGTTGAATATGTAAACTCGCTTGGTTTAAAAAACCAGGAAGCAGTCAATTTTTGGAAAAAACTACCCTTAAGCAAAGCCAATAAGCAGATTAACAAGATATTTCGCAAAGAGGCGTTTGCCATCTATTTGAATAAATACCCTCGGTCCAAAGGAAAGGTTCCTGATTTCAAGGTTGGAACGGGTACCAATGTAACAGGACCAATGAGTAAGCAATCGCTAAAATTACCCTTTTCTAATTATTATCCATTAAAGGAGGGACCTGTTGGCGATCCGAATAGAGTTTATAAGATCGGCTATACCATCCATGGCTTTGGGCATCCATGGCTTTTAAGTAATGCTGATTCGGCTATATGGGAAGCCAATAAGCATTCAAATGTAAAACTGACTGTTTTAGATCCTGCTTTTGATAATCAAAAACAGATTGCTCAAATTGATAACTGGATCAATGAAAAATTTAATGGAATATTGATCTGGCCCATGCAGGAAGCCCCTACCGGTCCACCAGTAGATCGAGCCTTCAAAAAGGGAATCCCCAGTGTGTCCGTTGACCGATTAGTTGGCTCCTCAAAGGTCCGTGTCAGGGTTACCGGCAACTTTCCTGCCAGATGACATCCCCCTATACGCCACTTTTAGGTGGGTTGGGAGTTCGTGTATTGTTAAAAGCCATCACCGGGGCAAAAGTTCCTCGGGATGTGGTAACACCGGACTTACCTATGATTACAAAGCATAAAGAAAATGTTTTCGGCATTGAAACAATATCGGTTGATGAATGGATACCTTATTCTTATGGGCGAAATTAAATGATCAAAAGAATAATAAATAAATTTAAAATTAGAACGCGTTTAATTCTGGTGTTAATATTTGTAAGTTTAATTCCTTTCGTAACCATTGGAATTGTTGCCATTAATATTTCAAAAGAAGCAATACTCAATAAGATATTTGCTCAATTGGAAAGTGTACGAGATTCAAAAAAAACACAAGTAGAACGCTATTTTGCAAAAACGCAGTCTGATATTTCAGTATTGGCCAACAGTTCTCATATTGGCGCGGCCCTGGATGCCTTTTCTTCAACCCTAGTTGATGGCGAAATTGACGAAAGCCAATATGATTATTTCGCCAGCCTGGAATACGGTGAATCTTTTGCAAAGTTTTGTCAGGAATATGGATATCATGACATGTTGCTGATCACAAAAAATGGAGACATCGTCTATTCCCTGAAAAAAGAATCTGACCTGGCCCAAAATGTTTTTAAAACACTAACAAAAAATACTCACCTGGGGGTATATTTTTCCAGTGGAATGCAATCCATCATCATGACTGATTTTGAACTTTATGCCCCTTCCGGAAACCGCCCAACAGCATTTTTGCTTTCGCCCATAGATATTTTCGGTGAAGTAGAGGGAGCTGTGGTTTTAAAGCTATCAATCGATTCTGTCAGTAACATCATGACAGAACGATCCGGCATGGGAGAAACCGGGGAAGCCTACCTAGTGGGTGCAGATAATTTAATGCGATCAGATTCATATTTAAAGCCACTAACCCACTCAGTTAGAGCCTCCTTTAATGATCCCAAAGTCGGTTACGTAGATACCGAAGCCAGCCAAACCGCCTTAAATTATGAAACGGGCAGAAAAATCATTCACGACTATCGGGGTATCAAGGTTTTATCAGCCTTTGTTCCCATCTCAACAGAAACAGCAACTTATGCGCTTATCGCCGAGATAGATGAAACTGAAGCCTTCATGGCGATCGAAGATTTAAGAAATCTAATCATATTTTCGGCAATTGTTGTTTTTGTTTTAGTGATATTTATATCAGTATTTATGGCTGATCGGTTTACAAAACCTTTAATCTGGTTAAGTGAATCCAGTAAAAAAATCGCAGAAGGTCAGTTTGATATCAATATAAAATATAGAGCTGAAGATGAAATCGGTATTTTAGCAAAAAGTTTCAATAAAATGAAGCAAGCGATCAAGGACACGATTGATAAGTTGGATAGCGAAATTAAAGAGAAAAATCAGGCAGAGCAAAAACTACATGATATCAATTTTGAGCTGGAGCAAAGGGTTAAAGAAAGAACCAGTGATTTGGAGAAAATAGAAAAAAGGTTCAGAGATCTTCTGGAATCAGCACCAGACAGTATGATCATTGTCAATGAATTGGGTGTCATCAGTATTGTAAATGCACAAACGGAAAAACTATTTGGTTACAATAGGGAGGAGTTGCTTGGAAAAGAAATTGAATTTGTCATCCCTCACAGATTCAGAGATAGCCATCCAGCCAAACGAAACAAGTTCATCAAAGACGCATTGGTCAGACCGATAGATGCAAAACTAGATCTGATCGGACTTAAAAAAAATGGAGAAGAATTTCCAGTAGAGGTCAGTCTTAGTCCTCTGAAGACAGACGAAGGATTATTAATCTCTGCTGCTGTTCGGGATATCACAGAACGTATCCGTGCCGGTGAAGCATTACGGGAATCCGAAGAAAAAAACCGCCTGGTACTGGAAAACATTGAAGAAGGAATTTTTGGTGTCAATCTCGATGGTCAGGTTATCTTCATTAATCCCTCTGCCTGTTCTATTTTAGGGTACCAGAATGATGAGTTAATAGATGGGCAAATCCATACTATTATTCACCATACCAGGAAAGATGGTTCGGATTATCCAGTTGAAGAATGCCCAATGAGAAAAGCTTATACCACTAGACAAACATTCCATATCAACGATGAAATTCTCTGGAAAAAAGACGGTTCCAGCATCGATGTCATTTATACCAGCACACCCATAATTAAAGAGAACGACATTGTAGGAGCAGTCATCACGTTTAGAGATGTAACAGATACGAAAAAAGCAGAAGAAGAATTAAAAGCGAGCCAGGGTAGATTTCGCGCTTATTTTGAACATAGTCAAGTAGGAATGGCCGTTACACACCCCAGTAAAGGTTGGTTGGAGGTCAACAGCCGGCTGACAGTCATTTTTGGATATACAAAAGAAGAGTTTAAACAACTTAGCTGGGAAAAATTGACCCATCAAGAGGATTTAGAAAAAGACTTACAGCAATACCAAAAAATGATGGATGGAAAAATAGATAACTATACCCTGAATAAAAGAATGATCAGAAAGGATGGTCAAATAGTTCATATTAACCTATCCGTCTCTTGTCTAAGAAAACCCGATGGGAAAGTCGATAAAATGTTGGCCTCATTGCTGGATATTACATCAGCAAAGTCCACTGAAGAAGAATTAAACAAAAGATTTGATGAGTTAAATCGATTTAGAAAAATGGCCATCGGTAGAGAAAATAAAATGATTGAATTAAAACAAGAGATTAATGATCTATTAGATCAAAGTGGATTAGAATCGAAATATAAAATTCAAAGGTAACAGGAGGATTCGGATGAGAAATGTAAATTTCAGGCTGAAATTAAGTGCTAATTTGAATTGTCTGTTGTTAATTATTAGTTATTTCTTGCTTTTATCGCCCCAAATATTCTGTGAAAAAAAAACCTGGTATCCGGTCGATGTAGACGTTTGGGAACCGCCCTTTAATGATACCCGTCAACGCGTTCAAAAGCAGTATAAACCCTTGGAAAAAACACAAAAAAAATGGCATATCCAGGTTTTTATTCCACATTTAAAAGATGCCTATTGGTTGGGCGTCAATTATGGACTTATGGATGAAGCGCGTCGCCTGAATGTTAAATTAACTATTCAGCAAGCAGGGGGGTATGGTCATTTGGATATTCAAAAGAAACAGATCGAATCAATTCTAAAATCAGAAAATGAAAAACCGGATGGCGTTATCATCAGTGCTATTTCAGAAAATGGATTAAATGAACTGGTTAAAAAATTTTCAGAAAACCACATTCCGGTACTGGATTTGATTAACGGTATATCGTCCCCTTTTATCACATCACGCGTTGCTGTTTCATTCTGGGATATGGGATTTCAGGCCGGTAGTTTTCTAGCCAATAATCAGCAAAAATCCAATCAGCCATTATCAGTAGCTTGGTTTCCCGGACCAGCAGGTGCCGGCTGGGTTTCTGCTGGTGAGAGGGGATTTAATGCAGCTATTAAAGAAAGTAATATTCAGATCCTTTTGAATCAGAAAGGAGATACTGGAAGCACAGCTCAAAGTATACTGTTAGATAAGGCTTTGGATGACTATTCGGGAAAAATAGATATTCTGGCTGGAACAGCTGTTACAGCGGAAGTTGCTGTGAACCTTATCCGAAAAAGAGGTTTGAAAAATAAAATCAAAATACTTTCATATTATTATGGTCCGGGTGTTCACCGCGGAATCAGACGCGGTGATATCTTGGCTGCTCCGACTGATCATCCGGTGCTGCAAGCCAGAATAGCTATCGATACCATGATTCGAATCATTGAAAAGAAAGACTATGATAAGCACATTGCTCCCAAAGTAATTGTTATTGATAGAAATAATATTAGAAAATGGGATAGCTCAACTACTTTGGCTCCAAGAGGGTTTAAACCTGTCTTTAGTATTAATGAATAAAGGTTCATATTAAATGAAACAATTAACTTTTTGGTTTATCGCAACTTTCTTATTAGTGGCTGGCATTTCTGGATCTTTTATCCTCAGTCAAATGTTTCGAGATGATGCCAGAAAAACCTGGCAAACGGAAGTTGAACAAACATCTCAATTGCTCTCAGGAACTATTATTGGCTGGTTAGAGGAAAGCTACGCTCCGATTTCAGGATTAGCAGTTTTATATGAAAATTCAAATAGTGTCAGTGAGGATGAATTTTTAAACGCGGCTGATGCTTTCGAGGCCCGAGCAACTTCGCTGTTTATTGATTCCTATGCAACTTTCAGATTAAATAAAAAAGAAAAGCAATGGTACATGGAATATACCAATGAACCATTTGCTATCTTTTCCCCGGAGTTACCATTAAGCAAAAAACCGGAGTTACAATCAGTACTTGATTCAGCAAATGTAAATTCTGGCCAAATGATTATCAGTCAACTACTAACATCGGTCGAAGATGTCAACTACTCTGCTGTTTCCCTTGCAACCCATGACGCAAAGGGAACATTAATAGTTGTGGGATTATTAAATCTTGACGCCCTGCTGCAGGGAGTGATGGATATTCATAAACCGGATGGTCTTCATCTTCTGATTCAAGGTAAATTTCTGGGAAAAAATGGAGCTGGAAATTTAAAAGACATTGCCGGGAAACCAATAAAAAATGCCAGTCATAAAACAACAACCAGATCTGTTAGCGCCAGTGCAGATTTATTGTTTACCTGGTACGCTGAAAAATCATTTGAGGGCGGTCCTAATGAAGGATTGGCCGATTTTATTTTATTTGGTGGTTTTAGTGGCAGTCTCCTATTGACACTCTTCTTCAGTTTGCTAATTAGGCAAAACAATCTGATTCGCCAAAAAGTAAATTTAGCCACAGATGAACTATTAAAAAACAAGCAACGCCTCAACCTCGCACTATCTACATCCGGTATTGGTTTCTGGGACTGGAACATTATAGAGAACACCGTCTACTGGGATGAAGCCTATTACAACATTTTGAAAATAGATCCCAAAGCCGGAGCTCCTGATCATCAAACATTTATGGAAATGATCCATCCCGATGACAGAGAGCAATTTGATGAAAAGGTACAAAAAGCTTTGAATCAAGGTATTGACTATCGAAATGAGTTTAGGGTCAAAAAACCGAACGGAGAAACCTGCATTTTAGCTAGTCAGGCCATTGTTTTAAAAAACAAATTATCAAAACCGATTCGGATGATCGGAACCAGTATGGATATCACCGATCAGAAATTGGCTGAGGAAAAACTGATTAATTCGCAGCAACAATTAAAGGCACTTTTTGAAGCATTACCGGTTGGTGTTGTGATGATTGGTCCCCAGGGAGAAATCCGGGAAGCAAATATGATATCAGAAAATATTCTCGGGCTTTCGGCTGATGAACATAAGATGAGGGATCTGCAATCCGATAAATGGACAATAATCCGCACTGATGATTCAGAAATGCCGGTGGAAGAATATCCGGCTTCAAGGGCTTTAAGTGGGGAAGGTATCATTAAAAATATAGAAATGGGTGTTATCCGCCCCGATGGTAATCGGGTCTGGATCAATACCAGTGCAACCCCGATTAGTGCAAACGCCGGTGGTGGAGTGGCTGTTGCTTTTGAAGATATTACTCAGCGAAAAATATCTGATGAGGAGTTAAAAAAACTGTCACAGGCTGTGATGCAAAGTCCCGTATCAATTGTTATTACAGATCCTGAAGGTACTATCGAGTATGTCAACCCCAGGTTCTGTGAAGTAACTGGTTACACTGAAGCAGAGTCTATCGGACAAAACCCGAGAATCCTAAAATCTGACGATACTCCCCCTGAAGTATTTCATCAATTATGGGAAGTCATCAAGTCAGGTAGTGAATGGCGAGGTGAGCTTCAAAATAAAAAGAAAAGCGGGGAATTATATTGGGAATCTGCTTCAATTTCCCCCATTATGTCTGAAGACAATACAATTAAATATTTTCTGGCACTCAAAGAGGATATTAGCGAGAGAAAACGTATCGAAACTGAATTGGCAGAAACCAGCAATCTTATAAAGGCATTAATTGATAGTCCAGAGGGAATTGCTATCTTTTCTCTTGATACCAGGTATTGCTATACGGCATTTAATGATGGCCATTACCTGGCAATGAAAGACACTTATGGAACCGAAATTGAACTGGGAATGAATATGTTGGACGCCATCTCAATACCAAAGCTGGTCCCGATAATTCAAAGTAGTCTTGATCGTGTCCTTAGTGGTGATTCTTTTTCAGAAGTAAGATCCACTTCAAGTACGAGTACCATTTATGAATTTGATTGGTCAGCTGTCAGAAATGAACATAAGGATATCATTGGCATTTCGGCCTTTGTTCGGGATATTACCAGCCAAAAAAAACTGGAGCAGGAATTAAAAGCGCGGGTGGAGGATCAGGAACAAGCTCAGTCAGCAATGCTAAATATGATGGAAGATCTGGATGAAGAAAGAGATAAAGCCGAAGAAGCCACAAAAGCCAAAAGTGATTTTCTGGCCAACATGAGTCATGAAATCAGAACACCGATGAATGCCATTATGGGTATGACCCACCTGGCACTGCAAACCGATTTAACCGCAAAACAAACCGATTATCTCACCAAGGTTCATAACTCAGCTACGTCCTTATTGGGGATTATCAATGATATCCTGGATTTTTCCAAAATTGAAGCGGGAAAACTGGATATGGAAGCGACTGATTTCAGTTTGGATACGGTGATGGATAACGTATCTACCTTGATCGCCGGGAAATCCCAGGAAAAGGAACTGGAATTCTTATTCCAGATCCATCCGGATGTCCCTAAATTTCTGATTGGGGATCCTTTAAGACTCGGACAAATCCTGATTAATTTAGCTAATAATGCCGTTAAATTCACTAGTGACGGTGAAGTCGTGATTACAGTGGAAAAAGTAAAAGCTGAAGGTGATCTTTTCACAATTAGGTTTGTTGTCAGGGATACCGGTATTGGGATGACCAAAGAACAGATTGGAAAGCTGTTTCAATCATTTTCCCAGGCAGATTCCTCCACTACTCGAAAATTTGGTGGCACCGGATTAGGTCTTACGATAAGTAAACGGTTGGTGGAGATGATGAAGGGGGAGATCTGGGTTGAAAGTGAGCCAGGTAAAGGCAGCAGCTTTATTTTTACCGGGGAATTTAAACAGCAGGCGATTCGCAAAGAGACTAATCTGGCACTAGCTAAAGAATTAAAAGGCCTACATGTTCTGGTGGTAGATGACAATGAAACAGCCAGGCAGATTTTCAAGGAAATTCTCGAATCCTTCAGTTTTGATGTTGAATACGCTTTTACCGGAGGTAAAGCTATTGATGCGCTTACGGCATCGAAAAAACCCTATGATCTAATTATTATGGATTGGAAAATGCCAGGTATGAACGGCATTGAAACCAGTCGACAGATCAAAAACAATCTAAAACTACAGCAAACGCCAAAGATTGTTATGTGTACTTCCTATGGCAGGGAGGAAGTCCTTCAACAAGCCCAGGAAATAGAGTTGGATGGATTTTTAATGAAACCAGTCAACCCTTCAGTAATGCTGGACACCATATTGGAGGTCTTTGATAAAAGCAATGTAGATAGAGGGTTACAGCCTTTTCAAAAAAACTCAAACAGTGAAGAACTGAATGGTATTCGTGGTGCGAATATCCTGTTGGTCGAGGATAATGAAATCAATCAGCAAGTAGCCAGTGAGCTTTTAGAAGGACAAGGATTCTTTGTTGAGATCGCCAATGATGGTAAAGAGGGGACGGAAAAAGCAATGGAGAAAGCTTACGATGCAATTTTAATGGATATTCAAATGCCGGTGATGAGTGGTTATGAATCAGCAACTGCAATCAGGAAAAATCAATCTTTTGAATCACTTCCTATTATTGCTATGACAGCTAATGCTATGGTAGGGGACCGTGAAAAGGCACTCGAAGTTGGAATGAATGATCATGTGGCAAAACCCATTGATCCACAACAATTGTATTCAACCCTGGTTAAATGGATAAAACCTGGAGAACGGAAACTACCTTCAGCCTACAAAAAGCAAAATCAAACAACTAAAGAAACTGTCCAACTCCCTGAAGAAATCCCAGGTATTGATATCAAAGCCGGTCTCACCCGAGTGGGAGGTAACAAAAAACTTTATAGGGATCTGCTAATAAAATTTCACGAAGACCATCAAACGATTATCAATGATATCCGCCAAGCTCTTGATAGCAAGGACCTGGAACTGGCACAAAGACAAGCACACACCGTCAAAGGGGTATCAGGAAATATCGGTGCCACTGAGATTCAAAAAGCAGCTGAATCGGTGGAATTGGCTGCTAGGGAAAATCAATTGGAAGGAATCAACGATCTGCTTCAAACCCTGCAAGAGCAAATGGATGTCCCTGCGGTAGCCCTGAAGGTCGTATCAGAAACAAAAAATAAAAATGCAGCCAATCAGGGGGGGAAAGAAGAAGGTACCAAAGAACAATTGGGAACTTTTTTAGCCAAACTGGAACCTCTCCTTAAAAAACGCAAACCCAAACCCTGCAAAGAAATCATAGAAGAAATAGGACAATTCAGCTGGCCTGTTATGCTCTCCGGTCCACTAACGGATTTAAATAAACAGCTTTCTAAATATAAATTCAAAGACGCTGCTGTTACTCTGGCAAATCTCAAAAAATCTCTTCAACAATAAATTAGAATGATCAATTCAGGAAGTAATCATAAAAATACATCGAAAAGAAGCCACCGATTTTTTATTTTTAACACAAGAATAAAATGGATAACCATCATCAGTATCCTTATCATATCCTCGAATCAAATGCTGATATATCCAGAACCTACTCGTATTACTATACCAGATATCATTTCAGATACGGATGTCAGAAAATTTGTTAATGAGAAAGCAGACGCAGAGTTTCGTTTTAAAACTGTCTATATATCAAACTTCATTAAACAGGTTGAAGCAAAAGTTATTGCAATTAGGAACAACCCTTTCACACTGGCCTTTGTTAACAAACCCAATGAAAGTAATAAACTTAATCTAATCAATCTATTAAATGCTATCGCAACTGGGAATGATAATTTTATCCAGATTCGGTTTCTAGATGCCCTGGGTTGGGAAAAAGTAAGAATAGACAGACCTTCAATTCAAAATTCACCTGTAATCGTGCAGGAAAAGAACCTCCAAAATAAGGGTCAACGTGATTACTTCCTGTCCATAAAAGGGACACCTGCAGGAGAACTGTGGCACTCCAAATTTGATTTAAATATGGAACACGGTAAGGTCGAAATTCCATTTAACCCGACCTTTCGGGTTGGTACATCTGTTTTTTTGAACGGTAAATTTAAAGGAATAGTGATCATTAATTTAAGATTAGAACCTGTATTAAATACCTTACGAGCATCATCAGATTTTGACATTCTTTTAATCGATCAGTATGGCAACTATATTATCCATCCTGATCGCAATAAAGAATGGAGTCGATATTTTAAAGAAAGGGGAAAAATAATAAATGATTTTTCCCTAATAGGGCCAAAAATATTATCCGAGGATCAGGTCACAAACCGTTTTTTTTCAATGGAGTTAACCAAATATCTTCTTGGCGATGAAACTGTAAAACTAGTATTGATTCCAAGGCAGGATATGTTGTCTCGGTTTGAGAAAAAAGTCGACTGGAATATTATCTGGCAGATACTAATTTCTGTTTTAACTTTAGCGGGTATAATATTGGGGATCATTTTTTATTGGAATCGCAGACTCATTAAAGAAATAAGAGAAAAAAAACTAGCTGAAGCACGTCATCAAGAAAGTAAACGTAAAATGAGAGCTATGAGTGAAGCGATTCATGATGGTTTGATTATGATAGATGATAAGGCCAGCGTCATGTACTGGAATCAATCTGCTGAGCTACTTTTTGGCTTATCTGCTAAAGAAGCAATTGGCCAAGAAATGCATAGTTTGTTTGTTCCCAAACAATACCATAATAAAGCAAAAAACGGACTTAAAAAATTTGCTAAAACAGGAGAAGGACCAGTTATAGGAAAATTGTTAGAATTGACAGCGATTAACAAGGAAAAGGATAAATTTCCAGTTGAAGTGGGTGTCTCTTCTTTTCAGTTAGGGGAAAAATGGTATGCTGTTGGAACAATCAGAGACATTACTGAACGGAAAAAGATGGAAAATAAACTTCGGGAATCTGAAGACCGTGTTCAAACGATTCTCGATTCTATCAATACTGGAATTATTATCATCAATCCTACCCATAGAAGTATTATTGACGTAAACCCAGTGGCTGCCAGGATGATTGGGCTTCCAAAAGAAGAAATTCTTGGAAAAACATGTCACCAGTTTATTTGTCCACGAAAGCATAATGAATGCCCAATCATGGACCTGGAAAAAAACGTGGATAATGCGGAACGGATTTTAATGACCGCTGATGGTAGACAAATTCCAATCCTAAAAACAGTCATTCCAGTGACTCTGGGAGGGGAAAAACACCTGCTGGAAAGCTTTGTGGATCTGACTGACCGAAAAGCAGCAGAAGAAGCGTTAAAAATCAAAATGGAAGAGCTGGAACGCTTTAACCAGCTGACGATGAACAGGGAAGACCGCATGATTGAATTGAAAGAAGAAATAAACCAACTTTGTACTCAAAAGGGGAATCCCCCTAAATATAAAATTGTGGAATAACAACCGGAGGAAAAATGTTTAAAGAAGAACGCGAAGAACTCCAATTCGATTGGGGTATGATTGGTGATGTAGCCGTAGGTCGACCCAATTTAGGGTCAACTATGGATGTGTCCGTTTACCGTTTGATGCAGTTTACGCTACGAGACGTCATCATTAAGAATTTTGGTGCCGATAAGGCTGACAAAATATTTTATGACGCAGGTAAAAAAGCGGGTCAGGAGTTTTTCAAGCAGCTAATTGATAAAGAGAATGATTTCAATGGTTTTATTCAACAACTACAAGATCTGTTGAGCCAATTAAAGATTGGAATTCTAAGATTAGAGGCTTCCGACATGGAAAAACACCATTTCACTCTGACTGTTGCTGAGGACCTGGACTGTTCCGGTTTGCCAGTAACAGATGAAGAAATCTGTACTTATGATGAAGGATTTATTTCAGGAATCTTATCAGAATACACTGGAAACGAATTCGAGGTCAAAGAAGTGGATTGCTGGGGTTCTGGAGACAGGGTCTGTCGATTTGAGGCGAAACCTATCTGAGTTTAGTTAAATATTCACACTACTTAGATAGTAGTTCCATGAGTGCGTGAAAGGTTAAAAACAAAAAACCTGAAGTAAAGAGATTCGCATCTTCGTTAGGTTGATATAAATATTAGGTAGCGTCATTTTTTATTGCCAGGCAGATTAAACAGGGATGTTTTAGTATCTTCCTTCGGGAGTGCTGCATATTAATTTTTTAAAATAAATAAAACCAATTCTAAGGGAAAAATGATTTCGGTCAAAGAGCTAGATCTCGAAAGAATCACAGAAGTTTTTTATAATTTAAGTAAAGGAAAAACGCCTGATCCATTAACTTTACCTCAAGATTATCCGGATAATGAATATCGACAAATGGTAGATTATATGAATCGCTTCCTGGAAGACTATAAAGCCAGTAGCGATTTTGCTTTTAACCTTGGCAAAGGGGATGTTGAAGTAGAAACACCGAAAAGTAATACTTCCATTCTTCAGGCTTTGAAAGGTTTACAAGCCAGCCTAAAGCACCTTACCTGGACAACTCAACAAATTTCCAAAGGGGATTTTTCTCATAATGTCGGTTTTATGGGGAAATTTTCTGATGCCTTTAACAGTATGACCAAGCAACTTCAAAATGCCTTTGAACAGCGCGAAGATGCTTCTCAGGCGATGGAAAAGCAAATAGAAGAGTTAGCAAGAGCCAAACGCTCAATGCTGAACATCATGGAAGACCTCAATTTGAGTCAGGCAAGTATGCAGGCCCTAATAGCAGCCTTACCAGATGTTACAATTATTTATGATCGGGATGGCGTATACCAAAAAATCTACTTTAGAAATATGGAAAGTGATGAACTTGGAACGCTGGATGGTTTCGAAGCCTTTGAAACCCTGGTTGGAAATAATGTAAAAGATGTATTACCTCCGGATATAGCCACTGCGATTAAAGCAGCGATTGAAGATTCCCTGGAACAGAATAAAACCATTCAAATAGAGTATTGTTTACCGACCGATATTGGGGATAGATGGTATGATGCACGATACTCACCAATGATCTTACAGGAATCGGGACAGTCATCAGTGGTATCGGTAGCTAGAGATATAACAAATATTAAGCAATTAACGAATGAACTGGATTCTGCCAAAAAACGAATGGATTTGGCTTTCGAAGCGTCTAATACGGGTCTATGGGATTTTAATCCAATTGCAGGTGAGCACTATTTAAGCGATCAATGGTATAGGCAATTAGGATACGAACCAGGAGTTTTTGAAGACAATGACGACCCTTTTTTTATGATTCTGCATGAAGACGATAAAGATCAGGTCAGCCAGGCACTGCTATACGAAGGTTACGATGAATATGAAATGGAATTCCGGTTAAAAGCCTCTGATGATTCGTGGCGGTGGATATTGTCTGTGGGTAAAGTAATCAACCGCAGTGATACTGGAGAAGTAGAGCGTGTAATTGGTGTTCACATGGATATTACCGAACGAAAAAAGATGGAACAGGAGATTTTTAAAGCAAAAGAAGAAGCCGAAGCAGCCACCAAAGCCAAAGGAGATTTTCTGGCCAATATGAGTCACGAAATCCGTACCCCTATGAATGCCATCATGGGGTTGACACACCTTGCCTTGAAAACTGACTTGACACCTAAACAGGAGGATTATCTAAATAAAACACATAGAGCTGCTAAGTCTTTATTAGGGCTTATTAATGACATTCTGGATTTTTCTAAAATCGAAGCAGGCAAGATGGATATGGAATCTATCGAGTTTCAGTTGGATGATGTTTTGAACAGTGTTTCTACCCTAATTTCCGTGAGGATACAGGAAAAAGGACTTAAGTTAATATTTAATACAAATGAATCAATTCCAGGAATGCTGGTGGGAGACTCCCTTAGGTTAGGACAGGTTCTAATAAATCTAGCCAACAATTCCGTAAAATTCACTGAAAAAGGGGAAATCACTGTTGAGACTGATTTGATTGAAAAAACATCAGAGAAATGTACCTTGCAATTTACAGTGAAAGACACTGGCATCGGTTTAACACAAAAACAAATCGGCAAACTGTTTAAATCTTTTTCTCAAGCAGACAGCTCAACCACCCGAAAATTTGGTGGAACCGGTTTAGGATTAACCATCAGTAAACGGTTAGTAGAATTAATGGGTGGAAAAATTTGGGCAGAAAGCGAACCAGGTGAAGGGAGTTCATTTAATTTTACTGCAAACTTTGGTCTCGGCAATGAAGCTGATATTAAATTAAATTCATCCCAAAAAAGACTTGATCAGGATACCTTAAAAACAATTAAGGGCGCACGAATTCTATTGGTTGAAGACAATGAAATCAACCAGCAAGTAGCACGGGAAATGTTGGAGCAGGCAGGATTTGTAGTTGAAATCGCTGTCGATGGGCAAAAGGGAGTCACAGCCGTGCAACAAAATGAATATGACATTGTCTTAATGGATATCCAGATGCCGATTATGGACGGTTATACGGCTACCAAAACCATAAGAAAGCTTCCTGGATTTAAAGATCTGCCCATCCTGGCCATGTCCGCCAGTGCCATGACCCAGGATCAGGAAAATGCAGTAGCAGCAGGAATGAATGATCACGTGCCTAAACCCATCGAACCCCAGCAACTGTTTTCAGCGCTATTAAAGTGGATAAAACCCGGTGATCGGGATATCAGCCAATTAAAAATTCCAACCGAAGTAAAAGAAGCAGCTAACTTATTGCCCGAAATAATATCGGGTATCGATCTAAATTTAGGACTAAGCAGAGTTGGCGGCAATCAAAAACTTTACCGGGATCTATTGATCAAATTTCACCGGGATAACCAGGACATTACTGAACAGATTCAAAAGGCCCTGAAAGAAAAAGACTATGAATTGGCGCAAAGATTAGCACATACTGTTAAGGGTGTGGCCGGGAATATCGGGGCAAAGGAAATCCAGAAAGCAGCTGAAGTTGTGGAACTGGCTATTAAAAACAATCAGCTGGATACCATCAACGAAATGATCCAGACCTTAAAGGAAAATCTGACTGTCCCCATAACAGAATTAAATATCTTGGTAAATGCACTGAAAAATGAAGATTCAGTTAAAGCAGAAAAACCAGAAGGGACTATCGATCAACTGAAAACATTTTTAGCTGAGCTGGAACCCATATTAAAAAAACGAAAACCGAAACCCTGCAAGGAGGTTTTGGAAAAGGTTAATGAATTCGAATGGCCGGAAGAATATGTTACTTTACTAGATGATTTAAGCAAGTTTGTTTCAAAATACAAATTTAAGGAGGCGAGTAAAACATTGGAGGAATTGAAAAATTTGCTTTCATCTTGAGTATTTATCATTTCTGCTATGACACAATTGACACAATTATTTTTTTAATGACACAATTGACGCAATTTTAACGAATAGATCCAATTGACACAATTATTTCCATTCAGGTCAAAAAATGACTCAAACATACACTGAGAGAGAATCAAAAACACTTGAATTTAAGGCAAAAGTACCAGACTTTAAAAAGCTCATAAAAACTTGTATAGCCTTCGCCAACGGCGCAGGTGGAGAGATTATCGTTGGTGTACAAGACAAAACACATGATATTACTGGAATATCAGAAAACGACCGGGAAAAACTCTATGAAGACTTTCCAAATAGTCTCTATGACTCTGTTAGCCCTAGTTTAATTCCTCACATATATGAAAAAAACTTAGGAGATCAGCAAGTTGTAATTATCAAAATCTATCCAGGCACAAAAAAACCATATTTTCTGAAGCGTCTTGGGACTCCCAGCGGTGTGTATATTAGATTGGGAGCAAGCACCCGAAAAGCTAATATTGAATCAGTAGAAGACTTAAGTCGTGAGCAACGCCGAGTTTCATTTGACGAGGAATCGTCAGGCCAACAGATTTCAGTTCTTTCAAATCAATTACTGGAAAGATTTTATGGAAATAATATTTCTGAAAGGCGATTACAAGCAGATAAGGTAATAACTGGAAACCTTTCATTCTCACATGAATTACTAGTAACTAATGGTGGCTTATTAATGTTTAATGAGTCGCCTGATGACTATATTCCTGAAGCAATTATCATCTGCACCCGATTTTCAGGTAAAAAAGGACGATCTATTATTCAAACCATCGAGCTAAGAGGATCAATCCCAAGTTTGGCGGAGTCAGCATATCTACTTATTTCCGAATGGTTGGAGCGAGAATATCATTTAAAAGGTATTCAGTTAAAAGGAAAACACCTAATTCCTCCGGAAGCCTTAAGAGAGGCGCTTATCAATGCGCTTATTCATAGGAAATATTCTATTCCTGGAGCGATTAAGTTTGGTTTGTTTGAAGATCGATTGGAAATCTTTAGTCCCGGATCATTTCCCGGAATGATATCCATAAAAAATCTTGGAGATGGTACAACATTTTTAAGAAATATCATAATTTCCAGAATAGCACGGAAAATGAGGCTAATAGAAAAGTTGGGAACAGGGATACGTTTAATTTATGATAGCTGTAAAAAAGAAGGTTTAAAGCTGCCTGAATACAACGAAGATGGTGATTTTGTAAAAGTGACATTTTTTTTTCAAAAAGCGGTTACCGATATTTCAATTTCTACTGATATAATTTTTTCTCTTATAGAGGAAAAAGGAGTGATCAAGCCACGTGATTTGGAAAGCCACTTCAATGTTTCTAGAAGTACGATTTCTAGAAAGCTGCGTTCATTAGTGGAAAATGGCAGTTTGAAGCGATTTGGCAAGGGTGCAGGTGTTTTTTATCGCAAATATTCTGACTAATAATAAAAAAAAAATCCTATGGCAGAGTTAAAAATTATTATTGAAAACGTTGTTGATCGGGCTGGAACCCATACTAAAAAAACGAAAACCAAAACCATGTAAAGAAGAAGATGTAGTAGTAGTAGTAGTAGTAGTAACAAATGAACAATTTGATTGGCCTGATGATTTAACAATTTTACTCAAGGAAATTAAAAAAAAGGTATCAAAATATAAATTTAAGGATGCTGAGAAATCTTTAGTCAAGTTGTCTGGTCTATTGTCAACCTGAGTACAAAAATAAGAGCTAACCTTAAAAGGCAAACAGTTTAAATAAAAACCTGTTTTTCAATCTCAAAAGGAGATATCATGAAAAAAGTAACACTGTTGATGATTTTTTTGCTTTTAGGAGCAGTAATAAATGCTGAAGAAAAAATAAATTTGATGGCTGAACTACTGCCACCGTTTCAATACTATAATGAAGATAAAAAATTAACAGGTATATCTATAGAGATCATTGAAAGCATAAAAACCATTGTCAAAAGTAATGACCCTGTCAAAATTGTTCCCTGGAGTCGGGGATTGAGAATCACCAAGAAGAAAAAGAATAGCGCCCTCTTTTCCATGTTAAGGACACCTGATCGGGAAAAGCTGTTCAAATGGGTCGGCCCGTTGGTTAACTTTTCAGTCGTTTTTTTTAAGAAAACAGGCTCACCAATCGTTTTAAAATCCGTTGAAGATGCTAAAAAAGTTAAAAAAATAGGTGTGACAAAAAATGTTGCCAACTACGAGATGCTAACAGCGATGGGATTTACAAATCTTGATGTGCTTCAGAGCGGTGCAGACGAAAAAAATATTAAGAAACTGGTCAAAGGAAGAATTAACCTATGGCCAACCACCTATTTTGGCGGTTTGTATAATAGTAAGAAACTAGGTTATGAAGGGATGATTGAACCGATAATTGACTTTCCAGTCTTTGAGGGATATCTCCATCTGGCTTTTAATTTAAATACTGATGATAAAATTATCAGCAGGTGGCAGGTAGCCATGGATAGACTTAAAATTAATGGAACAATTGATAAAATTGTTTCAAAATATAAATAAAATTAAGGATGAGAAAAATCATGTCTCGTAAATTGATCTTGTTCATCAGCTTTTTGATGATATTTATCTCAGGATTTTTGTTCGGATCCGGTACATTTGCCTTAATGACAACTGAAACCAATAATAATTCTACAGATCTTTTGTCAAAAAAAATTGCAGCTTTGAGTGCCGGTCCCATTTACAACCTGGACAATGAACAGTTACAAAGCATTCTTACGCCATTCTTACAAGACAACCCATCAATCAAAGCGCTTCGTATTGTTGAGAGCATTGACGACGAAGTAATGCTGCAGTTTTTTAGGGATGAGGAAAAACTGATTTTTGGTCAATCAATCCCCGATAGATTTAATAAATTAGAATATTCCAAAACAGAATCTCTTTATAACGGTGAACCGGTTGGGTTCATTGAGGTTTATGTTGAGACAACTAACGTTCAGGAAGAAAAGATAATTCTTACAGTGCAAGAAAAAAACTGGATTAAAAATCACCCCCTTATTAAGGTTCATAATGAACTCGATTGGCCGCCATTTAACTTCAATAAATACGGAGTACCAACCGGTCTTTCTATTGAGTATATGGATCTGTTGGCAAACCGGATCGGTATTAAGGTGGAATACATTTCCGGAGAATGGGGTGCACTGCTTCAAATGGCATTTGAAAAAGAACTGGATGTCATGCTCAATATTGTTAAAACTGAGGATCGTCAAAAACGCCTGTTATTTACCGGCAGCTATTTTAAAAACCCTAACGCTATCATCACCAAAACAAACAGTCCTTTGACTGACCTGGAATCACTTTTTGGCAAACGGGTCTCTTTTCCAGCCGGCTTTTTTTATGAAGAAATCCTGGAAAAAAAATACCCTAAAATAATCCGGGTACCAGTCGAAAACACCCTGGATTCATTAAAAGCCGTAGAGTTTGGAAGGTCCGATGCGGCTCTGGCAGAATTAGCTGTGGCCCGACATCTTATACGGGAAAATGTTCTAAGCGATCTGCAAATCAGCGGGGAATTTAATTCCGGTAACCCGGAAACTGAAAACCTGAATATCGCTGTGCGAAATGATTGGCCGGAATTACAATCAATGCTGGTCAAGGCCATGGCGTCTATTACTCCCGAAGAAAAGCAAGCTTTGAATGATAAATGGTTGGGGCGTCAAAAAAACCTGGAACCAGGTTTAGTTTTATCAAACGAGGAAAAAGCCTGGATTGGAAAAAAGCAAACATTGATTGTTGGTAATGAAAATGACTGGGCACCATTTGATTTCAATATTGATGGGGAAGCCAAAGGGTACTCTATCGATTATCTGAAATTATTGGCTGAAAAAACCGGATTGGAGTTAACATTTGTCAACGGTTTTAGTTGGACGCAGCTGCTGGATAAACTACGCAATAAAGAAATCGATCTGTTGCCTGCTATGGGTGATACTCCGGAGCGACGCAAGTATACGGATTTTACCGATCACTACATGGTTAATCCTACCGTTATTGTCACCAGGGCTGGTGAAACAGAACTTAGTGGTGTCGGCGATTTAAAAGCTAAAAAACTAACCATGGTTGATGGTTACTATTATGTTAATAAAGTCAAAGAAGATTATCCTGAGATAGACGTTGTTCCAGCTGATGGATTTTTAGAGGGACTGCAATTAGTTTTGCGAAATAAGGCAGATGCCTTTATTGGAAGCGGTGTTGTTGTTAATCACACGATTCAGGAAAACTTTTTATCAGGATTACAAATCGTCGGTCGCTCTGGTATTGATGACAATGAACGATTTAAAATTAAAATTGGTGTTAAAAAAGGGAATCCATTATTGGTATCAATACTTAACAAGGCGATTCACTCTGTTAGCCAGGATGAGAAACAGGAAATCTCAAATCGCTGGATTAAATCTTCCGTTGTTGCGCCACCTACGGACCAGCTGGTCCCTGTTGAAACATTTTCGGTCCAAAAAATCCTTTGGCAGGGATTAATATTTTTAGTGATAGTTTCCGGTGTTATTGGAATACTATACTTTCTCATTCAACACTATTTTGGTAATGCTTTTGTCTCCCTGATTCAATCCAATAAGGTGATATGGGTAGCACCGATATTAATGGGAATATTTCTAATCCTGATCAGCATCTTTGCTTTAACAGCTTTGAAAAGCATTGAAGAACAGAGTCGGAAAAATGCTGGGGAGTCATTAAGGGGAGTGGTTACTTCTGCTCATGAGTCCTTATTGGTTTGGGTCGAAAGCCAGAAAGCGGTCGTTCAAAGACTTGCTCAAGATCCAAAACTTCAGGAGTTGACAGCCAAACATCTGGATGTAACCCGCATAAAACCTGACCTACTCAAAAGCCAGACACTATCTCATATTCGGCAACATTTCGATAAGCTAAGGGACACACAAGGAGATTTAGGCTTCTTTATTATATCTAAAGACTTTATCAACATTGGTTCGATGCGAGACACCAATATTGGAAAAACCAATCTGATCGTTGATCAACGACCGGTATTTATTCAGAAAGCCTTTGAAGGATATACGACTTTTATTCCTCCTTTGGAATCCGATGTAAAACTAGGATCAGAAGAGGTTGAATCAAGTATCAATCCACCCACGATGTTTTTTGCGGCACCGATTAAAGATAAGCAAGGTAATGTCATGGCGGTATTAACCCTAAGAATGGACCCGACTAAAGAATTCAATCGCCTGGTTCAAGTCGGGAAAATAGGCGTCTCCGGAGAAACCTATGCTTTTGATAAAACTGGCAAGCTGATTTCCAATAGTAGATTTGAAGATCAGCTAAGAGAAATAGGATTGCTGGACCTTAAAGCGAACTCAATGTTAAATATTGTGCTTAATAACCCAGGTGGGGATTTAACAGAAGGCTTCAAGGCTAATCTGACAAAAGATCGACAATCACTTACTTTGATGGCAAAAAAAGCGACTTCAGGGAATAGCGGCATAAACACACATGGATATCGTGACTATCGGGGTATCAGGGTGCTTGGTGTTTGGATTTGGGACAAAAACCTGGGTTTTGGTTTTGCGACAGAAATTGATGAGAAAGAAGCGCTGTCTCCTTATTATGCCACACGGTCAATATTTATAACGGTTTTAGGGATCACATTTATATTAATGATATTGCTAACTGCCATTAGCCTCTGGTTTGGAAGGAAAGCCAATGAAATACTTATTGAGTCTCGTAATGAGCTTGAAGATAAAGTTAGGGAACGAACATCTGAGTTATCCGTTGAAATCAAAGAACGTAAAAAAACCGAAACCGAACTTAGAAAGTTATTTTTTGCTATCGAAGAAAGTCCGGTCATGATTGTTATCACAGATAAAAATGGTTCGATTGAATATGTAAATCCAAAATTTGAAGTGATTACAAAATTTTCCAAAGAGGAAGTTTCTGGGAGAAAACCGAATATCATGAATTCCGGTTTTCATCCTGATTCTTTTTTTAAAGAAATGTGGTCAACCATTTTAGCAGGAAATGATTGGAGAGGTGAAATTTTTAATAAAGACAAGAATGGTAATTGTCATTGGGATTCGGTAGTGATCTCTCCGATTACCAATACCGAAAATGAAATTACTCATTTTGTATCTATCCAGGAAGATATTACACAAAGAAAACATAATGAAAGTGAACTCAGGAAATTATCCCAGGCAGTGGAACAGAGTCCGGTTTCAGTAGTGATTACAAAACCGAATGGTGAAATTGAATATGTTAATCCCAAATTTACGGAAGTGACGGGTTATTCTCAAAAAGAAGCCCTTGGGAAAAATCCAAGGATTCTCAACTCGGGTATACAGCCAAAAAGCTTTTATAAGAATATGTGGGATATGCTAGCCTCTGGAGAAGCCTGGCAGGGTGAATTCTGTAACAAAAAAAAGAATGGAGAAATTTACTGGGAACAAGCTGCCATATCACCTATCATCGGTAATGACAATATTATTACACACTATGTGGCTGTTAAAGAAAATATTTCCGTGCGTAAAAAAATGGAAGCCGAGCTGAACGAAAGTCAGCAAAGACTGGATTTGGCGCTGGAGGCTTCCAATACTGGCTTGTGGGATTTGAAGCCAATCAAGAAAGAACTTTACCTGAACGATCAATGGCACAGGCAATTGGGGTATGAACCAGGAAGGTTTACTGGCAACAACGACCCATTTGCAGAAATTTTGCACCCTGATGATAGAGAAGCAGTCGAAAAAGGCCTGGCTAATTACGATGAAGGTAAAAGTGGAGCCTATCAAGAGGAAATGAGAGTGAAGACGGCAGATGGTTCATATAAGTGGATCCTCGCCATTGGAAAGATTGTTGAAAGAACTGCTTCTGGTGAAACCGAGCGAATAATTGGCATTACTTCGGATATCTCAAAACGGAAACAAATGGAGCAGGAGCTTGAAACGAATCGCAAGAGATTGGATTTGGCACTTGAAGTTTCAAATACAGGATTATGGGATGGGAGTTTAATTAGTGGTGAGGTATATAATAATGAGCAATGGTATAAGCAATTAGGGTATCAACGGGAAGAATTTGATAGTGATGTAGATCCATTTGATCATTTGCTTCACCCTGATGACAAAAAAGGAGTTAGTGAGAAATTACAAGATCTTTCAATTGGTAATTCAGACATTTATGAGTCCGAATTTCGTTTAAAAGCCAAAGATGGCAGTTGGAAGTGGATTTTAGCAAAAGGGAAAGTTATTCAAAGAAACGGGATCGGAGAAGCAGACAGATTTGTTGGTGTTCATCTGGATATCACAGAGCGAAAAAAAGCAGAAAAAACAATTAAGGAAGCAGGAGATAGATTACAGACTATTATCGACGGTGTTCATAGTCTGGTTTTTATAAAAGATACTGAGGGTCAGCATGTGTTAGTGAATTCGTTTTTTGAAGAATCTTTTGGGATAAAAAGGGAAGCAGTGATTGGCAAAACAGATTTGGATCTGTTTTCAAAAGACGTTGCTGAAGAAATCATGGCAATTGACGCACGCATAATGAGAAATAAACGCCCGGAAACCTTTGAAATGACGATTCCTCATCAGGATGATTCCTTTAGAATTCATTTGACTGAAAAGTTTCCTTTGTTTGATCAACAAGGAACTGTTTATGGTTTGTGTGGTTTAGCGACAGATATTACCCATCAAAAAGAAATTGAAAAGGAACTTCAAATTGCCAAACAAGATGCAGAAGCAGCCACCAAAGCTAAAAGTGATTTTCTGGCCAATATGAGTCACGAAATCCGAACTCCGATGAATGCGATAATGGGCATGACTCACCTGGCGCTGGAAACCGATCTGACTCCCAAACAAGAAGATTATTTAAAGAAGACCTATAATTCAGCCACATCTTTGTTGGGATTAATTAATGATATTCTGGATTTCTCCAAAATCGAAGCCGGCAAGATGGATATGGAATCCGTCGATTTTCACCTCGATGATGTACTAAATAATGTCTCCACATTAATCACAATCAAAGCAGAGGAACAAGGTCTTGATTTAATATTCCAAACATCTGATTCAATTCCCAGATTTCTAATTGGAGATTCTCTCAGATTAGGACAAATTTTGATCAATTTAGCTAATAATGCTGTGAAATTTACGGCCAAAGGCTCAGTGACCATCGAAACGAGCTTGATCGAGGAATCACCTGAGAAGTACACTCTCCAATTTGCTGTAAAAGATACTGGTATCGGATTGACTAAAGAGCAAATCGGAAAGTTGTTCAAATCTTTTTCTCAAGCTGATTCATCCACGACCCGAAAATTTGGTGGAACGGGTTTAGGGTTAACCATCAGTAAACGCCTGGTGGAATTGATGAACGGGAAAATCTGGGTAGAGAGCGAACCGGATCAAGGTAGCTCTTTTATTTTTACCGCTGAATTTGGGCATGGGAATGAAGCGAAATTAAAGGTGCGATCATCACAGAAAGGCTTTGATCAGGAAAGATTAAAATCAATCCAAGGCGCACGAATTCTATTAGTAGAAGACAATGAAATCAACCAGCAGGTAGCGCAGGAAATATTAGAAAAAGCTGGTTTTGTGATTGATATTGCTGAAGACGGAAGGCAAGGCATCGTTGCGGTTCAGAAAAAAACGTATGATTTGGTACTAATGGATATTCAAATGCCGATTATGGATGGTTATGAAGCCACCAAAGCCATCAGAAAGAATCCAAAGTTCAACGATCTTCCTATCCTGGCAATGTCTGCCAACGCCATGACCCAGGACCGAGACGAGTCTATGGCGGCTGGAATGAATGATCATGTCGCCAAGCCCATAGAACTTCAGCAGCTGTTTGCGGCCCTGCTTAAATGGATTAAACCAGGTGATAGAGAAGTTAATCCAGGCATTAGGCAAAAGGCACTAGGCAACGAGGAAAAGATTGAACTGCCAGATAAACTGCCAGGTATTGATATGAAAACCGGTTTGAGAAGGGTGGGTGGCAATCAAAAACTTTACCGGGACCTATTGGTCAAATTCCACCGGGATAACCAGGACATCACAGAACAGATTCAAAAGGCCTTGAAAGAAAAAGACAATGAGCTGGCTCAACGATTAGCACATACCGTTAAAGGCGTGGCCGGGAATATCGGCGCAGGGGATGTGCAGAAAGCGGCCGAAGTAGTGGAACTAGCTGTTAAAAATTACCAGCTGGAAGAGATAAAAAATATGATCCAAACCTTAAAAGAAAAATTAGATGTCCCTATGCCAAGTATAAAGCTCATTGCAGATGCCCAGCAAGTAGATGAATCAAATAAGGGAGAAAAACCAAATGGAACACCGGATCAACTAAGAGCACTTTTAACTGAACTAGAACCGCTATTGAAAAAACGAAAACCCAAACCATGCAAGGAAATGATGGAGAAAATAAATCATTTTTCATGGGCTGATAAATACAGCGATTTAATTACCAAATTGAATAACCAAGTTTCAAAATACATGTTTAAGGATGCAATAAAGATATTAGAGGATTTATTAAAACAAATATCATCCTGAGTTTCATGAAAATCAAGGACCTATTTGAACAATTATTTAGGGTAAGAAAATGATACGTCAATCACTGGATACATCTCTTGAAGCAGAAGAAGCGCAGTTAGCTTTGATTCGAGAAGCAAGCATTGCCAAAAGGATTGCGCTAGTTCGATCTCTTTCCCAAACCATGATTCAATTAGCTCGTAGAGCAATTAAACGGATGAACCCTGAACTGAATGATCAGGAAATAAATTTGATTTTTATTGAAAACCACTATGGTCAGAAACTGGCCAAAGACCTTCAAGAATTCCTAAAAGAAAATACGAAATGAATGAATCTGATATCATCACTGCTATTAATCCTATTGTGAAGGCTTTTGAAAATTTAGGAGTACAATATTACATTGGAGGCTCTGTTGCCAGTTCAGCCTATGGAATAGCGCGAGCCACATTGGATGTGGATTTAGTATCTAATTTAAAAACAAAACAAGTGCCCGGTCTAATTAAAGTTTTGAAAAAAAAATACTATATCAATGAACAGTCAGTGGTGGATGCCATTCAACATTCATCTTCTTTTAATCTAATTCATCTTGAGACTATGTTGAAGGTTGATGTATTTATTTTAAAAAATACACCTTATGACCTTTGTGCTTTTTCTCGAAAGCAAATTGATACTTTGGATGATCAAAATAAGATTACTTTTTTCCTGGGAAGCGCTGAGGATATTATCTTAAATAAATTAAATTGGTTCAAAAAAGGAGACTGTATATCTGACCAGCAATGGAAAGATATACTCGGAATAATAAAAGTACAACAGAAGCAACTTGACCAAGATTATTTGAGACACTGGGCAAAAATTCTTGATCTTTGGAAATTATTCCAAAAAGCATTTGATGATGCCGGAATCTTAAATGATTAAAAATAAAGAAATAAAGGGCTTTAAAGAACCGATTCTAAAACTCAAAGAAAAATTGGATATTCCAATGGCTGAATTAAGCATCCTTGTGAAATCTCAGAAAAAAGAGGAATTAAACAAGGCCAAAAAACCGGCTGGAACACTGGATCAATTGAAAAAATTATTAAAAGAATTAGAACCGTTAATTAAAAAACGAAAATCAAAACCTTGTAAAGAAAAACTAGAAGAGATTAATCAGTTTTCATGGCCGGATGATTTTACAGATTCACTTAAAAGTTTGAATAAACATGTATTAAAATACAAGTTTAAAGAAGCTTTGAATGTATTAAATACAATGATAAATAACTAGGAAATCATTAACTTTATCTGATATTTGCAATATTCTTATTAGATACAGAACCGATAATTGTTTCATTACAAATCATCGATTTCAATTTTATGCAAATATACATTGAAACAACAAATATCCAGATCACTAATTATTTAACCTTTATCAAGAGATGAAATGAAACGAAATAATTGTATACGGATTCATAAATTCATTTATACTTTAGGGTACTTCTGCCTTATTTTACTCTGTACCCATAGTGGTGCCTTCGCAGGGCAAAGTGCAGGAAAACCCCTGGTTATATCAATTGCCCGAACATACTCTCCATTCACAGTCATTTCTCCTATTGGGAAACCCACAGGGTTATTTGTGGAAATGTGGCGAATGTGGAGTAAGCAGACCGGTGTACCTATAGAATTTTTGGTTAATGATTTACCAGGATCAATTCAAGCGCTACATGAAGGCAGTGCAGACATTCATTCTGGACTATTCATTAATAAACAGAGAGCACAGTGGATGGCTTTTTCCCAACCCATCCATGAAATCAAAACATCATTGTATTTCTCTAATAATAAAGAAGCGAAAGCTTCTATTGGAAAGTTTTCTGGGGAAATAATTGGGGCAATAGAAGGTACATATCAATTTCAGTTTCTTACAGATAATTATAAAAATATTCAAGCGGTCAGTTATCCCAATGGGAGATCCTTAATCTTAGCACTACTACGAGGTGAGATTAATGCTATCCTTAACGAAAATGTCAAAATCGAAGCCGATTTAGCTTCTTATGGAATCCGCGGACTACTAATAAAAAGCGAGCAGATATCCTTTTCCAACCATGTTGTTGCAACAGTGCGCAAAAACCGAAAAGATTTACTCCCACTTATAAACAAAGGATTTCAAAACCTTCCAATAACGCAACTGGCCGAACTGGAACAACGTTGGTTACCTGATCCTATTAATCGGTACTATGAAAAACTACTCCTATCCAAAAAGTTTACACCTGAAGAAGAATCCTGGATAAGAAACAATCCGGCAGTGACTGTTGCTGTCACAAGCTTACCACTGATAAATATTGTGGAAAAAGATGGGTCTTATACAGGACTTAACCCTGATTTTCTCTCTCTTTTGTCCAATAATACCGGTTTGGAGTTTGTGCCTGTATTCAAGTCAAAATGGAGCGATGCTGTAAAATCTGTAATGTCCGGTGATATCGCCGTTGGAATGAATATGTCCAGAACTCCCGAACGTGAGAAAAATATCAACTTCACTGAACCGTACGCATTTGTCCCCTTATTAGCTGTAGTTAGGCAAGATTATAACGATATACTCGAATGGACCGATTTGAGCGGCAAAAAAGTTGCTGTCATCAAAGGGGGAGCTATCAACGAAAGTTTGCAAAACATTATTGGTGATAAAGGTGAACTGATACCGGTAAATAGTGTTTCCGAATCCATGAAGCTAGTAAGTAAAGGTAAAGTAGATGCACTCATTGCAGGATTGATTCGTTATTATAAAACACAAAAATCCTCCCCGGTTAAAAACCTTAAAATTGCTGCACGTTATGTAGGGGAGGGCGGTACCTTTCGTGTCGGAGTTCATAAATCCAAACCACTATTAGCTACTATTTTGAACAAGGGATTGAAACGTATTAGTCATCAAGAACTGGTTGATCTGCGCAACCAGTGGCTCTCAATTGATGATTCTAAGGAAATTGATCTAACAACAAAAGAGCGTACCTGGATTGAGAACCACCCTGTTATTAAAGTTGCAGCAACTAACTGGCCACCTTTTGAATATAATAACGCTTCCGGTAAGCGTGAAGGCATCACTTATGATATATTAAAATTAGCTGCATCCCGAGTTGAACTCGAACTTGAATTAGTGGAGGATAGTTGGGACAATCTTTTATCTCGTGTTAAAACCGGTGAACTGGATCTTGCACCGGGACTTATTCAAACACCAAAACGAGATAAGTTTCTATACTTTACTAAACCTTTTGTTACTTCCAATGATGTTTTTATTACACAAAAAAATAATACCGATATCCATAATCTGAGTGACCTGACAGGAAGGACAATAGCTGTGGAGCAAGGTTATTATACCGAAGAAATGCTGCGCTCTAAACATCCAAAAATCAATCTTCTGGTTGTTGGGTCCACTCTTAAGGCGCTAAAAGCAGTAATATCAGGTAAAGCTGATGCATACATGGGTACACAAGCTGTAACCTCGTACCTGATCACCAAACATGTTATCTCGAACCTCAAAGTAGCAGCTTATTTTGATAAGAATCCATTGGAAATCAGTATGGGAGTGCCACATGACCGAAAGATTCTTCGTAATATAATGCAAAAAGGTTTAGATTCGATCACATCTAAAGAACAACGTGATATTTTAAGTGCTTATATTTCTATTGACACAACTTCAATAGAACCGGAGTTAATTCTCACCCCTGAAGAGAAAAACTGGGTCTCTACTAATCCAGTTATTAAAGTTGCAGCTACAACAGACTGGCCACCCTATGAGTTTAAGGAAAACGGTGTATATAAAGGTTTTCATGTTGATATTCTACGGTTACTGGCAAAAAAAACAAAACTTAAACTGGAACCGGTTTATAATACCTGGCCCGTTTTGGAAAATCAATTAAAGCAAAAAGAACTGGATCTTTCACCAGGTTTAACTGTTACAGATGAAAGAAAACAATTCCTCGACTATACAAGCCCAGTTAGTAAAAAGGAATCTGTGATTATTACTACTTTGGAAAGTAAGATACAATCCTTAGAGGATATAAAAGGGAAAACTATAGCGGTTGAAAAAGGCTACAATGCAGAATCATACCTGAAGGAAAACTATACC
Organism: Deltaproteobacteria bacterium; assembly: GCA_018657625.1. GTDB lineage: Bacteria > SAR324 > SAR324 > XYD2-FULL-50-16 > XYD2-FULL-50-16 > JABHWU01. The sequence goes on along the minus strand of JABHWU010000025.1, from coordinate 3,531 downwards.
AATATTAAATTAATAACTGTTGATAATACAATCAATGCCTTAAAATCAGTAGTTACAGGTAACGCAAATGCTTATGTAGGTAATCATGCTGTTGCAGCTTACCTCATCAAGAAGAATCGCATAAAAGGGTTGAAAACAGCAGCTTTTGTTGAAATCGGTAAAGAATCCTATTTTCAAATTGGAGTAATAAAATCCAAACCTATTTTGAAGAACATTCTGGAAAAAGCATTAAATGTTGTTTCGCATGCGGAGATGTCCTACTTATCTGAAAAATGGTTCAGTGTAAATTCAGGTCGAAAAATATTAATCGAATTGACCAAAGGTGAAAAATCCTGGTTAAAGAAACATCAAGATATACGGCTTGGTATCGACCCTTCCTGGGCACCTTTTGAATTTATCGATGAAAATGGAAAATACGGTGGGATTAGTTCCAGCTATATAAATGCATTGGCAGAAAGACTGCAACTTGAGTTGAGTACTGTTCCGGATCTTAATTGGTCTCAGGTTATAGAAAAAGTTAAGGCAAGAGAAATCGACATTTTACCTGGAGTCAATCCTACCGAGAGTAGAGAGGTGTACTTGAATTTTACCAATCCGTACTTTTCTCTTCCAACCATAATCGCGATACACAAAGATCGAACTTTTGTTGAGAGTCTAGCTGACCTTGATGGTAAAAGAGTTGGCGTGGTTAAGGATTACTACATTGACGATGCTTTGACAAATGATTACCCGGAACTTGATCTAGTGAGGTTTTCAACGTCAAAGGAAGGGTTAGAGCAGCTAAATAAAGGAAATATAGATGCGTATATTGGTAGTTTATTAGTCGTTTCCAATGCAGTAACACAATTCGGATTTGAAAACATTAAGGTTTCCGCACCAACGGAATATAAATATGATCTTGCTGTCGGTGTTCGGAAAGACTGGCCTGAAATGATTGATATTTTAAACAAAGCAATTTCTGATATCAGCGATCAGGAAAAGAAATTATTCAAAAATACCTGGATGTCTCCAATTGAGGTGAAATTTGGACTGGATTTGAAGGCGATTCTCATTTGGGTTGTCCCAATTTGTGTTAGCTTGCTGTTGGTCATAACTGTATTTATTGTATGGAACCGACGGTTGGGCAGAGTCATACAAGAACGAGCAAATCTGTATAAAGAATTACATAATATTGAACAAACCTTAAATATAGCATTAGAAGCATCAAATACCGGCATATGGACATACGATTTGACACCTGGTGGTTCTAAAAACATTTACCAGAGTGAGCAATGGTTTAAACAAGTGGGTTATACTCGAGACGATTTTGAAGAAGGACAAGATGTGTTTGGAATGCTGATACATCCTGATGATAAAGATTCAGCTTATAAGGCAATAGAAAATCATGAAAAAGGATTGACTAAAACTTATGAGGCTGAATTTAGGTTTAGAGCAAAAGATGGGTCATGGAAATGGATCTTTTCCAAAGGGCAAGCGGTAGAACGGGGTGCTGATGGCCACCCAACACAATTAACAGGGGCTCATTTAGATATCACAGAACGGAAAAAAGCAGAATCAGAGTTACTAAATTTACAACAGACATTAAACATCGCTTTAGAAGCATCAAACACTGGTATATGGAAGATGAATCCAATTACAAATGAAGCTCTGTATTATGGTGATCAATGGTTCAGACAATTGGGTTACAGTCCCGATGACTTTACACCTAAACAAGATGTATTTGACTTACTACTTCACCCTGATGATAAGGAAATTGTTAACAAATCTCTTGAAGATCATTTTTCCGGGCGAAATGATATTTATCAAGCAGAATTTAGATTTAAAGCAAAAAATGGTTCCTGGAAATGGATTCAATCAAAAGGTCAGGTTGTAGGACAAAATGATGATAGTATAGCAACACTTATGACAGGGGTTCATTTGGATATTACAGAGAGAAAACTGGCAGAGGAAAAAACGAGAATACTGCTTGAAGAGACCCAAAAAGGAAATGCAGAACTGGAAATTATTAATAAAATAGGACAGGGGTTAACTGGAGAACTAGATCTTAACAAATTAATAAATTTTGCTGGAGATGAGCTTTATAAGTTTTTTGATCCTTTTACGCTTTTTATAGCGTTATATGATAAAGAAGAAGGTTTAATTCATTTCCCCTATTATATACTGGAAGGTAAACGAACAGAAAGAGAACCCCTTAAATACGGACAAGGGTTAACATCTATTGTCCTAAAAAGATTAACTCCCTTGATTATCAATACAGTGGAGGAAGGTATTGAACATGGAGCAACAAATACAAGCGGAAGTGAGGAATCGTTTCTGGGCGTTCCTATTCTGGCAGGTGACACTCCAATCGGTGTTTTATCAATCCAACATCCGGAAAAAAACCGTTACACACCAGAAGATGTACGTGTCGTTAGTACATTGACCGCGAATTTGGGCATGGCGATTGAAAAAGCTAGACTGCACGCAAAAACTCAGGAAGCAATGGAGGCAGCTGAAGCCGCTACCAAATCAAAAAGTGAATTCCTGGCTAATATGAGTCACGAAATCCGAACCCCCATGAATGCCATAATGGGGATGACCCATTTAGCTTTGCAAACAGATCTGACAGAAAAGCAGCAAGACTATTTGAAGAAAACCCATCGTTCAGCAACATCCCTGTTAGGACTGATCAATGACATCCTGGATTTTTCTAAGATTGAAGCTGGTAAGATGGACATGGAAGCTGCCGATTTCCATCTCGATGATGTTTTAGACAATGTATCCACCTTAATTTCAATCAAAGCTGAGAAAATAGGATTATCCCTGAAATTCCAGACACCACCTGAAATTCCTCGGTTTTTAAAAGGGGATTCTCTCAGGTTAGGACAAATCCTGATCAACCTTTCCAACAACGCTGTAAAATTTACTGCTAAAGGGGCAGTGACCATCGAAACAAAATTGGTCGAAGAAACAGCAGAGAAATTCATACTTCAATTCGCGGTTAAAGATACCGGCATCGGATTAACCAAGAAACAAATCGGTAAGCTATTCAAATCCTTTTCTCAAGCCGATTCTTCTACGACCCGAAAATTTGGTGGCACTGGTTTAGGGTTAACCATCAGTAAACGGTTGGTGGAAATGATGAATGGGAAAATCTGGGTGGAAAGCGAACCGGGAAAAGGTAGCTCTTTTATTTTTACAGCTGAATTTGGGCACGGAAATGAAGCCGAAATAACCGCTCGTTCATCCCAGAAAGGGTTTGATAAAGAAGCCTTAAAATCAATTCAAGGGGCACGTATTCTATTGGTAGAAGATAATGAAATCAACCAGCAGGTAGCACGGGAAATGTTGGAACAGGCAGGATTTGTGATTGTAATCGCTGAAGACGGCAAGCAAGCCGTGGATGCGGTTGAAAAAGAGCCTTATGACATCGTGCTGATGGATATCCAGATGCCGGTGATGGATGGCTATGAAGCAACCGAAACCATCAAAAAAAAGCCGCAATTTAGAGACCTGCCCATCCTGGCCATGTCCGCCAGTGCCATGACCCAG
>JABHWU010000023.1 GCA_018657625.1 Deltaproteobacteria bacterium | reverse complement strand
TGGCTTGAGGGCTTCTTTATTCTGTAAGCTTGGAAGCTTAGAATTCAAGGCAGATAAACTGAGAAGGAGAAAAATGCTGATCACGTTACTTGTGTGACATTATTCTACACAGTGACAAAATGCCCCATAACATTTTTCGAATTATAATATTTCTTAATCTTAAAGATAAATCTCTAAATCAACGGGTAATAAACTTATGGGCACCTTGAATTATTAGAAATTCTGGCTTTTCTAAGAGGTGAATCATTATGGTAAATTAAGACGATCATTGTTATAGTCACAATCATAAAAAAGGATGCTTCATTTGTTATTCAAAAAATTATTTACCCCAAATTTAATTAATTGGGTAAACCCCCGGCTTTGCCGGGGGACTCACAAAGGTTTGACCGTGTGAGACGGTACCTCATAAAATCCTTTTGGTTTTTTTAAATTTAATCAAAATGGAGGATTTTATGAAAGAGTACAAAAGTTTAAGTCATACAAAATGGGATTGCAAATATCATATTGTGTTTATCCCAAAATATCGTCGTAAAGCTCTGTATGGAAAGATCAAATTGGAACTTGGTCGATTTTTCCATGAGTTAGCAAAACATAAAGAGTCCCAAATCGTTGAAGGACATCTTTGCATTGATCACATCCACATGTGTATTTCGATTCCTCCGAAGTACGCTGTATCTAATGTTGTTGGCTACATTAAAGGAAAAAGTGCCATTATGATAGCGCGCACTCTGATGGGAGTTAAACGAAATTTTACTGGACAGAGCTTTTGGGCCCGTGGATATTTCGTTTCTACTGTCGGTTTGGATGAAGTAACCATTCGTGAGTATATTCGAAAACAAGAAAAAACTGACAAAGAGTTTGACCATTTGACGATTTTCGATAATGAAGAAGATGGTGAGAAACAAACATCCCCTTCAGGGGATTCGTAAAAGTCCCCTTTTAGGGGCTACCAGAAATAAGCCCCCGGCTTTGCCGGGGGTAATTTAACTTAATAATTTGCATTGATTTCAGTTTTTACTAATTCTATTAATTGGTTGTAACCAAAACTGGGTAGCGGCTTACCATTCACAAAAAATCCAGGTGTTTTTCGAACACTTAATGTTTTAGCATCCGCGAGATCCTGTTCAATCAGTTTTGCTATTGCCGGATCATACATGTCTTTTCTGATTTGATCCACGTCAAGTCCAGCCTTGGAAAGATATTGCCATATTAATTGAGGCTGAGGATTACGATGGCTTGCCCATTTAGGCTGATATCTATACATGACCTCCAAAGTTTCCCAGTACTTTCCTTGTTTTCTCCCTGCTTCAAGTATCTTTACAAAATAGTCCGAACCAGCATGAAAAGGTGCATATCTCATAACGAGTTTTATTCTACCTGGGTTGGCGGTCATTAAGTCTTTAACTGGATTGTAATAAGCTCTACAGGTTTCACACGCTGGGTCAAAAAATTCTATGATATAAACTTTGGCATCATCACTTCCAAGTGTTTGTGAATGTTCTCTAATAAACGTTGATGCTTTTTCATTAGCCATAAAGCTAAGCTTTTTTGTTTGTTGGTTTTTATAGACATAACTGCCAACCGCGAAAACAATTGCCAGGCAAGCAGCTGAAACCAGGACGAGATAATGTTTTTTCATTAAGAAGATCTCTTTTTTAAAATGAATAGTAAAATTAGTATGATTGAGAATGCCATCATCGACAGCATTGGAATTGCAAAAATACCATACAAGTTGATGTAGCCCTCTGTGCATGAAACACCCTGACCGCAGGGTTGTATGATTTTGGGTATAATTCCAGAATACAGAAGGTTGTGATAAAAAGCGATAAACCACCCTGTTAAAGTCAAAGGATGAGCAAACTTAACAACATTTTTATCAAACTAAATGCGAAAACAATTACCAGGAAAATAGCTAAAAATTCGACGATATTTTGTTTTTTCATTTAGAAGATCTCTTTTTTAAAATGAATAGTAAAATTAGTACGATTGAGAATGCCATCATCGACAGCATTGGAATTGTAAAAATACCATACAAGTTGATGTAGTCCTCTGTGCATGAAACACCCTGACCGCAGGGTTGTATGATTTTGGGTATAATTCCAGAATACAGAAGGTTGTGATAGAAAGCGATAAACCACCCTGATAAAGTCAAAGGAAGAGCAAATTTAACAACGCTTTTATCAAAGGGAAAGAGACCTGTAAGTAATATTAATACTAGAGGGAACAGACATATTCTTTGATACCAACACAAAACGCAAGGAGGAAAATTCATTATTTCGCTAAAAAACAAACTCCCCAGTGTAGAAATACTGGCTATCAACCAAGATATAAAAAGAATTGTCCAGTTTGAATTGGTCATTTTATCTACATTAGTCATTATTGCTAATTCTAAAAAATGAGAACCACTTTATATTTTTAATCCCTGCTGTATCACTTCATCAAGTTCTGAGGGTTTTTTATCGCGATTTCCCTAGGGATTCATGTTGTCTGACATTCAAATTCTCCTCAATCAAAGTTATAAAATTCACATTCCAAGCATGTTTTGATTTTGCAAGCATACTCAACCTGCACTTCATCTCCGCTGAATGTACCCGCAATTGCCCAGCAAGCCCTTCCTGCATTTTTGCCGTCATTGACCCCATCCATTCAAAGTTCAGGCGATGCAGGACAGGTTCCGACATCAGAGAAGAAACAGTCATTACTTTCGCTTTCTCGGCCACATTTAATATCTTCCCCGCAGTTTTGTTTTTTCTTTAGTTTATTCAAACGACCTCATTTATTTGTTTTTGTCACCTTGATTTGTTTTTTCGGAAATAACTCTCGCTACAGCCAATAGGAAGGTTTGATTCTCTATTTCTTTTGCAGATATTGTAACTTCAACAGGATAAGTTTCACCATTTTTTTTCTTGTGAATCCCACTTAATATTTGAACACTGCCACTTGCATCTTTCATTTCTCTCATATGTTTTTGAAGATCTGTTGTTGACTGATAATTTTTTTCAATGTCATTGATGCCTAGTTTTAGCAATTCTTCTCGACTATATCCTAAAAGTCTGCAGGCAGCTTCATTGAAGTCAATAAATTTCCCCGTATTAATATCGGTAATAAATATTGATTCGCTTGCATGATCCATTACAGAACGAAATTGAATTAGTCTTTGTTCGATTTGTTTCTTTTCATCATCAAGCTTTTCAACATACAACGCCATCTCCAGCGTTACTTTGAGATCCCTTTCCTGAATCGGTTTTAACACATATCCAAATGGCATATTAATCTTGGCGCGCTGAATTCTTTCTTCATCTAAATAGGCAGTGGAAAAGATAACTGGGATACCAAACTTGTTTCGAATGATCTCAGCAGCTTCTATTCCATCCTTATCGCCATTGATCCGAATGTCCATTAAGATGAGATCCGGTTTATCTTCTTCAGCTTTCTTTATTGCGTCATCACCTGTGTCAACTTTACCTGTCACTTCATATCCAAGGTTTTGGAGCTTGTTTTCCAACTCTATGGCAATGATCACTTCATTTTCGACGATGAGAATTCTGGCTTTTTTCATAACTATGCTTTGTCTATGCTGAATTTGATTGTGAATTTGGTTCCATTCTCGATTTTCATGTTTATTGATCCTTTGAGTTGATTTTCAACTAAGGTACTAACAAGCTTGAGTCCCAGAGTTTTTGAGTTTTTCCAATCCATTCTGTCTGGTATGCCAATTCCATTATCATTTACCTTTAACTCAAGTTCATTATCCAGCCTTTTCATACTCACTTCTATTTCGCCAGTTTTACCATCAGGGAAAGCGTATTTAAGAGAATTGGATATCAGCTCATTGATAACCAATCCAATTGGATA
>JABHWU010000106.1 GCA_018657625.1 Deltaproteobacteria bacterium | reverse complement strand
CCTTAACGGGCTGTCCCACCATTTCGGTCCCCTGCGGTTTTACGCCATCTGGTTTACCGGTAGGTATCCAGATCGTAGGTCCCCCCCGAAGAGAAGATCGGGTATTGTCTGCCGCCGCGATTTTTGAAGCGGCTCACCGGATCGAAATGGCAACACCCATTGATCCAAGAAACGGGGGCGGTTAACACCAGGGTGACAGCATCACATCATCCAGCTTGTTCATTTGGTAAAACAACAGATCGAGAATCGAATCAGCTCTCATTAATTGCAAAAGGATAACCATGTCACATAAACCACTTTCAGGAATTCTAGTGATCGATTTAACCAGAGTTCTGGCCGGTCCTTTCTGCACTATGGTATTAAAGAATCTGGGAGCGGAAATTATTAAAGTCGAAGCCCCGAAAACCGGGGATGATTCTCGACAATTTGGACCCTTTATCAACAGCGATCCGGAAAAGTCCGCCTATTTCACGAGTGTTAATTGTGGTAAGAAATCGATATCAATCGATCTAAAAAAAGAAAAAGGAAAAGTAATATTGGCGGATCTGATTAAAAAAGCAGATGTCTTGATAGAGAATTTCCGCCCCGGCACTTTGGAAAGACTCGGTTTTGACGATCAGACTATCAGCAATTTAAATCCGACAATCATCCATACGACCGCTACTGGATTTGGTTATTCGGGCCCTGAATCGAAAAAGGCGGCTTATGATTCCATCATTCAAGGGCTTTCCGGACTCATGTCGATTACCGGGACTGAAAAGAGGGAAACAGTAAGGGTGGGATCATCGATTTCCGATATTTTAACGGGGATGTATGCGGCCATCGGCATTGTGTCGGCTTTGTTCAGGCGGGATAAAACCGGTCACGCTGCCAGAATTGATGTCGCTATGTTGGACAGCACGGTTTCGGTTCTTGAAAATGCCATCGCCCGATACCAGATATCGCAAGAAATTCCCGGACCACTCGGCTCCAGGCACCCTTCCATAACGCCATTTGAAAGCTTCACTACCATGGATGCGAACATCATTATTGCAGCGGGGAACGACAAGCTGTTTGCGTCCGTTTGCGACGTAATCGGAAAGCCGGAGCTTGCTTCGGACAGACGTTTCAAGAACAATGCCCATCGAACGGAAAATTACCAAGCGTTAAGACAGGAAATAGAAAGCGTCTTGGTCGACCAAACGGCCAGCCATTGGTTGAGTGCATTGAACGAGAAAAAAGTGCCCTGCGCCAAAATCAATACGATGAAAGACCTCTTTGAATATGAACAATTAACGGCAAGAAACATGTTGGTGCCAGTCGATGGAGAGGACGGATTTCAAATTGCCGGTAATCCTATTAAATTCATGGGAGAGGAAGATGACCTCAGTGCGGGAACGCCCCCGAAATTGGGTGAACATACCGAATCCGTGTTAAGAGACGTGTTGAATTATCCAGATGAGGATATCGTCACCCTGATTAAAAACGGTAGGAAATCGCCTTTTTAGAAATTGAGGCTTAGACGGTTTCAAAGCCATATTATGGATTCGTTTTCAAGAAATAACTGGAGAACTCTATAACCAAAGGCCAGTTATGACAAATGATAAAGATATAGCCATTTCAGTAAAAAATATTCGCAAGGTATATGGCGTCCTGGAAACGGTGTTGTCGCCCTCAAAGGAATTTGACCTTCACATCAAAGGCAATGAGTTCTTCACGCTTCTAGGACCATCCGGTTGCGGAAAAACCACACTGCTGCGATTGATCGCCGGTTTCGAATACCCGACCAGCGGAGAAATTCGATTGTTTGGTGAAGACATTGCACGCCTGCCGCCTTACAAACGGCCAATTAATACGGTTTTCAGCAATATGCTCTGTTCTCACACATAACTGTGGCTCAGAATATCGCATTCGAGCTTTTCTGGCTTTTTCAGAGAAATTCTTTCAGTGATTGATAATAATCTTCGTTTTCAGAAATTGTGTTGTGTCCTGTTTGAGGAATTATTTTTACAATTATTTGTGAAGCAGGAAAGGCGTTAACTAAATTGTCGCTATGTTTGGAGCCGATAACTTCGTCATTTTCTGCAATGAGGATTAGTGTTTTAGCTTTAATGGACGCTACTCTGCTGAATGAATCATATTTATCTTTTAAAAGCAAAAACATGGGGTAAATGAAAAAACGGTGTTGGGCAACGTTTTGAATACTATCAAAAGGAGTAATTAAGACCAGTTTACCAGTTTCAATTTTCGGGGCCAGGAAGGTAGCAATCCCCGAGCCAAGGCTACGACCAATAACGGATACTTCAGAGTGTTTCTTTTTAATTGCTTCAAATATGATTGAGGCATCGGCAAAGATATCTTTTTCTTTTGGAGAACCGCTACTGCCGCCATATCCCCGATAATTAACCAGATAAATGGTATGATCCTGGAAAATATTGGTGAAGATAGGCATATTATACACCACTGATTCAGCATTCCCACCAAAGTAAAGTATGGCTTTTTGTTTTTCTTTATTGCCGACAATAACATTAATGGATTCACCACTATTGTTAAAAACCAGGGTCTCGAAATCGTGATTGACCACTGGTGAGGGAAAATATAGGAAACTGCGCTGACCAAAATAAAGCAGTACTCCAATACTAAAGTATGCGACAGTAAGGAATATTATTGCAGTACTCAATTTTTGTTTCATGTTTTATGGTGATAATTCTTCAGAAAGATCCATTTTTCTGAGGGTCAGAAAATAAGAAAAATTCTGACGAGATCTTAATTTTTAATAAACCTTTCTTGAAACTAAACTGATTTTGAGAATTAAGCCAATCCAATTTATGTCTAATAATTACTGTAGCCGTTTTTAAAAAAGGGATCCTGATAAGCATTTATTATTTCTTCCGGTGAAGCATTACATCCGCTAAATTGTATGACGACATTTTTATCTTTGAGTTTTTCTCTCAATTTTAATTAACACCACCGCGAATCTTGAAACTGCCCTTTGGATGATGGTTCTCATGTTTTACATAAACCTGCGCACCCATTATTTCTGATAAGCCCTTGTATTTTATTAAAGGGGTTGGCTGCAGCTTTTGATAAACGGCTTGTCTTGCCTTAATGACTTCGGAAATAGAAATAGGGTAGTGTTGAATATCATCCATAATAGTGTCATTTTAAAAATAAGGTAGTAATTTCTTCGTATCAACTTACATATAAATAGCGTTTAACTTTTTTAGTAGGGGTTTTTTCAAATGGTTCGGTTTGTTCAATAATTTTGTTGATACGGCAGTAACCAGGAACATTGTCGTTCACTTCATTTTTAATATCGGATAAGATATTATCTATTCTCTTTTTTAATTTGGACTCTGAATGACTGCCGCCGGTAAACTCTTCTTCTATTTTCTCGTAATCCAGATGAACTCTGGCAACCAGCTTATTTTCCAGTTCATGAACAATAACTTCCACAACATTATCATTTTCATAAAAAAAGGTTTCAATCTCTTCCGGGTAGATATTCTCTCCACTGGCGCCGATAATCATATTTTTAAGTCGACCACGAATGTATAAATAATTATCTTTATCCAGTACCCCAAGATCACCGGTTTTATACCATCCGTCAGGAGTAAATGCTTCAGCTGTCAAGTCTTTATCCAAATAATAACCTATCATCACCGAAATACCTTTGACAATAATTTCGCCTTCTCCTGTTTCCGGATTGGGATTATCGATTTTAACGTCCATGCCTTTAAATGCGGGACCGGTAGATCGGTATTTTGTGTTAAATGGAGCAGCACCAGCTATCAATGGTGCTGTTTCAGTGGTGCCATATCCGATGGAGTATGGAAAGCCACCTTCTCTTAAAAATTTTTCAACATCGGGAGCTAAAGGTGCTCCCCCAACCCCATAAAAACGTAACGCGTCACCAAACAAAGCTTTCAGTTTTTTTCCGGCAATTTTGTGAAGTTTCTTTCGTACCCAGGGTATTTTATATACCTTTCGTTTAATGGCTGAGTTGGTTAATTTCGGTAGAATTTTGGTTCTGAATATTTTTTCTATTACCAGTGGGATACTTAGCATATATGTTGGTTTTACCTTTGCCATGGCAGGTATCAATACCCTTGCCGTCGGTGGCTTTGATAGGTAGTAAATACAGGCTCCCTGAAGTATTGGAAGTAGAAAACCAACGGTACACTCATAAGTATGAGATAAGGGTAAAATCGATAAAAAGCGATCTTTGGTTGAAACGTCCACAATCTGTGTACCAAAACCAGCATTTGCAGCCAGGTTTTTATGGGTTAACAGAACACCTTTGGATTGTCCTGAGGTCCCGGATGTATATAGAATACAGGCGATGTCATCTTCCTTGACTTTATGCGCTTCGACACCTGCCATTCTTAATGTGGCCTCTTTTAATTTTTCCAGTTCCCGGCTTCCTTTTTTTATCAGATCGCTTATGAATTCAACCGGTGATTCTTCGGGGATGATAGCAAATGTTTCTATTAACACCATTAAGGTTAAATGAATGGTTTCCCTTTCCATCAGCTTATCATAAAGTTTTTCAGATACAAATATTCCTTTGCAATCGGAATGTTTTATGATGTGTCTAATTTGATTGGGATGAAAATCAGGTAATATCGGTACGGCAATAGCGCCTAATTGAAGAATTGCAAAATAGACGATCCCCCAATTCGGCATACTTTCACTTAAGATAGCAATTTTGTCTCCTGAACCAACCCCCTGCTCTCGCAACAATTGACTGACTTCATTAATTTTTTGATACATTTGTCCATAAGTGATTGGGGTGTCACCAACAAATGCAAGTGCCGGATGATCGGCATACAAATCAGCACTTCTTTTTATAAGTGCTGTTAAAGTTAATTTTTCAAGTGGCGCCATGGCTTTCTCTGGATTGTAGTTTATAATAGATTCTGAGTATTACTCATTGTTATGATCATTTATGATTCTAAGCGATCCTATTGATATTTGACCAGTAATAATTTAAACTAAAGCATTAGTCCCATGATCCATAATTGTAACTTTTTTTAATGATTGATTCTGGTAATTTTATACTAACAATGGCAAAATCAATGCTACCTTCGGAAGGGCTATTCAGGTCTATAAATTCGGTAAACAGTTCTACATCATTAGCCTATACAAATTATTGATTATTATGTTACCTGTTTGGTTATTCATACAATTAAATGTTTGTGGTTATTTGCTTCTATTAAATCTCATCTATGAAAATTATCGTCGGACATGCTAATATGGACCTGGATTGTTTTGGCTCCATAGCCTTAATTAAATATATCTACCCGGATCATCAACCGGTAAAAAGCCAGTTAATTCATCCTTCAGCCAGAAAACTTTATAATCTCTATCAAAATCGGTTTAATTTTTTAGTTCCTACAGATCTGAAAGGGAAAAATATAGAACATATTGTTGTCGTTGACACCAATTCCAAAAACCGTGTCAAGGAATATTTCGACCATATCGAGAATTTTGATGGCCAAATAGAAGTGTGGGATCACCATCCTAGTGAAGGTAGTTTGTTTGAAGACGCCACTTTTCATTCCGCCCTATATGGTGCCAATGCTACTTTGATTGGTCTGGAACTAATTAAAAGAGGCATCAAAATAGATCCTGAAGATGCAACCATTGCTTTAGCCGGAATATATGCGGATACCGGCAATTTTTTATATGAAAATGTAACCAATGACGATTTTCAGGTAGCCTCCTATTTAATCGACAACGGTGCTTCTATTCCCCTGGTCCGAAAATTCCTGAAAATATTAACCGAAAAAAATCAAATTTCTTTGTTTCATGATGTTTTTAACCGGCTCACTTACAAAAATATCAATGGCCACTTTATTATACTTAGCTATATCGAAATAGAAGAGCAGGTTGGAGGTATGGCGGCCGTTATTGAAAAAATATTTGAAGTGGAAAGGGCAGATGCCATGTTTTGTGTGTTCCATGTGAATAAAAATGAACAAAATGTTATTATTGCCCGCAGCAATACAGATAGTATTAACCTGAATGAATTACTTCAGCATTTTAATGGCGGCGGACATGTTAGGGCAGCTTCAGCCTCGGTAAAAGATCAATCTGGAATGATGGTTTTTGCTCAGGTGGAGGAGCATTTAAAGAAATCCTTAAAACCGGCCTTAATTGCTTCTGACATTATGGAGAAAGATATTGAAGTGATCAAAGAAACAATGGATTTGTTGGAAGCATCAATTTTCCTTGAAAAAATTGGGCATACCGGGGCACCGGTGGTCAGTAAAAAAGGAGATTTGACCGGATTTATGACTTTAAGAGATATTATGAAAGGTCGTAAAAGTGATCAAATGCATTCATCTGTTAAGGGCTATATGTCAAAAAATGTGATAACTGGCACTAAAGATATTACTGTGCGTGAGGTTGAAGAATTACTTTTTAAACATAACGTTGGACATCTGCCAATTGTTCAAGGACGAGCCATCGTTGGTATGATAACGCGTACGGATTACCTGCGGTTAATGGATAACAAAAAGCAAAACTCAGAGTAGCTTTCAGGCACCAAAACTTCAGGCAATCCTGTAAAACCGTAAATCCGGCCATATTTCCTATTGATTCGAAAATTTCAATTTATGATCAAAAAAATATTCTGCCAACGATGGAAAATAGATGCGTAAAAAACTCAGAATGGCAAGTTATAGACAATAAGGACAGTAAGAGTGATGTTACTATAATGATAAAAGAAGATACTTAAAAGAGAGAAGTATGAATGAGATGGGAACAATACCGATATTCGATGGACATAATGATGTTATATTAACTAAATACCTGCCCCAGGAAGAGAACAGATCTCTGTTTGTTGAATCAGAAAAAGGACATATTGATTTACCACGTGCCATAAAAGGAGTTTTAAAAGGAGGATTATTTGCTATATTCGTGCCGCCTGAATCAGAACGGGTTGATTTATCAAAGGGATTAACACCGGAACTCATTGAAATCTTCAGCCGTCCACTGGAAATTTCTTATTCCCAAAAGTACGCCCAGTTGGGAATCAATGCTTTGCGGGCTTTGGAAATTGAATCTCGAGGAGCAATGAAAATTGTCACTGATTATGAAAAACTGCGAGTTTCTTTTGATCAAAATGCCATAACAATAGTGATTCATTTTGAAGGTGCTGAACCCATTGCTGAGAATCTGGAAAACCTCCAATATTATTATGATCAGGGCTTAAGATCCATCGGACTGGTCTGGAGTCGGCCTAATGCTTTTGGAGTAGGAGTCCCATTTGAAATCAATATGACGCCTGATGTTGGAAAAGGATTAAGTCCGGCAGGAAAATCTTTGATTAAAGCCTGTAATCGCCTGGGTATACTAATTGATTTATCTCATTTAAATGAAAAGGGATTTTGGGATGTGGAAAAAATAACCACAGCACCGCTAGTCGCCACGCATTCTTGTGTTCACCGGATTAGTCCTATAAGCAGAAATTTATTAGACAAACAATTTGATGCTATCAAGGCCAGTAAAGGTATCGTTGGATTAAATTTTAGCGTGGAGTTTATCAGGGAAGATTGTGCCCAAAATACAGATACACCCATAAAAGAGTTAGTACGGCATATCCGTTATATGGCAGATTATATGGGGATTGATCACGTCGGATTTGGATCAGATTTTGACGGTACCCAGATTCCTGATGAATTGAAAGATGCTGCTGGGTTACCAAAATTAATTAGGGCTTTGCGC
The DNA here is from genome assembly GCA_018657625.1 of Deltaproteobacteria bacterium. Classification (GTDB taxonomy): domain Bacteria; phylum SAR324; class SAR324; order XYD2-FULL-50-16; family XYD2-FULL-50-16; genus JABHWU01. The sequence goes on along the minus strand of JABHWU010000106.1, from coordinate 10,520 downwards.
GAAGACGGATTTCATCAAGAAGAAATTGAAAAAATAGCTTATAAGAATTGGTTTCGTGTTTTAAAAGATACTTGGAAATAAAAAGGAGATGATTTGTCATTGGCCATTTTCTATGCCAGAATTTATACCGGAATTCCAGCAAAAAAATGAGCTTCGGAATTGTAGGCTGAAAATGGAAGGGTGATAAAGACTGGATCAAATTAAGATAAAAGTAGAAACCCATGAGACCGGTTAAAATCAGTATTGGTTAAATTGAGAAATTAAAGGAATTGATTTGTTTCTTAATTATTGATATTATATAATATTTTAAGTTTCTGTTGATATCAGTTATTCAAAACAATGTGCTTGACTGGAACAGTTTCATCTTTTATGGATTGATGGTCGTATCAATTGTGTGATTTAAAATTGGTATTTTTGGCTTACCAGTATTTAATACCTATAAAAATACTGATTTTAAGTTTTAAATATAGTCTAAGAGTAAATAATGAAAGTAGTTGATTTGAGTCACACCATATATGAGAAAATGCCGATATATCCCGGTACCCTCCCCCCAACCATAAGAACCGGAACTACTGTAGAAAAAGATGGGTTTTATGAAAGGGAAATTACCATGTTTTCACATGTCGGAACCCATATTGATGCACCGGCTCATGTTTTGGAAACCGGTAAAACACTGGATCAATTTCCTGTGGCCAAATATGCAGGTAGTTGCTGTATCGTAAATTTAGCAGAACTAAATTCGAAGATCATTGATCTGGATTTTTTAATTGGTTTTCACTGTATTATTGAAAAACATGATTTTGTGCTATTTCGCACAAATTGGAGTCTAAAATGGGGTACGGATGCCTATTTTGAGGATTACCCGGTACTGCACCAGGAAGCCACAAAATGGTTAGCTGGATTTCCAAATATTAAAGGCGTTGGGATTGATGCGATTTCGATAGATGGTATGGATTCTAAATACCTGGAAAATCATAGAATTCTATTCGAAAAGGATATCATAGTGGTTGAAAATCTAAAGTGGCTGGATACATTACCATTTAAAGAGTTTAGCTTCAGTTGTTTTCCCTTGAGCTTTACTGAAGCAGATGGATCTCCTGTTCGCGCAGTGGCTTATATTCCAAATTAGTAAGAAAAACAATTTTAAAGATAGAGAACCAGAAATATTAGCCCTCTGGTTACCGCTACAAAATGATATAATCTTTAGTGAAATGGTTAATGGTTTCACCTTTTCCTTCCTCATTAATAATAACGATATCCTCAATTCGCATTCCCACTTCACCAGCAAAATATATTCCGGGTTCAATACTGAAAGCCATTCCTTTTTCCAATATTTGACTATTGTTTCCGTTAATATACGGTGCTTCGTGGACATCATAACCGATACCATGACCGGTACGATTGAGGAAATTTTCTCCAAATCCGGCCGCTTCAATGATATCTCTGGCCTTTTTATCTACCTCACAAGCTTTCACTCCTTCTTTAGCGAAATCAGCCGCTACCTGGTAAGCCTCTTTGACAATATCATAGATTTTCTTTTCTTTTTCGGTGATGCCACCCACAAAAAAAGTTCTTGAAGTATCGGAACAGTATCCGTTCACTTTGCATCCAAAATCGAGTACAATGATATCTTTTCCCGTTATTACTCTGGAATTATCGACGTAATGGGGTCTGGAATTATTAGGTCCGGAAGCAACGATTGGTGTAAATGAAATTCCATCCGCGCCTTTATCTGAAAATAATTTTATGATTTTATCCTGGATATCTTTTTCTGTAATACCCGGTTTAATGTATTGAGTGAGATCTTCCATTACCTTATCAGCTAAATAAGCGGCTTCGCGCATACTTTCAATATTATCCCAGGTCTTAACTGCCCGGTAATTTTCCAGCATATCATTGCCGTTGATGAAATTTGCTGAAAATAAGTTTTGCATATCCACCAGATCAACAGCCCGAACACTATTGCTAACTGCAATTTTTTTATTGTCCAGTTTATAATCACTAAAAGCCTGCTTTATACAATCAAACCAACCTTCATTATCTTTCCATAAATAAAATTTAGTATCATCTCCAAGGGCATTCCGCATATCTTCATAATATAAAACATTGGATACATAAAAGTGCCTGCCATCGGCAAGGATGAATAAAGCCTGGAATCGTTCACAACCACCGGGGTTAAATCCGATTAAATATTGCATATCACCTGAAGGGCCGACAATAGTGCATTCAATAGATTCTGAATTCATAACTTCAAAAAGTTTTTTATATTTTGGATCACTTAACATGATGGACCTCACTAATAGGTATTGATAAGACTAAATAGTTAAGAAACAATGATAAGATATATCGGTATAAAATCACATCTAGCAGAAGCATTTTATTAACTCAATTCAATTTCCTGAATTACATACAATATACAAGTGGTTTAGTGAATAATCTAGTGCGGTTTTCAATTTAGTTACCCCTTTAGGCATGCTGAGCGGAGTCGAAGCATATTACTAATACCAGTGAAGACCGCCAAGGTTAATAAACTTGCTCTTAACCGATCCCCTGAATGGCGCCAAAAAAGAATCATAATTCTAAATAATTTTCCCAGCTTGGTGGTGGGGCTACTTTAAATGTTATGGATTTTTGTAAAGTGGGGTGAGAAAGCGTTATCGATTGGGAGTGGAGCGCTATTGTTTTCTGTGGAAACTTAATTTTTGAACCATAACGGAAATCACCGATTACCGAATAACCACGATGGGCAAACTGAACCCGAATTTGATGATGTCGACCCGTTTTCAAATCCACTTCAACTAAGGATATATCTCTGGAATATTGAAGTCGTTTATAGGATAATTCAGCCGGTTTTCCTGTTGATTTCCCGGTAATGAAACTGGTGACCCCTCTTTTTTCTATATTATCTTTTAAAATGCCGTGTTCCGGTGTTTTTCCCTGGAGCAGCACCCAGTAAGTTTTTTTGATTTTTTTTGTTCTAAATTGCTCAGATAAACGGGATGCAGCCTTTGAAGTTCTGGCAAATACCATTATTCCTGATGCTGGTCGGTCCAGCCGATGAACCAATCCTAAATAGACATTGCCAGGTTTCTGAAATGTATCTTTTAGATATAATTTGACGACATCCAGCAGTGAAATGTCCCCGGTGCTATCCTGCTGAACCAGAATTCCTCCTGGCTTTTCCACGACGATGAGATGATTATCAATATAGATGGGGTTAATTTGAATCATAAAAATTGATTATTAATAATTGTTATATTGTTGGATTAAACTTGAATATTTTTGGATGATCTCTGCAACATTATCCGCTTCCATCGTAATCAAATCCATACATAATTGAAATGATTCTGTTTGTTGAAGATAATGGTTGAGGCCACCTTTTTTAAGTAAAATTCGAAATTCATCTTCAGCAAATTCTCCACCGTGTTTAATGGCTCTTATAATTACCAACTTAAGGATTTCCGGACACCAACCATATTCATCCAACAAATCGAAAACCAGTTCTGATGGATATGTTTTTTCATAATCATGATGGATGAGCTTGCTTTTTATATACTCGATCAATCGTTCAATGTATTTTTTATCAAAAAGTGTTAGTGTTGAAATTGCATACATCCCGCTTTGCATCTCATCATCACACCATAAAGCACCTGATGCATGTTGAATTAAATTGGCGATTAGTTGATCCAGTTTTTCTGCCAATATACTATCTAATTGCAGGTGTTCATAGAATTCTGCCTCAGACCATTCTTCATTCTTATCTTTGAAGCAAAATCGTAATTTCTGTTGGGAAGTTATTAAATCCTGATAACCATTTTGGGTTAGTTGAATCATTTGATCGACCGCTTCTGATTGCGATTGATAGGTATTTAGGTTTTCAACGATAACAAAAGATTTTTGAAATTTTTCGTCAAAAAAGATTTCCTCGGTAATATATTGAGTTTTGGAATTTTGCTGTTTTGGGTATGGAGATAAATGATGATCAAATATTGATTGGGTCCCGGTTTTATCCAGCCCTAATTCTGCAAATTTAATTTCTGTTTCCAATTCCTGAATTCGGTTTTCCAGGTATTTAACCTGATTGATTTGCTCTTTACTGGTAGAAATTGACAATAATTCATCATATTGAATTTTAGATCGTTGCTCTGTTAAAATCTGTTTTTCTTCGTTCAGAGTTTCAATCGTTACTTCGATTATTTGACGTTCCCGATCGGTAAATGCATTATTTTTAGTGGCAACAATATACAATAAATCACTCTGATCTAAACTATTTATATTAGCTCCATTTTCTAAGAGAATATCAATAATTTGCTGGTTTTCTAGTTGGATAGCTAATGCTAAAGCCGTGCAACAAAAGTCCGGATGTTTCAATTCAATTTGCAGTGCTTTGTGTTCCAATAGACGTTTAACATCCTGTAGCTTATCTTTCTCAATGGCTGAAAATAAAGCTTCTTCGACGGGATAAATAGCAGGAAAATACTCATTTGATAAATTTTGAAAGATCGTATGGTCTGCTAAATAATCATATAATCCACTTGTTTTTAACTGTTTCTGGAAAGGCTCTGATTGCCAGTTGTCGATGAATAAATCCATCCCGCTACCAGGTTGGGAATAGGCAGAGGTGAGTAATAAATCAAGGGTTTCTTTTGTCCAGCCATATTTTTTAAAAACAGCATTTGTGATTGCTATTAAAATATCGGGATCATCTTTAATGTTAATCATAGAACTTGAAATATAACGGTTCAATAATAAGACATATTGGATATCAAATAGTACCAGACTTTTAATCGCGTAACAGCCTGATGGTATACCAATTTGATAATATAGATGTTTCTCTGTTGATAATAATTGAGTAATATATTGATCAATCTGTCCAGCCATTACCGGTGACATGCTTAATTGATCGAAGTATTCTTTTTCTGTTATTTTGGACGTTTGATCCTGGAAACAAAATCGAAAAAGGTTTCCATCACCCATTGATGGATTATTTTTCAGGCTGGTTACTATCTCATTAAATCCAGAGAATAAAAGCTCTGGATCACTTATTGTTTCCACTGATTTAATTAGCCAGGAAAGTTCATATCGTACATTTTTCAGAGTTTTATTTGGATGATTAAGGTTTTTTTCGTTTAGAATAATAATATCTTCATTCTGAGATAAATCTAATGTTTCCAAATTGATGGATACCTCTGGGCAACCAAAAGTGAGGGATGTGTTTGGCGAAGATAATAAAATCGGGTTATCGCATTTCGTTCGGAGGTATGGGTCATCCTGCTGGGTTACATCACCGGGATGGGCTAGTAAAGGAGACTTTGTATTACCATCCAGACTGATTTTTCGAATGAGACCATGTTGAAAACCGATCCAGAATGCTGGTTCGTTATTACAGATTCTGATATCCGTTATTCTATCAAGCACCTCATCCCGTGTTTCCTGATACTCGTCAAAACCTGGTGGCAGATTCAGATTTTCCAGGGCTGTATCCGGGTGTGTATCTTCAAAAATATGTTCCGATAAAAGCGTCCTGACACTAATAACTGTTAATTCCTTTCCGGTTAGTGGGTGGAATAACTGAACTCTGATTAGACATTGTGTCCGATTATTTTTGGACTCTAATCTGATTTGATCAAAACGGGGGCGAATTCCGATTTGATATTTCTGACTGACATCCAAAGGTGATGGACCATATAAACAGCTGGAAGGGTAAGTGAAACATTTTGAAGCTGTAGTTTGGGATTGAATGTCTGTCAGGTAAAAACCATCACCCGATTCCTGATTAAGACTGCCACCCGGCATAAAATAAACGCCTAATTGATGTTCTGATATTTGCCAGATCCTTTTTATATCGGCTTCTGCGGGTAGGAGCAGTTTTATGTGCTCTTTTAATGTTGATATGTTTAAAATCCTCAGCACTTTTTTAGTGCTGAATTGATCTTTAGTTAATAAAGCAATTTGAGTTTTATTTGTTAATAATAGCGCTGATACAAATGAATGACTCACCAATTGTCGGGTTTGAATTGTTTTACTTTGTGGTATATGAAAGATACCACAAAAGCCTGTTTGATCGATTGCCAGTATTGTTTCATTATCGATGAATTCTGCCAGAATTATTGGATGACCATCACGACTGATTTGAAACCAATTAACAGGTTTGGGATTATTTTTCTGAAAAATAAAAATCAATCCGGAGCCACCCTCTGTCTGAGTAATTTCAATTTGGTATTGATCATCCATAATTAGTTTGGTATCAGAATATCTAATATTCCTGATTAAATAAGCCCATCGACTTCATGTTATTATCCAGCTTTAAAAATTGAATTTGACCAATAATAATTAGTATCAATTTATTTATTACTTTACTGACTTGGTTTTAGTTTCTGAGATACTTTTTCTGAAAAGTCATTGAATTTCAACCTGAATTTGTATCTTTGCGTATTTTGTTGAAATAATAATTAGTGATCTTTGTTGTTAAAGATTAACGCCTATGAGTGGAAAAGAAAAATAAACATGATTTGTTCGAGTTATCAACTAATTATAAATACTGATCCAATATTCCTTTAATAACAACAGATATAACTCGGTTTAAGGTTTAGCTTGTGCATTAAATGACTGGCTAATATATATAAAACTTATTAAAATAATCTCTGATCTTTCATTAAAACAAATTTTAAACGATTACATATTATGAGCGCTACATCTGATAAGGAACCCATGTTTGATGATCATCATGGTGAAACGCTAGCTGATCTTAATCTGGAAAGAAAAAGGATAAAATTCCAGAAATACCAGAGAGACATGAAGAAAGCCTTGCACAAACTGGCTTTTCAGATTTTTTTATTAGTGGCTGATGCTGATGGGAAAATAGATACCAAGGAAATGGCACTGTTTAAGGATTTTTTGAAAAATCGAGCCGACAACTGTACAAACAAATATACCCAACGGATTTATCATTCGACAATTATTGATTATTCTATGTTAATCAATCAATATCATAAAAAGATAATTAAAAAAGACATTAGCCAGGTTGAAAAGGTTATGGGGTTCGTACAGAAATGTGTTTCACCGGTAATTTTAGCCAGTATCTGTAAAGATTTAAACGGACTGGCTAAAGCGATAGCGGAAGCATCCGGTGGTTTTGGAGGATTAACAAATCCAGTTAGTAAAGAAGAAGCTGAAGTTATTGCCGAGTTGAAGAAAATCTATCAAACAGCGATTGAATCAGCAGACGGTCCAGAGGATGCCTCAAAATGGTTGGCTGAGATATAAGTTTTAAACTACAATAATCCTTCAGATTTTAAATTATTCAAAATTGATACAACCGATTTTGAACGGTTCATAGTGTAAAAATGCAATCCTTTGACACCATTTTTGATTAAATCCCGGCATTGTTCAGTTGCGAAATCAACTCCAAATTGTAAAACCGCGTTTTTATCATCTTTGGGTAGCTGATCTAATCCATCCCTAACTTTTTTGACAATTTTAGTACCACAGAGTCCCGCCAGGTTTTCTGTCATTTTAATTGTATAAATCGGCATAATTCCCGGTATAATCGGTACCTTAATCCCCTTTGCACGGGCTTTATCCACATAGTCATAAAAAAACTGATTGTCATAGAAATATTGCGCGACAATGTATTCTGCACCTTGATCAACCTTTAACTTCAGCATTTCTAAATCTTTTACGGGATTAGTCGCTTCAGAATGAGTTTCCGGATATCCAGCAGCTCCGAGGCAGAAATCATATTGTTTTTTGATAAATGACAACAGATCTGAAGCATATTCCATTGCTTCAGGATGAGGTTGGTAATTTTCATCCCAGGTAGGAGCATCACCCCGGATAACAAAAACGGTTTCAATCCCAATGGATTTAAATCGGTCTAATACTTCGACAACGGCATCCGGTCCCAGACCGGTACTGGCTATATAGGCAACAGTATTTAATTTTCTTTGATTTTTTAAATGGTCGACTATTTCAAAACCACCTTCCCGATTGGATCCACCAGCACCAAAAGTGACAGAAACATAATCAGGATTAGCTGCAGCTAATGAATCAAATGCTTTGTTAAGGTTTGCAGCTGCTTTTTCTGTTTTCGGCCTGGAAAACTCGAATGAAATGATAGGTTTGATGGTACTACTTGAATATAAATCGATTATCCGCATATTATCTCCTTGAATATGGTATACTCTTAATTAATTTTCGAAACATTAGCTAATTCCAAATCTTAATGCAATTCGTTAATGGTATTTATCAAAAATTTCATGATTACATATCTGTTACGTTTATTTAAGAACCTGAATGAAAATCCTTGATATAGCAAACGTCATAGTTATTGATATGATGTTATTTTAATTGGAATAACAAAATTAAGGAACATGTACTTTTTGTGTACGTGTACTCTAATTTTATGGGATTATTAGAATGGTGATCTCTATGTTAAAAATAGAAATGCCAATAAAATCCATCCCAAAAAAGAGACTGTATTGTCTTAGCCCCGGAGGAGTATATCGCATTCTTGGATTCAAACGAAATCGATGCAATTTTAGTTGTCATTTATGAACCTGTGATGACTTTTTCTGGTTATTATTTTATAAATCGAACCACGGACCACACAGAAAACACGGAAAGGTTTTGTGTTTCTGTGATTGAATTTCAATATCTCTGTTTTTTCCGTGTATTCAGTGTGGTCCGTGGTTAAATACTCCTGCAGGACAGACCTGCGATACACACCTAGCTTTTTATGAGGTAGCTAATTGGCAGAGCTTTTGGTATCTGACCATCCTCAGAGAGGATGGTTTTAGGCATTAAAATAAAGAAAAGACTGGCAGTAAATTTTATATTGATAAAATTAAATCTATAAAGTGATTTTTGATACATATCATTAAATACTCACTTGAAAGTTGAATTGTTGACATACCTTTTAAGGGCGCCCCATTTTTTCTTGACAGCAAATACTCCCTATTTGATACTTATCTTTCTTTTACGTTCTGCATATAACCTCTGTAAGCGAATGTTATTATAAGCGTTTTTATCATTTATTTAGCAGAGAATAATGATAAACATAAAAGAATAACCAATACGGCAAGCACCTTAGTGAGAGAAATATGACCACACAACCAGCAAGAATTATTTATACCAAAATTGATGAAGCACCCGCCCTGGCAACTTATTCTCTGTTACCTGTAATTAAAGCGTTTTTAAAAGATTCAGGTGTTTCTGTTGAAACCTGGGATATTTCACTTGTCGGGCGTATTATAGCAAACTTCCCTGATCATTTGACTGAAGATCAAAAAATACCTGATTTCCTAAGCCAATTAGGGGATTTAGTAAAAAAACCGGAAGCCAATGTTATTAAATTGCCGAATATCAGCGCTTCAATTCCTCAATTAGAAGGTGCCATAAAGGAATTAAAAAGCAAAGGATATGATATTCCGGATTATCCGGCAGAAGCCAAAACAGAGGTAGAAAGGGCATTACAAGCCAGATTTGCAAAAGTACTGGGAAGTGCAGTGAATCCTGTATTGCGTGAAGGAAACTCAGATCGCAGGGCAGCTGCATCAGTGAAAAAATTTGGACAGAAAAATCCTCATAGAATGATGAAAGATTGGCCGGAAGTTTCAAAATCCTGTGTGGCACATATGACGGCTAAAGATTTTTATGGTAATGAACAGTCAAAAACAATGACAAGCGCCAGGGATGTAAAAATTGAATTTGTTGGAGATGCTGGTACATCTAAAGTTCTGAAAGAAAAAACAGCATTGTTGGCTGGTGAGGTAATTGATGTATCAGTAATGAATGTTAAGGCTTTGAGAGAATTTTATGCAGCGCAAATTAAGATTGCTCAGGAAAATGAGGTCTTATTATCTTTGCACCTTAAAGCAACGATGATGAAAGTCTCTGATCCTATCATGTTCGGGCATTGTGTTTCTGTCTATTATAAGGATGTTCTTGAAAAACACGCTGAAGTTATTAAAGACCTCGGGGTGAATGTTAATAATGGTTTAGGTGATCTGTATGCCAAAATTGAAAATTTGCCTGAAGCTAAGAAAAGCGAAATAATATATGATATTGAAGCGGTGTATGAAACACAACCAAAACTGGCAATGGTAGATTCCAGCAAAGGAATTACAAATTTGCATGTTCCTAATAATATCATTATTGATGCATCAATGCCAGTGGTGGTTCGTGACGGAGGGCGAATGTGGGGACCTGATGATCAATTACAGGATACGATTGCTATGGTTCCGGATCGTTGCTATGCAACCATATATCAGGAAGCCATTGAAGATTGCAAAAAACATGGTGCTTTCAATCCATCAACCATGGGCAGTGTTTCTAATGTTGGTTTAATGGCTCAAAAAGCAGAAGAGTACGGTTCTCATGATAAGACCTTTGAAGCTCCTGGAGAAGGCGTGATTCGAGTGGTTGATCAAGGTGGGGAAGTATTATTGGAATTGAAGGTTGAAACGGGTGATATTTTTAGAATGTGTCAGACCAAAAACGCCCCCATTCAGGATTGCCTG
>JABHWU010000042.1 GCA_018657625.1 Deltaproteobacteria bacterium | reverse complement strand
CCTGGCGTTTTCTTACCTGTTTTTTGTTCTTTAAGTTTTCTTTGCTGCATCTTATGATCATACGCTTCTTTGTCTTGCTCATATCGTTCTTTTGCGCGCGCTTCAATAACCCTTTTGGCTTCTTGAATTTTGGCGATCTGATCTTCGCGTCTGGCAATCTCTTCAGGAATCTTTAAACCGCTATCCTCATCCTTTTCGTTCTCTTCCTGTGCTTTTTCCAACAACAACTCAACCTCTTCTTTTATCTTCTGTTCAAGCTTACTGGCATGTCCGTAACTCATCGCTTTATGCTTTGAAGCGTTGGCATTGACTTTGGTTCCGTCAAAAGATACATTTCCGATTTTCAATACGCCGGCTTCCGTGGCAATGATAAGTATTTGTTTGAACAGTTCCGTTATTTGAGTCAAAAATCGTTTTCTGAAATGGTTGATGGTATCATGATCAGGGTGATGATCTCCAGAAATATACCTAAACGCGATTGAGTCAAACGTAGCTCTCTCGATCTTTCGTGAGCTGAATACACCGGTACAATAACCATAAAATATCAGTCCGATTAGCATTTTGGGATCGTATGGTATTGACCCTCTTTGGCCGTAGGATTTGTATATCTCTGATAAATCGAGTTGCTTTATGATATTAACAATAAAACGTGCGAGATGATCATCCGGAAGCCATTCGTCAATGGTAGGTGGCAATATCATCGGTTGTTCATAATTAGCGCACTTGAATACTCTGGTCATATTATCGAAATTGGAATTTGTGGTTATATGTTTGATATATTTGCTTATATTAGGGTTTTTAAACCAAAATGTCAACCTTATATTATATAATATCAATATCATAACTATGTAAAACAGGGAGATATAAAATTAGATTCTAATAGTCCGACAGGCTGCTAGTGTCAATATAATTTCCTGTATAGCTCCCAAGTTTTCTTTGTACACAGTAATCTGATGTTTCCCAATGGGAATATTCTGTAGTAGAGTATCAGTTTTTTGAGGGAGTAAACGTCCATCTATCATAATACTGGCTTGGGACGGATTTGACTTGATCACTAACATACCAGTTTTTCCATTGGTTCTGGTCAATGAGGTTGAAGTTGCTACCTCGATTCCGGCCAGTTTTCCCGCTAATATTTTAAGTCCCCTGGGTAGGGTTTCCGGGTTGCCATTGTGCTGAATCGCTACTTCGTTAAGGGTGCGACCGGTTTTAATATCTTTTAGACTGGCTGTTAAATAATAGCTACCTTTGGTGATTTTGTTATATTGTGTTGTAATCACCTGGTTGGCGTTGACCTGTTCGGCCACGATGGCACTGCACTCTTCCCGAGTGCACTGGTACTGTTCCTGAATTTCATCGGCATTAATGCTATCGATCACATCGGAACTTACCAGATTAAATACCCCGGTTTGTGTTAATTCAGAACGTAAAATTTTGCTGTAAGTTTCTGCCACACTTTTTTTCAGATCGGGGGCTTCAATGGGTAATACCACCACCAAATGTTCAAATTTCTCCCGCTGGGTTTCAAAAATAGCATTAGCTTTAGCGATCAGTTGACCGTTCATTTGCTTAACCGCATTTAACACGATTTGGGTTTGGGTACCTTCCTGCTTATAAGACCCTTTGATCAATACAGCTCGAAATGAAACCCCTGCAATGGCTTCCTCCTTAAGCAGAATCCGGGCTTTGGGGAATTGGTTTTGTAATAAACCGTATAGTTCACCTTGAATAACACGGGCTTGTCGATCATACTTTTGGGAATGATAATTCACCATTTCCAGAATTATCTCAGCGTCGTTCTCTTGATTTAGTCCGGATTGACCGAGCTGAATCACCACATCATGTACTGCCTGTTCCATGCTTTGGGCCTGAAGATTAGGAACCAATCCCAATAAGAAAATCATTAGTAGTTTAAAAAAATTAGTTTTCTTGCTTATCGTTTTCAAATTCATCAATAGACTACAATTAAAAGTTCAAATAATAAGAATGGAAAACCGAATACATTATTACCACAGAGGACACAATGGTCTATTCCAGCAACTGATTTAAATATCGGGTTAACTCGCTTTCCAGGTTTTTATGAAAACCGGTGATAATTTTGCTAATCTTTTTATTTTTGCCGATCACTACCAGGCGCGGGAGTGTCTGTGCGCCATATTTACGGATGGCCTCATTCTGATTAACCAACATCATTGGCATCTCAATATGGTATCGATCCATTAAGGTCCTGGCTTTTGCTCTCGGTAAGTGGGGATCGACATTAATATATAGAAATTTGACAGGATGACCCCGAAAATTTTTCTCAAGTCGGTTAAAAGTAGGGATTTCCCTTAAACAAGGAATACAGGTTTTAGCAAAGAAGTTTAAAACCGTCACAAAATGATGGTATTCATTAATATACTTTCCGTTCTCCCCCAGTATCAATTTTCCGTTGGCATCTTTTTTTAAGCGCATCTCTGTCATCATACGGTAAAGACTTATCTGAGCATCATTGAGCACGCGGTGCCCCCTAAGATTCGGCGCCCGATTGCCGATCTGCAACTCAGAAGCATAGCTATCTACAGAAACAGAAACCAAAATCAATAAAATTAAGAAATTGAAGCCTGTATATCGTCGCAAATCAAGAGAGAGTGTGTATAGCAAACCTAATAGCCCTATAAAAGATTTTTTAATACAAAATAATTGTGTCCTTTTAACAAAATAACAGCCTGAATGCAATCTAATAATAAATATCACTTTCAATGACATACTCTATTTACCTCACTAATACTAACACCTTTATTAATTTGAATTTTATTTAAAGACAATCATTTAAGTTGATCATGATTCTTCTTGAAGAATTGGCAAGAAATTAAATCGGGCTAAAAACATACTTGCTAAAAGTCATAAAAATTGAGATTTCTACTGTGTAAAAAATCAAATTTAATAATTAAAGTATATATTTAATAGAAAATGGAACGTATTGGATTAAAATCTCTGGACAACTGGAGGGTTAATAAAAACAGAAAACCCTTGTTCCTAGGAGGCTCAAGATAAGTTTGTTTCGATTTAAATCCACATCAACACAGAAGGTACATAGTAAAATCAGAACAAAGGACGGAATTCAAGAAATCAATTTTAATCTTTTATCACTGCCATTATATGCTGTGGAGGAGTTAAGCAGAATAATTGAATCTGTATGGATGTAAAAACAGCAGTATTTCCAATTCAATATAAAACAAATATTAAAGGCGTCAGGTATTTTTGAAGTTAAGGGAATAGTTTTCTGTCTAAGACTATTTGATTAATCCTTTTTATCAAACAAAAGCGTGATTTCATAAACACCATAATCCAGTTCAGCATTGATATGGTAACCACTTTTTTCAAATACCTTCATCATGGCTTTGTAGGAGGTGAGGACACTACCCGTAAATCCTTTGTATCCCCTTTCCCGGGCTTGCCTGATTAAGATGGCTAAAAGGCTGGAAGCAATTCCGCGGTTTTGGGAAGCCGTTAGATTTTTAACCAGGGTTCGGGGTTCTGAAACACCGGTACTTAAGAAAATATTCATTCCCGGTGTCAGTTTCTCTATTACAGCGTCCGAAGAAATAACAAACTGCTGCCAGTTTTGGTGATCAATTTTGATATTATTATTTGTCATTTACCTTTCTTTTCCATATCCCTAAGTACTTTTCTCAAAACTTTTCCGACATTTGATTTTGGTAACTCACTAATGAACTCTATTTTAGTTGGCAGTTTATACTTGGCAAGCTTCCCCTGGCAATACTCCAGTAATTCTTTTTCTGTTGCGATTTGTCCTTCTTTTAACACAACGTAGACTTTCACCGCTTCTCCTCTGGTTTTATGCTTAATCCCAATGGAACAGGCTTCCAATACTTTTGGATGTTCGAAAAACAATTCATCGATCTCCCTTGGATAAACATTAAATCCACCGGAATTGATCATATCTTTCATTCGGTCCACAATATAAAAATATCCATCTTCATCCATCCGGGCGATATCTCCCGTATGCAACCAACCATCAGTTAACACTTTTTCCGTTTCTGATGGGATATTGTAGTACTCGTTCATCACCTGTGGTCCCTTAATGAGCAGTTCCCCGGTTTCACCAGCCAGGACATCCTTCTTGCCATCTTTAAGGTCAACAATCCGACAATCTGTATCAGAAATTGGAACACCAATACTACCCGTTTTCGTCCCTTCTATTGAAAAGGGGTTGATATGGGTGACAGGTGATGTTTCAGTCAGACCAAATCCTTCAACAATTATGGCCCCGGTACGCTCTTCAAATTCTTTGACAACTTCCAGGGGAAGAGGAGCACTTCCGGAAAAACACCCTTTGATGCACGACATGTTTATTTTCTCTATTTTTGGATCGTTTAGTATCCCGATATACATTGTCGGAACCAATGGTGTAAAGGTAGGTTTAAATTTCCGTATCGCCTTCAATAGTGCATCCGGTTGTGGTTTGGGAACTAAAACATCATTCCAACCCATATAAATGGCAAAATTCATAGCCGTCGTTAACCCAAAAACATGAAAAAATGGCAAGGCTCCCAGCATGGTTTCTGCTCCTTTAAAAAAACTGGGAAACCAGGCGCCTAACTGCTGGACCTGGGCACTAATATTATAATGGGTTAATAAAGCACCTTTCGATACTCCCGTTGTACCGCCTGTGTATTGAATTAAGGCTGGATCAGCCAATAAAATTTTATCAGGTTCATCAGTTGTTACAACAGATTGCTCTAACAGCTGTTTCCAATAGAAAACATTTTCCGCCGGTTTCACAGCTGCTTTCAATTTTTTCCGTTTCGCCACTAAGGGAAATAATAGTTTTAAAATAAAGGGTAAATAATCACCTAACGAGGTGTATATAATTTGTTTAACTGAAGTTTGCGGTCTAATAGCAATCACACGATTGGCTAATAAATCTAAAGTGATCACCATCTTTGCTTCAGAATCGTTTAATTGGTGCAATAGTTCTCTGTCAGTATATAGTGGATTATTCATGACTACCACAGCACCGATTTTTAAGGTGGCATAACAAGCAACAACACAAGGGATAACATTTGGTAGAATTATTGCTACCCTGTCACCTTTTTTAATTCCAAAATTTTGTAAATGAGCTGCAAATTTTTCAGTTAACGCCAATAGTTGAGCGAAGTTTATTTGATACCCTTGATAATTAAGAGCAGGTTTTTCGGGGAAACTCCTGGCAGATCTTTCCAAAAAGTCAACCACTGTCACTGATTCATAATTTATCTTTTCAGGAACATTTTTTTCATAGTGGTTTAACCAGACCTTGGTGTTTTTATTTATATCAATATTCATAATGACCTCCTGCTTGTGATTAAATTTATTCGGCTTTAATCAACAGATAGATTCAATTGCCCCTTACTTAATATTCTATAATATAATCCTAAAAAAACCAATTAACTTGTTCAATTAATATTCAAAAATATCAAAATGTTCACTCCCATTTAAAAGTGATTTCCACAAAACCCATTTTATTATTTTAAACTAAAAAAATACTGCAATTTTATGATGAGCAGTCTATGTGTTGTTAAATATTTATCGTTCACAACCGCTGAAACGATATCAACAGAGGCAAAAAAACTGCTTTTTACATGGAAGAAGGGGATAATCCGCAAATGCTACTTAGTGGTATTCGAAGATATTCAAAATACAATGCCAAAGGATTATTAACACCTTCCAGAAATCTGGCCAGCCAAACCATGAAAAAGGAATTTTATCCTTTATGATAGATAAACAATGCTTTAACTGCTAGATTATTTAAGTTGAAAAACAGATATTTATAGCAGACGTCATTCTTATAGGCTAGTTTCTTCAATTATGGAAATAGTAAAATGAGGGGATATATACTTTTTTTGTTACGTGTATCCCTATTTTACGGGTCAATAACAATGATCGCCACTATAATATTTCTTCCGGGATCAAATATTATTTGCTAACAATTATGGATACAGTTTTAGATGCTAAACAATATGGTTTGAATAGCCGAACGCAACTTATTCAAATTTCAGATAAAGAGATCGCGATTTTCGTTGATCGAAAAAGCCGGTTTATTATGAAAGATGGCGTTGGTTTTTTAAAAAAAGTCGATACCGTCAAAAAACAATACCCGGATACGGTGGTGTCTTTGAAGATTGCTTCTGCCATATGCAGCAAAACTTTAAAATATTTGAAAGAGCACAAGATTAAGGTATATCAGCAATAATTCCTGTTAACCTGTACCCTTATCCAAAAAATTAACTACATCCACCACAAGAACTGCAGGAACTACAAGAACTGCAGGAGCTACACCCACTGGAATCTCCACCGGAATCATCGCCACCCCCAAACCAGCTGGATTCTGTTTCACCACCACTATCACCGGAATAAGAATCGCTCGATAACAGATCAGCTTCCTGGATCTCATCCTGGAAGTCATTGTCACCGTGATATTCAACATCACCTTCTGTGGGTGGTTCAAAACCAGCTTCATCATTTAAAGTATTTGAATCACCGGCATT
>JABHWU010000024.1 GCA_018657625.1 Deltaproteobacteria bacterium | reverse complement strand
TTTTTCTTTTCCCTAAAAGATAAAAAATCATTCAATTGCTTTTTCGTATCTAGGTTCAGTGTAGTTTCTTTTAACGATTATTGAAACAGGAAAACGATAGATAAGAATAATAAGAATATATAAAACTATTCCTGCATGGTTAAAATATTATTTTCATTGTGATCTGGCAGTACTTCTACTTTTTCGACCTGAATTTGGTTAAAAATTCTCATATTCTTTGTATATTGCCTCACGAACCTTTGTTTAATTGCTTTTTGGTTTTGGAATTCATCTAGAATTAGACAATCTGTCCCTACCATGCCTCATTAGGATAACCCTATAATCTAAGATACTTTAATCATCATTCCATTACCTATTAAATCGATGACTAAATAAGCAAGTTTATCAATATTTCAAATGGTGCCATTCTCGCTTAACGGGAACAGGCTGTCACTAGAATGTCCTAATTGATAATGGATGGATTGTCCTTGTTATGCGGTAATAGGACCACAAAATAACTAGAATAATAGGCACCAATTTTACTTTCAATTAGAAAAAAATGCGACAGTTGGAAGGTCAATTATATAAAACAGAATCAAATTTGAAAAGAAGAGGAATATTCACCAGAAACACAGGGAAGAAAACCAGATTGCAAACGCACTACTCCTGTTAAAGTTCTAACTCCCAATATTAAATTTATTGGATTCAAGCAACTTTCTTGATTCGATATCCAACAACTTTTGTTTCCTTAAACTTCTTAGTTTCCAAATTGGAAGGAACATCCTTTGCGATTTTAGGTACCAAGGGAACTGCTTTATTTTGGAAGGCTAAGGCCGGAGTCGCACTACCCAAAAACTCATGTGGCCGCCAATTATTATACCATTCGGAGAAGTCGCCGCAAAGTTGAGTAAGATGCCGATACCCTCGAATGATGGGAGCTTTCTTCAGCCATTCATATATTAGGGTTTCGATTACACGTTCTGTTACGGCGATACTACCATGCTCTCCGACAGCGCCATATCTTATTTTCACATCGTTTGAATTGAGAAGTTCCCTAAAAGCCGCGCTTGTAAAGACACTTCCTTGATCGGAAATGAGATGCTTTGGCTTTCCGAAATTTACAAATGTTGCCTCAAGCGCATCAATCACCATACCAGCGTTTGGTCCTTCAAGTGGTGTTGCCGCTATAATTTTGCGAGAGAAATGATCGATGGCAACCAGAACATAAATCTTCCACAAGCCCCAGTAGTTGACCTCCGTTAAGTCTACACTTCATAGGTGATTTGGATACCAGGCGGAATCCGACACCCTTTATTATTCTTTGGTACCGACTTTTCTGAACAATTAACAGGGGATGGGTTTCTGGGTTTGGGGCGTTGTAAGATATTCCGAACGGTTGAGGCAGCGAGAAAGATGTTCAGAAGCTTTAATTGATTGGAGATTCGAACGCGTCCCCAATCTATATTGTCATTTAAAATACGCCAGACTAGGGCAGTTAATGATTTCGGTGTTTTGTTCCAAGAGTGTTGAGTCGATTTGGATTCATCATCTATTCGTTTCAACCGACGATACAGCGTAGATCTGGCAATACCGAAGGTCCTTGTGACATGACGTCGAGGAATCTGGAAATACTCCATATGCCAAAGGATAAATAGCCGCTCTTTCAGAGAATATCCTGGTTTTCTGGATGTTGCATGATATTGCTTCTGAAAAATTTTGATCCGGGTTTCCAACGGGTAAATACGATCGCGTAGGAAGAGGATTTCTTTGTCCTTCTCTTCGATGGGCATTTTTGAAATTGATTCTAATCCGCGTTTTCGATATTTCCCTGCCCAGGTGGCTGCCAGCAAGGAAGCTTTCAAGATCATAGAAACAGCATAGATGGTCTCATTAGCGCATGACAGGGACATATTGTTTCCATTTCCTGAATACGAAATTGAAAAACAAAATGATAGGATTAACTGCCGGTTATGTTTAGGAGGAAAGCTGAAATACTATCACAGAGAGGCTGCTTGAGTTTGTCGGATGAGAATTCGGGGAGAATTGCGCCGTAAGAATACTGTATTAATGAGTTTATGCGATTAATAATATTTAGACCAGACGGCTAAGAATTCAACCTCTTTTTAAATAATGCTTCATCGATTTCAAATAAATTAATATAGAGAAAATGGATTAGCTTTTAGTTTATTATCAAACACTTAATTCATGACAACAATAGCACTTGCCAAAATCATTGTTAAAATCTAAATCAATCAGTCTAATAAATGTATAGGACATGCATTTCCGCCCCTTGCTTTTTCTAGAGAAATCATTTTAAGTATTTCAAACACCTGCCAGGGTTATTTATAAACAATGGATCGATCCCTATTGATCTTTTTATTATGAAACTAAAATGTTGTTGTTACTATCAGAAAAAGGGCTATAAATATTGTCCAATCTGTGGTCGCAAATTAAGATAATAGAGTAATAAAGCCGGTTTTGTTTTAACCGGTTTTATTACTCTATTGATAAGGTTTTTATGTAAATCAAGCTAACAAAATTCTAAAATTAAATTTTCAATTGCAATCCGCACTTATGGCAGAAACGTTGATCAGGAACTGTTAACTTCACCCCACAGCGGGTACATTTTCTTATAATCTTGCCACCACAATTAGGACAAGTATCACCTTGGTGATCTTTTGTATAAGCACCAAACTCACAATCCAGACAAATTAAAGCTTCTCCAGGTTCATTGAATTTTTTATGAATTGATGGGTTGTTATCAATATAGAGTGTACCCTTACCTGTATGAAGCCAATCTAAATTAATATTAAATTCTTTTTCAAGTAACAATTCTGCAGATCTTGAAGCCAGTTTGCTCCTTCCAATTTTAATACCATTAATCCCTGCAGCTTTGAGTCCGATTTTCTCTCCAACTTTTTTTTCCGTTATAGAATTATCTTTCTTTAATATTTCAATAACTTGCTCGAATCTTTTATTGTAGTCAGTCTGCATAGTAAACTAATAAGGTTGACAAAGTACATTAAATGTATTTTAAATATGTTGTGTGAATAAAACACACTTTAAAGTCCAGTAACATACTTTAACCTTATATAATTATAATTTATTAGACAACATGAAAATCCAGAATATGGAGTTACTAACTGCGAGAGAAGTTAGAAAAATTTTAAAAGTGTCTCCTAAAGTCTTAACCAATATATTAAAAGGCGATAATCCCCCACCAACTTTGAAAATCGGTAGAGAGTATCGATTTTACCGATTTGATTTTTTTGAATGGTTAAAATCCAAAATGATTACTCAAGGTAATGAATCAGAAATTGAATAATAATAAATAATTCATTAAACGTATTTCAAAATATTACAAAACTGGAATCAACAAAAATAATCAAGAACTGAGTAAAAAAACAATAATTATGGATAATTCTATAATGAATATGAGGTTTTTTACATCAACAAAAAGTCTGCGGAAATGCCAATTGTTGGTAATAGAGTTCATTAAACAAGTTGCATTTAACATTTAGTAATTTTGAGACTATGAAAAAATGGGATAAAGGCCAGTACCGAGAATTATTAGAACAAGTTTTAGTCATGGTGCCATATGATACCTGGACCCAGGTTAATGATAGAGACGACTGGCGAGATCCTGCCTATCAAACTATTCATAATAATATTAGTCCGATTTCATTAAGTACCACAGGGCTTACGGATTTCTCTTCAGATCCCCCCAGTCATGTTTCGTTAATTGAGTTAGCAAAAAATTTAGGATTACTCAAAAACAATCAACCCAAAGATATAAAAGCGATTGCAGACAAAATACCAGCACCAAAACAAAATGTGAATAATGAAAAATTAGCTGCTTTTATTTATCACAATTCCCTCTGCACCGAAGCAGAGTTTAAAATTATAAAAAAATATTTTCATCAGCGAAAAATTAAAATCTCAGATGAAACCATTGATAAGACGGGAATTCGCTTTAACCAGTATAACGGCGTCCAATCTATTGTTATCCCCTATAAAAATACCGGTGATAAAATTGTTATTATTGAAAAAATCCACCTTGATGATCGCTTGGAAGGTACCGGAAAAACCAAACACGGAACGACTAAGGAGGACCGGGCGTTAATCATCAATAGCCAGATTGATTCTGGAATCATTCTTGAGAGTTTTACCGATGCCATTGCTTATATTGAACACATTAATCAGAAAACCAGAGTCATTGTTGTTGGTGGAACATCCGGGTTTTCAAAAATTGAATCCTTTATCAAAGATGGCGATGTTTTAATTTTGGATCCGGACAAAAAAAATCAGTCTTTTATTTATTCTAAAAATATTCAAAAAAATATCATTCGAAAAATCCCGCTGCTGGGTGAAGGAATCGATTGTGCCAAAGCGATTGAATTAAACGTTAAAAACCTCTGGTTGGAATCTCTGACTGAAATAAAAAACCTGGAAAAACCGGTTATGGTTGGCAATTTTAAACCAAAAATCTGGAGGGATGAACTGGTTATGGAATACATGAATCACAGGCATGCACTCATAAGGGTGTCTGGAAAAACATCAATATTAAATGAAGAGTATAATCCAACCACCAGGCGTCGGGGGATTTCATTCAGTTCAGAATCTGATTTTAAGCTATTTTACGGGGATGAAGTCAGCGGTAAAGAAACCATTGCTGAAACCTGGCTAAAGTCACCTGAAAAAAAGAAGTACACCGGTATCATATTCGATCCAAAAAGTAATCCGGAGGGATATTACAACCTATGGAAAGGGTTTGCTTATAAGTCCGTTAAAGGTAAGTGCGATCTTTATTTGAACCACATCCAAAATGTGATCTGTAGTGGTAATAAGGCGTATTTTGAATACTTGTTAGATTGGATGGCTGATGTGATCCAGAATCCCACCAAAAAACCTGGTGTTGCTATTGTCCTCAGAGGTGGTTCAGGCACAGGAAAAGGAACTTTTGCCAGTATCTTCGGTTCTTTATTTGGAAATCATTTTTTGCCACTGACGGAAGCCAAACATATTACGGGCACCTTCAATTCTCATCTGATGAACTGCCTGTTGCTGTTTGCCGATGAAGCCATGTTTGGTGGTGATGAAAAAGCAGAAAGCGCTTTAAAGACATTGATTTCAGAATCAACCAAGGAGATTGAATTCAAATATCAAAACACCTTTATTGTCCCAAATTATATCCACCTGATCATCGCCTCCAACAAGCAATACGTCATCAGGTTAGAAGGAGATGATCGTCGGTATTTTGTGCTGGATGTGAATAAAAAAGTCCAAAAAGAACATGACTATTTCAATGCGATTTATAAAGAAACGGATAAAGGGGGCAGACAGGCTTTAATGTATTTTCTACTCAATCGCAAGATTAGCAGAAATCTTAAAAATATTCCTGAAACCGAGGCTTCAAAAGAGCTTAAAGAGTTTAGTCTTTCCCCTGAAGCCAGTTTTTGGAAAAGCAAATTAGAGGATGGATGGTCAGAAAAAAAGTTTATTTCATCCAAGGATCTTTACTTAGAATATGTAAGGTATTTTAAAGATACTGAAACAAAATTGATGAATAAAAACATGTTTTGCAGAGTGATGACTAAAATTACCAACCAACCAAAAGGTGTTTATTGGGTTGAAGAAAAAAGCCAAAGAGGTGCTTTTTACATTTTTAATGATTGTACTTCCTATTTTGAAAAAGAATTTGGGATTCGAATTGATGATTCTAGCCCAAAAAAAAACAGATTAGAAAACACCTAAATAACAATCACAAATGGAAAATAACATTCAAATATCAATCGTCGCAGAATTGGTAAAAACAAAGATTAACGACTATTTTGACCTTCAAATTGAGAGTTCAAAGAACAGACAAATGATCAGAAGAGAAATAATTAAGAAGCAAACTGCAGATCCCGATTTTATTTTGGGTGGCGAATTTAGCAGGTTGGAAAATGAAATTAATTTTTTAGTTGAAAAAGGTGAAATCTATCACCAAATGATTTCTGATTTAGTCACTGTGAAGGAGGAAATATGTCAGTAGCCATTTTAGATGATGGGCATTCATTACGGAATCCTTACGCTTTCTTACGCATTCAAAAATCGGTAACTAACTCAAATAATAGACTTCCTTACGTATCTTACGCATCTTACGCATTTTGCCTCGCGCACGCGCGCACGTGTAGGAAATGTATTAGAAAATGCGTAAGATGCGTAAGAGTTGCGTGGTTACTGCTTTTCAAGCGTAAGAGTTGCGTAAGAATGCGTAAGAATACGTAAGAGTACTGATATTATTAACTATTATAATAAGATAAATATTAATAATACTATAATAACAGATAAATAAAAAAATATATTTTAGTTAGATGGTTTTTAAAGAGGTTTTGTTGAGTAAAATAAAAAATCGTCTTTTGACAAAGAATCACATGTTCATCCAAACCGGAGAAAAAAATGTCTCAAAGCCCTAAAAAAGACCAAAAGCTAATAACCATATTTTATGGATTTTTTCTAATTGGGCTTTCCCTTCTGATCACTTTATTTATAGCCAGTGAAGAAGCTGGATTTTTAATGACTGTCTTTGAAGGTAATTATAGTTTCGAAAAATCAGTGGCAGTTGCGCTATTTAATGCAATTGTCCCTATTGCCATTGTCGGTGCCTACAATAAGCACAAAAAGTTTAATTTTTTTGGGCTAAAAATTCCCACAGATTTCTTTAGATATCGCCTGCCGGTTTTTTGCTTAGGCATCATCGTTTTATACTTTGCCAGCTACTACACTGTAAAAAAAGACATCGGTGCCATCAATTCAAAAAATTGGGCTGAGAACAGGATAGTTGCTTTGGATAATCAAATCGCAAGAAATGAAAGACTACTGGAAAGTATTAAAGGACAAAAGCATAACACGGCGATTACAGTGCAAAGGATTCAATCATTAGAAAGAGAAAAGCTATCAGTTAAAATTGATCCGAAACAAAACAAAATAGAAGTCTGGAGTAAAGTCATTCTTTTAACAGCCTTTAGAGTCGTTTTATGGTTTTTAGCAATTGCCATGAGTCGCAGAGCAATTGAATTAATTAGAGGGGACCGTTTAATTAGCGATAAAGATCAAAATGAAGCTAATGCCAAAGAAATTGTTGAATTAAAAGCACTGATCAGGATTCAAGAAGGCCAAAACAGCCAACAAAAAATTGAAATTGAGCGGTTAAAGTTAGAAATTAACGAACTTCGAAGTAGCATCGCAATGATAAAAACTGAATTTGAAGAAAAGTTAAAAGCGGCACAAGAAAGAATTACCAGCGATGGCAAGGGGTTGAATGAATTTATCATTAAGAAAAAATTGATCGAATTGAAACAAAATAAAGATCTCAATATTGAAATTAAAATCAATGGTGAATCAAAATCAATCTCTCCGACACACCGGTCTATTTTAGTTAATTATGCGCTACCCTTTGTAAAATCATTGATGAATGGAAATACCAAAATAGCTTAGTGGTCGAAGTGGTAAGACGTAAACAGGTTAAAATATCTTCGAAGATTTTAGATGAAATCAATAAAATGAAAATGGAATGCCTAAAAAATACAGTAAATACTTTTGCACGATTTAACTTTAATTTTAACAGATTCCAACACCGATTAAACCAAAATGAAAATTAGTAAATGTTGGTCTTGTGGTTCCAAACCCAGTTACCAGTATAATCCTGAATCTGATTTCCCACATATTTTAAAAAGTAGTTGTGGTGAAAAACTGAATTGCTTTGGATCTTATGAAACCAGACAGAAATCTGAACACGACGTTGTCACCGATTGGAACTGGTACCAGGACCTAATGGCGGCACAATTTGAGATAATCAGGGTGACAGAAATTAGGACACCAAAAAATCCAATTGAAATTAGAGCGCTGATATAAAAAATTATGAGATCAAACCTTAAAAATACCATCACCCTATTTATTTTGATAACACTCACCAGTTGCACTGAAGCAATGAATCCCTTTAACGAAGAATTTACCTGTAATCGCGGTGATAATAATGGGGAGTGCATCAATATTACTGAAGCCTATCATAAATCATTTAATGATTCAGGTAAGAAAACATCACAAGGAAAAAATAAATACAAAAAGACAAAATATTATGAAAAAGTATTGGTGGTTAAGAGAAACCCTGCACCCTATTCAAGTATGGGAAGGAAGAATATTTATACCTTAGAATATGTCCCTTATTTTAAGAAGATATCAACCGTCGAAAAACCAGCCAATAAGGTATTAAAAGACCAGGAATATAATGAATTAACCGGTATTATTAAGGCTCCTATCACCCCACTCATCAAGCAGCCAAAAGTCATGCAAATGTTAATTACGCCTTCAAAGAGTGAAAATGGAAAAGTGCTTTCCATGGAAAGAACCATTTTTATTATTTTAGAAGATCCTGAGTTTATGTTGGGGAATATCTATGATTAATGGGTTTTTGGATATTTTAAATAGATCTTTATTCGGCGGTTATGGTGGCCTTAAAAAATCAGATGTCAAAAAAGAATTGCGACGGAGCAAATTTTCTGAGTTTCTACCCTATATTGCCTATGATGATGAAACATGTGTTTACACACTTAACGAAGATTCTGATGGGTTTTTGTGGGAATGTAGCCCCCATGTCTTTAGTAGTCCGGAAACTTTTAGTATTATCCATTCAATTTATCAAACCGCTTTTCCCAAAAATACAGTGATTCAGTATATTTTATATGCTGATCCAACCATAGATCCAATCTTGAGTAATTACCAGAAGATGAACAAGGAAGGGGAACCCTTAATTGCTGAAGCCAAAAGAAGAATATCAGAATTTTTAAAGCGTGGTACCTTAGGCATAGAGAAAATGCAGGATATCCCGATCCGGAATTTCCGTCTGTTTTTCGCAGTGAAGTTTGTCAGAAAAGAAGTAAAGAAGGAACGATTTGATTTAAAAAGGTGCTATACGGCGATAGAAGAAATTTTAAGTTCAGCCAAGTTAAGTCCAAGACCTTTTAACCCCAGTAAACTGCTCGATTTATTGAGACGTATCCTCAATCCTGCCTGGGATGAAGGTCAATCCAGTTTTTGTTATGATGATGAAATCCCCATTAAAAAGCAGATTATTCAAGCTGATACAGTCATTCAAAAAGAGCATAAAGAGATTCAGATTAGTAGTGACCACCAAACCAGATATTTAAGGTGTATTACACCTAAACTACCGGCTAAAAACTTAGATACCATCAAAATGAATGAGCTTTTTGGTGGTTATATGGGAACGAGTGATGATGCGACACAGTACATTTCCCCATTTTTATTCTGCGTAAATGTGGTTGTCCAAAATCTCAGTGGATATCTGAATACAAACAATTGGATTGTGAAAACACAGCGGTCAGTGGGTGCCGGAGCAAAATTATTAAATAAGAAGAAAGCAGAGTTTTCAAAGGCTGTCTCAGATCTTAATGAAAAGAAACCTTATGTGAGAATGATACCGACTTTGTGGATGTGGGATAATGATTCATATAAACTGGAAATTTGTGTGCAAAGAGCCATTGGAAGGTGGAATAAAGCAGGATTCACAATGCAGCGTGATGCGGGGATTCTTCAAATATTATTAATCAGTAGTTTGCCTTTTGGGTTATTCACAGAAGGAAAGAATATTGAAAATCTGGACCGTGATTTTATTGTGCCCACTCAGACAGCGGCTTCAATTTTTCCATCTCAAATTGATTTTAAAGGCAATGAAAGCCCTTGTATGCTTTTAGTGGGAAGAAAAGGGCAATTAGTATCGATTGATCAATTCACAAAATACACAAATAACATGAACGGCTTCGTTATTGCGACCAGTGGTGCTGGAAAATCATTTCTTGTCAATTATATCATTTTTAATAACAGAGCCAAGGGCGCAAAGATAAGGATTATCGATATTGGTGGCAGTTATAAAAAAATGACAGCCATGTTAGGTGCCCGGTTCCTTGATTTTGGCCCCGATACCAATATTATTACAAATCCCTTCGCAACCATCATCGATGATGAAAGCGATGTTAACAATGAAATTAATATTTCAAAAGGTGTCAATATCGTTGCGGCTCAGATTGGGCTAATGATTTTTCCCAATCAAGGGGGTGTGGATGAAACGCAGTATTCAATTTTAAAAGAGTGTGTCCGGCATGTATACCAAGAGTATAATGGTTTATCAGAGCCCAATCATGTCTATGATACGCTCAATGATTACGAGAAACTATTTTTTGGTGAGACCCAAAAATTAGAAGGATTTCATTTTGAAATCATCAAACAGGCCAAAATGCTGGCTTATAATTTCCGGGACTGGGTTAAAGACGGAGCGTACGCTAAATATGTTAATGGGATCTCTAATTTTAATATTAAAGATGATGATTTTGTTATTTTGGAGCTGGAGCATCTAAAACCAATCAAAGAGTTATTCACCGCTATTACCTCAATTGTCATTCAAGCGGTAACACATGATTTATATTTAGGCGATAGATCCAGACCGGTTTATATTGCCTGTGATGAAGCCTGGCAATTTGCCGGTGAAGGGGATTTGATCAAACAGGTCTTAATTGAAGGATATCGAAGGGCCAGAAAATATAATGGATCATTTAATATCATTACGCAATCGGCCACCGATTTGGAAAAATTTGGTGAAGTGGGAGAGGTGATTCAGGAAAACTCAAGTTTTAAATTTTATTTAGAATCCAATTCCTTTGAAAAAGCCCGGAAGAAAAACATCATCGATCTAAACGATTTTATGTTTGGACTCCTAAAAACAGTTAAATCCGTTACGCCACGTTATACTGAAATATTTGTGGATATCGATGGTAACTGTGGCATTGCCCGGCTGATTGTTGATGATTATACCTATTATATTTATACTTCTGACGCCGCTGAAACCGCTGAGATCGAAAGAATCATAAAAGAACAGGGTGTCAATTACCATGAAGCTATTGAGCAAATGGTCTTAAAGTACCGGAGTTAACAAATGAAACCAAATAGCTGCTTTATATCCATCATGCAAATACTGATCGTTGCGACCTTACTAAACACCTTGTTGACCAAAAGCGCAGATGCCTATGAAACGATCACATTAGGTAGGGTATATCCTGTTATCGAAGAAAATATTTTAACCAGAATCAAAAACAGAGCTGCCAGCATCGATTGGGATAAGGTTTATAACCGTAAAAATATTAAAAAAAAGCTGAACGATATTAAACCCGGTGATGCGGTGACACTGCCAAAAGCTTTTGTTGACCGTGTGAGTTATCCTGATATGAGTTACAAACTGGATCACGATATTATCAACCATGATGGCACTATGATATATCCAAAAGGGTATACCTTTAATCCAATGGATTTTATACGGCTGTTTAATACCTACGTGGTTATTAGTGGCAATGATAAGCACCAAATTAAGTGGTGGAATCATTCAAAATACATCTCTGATAAAAAAGTGATGTTGATCGTAACTGAGGGACCTCGTATCGATATGATTAATCAGTATCAAAGGCCTGTTTATTACCTAAAAAAAGTCATGGCTAACAGGTTCAAATTGAAAGCAGCACCCAGTATTATCACTCAAGTTGGACGCCTAATCAAAGTTCAGGAGATTGCACTTAAGTGAAAAATACCATTTTAATCACAGTGTTCATATTGCTCAGTTATAATAGTGCCCCCGCTGTTTGCAATTCAACCAGAATACTTAATCCGCTTTCTGATATTTGTTGGAGTTGTATGTTCCCGATTAAACTAGGACAGCAGGTTGTATCACCAGGTTCATCTTCTTGTGATTTACCGGTGGCAGGTAATGAAATGCCCATTTGTGAATGTCCGATTCCACTGCCGCCTTACCAAAGAATCGGAGTATCGACCTCTTTTTGGGAACCGGCAAAATTCATTGAAACGGTCAAAGACAGCTGGTGTTTTCCTTCATTGATGACACAAGCCATGACCGGCATGAATAACGGGACATCAAGAACGTCCAGCAATTCTGGAGGGAGTCAACATATCTTTCAACAAGCGCACTATATGACGTTTCCAGTCGATTTGATTTTAGAGGGAATCATCAGTGCTGTTTGTTTTGAAACGACCGGATTTGATATTGGATATGTCACCGAATTAGATCCACTGTGGAACGATGATGCATTAGCTGCCATCATTGAGCCTGAAGCGGTGTTATATGCAAATATTTTTGCACAAACCGCTTGCAGTGTTGATGCTGTTGCATCAACTGCAGGTTGCAGTGTAGCTGCTCTTCCCTGGTGTTCCGGTTCATGGGGTAGTGTTTATCCACAAACAGGCAATGTAGGTACCGGTGATTACATGACGGGTAATGCGCTGATTGCGGCAAAGTTGCTGTTTAAGCTCGCAAAAATGGGATCGGTCTGTGATCCAGGTGTCTGGAACTGCTTTTGTGTACCGACACCAACCTGGATCAAAACCAATTACCGGATGCATCTCGCAATGCCAATCAGAGATGTCATTTGTCACCCAATCGGAAGAACAGAATTGACCTGGTCGCCAGGGAAAAACCCTTCTGTTTTAGGTGAGAATTTTGTTTGGATGCTATGGAGGAAAAGAGGATGTTGTGCATTTTAAGAAGTATTAAAACTATTTGGATCGTTTTTTTTATTGGGCTTTTACCCAATGGTTTCGCCCAGGAAAATAGTTTTAATGAGAAGGACTATATCGATAAGAAACAGATGCAAGCTACACTTAAAATGGTTGAAGCATTAAAAGACCGGGCGGCAAGTATTTGTATTGATCCATCATTAATAAAGGGTACCGGTGATCCTGTGATTAAGGCGCAATTAGACCGCTTCATCAAACAAAACAATCTTGAAATACCAGGTGAGAACACAAAATTTAATTTAACCGGTGAAAAGCTCTATATCCTGATTTCATCATCAATGCCAAGAGAAACAATTCTATCTTATGTTCATGATATGGACCCTTTCCCTGATCAGGAAATGATTTTGGTCTTAAGAGGGTTTATTGATAACGATATGGTGAAGACTTTAAATTACATAAAAGCCCTTAAATCAACTGACTTAAATTGTGAGGAAAAATGTACATTCTACCGGGCCCAGGTACATATTGATCCAACGAAATTTGAAAAATTCGGGATTGAATCCGTACCAGCATTTGTTCTGACCGATCCTAAAAACAATCCGAAAATGATCATTAAAGGAGATATTCCGCTGCGTTACATGGCTCAAACAGCCCAAAAAAAAATAAAATCGGTACTACTCGAAACACTTGCCAAATAAGGGAACGATGAAAAATAAAAAAGCAGAAAATCTAGGAATGGGACCGGTAAACAGCTCAGGTATTAAAATGATAACGATCATCTTAATGACGTTTGTCATCTCTGTGGTGGTTTCAGTGGGAACAGTGGTGATTTATGCAAAATACGTCGATGAAACGCTTTATGTCAGTCTTCACGAAAAGACACATATCCAGGTGATGAAAGATTTAGCGGATGGGCTGATTACAGTTAAAGAAGCCAAGAAAAGAACCCAACAAAGTATGGAAGAATTAAAAACCATGATTGATTCAAAGCTTGGTATCATCATCAATTCAGAAGCTTTAATCGGATATAATGTCCCTGAATATCATCATTTAAAAAAATAAGATGAACCTACAAAATAAAATCGATAAATTACGTTCATTTTTATTTTCATGCTTTAGCCTACGGTTAATAAGAATAACGATCTTTGTGCTCTTTATCATTTTCGTAATGGGAAAGTTAATGGCTCATATTTCAATTACCAAAACAGATTCTCTAAATGACCGGGTTTATTTTATCGATAAACCGAGAGACCGAATCCTATATGGAGATATTTTTGTCTTTGATCTTAAAATCAACCAACAGACTTTTAAAGTGATGAAAAAGATAGCCTGTTTACCCGGTGATTATTTGTCTCTAAAAAACGGTCAGTTTTTTTGCAATGGCAGTTTGATTGGAACGGTAAATCCAAGGATAGCAAAACAGAGCAAAATTAAAGTCTTCCAACCAGAAGGCGTTATTAAAGAGGGTTACTATTTTATGACCGGTGATACCGATGATAGTTATGATTCTAAATATTATGGCCCTGTTCATCGTAGCCGTTTTAAAAAACAAGCTTTTTCCATATACCAGTTTTTTAAGAATTTATTATGGATGGGTAAATGAAAAGCAATATCTTGATATCGGTTATCTTGGTCCTAATAACAGCAGGTTTTGATATACAGGCCCAGGAGACCTATTTTGATAATCAGGAAAAAAAAGGATTTTATAACTATGAGATTTTAATAAAAGAAGTCCCTGAAAAGAAGAAACAGGCAGAATCAAAAGAAAATAATCAAATGTCTTTTCCACCTAAATTACAACTGTCAACTCGTGAATTGATGACCATGCATCCAGATATTTTTACGGCCTTGTTGGATAATTACCATAAAAAAGCAATGACAACCTTATCTGTTGAGGACGCCGGTGATGTCTACCAGATGCAAAAAATTGCTATTGCCAGAGCCAGAGGCTATTCAAACGTCATGTCAATTTTAACTCAAAAAGAAGTTGCGGGGTATGACCAGGTCATGCCAACCACGAAACCGGGAATATACGCTTCAGCAAAACTGAAAAAAAGTGTCGAATATAACTATATCACTGGCAAAATAGATAACTATGCTTTGATTTATTTTTACCAAGATAGCTGTCAATCATGTATGGCGCAGTCCATGATTAATGAGGAGTTGGTCAAGGATATCGATATTAGGATTAAAAACATTGATGTCGGGGACCTTAGGCATCGTAAATTGGTATCGATGCTTAATATCACATCAACCCCAACGATGTATTTAATCAAAAAAGGGGAACCGGGAGAAATGCAAATTGCCAGTGGAGTGGTTTCAGTACCGAACCTAATCAACCGGCTATATAAAACAATCAGGTTATTGGAAGGGGATAGCAGCCCTCAAAATTTCAATTTGAATGCCAAGGATGAAGGAACCGTCTTGGATTATACCAAATACGAAAAGGACGAATAATGAATAAATCCATCGAGCTCTTTCTCCTGATTATTTTGACCTTCACGCAAGTCGTAATCGCACAAACAACAGTGATTGATATCACTAGAGATAAACTGGCAAGACTGGAAAACAATACAGTTATTCTTGAAGAAGGAGAGCCTTTTTATATTTTAGACCAGGTAGTGGTAACATTTATCGATGAAAAGTCTGAAATAGAACTTGAAGTAAAACCTGAAGTAAAATCAGGTCAGCCTGAAAGCACCATAA
>JABHWU010000092.1 GCA_018657625.1 Deltaproteobacteria bacterium | reverse complement strand
AGGTCAATCGGAAACGAGAGGAACCTTTAGGGTAACAAACATTCTTAGTTGAATGGAGCAAGAAGAGCCGTATGAAGCGAGAGTTTCATGTACGGATCTGTGAGAGGCTGAGGGGGAAGCTCCCTCGGTCTACTCTACACAAATTCTGACACCTTCCTTAAAATAATAGTATCAAGCCGTTACGTGTACCCTGATTTCAATAAAAAATAAAATGTTAATCAAAGAACAATGTATTTTAGGAATTGAAGGTACAGGTCACTCTATTTCAGTGGGGATAATGGATCAGGGAATCGTTAAGGGCTGCGTATTTATTAATGCAGGATTACCAGGTTCCTCCGTATTGTTAAAATCGATCGATGAACTATTGAAAACCTGTCAAATCGATAAAGAAAAACTCAATGGTATTTGTGTTACATTGGGCCCCGGATCGTTTACTTCAATGAGAATAAGCCTGGCGGTTGCAGAAAGTATCGGGCTGGCTTTGAATATCCCTCTTTATGGTACCGATGTATTAACTTTAATGGCCGCCACCGTTCCTTTTTATGAATTTTCTATCAAAGTGATTAAAAACGCCTATAAAGGTGAACTGTACCTGGCAGAATTTCATATTGCTTCAGGAAAAGTTGTCCAGGATTCAGATTTGGTTTTGATTAAGCCGGAACTGTTTTTTGAAAACCTTCAGGAAAACGACTTACTGTTAGGAGATGGTGTTCTTAAAATGCAAGTGGATGGTTATGATTTACAAAGTAAGAATGTTTGTCTGGATCTAAGCTTTGGCAGACAGGTTTCAGGAATCCATGTGATTGAACATTTTTTGGAAAAAGAAGTGGCCGAGCCATCCATTGTGCCTTTAGAACCAATCTATATTCGTTTATCAGAAGCAGAAATTAACTATGGTAAACAATTTGGTAAATCGTGAACTGTTTTGAAGTTTTATCAAAAGATTCTTTTCATATATATGAAAAAGAAATTTCTCAATTAGATCTTGATTGTTTTCCGACCAGCGGTTGGGACCTGGACCAGTGGTTAACTCTATTTCAAAATTATCAACTAAAGGTTTTACTTGCTCTTCGCGATGAAAAAGTATTGGGTTTTGTAGCGTTTTCTAATATTGAAAATGAATCGGAGCTATTAAAAATCGGAGTAAAACAAGCTGAGCGCAAATTATCGCTGGGTAGCCAATTGATTAAAAAAATGATCGATTTATTACATAATCAAAATACTGATAAGGTATTTCTTGAAGTCAGATCCGATAATCAAAATGCCATTAAACTTTATTCTAAATACCAATTTAAATTAATCAATCGTCGTAAAAATTATTATCAAAATCCGTTGTGCGATGCCTTAATTTATCGTTTGGAAATGTAAACCGGAAAATTTTAAATGTTAGCTATTGTTTCTGCCATTAAAGATGAAGTATCAACCATAATTACAGAACTGCAAGCAGAAAAACTCCCCAATGAAGCGGCCTGGATTTCTAAGAAAAATGCTGTTTATATTCTTCCTTTAGGGGTTGGGTTTTTAGCAGCAGCCATTAAATTACAACAATTTTATTATCAACACCCGGAAATCAACTCAGTTCTATTTTGTGGTACTGCTGGTTCCTATAAAGATAGAAATCATATTGGTAAGCTTGTATTATGTCAGTCGACAATATTGGCAGATGCCGCAGCGGAGTTGAAATTAAGTCTTTATGCACCTGTTTTAGAGCGGGAAGCACTACAACCGACTTTAAAACTTGATTTAGATCTAACTTCAGGTAAAATTTTGACTGCCTTAACCTTAACCAAATCGGATGAAGCTGCTGATAATATAGCACAAAACACAAATTCTGATTTTGAAAATATGGAGTTATACGGTATTGCCAGTGTTTCTAAGTTGCTGAATTTGAAATGGAATAGTATTTTGGGAATTACCAATAAAGTTGGAAGGAATGGCCATGTGGAATGGTTTAAAAACCACAGGCCCATTGAAATCAAATCAGGAATTTTGGTTTCTGATATGATAAAAAGTAGAAAGTGTTAATTCCTATTTACTTTTTATTATGTTTTTTTTAGGATTTCAACATTTGAAGTTATGTCACTAATGACAACATAGTTAAAAATTAAGAGGTAATATGGCTAAAGTAGTAATAATTGATAGAGATGAATGTACAAGTTGTGGACAATGTGCAGACGATCTGCCAGATGTTTTTGCAATGGATGATGATGATATCGCTATCGTAGTTGAAGGACATTCCGGAAGCGAAGATGATATTCAGGAAGAAATCGACGCTTGCCCGGGTGAATGTATTCTCTGGAAAGACTAATCGCTTTTTGGAATAATTAGCTGCCGGTTTCCTTTTCACCTAATACAGTAAACTGGCAGATTATTGAGTTTGAAGAATTAAAGACTCATAATTAAAATCTCTCCGGTAGGGATCAAATCCCGCCTCGGAAATCAGCGCTTTGGCTGCCGCTTCATCTTTAACACCGAAGGATCTTAGTACATTCTCCTCAATAACCGGTGAACTAATGTCATTGGCTCCCATATGCAGTGCTAATCCGCCAATTTTCTCACCGAGTACCATTACCGAAACTTCGATATTTTTAATATTATCCAGATAGATTCTGCAAATTCCCAGAATTTTCAGATATTCATGGGAAGGTATCAATCGCGTTTTAAAACCTTTAGTCTGCTGTTGAAAAGTCCAGGGGATGAAGGAATTAAAACCACCGGTTATATTTTGAATGGATCGAACCAAATCCAGATGTCTGATAATTTCATCATCGGTTTCAACCGATCCAAACACGATGTTAGCAGATCCAAAAAGCCCCTGAAAATGACACTCTTTTAAAATATCACACCATTCTTGGGTAGTACACTTTTTAGGTGAAAGAATATTTCGCACTCTGTCAGATAATATTTCTGCACCAGCCCCGGGAACTGAATCCAGGCCAGCCATTTTTAATTCCTGTACAGTGTTTGCGATCGATAACCGACTGATTTTAGCAATATTTTTAATTTCCACTGGAGAAAAGCCACGAATATGAATGCTATAGCGTTCTTTTATCGATTTAATGATATCTGTGTAATAATCAATTTTCAATTCAGGATGAACACCACCCTGGAAAAAAATCTGATCGGCGTTTTGGCTGAGCGCATACTCAATTTTTTGAAAGATTTCATTTTTTGTCAAAACATAAGCAGAATTGTCTGAAAGGCACTTTTTGTAGCTGCAAAAGGAGCACTCAATATCACAAACATTGGTATAGTTGATAATGGCAAACACTGTATAACTGGCAACCTTTTCACCAATCTGTTGGATTTTTCTGTTATTTGCCAGTTTTGCGATATCCAGCCAATGGGCATTTTTTAAAAGAAAGACACCTTCTGATTCAGTAATACGAATATTTTTTTTAATTTTTTGATAGATATTATTTAATTCTGTGCTGCTCATCGTTTGTTGAATCTCCTTTTTTGAAACGCTACCATTAATATTGTAATCGCAGCAGGAGTCACACCACTGATTTTGCTAGCCTGTCCCAGTGTTTGAGGCCGATGACTTTTTAGTTTTTGAATTACTTCAGTTGATAGGCCATTGATTGAGTCATAGTCAATTTGATCAGGTATTCGGATTGCCTCAATTTTTAAATACCTTTTCATCTGACTTTCCTGGCGGATGATATATCCTTCATATTTGATTTCAGTTTCAACATACTTTTTAACAATGGTATTCCAATTTTTTATTGGCAGTAAATCTTCCTGACTTTCAACAGTTTCCAATAATTGTAGCGTCACATTTGGTTTTTTAAGAACGTTCTGAACGGACATTCGGTTTTCGATGGTTTGTGCCTGATGCTTTTCCAGTAATGTATTGATATCCGCGTCTGGTTTTACCCGTATTTTCTTAATGTATTCAGATAATGAGCGGATCTGATCGTTTTTCTCAGAAAATAATCGATAATTTTCCGCATCCAGTAATCCGATATCATATCCTTTTTGCGATAACCGTTGGTCAGCGTTATCTTCTCTTAAGCTCAAACGGTATTCAGCTCTGGAAGTGAACATTCGGTAGGGTTCCTCAGTACCCTTGGACACCAGATCATCCAACAATACCCCTGTGTAGGCTTCATTTCTAAGTAAAATAAAAGGTTCTTCAGATTTGTTTTTTAAGGCAGCGTTAATACCAGCCATTAATCCTTGTGCTGCGGCTTCCTCATAACCGGAAGTACCATTAATCTGCCCACCGCAATAAAGTCCTTTGATATCTTTTAATTCTAAAGTGCTTTTTAATTGAGTAGGGATAATATAATCATATTCAATGGCGTAACCAGCTCGAACCACATCCACATTTTCCAAACCTTCAATACTCCTCAAGTATTGTGTCTGAACATTCAAGGGTAAACTAGTGGAAATACCGTTGGGATAGTATTCATAAGATTTTAAGCTGGTGGGTTCAATAAAAATCTGATGGCGATCTTTTTCAGGAAACCTAGAAACCTTATCCTCTATACTGGGGCAATACCGGGCGCCGACACCTGTAATGGCACCACTATACATGGCAGATTTTTTAATGTTATCCATGATCACCTGATGGGTATTCTGGTTGGTGTAAGTGATATAACAGGGGACCTGGGGTAATTTTATTTCACTGGGCCAGAAAGAAAACTTTCGGATAATAGCATCACCGGGTTGCGCTTCCAGTTTGTCAAAATTAATGGTTCTACCGTCCAGTCTGGGGGTCGTTCCTGTTTTTAAACGACCAATTTTTAATCCCAATGATTTTAGCTGATCTGATAGTTTCTCTGCTGGAAACTCCCAGGCCCTGCCGGCTGGATATTGGTTATGCCCGATATGAATCGTGCCATTCAGAAATGTTCCGGTAGTTAGCACCACCGCTTTGGCATTGATTGTTTCACCAATGTTGGTTTTAACCCCACATACAGTGTTGTTACCAATGATCAACTCTGTAACTTCAGCCTGTATGATGGATAGATTAGCCTGGTTTTCCAGAATATTACGAATCGTGTCTTTATAGACAATCATATCCGATTGACATCTGGTTGCCTGAACCGCCGGTCCTTTTTTTGAATTCAAAATCCGAAATTGAATCGCGGTTTCATCGGCAGCTTTTCCCATAATTCCACCCAGGGCATCTATTTCTTTGACCAAATGCCCTTTTGCGAGTCCACCAATAGCGGGATTACAAGACATGGCGCCAATGTTATCTACCGTCATGGTGATCAGGAGTGTTTTTTGGTTTAGTTTTGCAGCTGCTAAGGCCGCCTCTATTCCAGCATGACCGGCTCCAACGATAATTACATCCCAGTTTTGATTCATTTTATTTGCTGTTGTTTATGATAACCTTCTTTTTGTTTTTTCATTCACCATTGATCTAATGGACTTTGCACTGCATCAATATCTTTTTTCATAACATGTGTATAGATTTCAGTGGTCTTTACGTCAGTATGACCCATTAAGGTTTGCAATACTCTGATGTTTATTCCATTTTCCAACATATGTGTCGCAAAACTATGGCGAAGCGTATGACAGCCTACTTTTTTATAAATTGCAGCTTTGGTAGATGCCCGTTTTACAGCTTTTTGAAGCCCTGTTTCCGATACATGATGGCGCATTACTTTGCCTGATCGAGGATCTGTTGAGCGTTTTTTTGATGGGAAAACATATTGCCAACCTGTTTCTCTGGCTGCGTTTGGATATTTCCTGTCAAGGGCGTTTGGCAAGTAGACTTCACCAAAACCTTCCACTAAATCTTCATGATGTTGAATAGTCATCCGATCAATTTGGGAGCGTAATTCATTTCGTATATCTTGTGGAAACAAGCTTAATCTATCTTTACCGCCTTTGCCTCCCCGTACGTAGATTTTATTTTGACCGAAATCGACATCTTGAATCCGTAATCGAATGCATTCCATTAAGCGTAATCCGCCACCATATAGTATTTTTGCCATTAATAAATGCGTTCCATTCATTCTTAAAAATAAGGTTTGAACTTCTTCTTTTGTTAAAACCGTTGGCGGCTGAACTTTTTTCTTTGAGCGGATTGGCATCATTTCACCATCAATAGGTATATCTAAAACTTCGCGATAAAGAAAAACCAACGCATTTAAAGCCTGACGTTGAGTAGATGGTGCCACTTTTTTTTGACTAACCAGATTTGAGAGAAAGGTTTCAACTTGTTTTCTTCCCATCTCTCTTGGATGGGTTTTTCCGCCATAAAAATGAATATACCTTAATATCCATTGACAGTAGGTACCCTCTGTGCGATAGGCGTAATGATGATAACGTAAAACTTCTTTAACTTGATCCAGTAATTTTGCATCTGGATTAGGTTGAAATTTATGTTTTTTTTTCATCTTATTCACTTTAATATTGTAATAAGTCTAAAAGTTTATTGGAATATGTAATAAGTGTGCACTATTTCCGTCTATCATCTTTTAATATAACAATAGGCGGAAAAAAGTGCAATCTATATGTAAAAATATCCTGTACTTTTTACACTTATTACTATGTTAGCGATATCAAAACAGAGAGAAAATGATTATCACATGGCAATTCGATAAACACGATATTGAGTCTGTAGAAAAGCTTAATAATCGATACAAAGATAGTTATTTTGTTCAGCAAAGAATCAAGAGAAACCTTCATTCTAAACCGGAAACTCTATCAAAAGAATTATTTTTCAAGGCAATGGTATCTTGTTTGTTAACTACGCAACAAAGATCAGGACCAGATACGCCTGTTAACAATTTTATAAACACAAAACCATTTCCCCTAAATTACGATATTTGTACGTCACAAAAAGATTTACTTCAGTTCATACAACAAACTATTAGTAATTTCGGTGGACTTAGACGATCAAATAGCATAGCTCGTGAAATTGATAAAAATCTGCAAAAACTGGAAAATGGTCTTTGG
This sequence comes from Deltaproteobacteria bacterium, assembly GCA_018657625.1. GTDB lineage: Bacteria > SAR324 > SAR324 > XYD2-FULL-50-16 > XYD2-FULL-50-16 > JABHWU01. The sequence continues at coordinate 7,583 of JABHWU010000092.1, read as the reverse complement.
AATGAGATTTTTAAAACTTTACAACAAATAATTAAATCAGATTCATCTGCATTTAAACGTAGTGCTGCATTATATATAAGTTCTGAATTCATGGGTTTTGGCCCTAAGCAATCTCGAAATCTCCTGCAGTCTTTAGGATATACAAAATATGAAATCCCAATCGATAGCAGGATTACCAAGTGGCTTAATAGAAATGGGTTTCCACTTAAACTAACTGCAAGTGCTTTGTCAGATGAAAATTATTATAATTTTATATCAGATGGAATAATCGAATTATGCAAAGCATGTAATATCGAACCTTGTATTCTTGATGCATTGATTTTTGTGAGTTTCGATAAATCAGAATGGACAGAAGAAAACACGGTTTGGTAATTGTTTTTCGCTAACATCCGTGTTCACCGGACGCTAACCGCGCGCCGGTGACACAAGCGTTAGGCAGGTACAACTAATTCGAAAATGGAGATATTTATGGATTGGATAGACAACTTAAGAAACGTAGATTACATTGCTGTCGCAGTTGCGACTGTTTCGAGCTATGTGTTGGGGTTTGTCTGGTACCATTGGGCTGTTTTCGGTAAAACTTGGGCAAAATTGCTTGGTATGACAAAGGATGAAGCTGATAAAACAGAGGGTCTTGCCGGCGCATTTATTATGTCTTTGATCGGGGGTTTAGCAAAAACTATTTTTATGGCTGTTCTTATGGTCGCAACGGGCACGACTAGTGCCTTTGGAGGAGTCGTTTTCGGAGGAATAGTTGCGTTGACACTTATTTCAACTTCGATTGCCTATCACAACGGATTTGCGCGTGTGTCGTCAAAATTAACAATGATCGACGCGGCACATGACATTGTAGAACTTGCAGTCATAGGCGCAATTATTGGCATGTTTGCGTAAAAAAAGATTCAAACCCGTACTGCAGAGCTGAATCACCCTTGTCTTATAGATGAAAGTGGTTCAGTTATTAGTTTGGCCTTCTAAGAGTCATCGCATAGCCTAACTAATTTCTGAAGCCGAGGGCGTTAGACCGTCGGTTTCTCTAAATTCTTTGATTCACATAAAGTCCGCGGTGGCGCTAAATCCTTACTAGCCCCGGCTTAGAGCAGTGTTATGTGAAAAATAGAATAAAATATGGCAGAATTTTTAATAATTGTAATACATCAAATGGTTTTTCAAGGGATGTTTGCTGCAAAAAATATTATCCTGAGGAAAAATATCGGAAAGCAGATTAGAGGAAAAAACGTCGAAGCTACAATTTCGATCCTTTTCTTTATGCTTTTCATAGCAACTTCATTGACTTTCAGCTTTTTCAACTTAGCCTTTGGAAAAGTTTCAATATTCAGTCAAAAAGCTGTATTCATATCAGCTTTAATTATTATTTTTGCAAATTTAATCGTATCAGTATTTTCGCTTATTCATCTAAAAGATTCTTGGAGAGTAGGTGTAATAGAAGAACATAAAACAGATTTGATCACAGGTGGGATCTACGGATTTACACGTAATCCTTACTTTTTGTCATATTTTTTGATGTTTGCAGCATACACTGTTCTTCTGCAAAACATTCTATTGCTAGCCCTTTCTTTTATTGGGGTTTTGATGGTACATAAAATGATCATTAAAGAAGAGACTTATCTAAGTTCTCTGCATGGTGATAAGTATTTAGTGTATAAATCTAAAGTTCCAAGGTATTTTATAATATAAATTACATAACATCCACATTCAGTTGAGCTTTTTGCTGGTGCAAAAACCCAACTGATGTAAGCGTTCTGTGTGAAATGATCATGAATAATTTGAATAGGAAATAATGTGGCTTCTGATTTAGAATTTATTGAATTCATAGTAGAGCAAATAGAAAACGTTGGGGTAGTTACATTCAGAAAAATGTTTGGAGAATACGCAATATACTGCAACAAAAAAGTAGTCGCTCTCGTCTGCGATAATCAGCTATTCGTAGAACCAACAGAAGCTGGAAAATTATTTATTGGTAAGGTAGATGAAGTATCTCCTTATAAGGGTGCTAAACCATCTTTTCTCATTAAGGAGAATATAGAGAATAGAGGATGGCTTAGCAACTTAATAGAGGTGACAGTGCTGGAGCTTCCAGAACCTAAACCAAAGGTAAAATCTAAAAATAGAAAAACAAAGGAAAAGATAAATGAATCTAAATTATGTGATTATCTATGTAGATGATGCTGTAAAAGCAACAGAGTTTTATAAAAAAGCATTTGAACTTAAAATTAAGTTTATTCATGAATCCAATATGTATGCTGAAATGGAAAGTGGTCAGACAACATTGGCGTTTGCAAATAATGAAATGTTACAAATGAACACCGGTATTGAACCAAAAGAAGGAGTAAAGAATTGTTTTGAGATTGCTTTTTCAACAGATGATGTTTCCGGTGCATTTGAGAAAGCAATTTTAAACGGAGCAAAGGAAATAAAAAAAACAGAGGAAAAGCCTTGGGGACAACTCGTTTCTTATGTTCAAGATCCTTTTGGAACTATAGTTGAAATTTGTACTCCAATGGGGCAATATCAAATCGGTAGAAAATGTCGGAATGATAAATTTTTGGGGTAAAATCACAGAACAAATGGGTACACCAGACGTTGGGCGCGCGATTTTCAATCGAAGTTTATTGGTAGCACAAAGTTATAGCAAGTAAATTGAATATACCGTTAACATACCCAACGCTGGTGACCCTAGCGTTCTGTTCTCAATAATCAAAATAATTCTAAATTTATGCACTTTTTTGTTTTTATTTTTGCATGCTCAAAGTATTCTCAATGTATGACATTTTGATAATTCAAATTATGAGGATATTATGGCAAAAACAACAACAATTTCAGTCCGTATGGATGCTGATTTAAAAAATGATGCTGAAAACATTTTGGTTTCCCTTGGGTTGACTCCTTCTCAAGCAATTAATGTTTTTTATAAACAAATTACTTTTCAAAATGGTCTCCCTTTTCCTGTAAAAGTTCCTAAAATGAAACTAAATGAAATTACAATTAATGCAATGGAAGAAAGGGATCTTGATGAATATGAAACATCTTCAGAACTTTATAAAGATCTGGGGATCTGATGAAAACGTTGAAGACAACTAAACAATTCAAGAAAGATGTTAACAGGCTAAAAAAGCAAAGAAAAGATTTTAATAAATTAAGAATAGTACTTGACGCAATTTGCGAAGGTCAGGACTTGGAAAAGAAACATAGAGATCACAAATTGACAGGCAACTACAAACAAGCAAGAGAGTGTCATATTGAACCTGATTGGTTGTTAATTTACGAAACAAATGAAGACATAGTGATATTGCGAAGAACGGGTTCTCATTCTGAATTATTCAATATGTAAAACTCTAAAAAACAGAACAAATGCATTCAGTTGACCGCAATCGCCGCTGGGTGGGTGTTAGTACAATGTCCTTAGCACATTCATCATTAATTCATCGTCAGTGCTGCGGCAACTGATGCTAGCGTTGGTAAGATAAAAAATATAAATATGAGCAAAACAAGTACTTTTGTTCCTAATCTTTTCTCTGGAATAATAATATTATTAATTTTAGTCGGATTGTTAATCCTATTTTTATATAATTGGTTTTCTTCCAACAATATCTGGTATTTGATTGTATCAATATTTCCGTTAATTGGTATTGTTGCCTTTGGTCGTCCAGTTTTATTCTGCCAACATGTTAAAATCGATGGAAAACTGATTATTATTCACTATTGGACTGGAAAAGGGCACACTGCTAATGTTTCAAAATCACTTTATCAAATAGTCTTAAAAGATGATGAAATATTGAGTTATAGGTTTCAAATCGATAATCGACGTTTCCAAATAACACCACGAAGCTATATTAATGGTGCAGAATTGAGTACTGTGTTCCAAATGCAAATGAAACAAAATAAAACTGATATAGATACAATTATTAAGTGATGAATTCTCTCAACGTCAATCACCAATAAATGTATACAGCGGAGGCCAATAACGCCGCGAAAACAATGAAATCATCTGCACTTGGGCAGATTCATCATTAATTCATCGTCAGTGCTGCGGCAACTGATGCTAGCGTTCGGTGGTGAAAAAAGAATCAAATCATTCTATTTGAATAATTTTTAATTCAGGAGTAAAATGCCAGTAATAGCAAGATTCTATGGAATATTGATAAAAATGTACTTTAAGGAACATGGAATTTCACACTTCCATGCGATTTATGGGGAATATAATGGTGTTTTCGAAATTGAATCATTAGAAATGATTGAAGGTGATTTACCATCTAGATCTCAAAAGATGATTAAAGAGTGGGCCAGTTTATACAAAAAGGAGCTTTCAGAAATGTGGACCTTACAGAAATTTAAAAAACTACCAGGACTGGAGTAAAAAATGGAACAGTACCCCAAAATAAAAAATGTTAAAGCATTAAAAAATAAAAGAATTTTCATCAGTTTCCGAAACGGTGTTAATAAGCTATATGATTGTAATCCATTGCTTAATGACGAAGCATTTCAACCGTTATTAGATGATCAAACTTTCAATAACGTGAAAACCGATCTAGGCGGTCATGGTATTAGTTGGAATGAAGAAGTGGATCTAAGCGAATCTGAGTTATGGATTAATGGACAACACACCGAACAAAAAGATTAACCCGAATTTACTCGCTGTGCTCCTAAATCGGGTTATCTAAGCGTTGTGTGGAATAAAACTACTATCTAGATAGGTTCTTGGGGGATAAGAGTTGTTTGAAATTTCGAACCGTTAGTATTTGAATTTCAGATTTTAATAGTTTATAGATGACTCGATAATTTCCGGTTATTAATTCTCTGTATTGATCACTTTTGAGTTCCGGAACTTTTCTTCCGCTTTCAGGAAAGGAAGAAAGCTTTTCAACTTCATCGAATACTGTTTCAATCCAGTTTAATGAAGCTGTAGGTTTATCTAATGCAATATAGTCGGCAATATCTGATAGCTTCTCCAAGGCTAATGGAGACCAGACAATTTTCATTGTTTAAATTTCTCCATTATCATTTGTTTAACGTTTTTGTGGGATAAACCTTGGTTTTGATCCAATTGTGCTTCGGCCAGTTTGATATCTTGAAGTAATTCAATTTTTTCAAGTAATCGCTCGTATTCTTGAACATCCATCAATACAGCAGAACTTTTGCCATGTTGAGTTATTATTAACGGTCTACGGGTTTCGGTTACTTGTTTTATACAAGCAGTGGCATTTGCTCGAAACTCTGAAAGAGGTTTGATATCTTGATCCAATTTTATTCGTTGCATATTGACCTCATATTGTAATTAATTATGTACTTTAAATTGTACAATATGGATTATTTAAAGTCAAATCACACAACATTTTGATTCACTGGAACTTCATCGTCGCTTCGCTCCTCTAAGTCCAGTGATCACAGCGTTATACGTAAACAATTGAGTAAGACAACGGGGGGTATGAAATGGAGATAGGAGAAATTATTTTGTCAATTTTAGTTCCATTGACAGCGGCCGGGGTAGGCGCATACTTAGGGGCATATTTCAAACAAAAAGGTAAAAATTACGCAACAAAAGAAGACTTTGAAGACATCGTCAATCAAACAGCCTCTTTGTCCGAGGCAACAGAAGGAGTAAAAAAGAAGCTGGAAAAAATTTCATATTTAGAGCAGCAAATTTGGATGTTGAAAAAAGAAGAGTACTCAAAAATTATTACAATTTTGTATGAGTTATATGCTGACTACAGGAAACTGGTTACTCAAAAAATTCCTTTGGACACTGAAAAACATTATCAGCTGCTAGATAGACTCCAACTTCAAAGGGTGCACGCAAGAGTTTTTATTGATGATGACAAATTAGTTACGATTTCTAGTTTATTAGAGTATTTGGATAAAACAGAGGATTCAACCCAAAGAAAAGAATTGATAGATCATGCTGCACGAGACATGTCTCACACTGCGAAGCTTGATCTTTCGGAATTAGCAGTTGATGGAAATCTTAGCGAAGCAGGGCGCGGCGTATAACAATAGTTTAGAGCCGACGGTTATCGCCCTCGGCGAATTCGTATCTCCACGGTTCATGGCAACATTGTTGTTAAACCAAATTCATCTAAGCCGCGGCTCAAGCGGGCGTTTGATTCACAAACAATTAATTTCATCTTTTGGCTTGCCTCTTGCGTACGTAATATCGTACATTAACACATAAAAGGAGGAAATTATGACAACACTATCCGTAAGCGAAGCTAGATCAAAACTATACCGATTGCTTGATCAAGTGTCTGAGACACATATACCTGCAATGATAACCGGTAAAAGAGCAAATGCCGTTCTTGTATCCGAAGACGATTGGAATTCAATTCAAGAAACTTTATATTTGCTTTCAATTCCAAACCTGCGTGAATCTATCAAAGAAGGTATGGAAGCTCCTATTGAAGATTGTTCAACGGAGTTAGGCTGGTGACTTGGAAAATTGTGTACACAAAACAAGCTCAGAAAGATGCCAAAAAACTTGTTTCATCAAATCTAAAACAAAAAGCAGCAGTTCTTCTTGAAATTCTTCAAAACGACCCTTATCAGAATCCCCCACCATATGAGAAACTCGTTGGTGACTTAGCTGGATCATATTCAAGAAGAATCAATATTCAACATCGTCTTGTGTACCAGGTTCTTGAAGAAGTCAAAATAATTAAAGTCTTAAGAATGTGGACACATTATGAATGATTAAAAATCGAATGCATTAAGATGGATTTTACCCGCCGCTCGTACCTCGCTATGGGTAAAACCACTTATGCTGGCGTTAGACAAATACAAAAGACATGAAAATATCGCCAGAAAAAGAAGTCAGGGTACTATATGAAGAAACAGCTGATTCGTATAGTAAAATGATGGATTCAGAGATTGAACTATCAATCTATTCAGATACTTTATCTGGATTAGCTAGTCGCATTGCAGAAATACCAGGAACCATTATTGATACATCATGTGGATCTGGTCATATGCTGGAACTTTATCACGACAGATATGATTCTAACCATTCGCTGATTGGAGTGGATCTATCTCCAAAAATGGTGGAAATTGCTGACAAAAGACTTGGAGTAAAAGCGAAAACCTTCGTGGGAAGCATGCTTGATTTAAGTACTATTTCATCAGGTTCAACTGCAGCCGTAATAAGCTTCTTCGCCATACACCACCTAGATCCAGAAGAAGCAAAAACGGTATTCAGGGTGTGGCACAGAATTATGTGCAATCAAGGCCAATTGGTTATAGCAGTCTGGGAAGGCAAGGGTACAATTGATTACGGCGATGAATCTGATATTGTTGCCTTTAGTTTTACCCAAGATCAGATTAAATCTTGGATTACAGAAGCAGGATTTGTCGTTGACAGATGTAGCGTAGAACCCGTTGAGGAAATACCTATGGATGCAATATACCTGGAGGCAAGTAAACCATAGATTGTCTAACGAATAAGGTTAGATTGTGTGAGTGGAGCGAACCACAATCTGAACCGTTTGTTGGACAAGCCCAACTTTCATATATATAGAAAATATCACTTTGGAGGATTGTTGGAACCAAACAAAGATTTTGAAAAACCTTTGTTT
>JABHWU010000080.1 GCA_018657625.1 Deltaproteobacteria bacterium | reverse complement strand
TTCTCAAAGCAGAAAAGAAAGGCGACCACGGACCACACGGAAACTACGGATTTTCGTAACTTATTGTAATTATTATTTATAAATTCAAGTTTATTAACAGTTAATCAAACCGGTGCCCGGTAAGATGTTTGTTACGAACTTGCGACTGTCATTTCGACGAGCTCGCGAGGAGAAATCTTATTAATTGAGATAAAAAAGATCTCTCCTCATACTTCGTCGAGATGACATGCAACAACACTTTGATTTTAAAGGTGTAAAATTCAAGCTCATTAACTGTGCCCAAACCGGTGCGATAACAATAGCGGTCATTATAAACCAAAAACAGGTTGATATTGGGATTGTTTAAAAGTTGGTATTTTAAGTTCCATTAATTCCAGGGCCACTAAATAGCTGGCCAGCACGTCCAGCTGACAATAGTTGACTAATTTTTTTTTGGCCTTTTCACTGCCCTTTTGCCAGTGATTGAATAGTCGGACCGCCTCAAAGCCATCCACATCTTCAAAACCGGTAGGACGATATAAATTAAACTGCTTTTCAATATTTTTTAACCCTCCTGAAAAACCGAAATGATAGGCAATCCACCTTAAGTCGATATAGGGACAGCCGATATCCGGAATATTAAAATAGGTTTCTATAAAAGGAATATCAAAACTATTGCCGTTAAAGGCCACTAATAAGGTCGATTGATCGGCCAGATCCAAAAAATCATCCAGGTTTTCCCGGTAGACAAAAGTATGCATTTTTTGTTGATGAAAGGCAGAAATCACTGAAATATCATCCTCATAACAGGATAAACCGGTGGTTTCAATATCAAAAAAAGTACAGTCTTTAAAATATTCAGCCAGAAAGCGCCAGTGTTCGTAACCAGGAAATTGAGAAATCAGATAATCCAGATCCTGATTCTTTAATGCCTCAGAACTCTGTTTAACTCCTGAAATTAATGACTGCTTTCGACTTCCAGAGATAGGCAGTGAATCAGGATGATTTAAAACTGATTGCCAGTTCTTAAACTGGTTTTGCCTCAGTTTATGATCAGTTTTAGGTCCAATACCTGTACAATGGACAAATACCTCATCTATCAATGTTCTCGCTCTCTTTTTTTGGTTAACATTCTGGCGGCCTTGGCCAGTTTTTTTTGCATTTTTATTTTTTCAAAATCAGGGGGCAGTTGTGTGACAGGATCAGAGATTTTCAATTGGATTCTAATGATTTTAGGCAATTCAATAATATCATCGATTAAAGCCGTAATCAGCGAATTTGCACAGGCGATTGAAGCGTTGGATTCAACCATAAAATCCACTAGTTCTTCGTGGTTAATACCGGGAGGGATCGGTGGAATACAGGCCGGACAACCTACCTGACATTCACACTCTTTTAGAATCAGGCGACACATTTCCAAACACTGAATAAAATTTTCATACACCTTTTCACTATAACCAACCCCACCTTCGATGGTATCAAACAGATATATGGCACTTTGCCACCGTTGATCATCTTCGTCGATCAAGGCCACATCCGTATCAATATCATTGGTATCAGCCATACACAGATAAGGGGCTGTCCGTTTAATGATATAGCTTAATCCATAAAGCGCCGAACCAATTTGCCGTTTATCTGTTTTTTCCAGTTCCGAAACCCATCGCGGGGGTGGAAGCAAGCAAAACCCTGTGGTATCGTATTCGAATGGTGGCAAGGTAATCGGTCCATATCCGATATTTTCATAAGTGCGTTCCTTGATTTTTTTATACAGTTTTGCCTGCCGATTGATATTAATTTCTCCCATAACCAACCGGGCACCGGATATTTTAAACGTTTCCTCTTCTGCTGTCATTTCAATCCGACTTTCCCAATGAGCATCTGTGAAATAATCGACGTTAACCGGTTCCACCCGACATAGTTTTTTATCCAGATCCAGGTCCAGGGACATATACCTCTTTCCCAGATGCTGATAAATAGCATCTTTGTATAACTCACCCCTGGCTCCAATGGGATCTATCTCACCAATCACTTCAGTCCCACAATAAATTTCGATATTATAATCTGTCATCCCTCTTAAATTTACACCTTTGGCAGGATAATCCCGCAGTGCATAGCGATAGTTTTCCCGGTAAGGTACCACACTTTTTTGATCGATTAAGATATTCAGGCTTTCCTGGTAAATTAAATGATCCAGACTGGGTTCTTCATTAGCCAATGGATGCTCATAAGCCATACACGGCAGGTGCTGCAAAACAATGTACGGATTATCAGCATTTAGCCAGGCTTGTTCAATGGGGGTCTGGGAAACAAATTCAGGATGGTGAACCAAATATTGATCAATGGGATTGTCTTTGGCAATGTAGACGGTGACGGAATCATTCCCTTTTCGGCCTACCCGTCCGGCCTGTTGCCAAAAACTGGCAAGTGAGCCCGGATGTCCCGATAAAATGCAAAGCTCCAGATCACCGATATCAATTCCTAATTCCAAGGCATTGGTTGAAATAATACCCGTGATTTTTTTTTCCACCAGATCCCGTTCCAGTTTCCGTCGTTCATTAGGCAATAAACCACCCCGATAGGGTTTAATTTTATCCTTTAAAGTTGGAAATCCATCCGTGACAGCGCGATAAACCCTTTCTACCTCCTGCCGGGACCGACAAAAACAAATGGTTCGAATGCCAAGTTTCACGGCTTTGCGCAAGAGTGGAACGGATACTGCTTTTGGACCCTTTCGATATTGTGTAAAACCGTGACTCTGATAGACTGGTGGATTAACAAAATAAAAATACCTTCCCGGACGCGGCGCACCGTCTTTTTCAATCAGGTTGAATTCGTGATGAAAAAGCGCTCTGACATGATCCCCTGGGTTACCAATGGTTGCGGAAGAGCAAATATAAATCGGCTGACTACCGTGAATCTTACAAATTCGATCCAGTCTTCTAAAGACATTAGAAACATGGGAACCAAAAGCGCCCCGATAAGTATGAACTTCATCGATAATAATGTACCGTAAGCGGGATAAAAATGATTTCCAGCGTCGATTATGATTAGGCAAAATGCCGCCATGCAACATATCGGGATTCGTGATAATAAAATCAGCGGATTTTTGAATCCGATGACGCTCTTCCCGGGGTGTATCTCCGTCAAATGTTCCCAGTTTATCACTTTTACCGGCATAATGCATTAAATTGCCAAAGGTATTTTCCTGGTCCCGGGATAAAGCTTTGGTGGGGTATAAAAGTAAAGTTGTAAAGGGCGATTTTGCCTGAGCATATTCGTTAAACACCGGTAAAAAAAAGGAGAGTGTTTTCCCACTGGCGGTGCTGGAAACAAGGCAGGTATGACGATTTTCAGAAATTGAGGTAAATGCTTCTAACTGATGGGCATATAGCTGATAAATATTTTGCTGTTTTAAACCTTCAACCAGATTGGGATCTAAACATTTCGGAAGATCACACAAAGATCCATCCGAAGCGTCGTATTTTATATTGGCTCGAATTTCTGAATGAAATACCGATTTTATGAATTGATGAATGGCCTGCATATTTTATTCGTTTTTCATGATTATCATAAATTTTTAAGTATACATTTGTACGCCATCCTATATATAACCGTCAATATAAAGGTGAAAACCGAAATTTTGTTCTGATTTTCAAAAAATATTGGCAGTAATCAAGAAATATGTTAGAAGGAGCCTGATGATTATAAAAATAGAAAATTTGCTGATTGATTTTGTTTTTATTAACTCCCATTTTCAAAAACGATTTATCGACAGGAAAAATTATGCTGCTGCATCACATGGTGATTGAACGTGCGAAAAAACTAAAAGATAAACCTGCCATCATTGACAAAGCTCTGGATAAAACAGTTTCATATGGAAGATTGTTAATCGCTTCTTTATTGTTAGCTAAAAGGTTTAAAAAATATAAAGGTCATTTTTTAGGGATCATGTTACCCAATACAGCGGGCTGTTCTATTGCCGTAATTGCGACTTTGATGAGTGGTAAAATCCCGGTGATGATTAACTATTCCAGTGGCGCCGAGAGCAATACCAGATACGCTCAAAAAAAATGTTCCTTTAAGACTGTTATCACATCAAAAAAACTGCTTGAAAAAATTGAATGTCCTACAGTTGAAGGCATGGTTTTTCTGGAAGATACTATGGAAAGCCTTTCGGGGATTGAGAAGATAAAAGCAGCCGTCCAATCTAAGCTTCCTGTAAAGTTACTGAAAAAATTAGTTGCCGACGGAGATATAAACGATGATGCTGTCATTTTATTCACTAGTGGTAGTGAAAAAGATCCCAAAGCGGTTGAACTGACCCATAAAAATATCGGTTCCAATGTCACCGCTTGCGCGCAGACCATGCAAATTAACGATGATGATATATTCTTATCTATACTTCCTTTGTTTCATGTTTTTGGTCAGACTGCAACTTTTTGGTTACCACTTTTCTGTGGCGTGACAGCGGTAACTTACCCCAGTCCATTAGAATATAAAACTGTCGTAGATATTATCCGAGAAGAGAAGACAACATTGTTAATCGGAACTCCTGTATTTTATATGGGATACTTAAGGCAGGCCAAACCCGGCGATTTTAAATCTGCCCGATTGGCAGTAGCAGGTGCTGATAAGGTCCCTGATTGGTTGAGAGAAAAATTTATTGAAGATCATGATATTGTTTTATACGAAGGTTACGGAGCTACCGAAACCAGTCCTGTTGTTTCACTAAACACACCGGAGTTTTGTCGCCCCGGAAGCATCGGAAAACCAATTCCCGGTGTGCAGGTGAAAATTATAGATATGAATACCGGTAAAGATTTAGGACCAGATCAGGAAGGAAAAATCATGGTAAAGGGCGATCTGATCATGAAAGGTTATTATGATGATATTGAAGAAACATCCCTTCGACTGGTCGATGGCTGGTATGAGACCGGTGATATGGGTTTACTGGACGAAGACGGATTTCTTTGGCACCGGGGTCGATTAAAACGCTTCGTCAAAGTCGGTGGTGAAATGGTCTCTTTGGTGATGGTGGAATACTATCTGGAGAAAATCCTGGGAGATACCAGCGATTGTTGTGTGGTCGAAATTCCTGATCCTAAAAAAGGATCACGAATTATTGCGGTATTAACTAAACAAATCAGCCACAAAGAGTTGGTTAATAAACTTCATGAATATCTCCCACCCATCGCAATGCCTAAGGAAACAGTATTTATGAAGGATTTACCCAAAATGCCGAGTGGGAAAATTGATTTCCGAACAACAACAGAATTGGTGATCGACCAAATCGATTAATCGCTGATGGGATGGGAATTAAATTTCAAAATTCAGGGTGGTGGCTTGAAGGAAAACAAATAATTGCTAATTTTTTTCCTGTTTCTTTAGTAACTCATATTGCTTTTTCCAGGATGCCGGTGGTTTTTTACACAATTTGTTGGAACTGAAAAAAGCACATATACCTTCAATTCCATTACTTCCGCAAAAATTTGGATTATAATGTCGGCATCCGTAAGTCGCTGTTGGCGAATCTTCCTTCCTAAGTGGAGCGTTTCTACTTATTGTTAAAGCCTTCATTCAATGTAATCCTATCCGGAATTATACGGTGATGAAAATTTCTAGAGCAGTTCTTTTTCCCTTTTCGCTCTTAAGCATTCAAGACTATCTCATTTTCGGATTTTTATCAATCTGTTTTGATATTTAAAAAAATACCATAAGGATATCGTCATACGCATTCAACAAAACCGATACTATAGCACTTTTCAATTCTGTTGCTCTTATCGGTAGGCTGAGCACTGAATTTTGTGATACCTCGTTCTTTGCTCAGAGTATCGCAAATTCAGTGCTCGTTAACCAGTGGTTCCTGAGCGAAGTCGAAGGGTGAGCAAAGAACGAAGCATATTGATCACAAGGGTAACTGAATTGAAAATGGCATAAATTAGCTTTTATTTGTAATTTCCCGCAAGTTTAATCACTTTGTATCCATACTGTTTGGGTGATTCGCTATAAAGATCACTTTTTATTTCAGGAAATATTCTAACACCACCTTTTTTCGAAAACAGGGCTTTGTATACCAATGATTGAAATAGTTTTGTCTTGGTTTCTGCTAAACAGATATCCATCAATAAGCGGGTATTGCTTTGACGTGTTTTTAAGGTACCTCTGATTGTTTGAATATATTTTAACAGAGCTTTTTGGCTATTGGACTGCTTTTGCCAATTTATTTTGGTCGAATAAGGATAATATATGGCTAAATCACCATCCAGGCTAAGATTGGTTTTTAGTTTTCGATTGATTTCTTTTTGAGTGGCTGCTCTGTAAGTTGAAAACTCTCCCGCCAGATTTTCGGCAGCAAAGAAAAGTAAATCCAGATTGGAACCATTTAAATGTGTAAAATATCGCGGAATCAAGCGAACTTTAAAGATCATCTCCAAAGTCTGAAGACGACTCAGCGGAGAACCAAAGCCGGACAAACTTTTAACCAGGGCATCCCGGTTAACATGTTTTCCTTTGAATACTTTGGCATACCGTTTTCTGAAATACTGCTTACCCTCAAGCTGCTCTATAAAATGATTAATATTGAGCTGCCAAAGTCCAAATGTTTGCGGCTCATATTTCAATTTCCTTTCAATGGATCCGATATCTACAAAGACTTTACCAAGGGTGGTTACATTTTTATATTTTTGCAACACCCCTTGAAAAAAAAAGAGTGCCTCACGACTCCAACGATATATATCGAATTCTGTTGTTTGATTATTTTTAGGATTCGTCAATGCATATAATTGTGTCGCCAGTCTCTTCTGCTCTGATTTTTGAGTTTTGGACAACATAATTTGAGTAAGGTATCCTAAAAAACCGGTTTTACTTTTAGAAAAGTACTTATCAAATCGCTTCCTTAACGTCTGCTTTTTCTGTTTCCCTATTTTGGGGTTCCAGTTCAAACCTGATTCTTTTTCAGCCATGGCCATAATGACACTTAGACCTTTTGAGGATGGATAAAACTGAAGTTGCTGCAGCGTTTTAAACATATTCGATTTTAAGCGCACGGGAATTCGTTTATTGGTCAATATTTGTTCAAATTCTGTATTTAAATTTGTGGATTTAAAGTCAAGGATATTTTTTTGGTAGGGACCCCTAATTAGACTATAACCAAATGGTTTGCAAATGTTTGTAATTATTTTGGCTACCGACTGAACATTTTTATTTAGTATGCGAATAGTAAAATCCGGATATGATAATTGGTGTCGCGAATAATAGGGTGGGGCTTCATTTCTGATTGCAGTTGATAAGGTTTTACCTGCTTTGAAAAGTTTAATCGCTTGAAAGGCTGGACTTTGATAGGCTGCGACCAACTTCATTTTTATACTGGGATATTGAAACTTAACATTGGTTTTACAATGATACCACATCGATAAAGATGAAACCGGTGCATATATATTTCCGGATTTTTTAAACTGATTGCTTTTGGGCAAAGTGGTTCCCTGCCATTGAAAATATTTAAATGTGTACAGTGTTTTTAATTTTTTAGAAGAATTCTGGAAATAATATAATAATTTATGGGCTGCAGCTGCTTCAGTTTTTGAATAGCTATTTTTATTCTTGTGATAATTGATGGTGTTATGCAATTCCTTCCAGGTGATGGTATGTTTCAAATCTCCGGGTAGAGATTTCATTAATCGATTTGCTTTTTGAAATTGTGCTTCCAAAATTTCTTTTTGTCCCGGAGATGTTTTTTTGTAAGGTGGAACTTTTTCACGAACTTTTACTTTTATTTTTGTGGGCGGTTTTTTTTGAGGCAACTCTTTTTGGGTTGTTTGACAGGCTGTCATCACCAAAATAAGAATTGACAATAAAACCAGTCCATTTCGTTTATTAAAATCCATATAGTCTTCTATCCTCTCAACACTGGACTCAATTAATAGTGAACATTGCTGAAATAATTTTTAAAAAGTTATATCTGTTACTCTAGAGCCGTTTGCATTTGCATTGAACATATTCGGACACTGAGCAAATTCAGTGCTCAGGGAACCATTGAAGCGGTAAATTTTGATACCATTGCTTTTTACAATTAGGTTCAATTGGTCAAATCTAGTTTGCTTAAATCAAACTTTCAGCATCTGAAAATTCTTAGGGAATAAATATTTGCTTAAACTTCTGATGATCTCGGATCATTTGATCACTAAACCACCAATAAACCTTTTGACCTTTCATATAATCTTTTAGTTGATCTTTAAAATAAGAATCAAAGGTTCTACCGGTAACACCACCCGGAATCACGGCCAGAAACTTATCTCCATCACTTAAATCGATTACCATACGTAAGGCAGCGGTGACTAATGTCTCTTCAGGTTTCTGAAACGCATAAATAGAGCGGTATAATGTTTCATTAGAACCGGAAATAGCAAAAGTTTTGCCACCCAGGAGACTTGATCCAAATCCACTTCTTCGAATAGGATTTTTAAAATTTATTTGATGTGTTTTCCCCCAACGCCAAGCATGGACGTCATCCCTTAATTTTGCTGATAATTGTTTTTTTACTGACTTGGCCGCCTGAAGTATGATGTCACTCAAAGTCTCTTTTTCTTGGATTGTATCAACATTGTCGAACCATACAGAGTTCCCTGCCAGAATCATTTTTTCGAATCGCTCCTGCCAGAAATACCACTGATTCAACATTTTCTCGCCAGTTTCTGCTCCCAACTCATCATAAAAAGTCAATTCAGCCATTTTTTCAAACAGGTAATGAAAGATCACGGGGCCGACATCTTCCCGATTATCTTTGTAGTCCCAATTCTCCAATGCCTGAGCCAATACCAATGTTTCCAGATCATTTTGAATCGCATTGATCATTATAGGGACAATGACTTTCGCCAACTCATTTGAAATATCTCTTTGATACTCCCAGAAATCAGCCGCGTCATGTTTTTGATGATTTGACTCTATGAGTTGCCGCATTCGATCAAAGCGATAACGGGGCGAAAAATAAGAGGAGATATAATGGGGAAAATCAGCTGCAATCGTTTTATTATTGGCGTTACCCAACCAGTTAATAGTTGGGTTTTCCTGCTGAGGCATTTCCTGATAAGGAATCCAACCCAGCCAGTTATCCTGACTGTTTTTTACTGCGAAGGGTAGGGTTCCATCGCCCTGTTTTCGAATCGGCAGTTTTCCAGAAGTTTGCCAGCCGATGTTACCATTAATATCGGCAAAAGTATAATTGAGATGAATAACACTGACGTTTTCTATGATGTTACGAACATCTTCGATATTTTTTGCAGTCAATAAACAATCTAATCCCAATTCCGGGAGCATCGTCTCAGAAGCAGACCAGCGTGCTGACAAAATAACATTCCCTGGTAAATCAGGATAAACATCGGTGATGACAGGCCCCCGTCGGGTTAAACGAACAGTGGCTTTTTTTTCGGAAAAACCAGTTTTTGAATTTTTATCCCGATACATAAGTGAATGCTGAATTTTATCAAATGGAATGGATTTTGTCCCTTCCAGATAGTTATTTTGATTTTCAGAATCTATCTTTTCCAAATATAAATCCTGTGCGTCTCCATAACTATTCGTCATTCCCAATGCAACATATTGATTTCGTCCAATCATGATACCAGGAATCCCAGCAACGGCAACGCCAACTACTCTAATCTTTGGTGTTATTAACCCAACAGGATGGAAAACACCGGGTAATATTCTGGAATCAAGATGGGGGTCATTGGCTAAGATTGGTTTTCCGGATTTAGATCGTTGTCCGTTCACCACCCAACTATTACTTCCTATTTGATAGGATTTGTAATTATCATTCAAAAACAGATCAGGTTTCCGAATATCATTAAATGCAATTTCCGATAAGGTATTCCGGATATTAGGTGGAATAAATTTCCCATCAATACCGGTTTGGGTCGGTGCAATGGTTTTGAACTTATCAAAGCCAATTTTGTGGGCAATCAAAAAAGAGAGAATCTCAGTCTCCAGATTGGCTGCAGAATTCCAGCCCATGTAGTAGATAATCGCTAGACTGTCGATAATTTGCCATTCTTCAGGTTTAATGCCTGTCAGTTTAAATTCAAGAGGAAGTTCGTCCGGTTGACTTTCAATATATTCATTAATACCGTCAGCATAAGCTTGCAGTAAATTCCGATTGTTAGTATTCAGGATTTTTTCATGTTTGAAAGCATTGCGATAAAAACCCAGGGTTCTATTTTTAATATCCAGTTGAATGGCATCTTTTCCTACTAATTCAGCGATTCTACCGGAAACAAATAGTCGTGTTAACATCAATTGAAATAACCTATCCTGAGCGGTGACATACCCCTGAACCCGAATCGCATCCAAGAGAGATTGCCCATGGATATAGGCCAGGTTTTTATGATCTCTGATCACCTGGACTGTTTTTTCGAGCTTATTGAATTTCCGTTTTCCGGATTTATCATAGTGATTAATTCTTGAAATTACTATGATCAAAATAAGGATAAAGATAATAATAGCAGCAGACGACCAGCGGATAATTTTTTTTATTTTATTTTTTTGTTCAATGTCCATAGAGTATTGTCCTCTTGGGTTTAAAACAAATGATTAAGATTGCTTTAAATACCACTTTGTAATATTCAATCTGCAGGTTCTGAATAATGAACCGAAAAATGATTGAAAAGTTTCACCTATGCTGCCTGATGTTGAAAATAAGTGCCACCGTTAATTAAATACCTGTAAATGAGAAAACTTTATGAACCCAAACCTTCCGGACCGCATTGGTGTTGTATTGTCCTCAGGCTATTTTGGCTTTTTTGCACATGCTGGTTTTTTAAAGGCTTTGGAAGCATGTGGCATCAACATCTCCTGTATCAGTGGCAGTAGTTCTGGAGCCCTGACTGCGGGGCTGTTCATGAGTGGCCATAGTGCTGATGAAATTTTTGAAATATATAAAAATCTTCAAAAGAAAACATTTTGGAAAGTGGATTATCAGGGAATTATAAAAAACTTTTTTCAATTCAAAGGATTTTCCGGTTTATTAAATATAAAAGCTGGTTTACGATTTTTTGAACCATTTTTTGTCAAAGATTTTTCAGATTCAAAAATCCCCGGAATTATCATCGGATTAAATCTAACCCAAAAAAAGAAAGCTGTATTTGATCGGGGAGATTTATTAAAGGCTGTACTAATATCTTCCACTATCCCTTTTTTATTCAAACCGGTTTCTTTTAACAGAGATTATTTTATTGATGGTGGAATTGTCGATAAAGCACCTCTATGGGAGCTACATCAAAAACAAGCTGCTGATTTATATCTGGTGCACCTGCTGGAGTCTTCTGTTTTGACCCGTCAGGCCATAAAACTAAACAACCCTTTTCAGTTAAATAGTTTATCACAAGCTATTACGAGAAAAGAAGATTATTTGCTTCAAAAACAGCTTATCCTGGGAGAGAACAAAAAAATTCTGGAATTTAATCCCCCAAATATTAAGGTATCACCAAACTCGCTAGACAAAGGTCCCGCAGCCTTTGAGAAAACTTATCAATTTACAATGCGACAATTCGATAAACACTTCTAATAGATATGATAGATATCAGGTATCACTCCGATTTATAAATATAAACGATTGAAATGAGGATCAACATATATTAGTATTTTAATTTAGATTCGAATTCCCTAGAATATCTGACTTTAAGTCGGTTTTAATCTTGTTTTGACGATTACAGCTAAAGGATGATCTATGATAATCAGCAGAACCCCTTTTCGCATTAGCTTTATTGGTGGTGGTTCCGATTATACGGAATTTACCAGCAAACATGAAGGTTGTGTTTTAAGTACATCAATAGATAAATATATGTATATACTGGCACACCCTTATACGGATATAAATAGAATCCAGGTAAAGCATTCGCAACCGGAATGCGTAGAGACAGTAGACCAGCTTAAACATCCAATATTAAAAAGCATTTTGCAATTTCTAGGTATTGGAAAAGGGATAGAGATTTCCAGTTTTGCCGATGTTTCAACCGGAACCGGTTTAGGTAGCACCGCCTCCTTTACAGTTGGCTTACTACACTGCTTGAATAGTTATTTAAACAACCAGGTTACCAAAGAATATTTAGCCAAAACTGCCAGTACTATTGAAATTGATGAGTTAAAACAACCCTATGGCATGCAAGACCAGTATGCAGCCTCCTTTGGTGGATTAAATTTCATAACCTTTAAAACCGATCGTAGTGTCATTGTTGAACCCATCACAATATCCAAAGCTCGAAAAAATGAACTGGAAAATAATCTACTGATGTTTTATACCGGCTCAAGCCGTTCTGCCAGTAGCATTTTAGTAAAACAAAAACAAATCATGGACCAGGATGAAAACACCTTTCATGCCCTAGTAGAAATGACTGAGCTGGTTAGAGAATCTAAAAATATTCTTTTTTCGGGAGACTTGGATGATTTTGGTAAAATCATGCACCAGGGTTGGAAATTAAAAAAGAACCTGGCACCGAATATCACCAATGAATATATTGATAACCTTTATAAGAAAGCCATCACACGCGGTGGGGCTTTAGGAGGAAAACTTTTAGGGGCCGGTGGATCCGGATATTTACTATTCTATTGTCCTGAGGAAAGACAAGCAACGCTAAGATCAGTTTTAAGTGATTTACCGGAATTAAACTATCAATTTGAGTCAGCCGGTTCCAACATCATCTTTTATGATAACAATATGTAAAAAAGAAAAATATAGATTCTGAATTAGCGCTTGCTGTTAAACATTTTCTTATTGTGTTTCATCATGAAATATCTGTTCAGTTTAACTTCCAGTTCATCATGCATCCAATTTTTTTCACCGGTTAATTTTAAATTCTCAAGATAAGCAAATAAGCTGGCTTTTTCTTCCAATGAAATTGTTTTAATGTGCACCTCAAAATTATTCATAAGGTTGATCAAAAGACCAGCAGGACCTCTGCCGCGTTCAGCTTCTTTCTGTGGAATATTGCCATAGGTAGGTTTTTCCTGCTTTTTTTCAAGTAAAGACGCTTTCCGTTTGGGACGGGGAGGTAGTTCCGTTTTTCGGGTACTCTTAGGGGTGGTTTTTAATATTTGATTAGCAAAGTCCTTACTTTCGAAAACACGCTTAATCTTAAACATGGTAGCATTGAGTTCTGCGATTGTGCATTTTGCATCTAAAATTACAAAAGCGCGTTTAAGCTGTTTATCCGAGTGTCCAAGCAGTGATATTTTCCTTTGATAAAGCTCAATAACACGAGTACCTTTTGGAAATTCCTTCCACTTTGAAATAAAATGCCAGACATCTTTATCACCAATGCCTTCTTCAATAACCTTACTTCTGATTTTCTTCTTTAAAGCCTGAAATGTTTGGAAACGAATTTTCAATAATTCACAAAGCTCTTCTGGTAATTCTTTTCTGGAGCGATTAATATTGATACTTTTAAGTAAGATTCGATCGCCCAGGAGCTTTTTTTGAGTATTGGTAACAATGGCCACATGGAACCAAAGATCCGACAAATGCAAGTGGAGGGCATCCAGGGTCGTTTCCCAGTTCCGAATCCAACTCAGTTCATGGAAAAAAAATTGACCATCATTTTTTTCACGATCCAGGATTTTATCAACCTTTGGTCTTATAAAATCGGTTTTTTTTAATTCCATGTCAGTTCCTGCACAATTGGTATTCTTATTGGATTTGATAATAAAAAACCTATGGATATTGTTTGTCTTTTTACTAGTTTCTGGCAAATCATTCAAGAATTATCATTTTGAAAGAAAATTGATTTTTTTGAATAAAGGCTATGTTTATGATAATATTAAGTATATCTGAATATCATATTGACGATGCAATTAAGTGTGGTATCATAATTATTAAACTTCAAATCAAAAAAGGATACAATTCGCATGCTTACTTAAGTAAAAGTTGAAGCACGCTTAACCGGGAATAAATGTTATGGAAAGAAAATGAAAAAAATAGGCGCACATTTCAGTATTGCCGGTGGTGTTGAAAATGCACCACTGAATGCCGCAGCCATATCTGCAAAGGCAATTGCCATGTTTGCTAAAAATCAAAGACAATGGAATGCCAAACCATATTCGGAAGAAAACATTTTACTATTTAAAAAAAACTGCCAGACCCATCATTTCAATCCACAGGATATCATCCCCCATGATGGGTATTTAATAAACCTCGGACACCCGGAAAAAGATAAACTTCAAAAATCCAGGGAGGCTTTCCTAGATGAAGTCAGGCGATGCGAACAACTGGGATTAACAATGCTAAATTTTCATCCAGGAAGCCATCTAAGACAAATCAGTGAAGAAGATTGTTTAAAAATAATCGCTGATTCCTTAAATCTGACCCTGCAAAAAACCTGTAACGTTTCGATGGTCATTGAAAATACAGCAGGGCAGGGTAGCAATTTAGGATATCGTTTTGAACATTTGGCAGCCATTATTGAAATGACAGAAGATAAGAACAGAATTGGCGTATGTCTGGATACCTGTCATACTTTCACTGCCGGTTATGATTTGAAATCAAGAAAATCATGTAAGACTGTCTTCGATGAGTTTGATAAAGTTGTCGGTTTTCAATTCCTAAAAGCCATGCATTTAAACGATTCTAAAAAACCACTGGGAAGCAGGGTTGATCGACATGAGTCCATCGGTAAAGGGGAAATAGGCATGGAAGCTTTTAGATATATTATGAATGACCAACGTTTCGATAATATTCCCATGGTATTGGAAACCCCAAATAGTGATATCTGGGAAGAAGAAATAAAATTGTTATACCGCCTGGAAAAATAAAATGCGAAATCAGACAGTTGCACTTGAATAAAAAAGGATGAATTGATATTGTTTCTAATTATTCTAATGTGTTGCAAAACTTTAGTAATTAACGAACCTATCGACATCTTAATCTTCCAGGAGATCAACTAAAATTAAAATCTATGAAGCTTAAAATAGTAAAAGGAACCAGAGATATACGCAACGAAGAGCTGGTACGATTTCAGATTATTGAAAAAAGTGCGGAAAAAATTTTCCCATTATATGGGTATAACGAAATTCGTAACCCGATTATGGAACGAACGGAACTCTTTGCCCATGGCGTTGGAGAAGAAACGGATATCGTTGGAAAAGAGATGTTTCTACTTGAGGATCGTCGTAAACGGAGTTTGGCACTTAGACCAGAAGGTACAGCTCAGATTGTGAGAAATATCATCACCAATGACTTAATGAAGCAAAATAAGACGTTGAAATACTATTATATGGGACCCATGTTTCGATATGAGCAGCCACAAAAAGGCCGTTATCGTCAATTCCATCAAATTGGAGCAGAGTATTTTGGTGTTGAAACACCGGATGCTGATCTGGAACTAATATTAATGTTGAGACATTTGTTTAATGATGTGAACCTAAAAGGTGTTGCATTCCAACTAAATAGTATTGGATGTCTGAAACCGAATTGTCGACCACAATTTAAATCGAATCTGGTTCAGTTTCTAAAGGATAATCAGCACAATCTTTGTGAGGATTGTCAAAAACGAATGACCACAAATCCATTACGGGTTTTAGATTGCAAAAATGAAAAATGCATACAAATCGCTGATGGGGCACCAAAGATCTATGAAAAAATTTGTGACGAATGCGCAGCTAATTTTAAGGATCTGCAAAACCTGCTCGAAAGACACAATGTTAAATACGAATTAAATGAAAAACTGGTAAGGGGACTGGACTACTACTCCAGAACCGTATTTGAGGTTTATTCCAGCAACCTCGGTGCCCAAAGTGCAGCCGGTGGTGGTGGTCGATATGATGGCCTGTTTGATATTTATGGTGCAAAAACTGTCCCGGCTATTGGGTTTGCTCTGGGATTGGACCGTTTGACAATGTTATTGGACAAGCCGAAACCAAAAAGTGAAGGTTTTTTTGTAATTGGCGCAAACCAGGAGGCCGTTATCAAATTGGTCTCTGAAGTTCGGGAAAATGGTCAAAAGTGTTTGTATGATCCACATTTTGCTTCAATGAAAAGTCAATTCAGGCAAGCGAATAAAGCGATGGCTAAAAAAGTGTTAATTTTAGGGGAAGAAGAGATCAAAAATAATCAAATTGCTGTAAAGAATATGGGTACAAGCGAACAGATCACCATCAGCACAGATCAACTGAACCATCAATTCGATAATTAACCAAGCAGAGTTTCGATATGAAAATTGGAGTACTTACTTCCAGTTATAAAACCAACGCGATTGAAGTCCGGGAAAAACTGGCTGTTTCCGAACCAGAAGTCAGACCTTTGATAGATTATTTAAAGGCCAAGTGTGGATTAAAAGAAGTCATGGTTGTCTCAACCTGCAACCGGGTTGAGATTTATTTTCGAAATAAAAACCCCATGAAAAAATTTGATTCCATAGCCTTTGCATTTACGGCTTTCAAAGAACTGGATCCAACCTTAGAAATCAATTTTACCAGATTGATGGAACGGGAAGCAATTAATCACATCTTCAGAGTAGCGGCTAGCCTGGAAGCTATGGTAATTGGGGAACCACAAATTACCGGCCAAATTAAAAACTTTTTCCATCTTTCCGTTGAAGCTGGAGGTTGCGGTTTTTTAATCAACCAGGTAGTTAATCGGGCTTTTGTTACAGCTAAACGCGTTCGCACAGAAACCAGTATTGCCAGATTTGCGGTTTCTATCAGTTTTGCTGCTGTTGAGTTAGCTAAAAAGATCTTTTTTGAATTGAAAGATAAAACTATTTTGGTGGTTGGTGCGGGAGAAATGGCAGAGTTAGCCATTAGTAATTTAATGAAAGCAGGTTGTTCACAATTACTGGTAACCAATCGAACGTTTTCCAGAGCGGTAGCTTTAGCAGAGCAATTCAATGGTTCAGCGGTTCGTTTTGAATATTTAGCCAATCATTTAAAATCAGCAGATATTATTATTTCTTCAACCGGTGCTAAAGGGTTTGTCCTGACCCACGATATTTTGCAGGACAGTATGAAAAAGAGGAAGTTTCATCCCATGTTTCTGATCGATATTGCTGTCCCCAGAGATATCGATCCGGCTGTCAATCAAATCAGTAATACCTATGTTTACGATATAGATGATTTGCAGTCCGTGGTGGATAACAATTTGCAATTCAGGCAGCAGGAAGCTGAAAAAGCACAACTAATCATTGAAGAAGAGTTGGATAAGATCGACCAGTGGTTAGCAACTTTAGATGTCATTCCAACCGTTAAACAATTTCGGGAAAAAATTCTGGATCTTGCAAATGAGGAATTATCCAGGGGGCTAGGCCAAATGGGCGATATATCTGCCAAGCAGGAGCGAACGGTTCGAGCCATGATCAATGGATTGGCTTACAAAGTACTTCACCATCCCACTATTATTTTGAAGCAGGCGGCAAAAGATGGTATCGCAGATGAGGAATACATTCGAATTCTGAATGACCTATTTGATCTAACCCCACCTCCAAATATATCAAAGAAAAACAACGTTATTAAACTCAAATGAAAAAACATATCGTTATTGCCACCCGTTCCAGCAAACTGGCACTTTGGCAGGCCGAATGGGTAAAGACTCAAATACAATTAAACTTTCCTAAAGTTACAGTTGAACTCTCTTTGATTAAAACCAAAGGTGATAAAATTCTGGATACACCGCTAGCAAAAATTGGAGGGAAAGGACTGTTTGTCAAAGAACTGGAAACAGCCATGCTGAAAAATGAAGCGGATATTGCCGTGCACTCACTTAAAGACGTTCCGGTTGAACTACCTGAAGGCTTATCTATTTCGGTTTACACGAAACGAGAGACGCCCAATGATGCCTTTGTCTCCAATCACTATTCTGACTTTTCAGAGTTACCCAAGGGAGCGGTCATTGGAACCAGTTCTTTGAGACGCATGGCCCAATTAAAAAAAATCAGACCTGATATCGAATTCAAGTCGCTGCGCGGTAATGTCATTACCCGATTAAGCAAACTCGATAACGGCGACTATGATGCTATAATACTGGCAGCAGCCGGATTAATCCGACTGGAGCTTAAGGATAGAATCACGCGTTTATTGGACGTTGACATTTCACTACCAGCGATTGGCCAGGGAGTGGTTTGTATTGAAACCCGAACCAATGATGAAGAAGTAATGGCACTGTTGGCACCTTTGAAAGATCATGAAACAAGAATCACTGTACAGGCAGAACGGGCACTCTTATGTCGATTAAATGGCGGTTGTCAGGTTCCCTTAGCGGGTTATGCAACTCTAAGTGAAAATACCATTTATCTAACCGGATTAATTGCCAGTCTGGATGGTAAGCAAATTATTAAAAAAAGTATTCAGGGAAATTCCAAAGATGCTCATACACTTGGAACAACTTTAGCCGAGGATTTATTAAAGAGTGGCGGCAGGGAAATCTTAGAATCCGTCGGTATTGAAGTGGCTGAATAAATGAAAAAACTTGACAGGCAAACCATACTGATTACCAGAGATTCTAATCAGGCTGGAGATTTTAAAAACCAACTGATAGAACTCGGAGCAACTGTTATTTGTGTCCCTACTATTAAACTTGTTGACCCCGATAGTTGGCGATCATTTGATAAAAACGCTCGGCAGCTATCAAATATAAACTGGATTGTATTCAGCAGTATCAATGCTGTTCACCAAACCGATCTCAGGCTAAAAAAGCTAGGTATTGATTTAAATGATTACCCTGGCATTCAAATAGCAGCAGTTGGAAACCAAACTGCAGAAACTATCAGACAAAAAGGGTGGAAAGTTTCATTGATTCCCGATAAATACCAGGCAGAAGATTTAAGTCAGGTAATGGTTACCCAGGTGAAACCAAATCAAAATATCTGGTTACCCAGGGCACTGGTTGCCCGTGATGTTTTAACTCCAGTTTTGGAGCAAGTAGGTGCCAATGTATCTATATCACCGGTTTATCAAAACATCGCCCCCCTTGAAAATCGGCTATTACTACTGGATGCTTTTTGCAGTAACCATTTAAACTGGATCACATTTACCAGTTCTTCAACAGTCTCAAATCTCTTTCAGATCCTGTCTGAAGACGCTAAACAATTGACCTGGCCTAAAATAGCATCCATCGGTTCCATTACTACCGATACAATCCTGAAGTATCAGTTAACACCATGTTTTACAGCTGTTCCTCAAAATATTGAAGGATTAATTCAAGGCATTTTACAATATCGTTAAATTAGTGCCTAAACGAAAAGTAAGTAATTTGGGGACATGTACAATTTCTAGTAAAGGCTTATACTTTCAGATACCAGATTGTTACGAGGATCGTGAGACTTCGCGGCGATCCCCAAATTACCGGATTAACAGCAAATATTGGCATTCTCGTCCAGACACTAATTAAGACATCTTATAAAAATGAATTTAGCACTTTCACAAATATCCAAATTCATCCACCAATTACCCAAAGTAGAATTGCATCTACACCTGGAAGGTTGTGTCACACCTGAATTCTGGCTAAGCCTGATCCAAAAGCATCAGGAAGATTCCCACATAACCTTAGAAAACCTTGAAAAGCGTTTTGTTTTTCAATCATTTTTTGATTTTATGGATACCTACCGGGATATCATTTTCTCGTTTCAGGAACCAGAAGATATCTATCATTTGACCAAGTTTGCTATGCATCATTTGGTGAGTCAAAAAATTCGATATTGTGAGATGATGTTTACCCCCTTTTTCTTTGTGAAACGTGGATTACCCTACAGAGAAATTTTAAATGCTATCGATAGTGCAGCCAGAGAAGTTGAAGCCGACCATCCCATAAAAATGAGCTTAATTTTTGACGGGCCTAGAAATTTTGGCGCTGAAATCGTAGCTGAAGTATTTGAAATGGCGGCCGGTGACCATACCGGCCGGGTAATCGGCGTTGGTTTAGGTGGCGATGAGTTGAATTACCCCGCGCATTTATTTCAAAAAGAATTCGAAAAAGCCCACTCCTATGGATTAAATCTGATTGCACATGCCGGTGAGACAGATGGCGAAAAATCAATGATCGATGCCATTCAAAAACTAAAGGTCAGCCGAATCGGCCATGGATTAGGCATCACTAAAGGCAGTAGGCTTGAAGCCTTAATTAGAGAAAAAAATATAACCATAGATCTTTGTCCTGGTAGCAACCTGGCTACAGGCGTCATTGACTCATTGGAAGATCATCCTTTTGGAAAATATTATCAAAAAGCTTATACCATATCATTAAATTCTGATGACCCTGGTTTGTTTAAAACCAGTCTGAATCAGGAATACCTTAAGATGGCAGAACTTCATAAGCTAAGCGAAAAGGACCTCATTCAAGTTATTTTAAATGGCATTTCAGGGACCTTTTTACCAGATTCTGATAAAAGGATACTGTCCACAGAAGTAGAATCTTATCTAAGCTAATGTACTGTATCAATTCCAATTCGCTATAGAATCATTTGAAAAATTCCTTGCAAAAGATTGAATAGGGCTTCTAAAATTTATGAAACAGGAATCTGTATCTCAGTCAGATAATTTTTGGGATTTCCTTTAAAAATCATACCAGGACCCTTGATATATTGTTCTCTAATCGGACCGGTAATTTGATAACCTTTCTCTTTAATAGTATCCATAATTTTGGAATATGATGCACTCAATTCACTATAACTACCTTTATGAATGAGTGAAACAAATTTGCCTCCCGCTAACTTTCTCACCACAATACCGTCTTTATCGAACCCCTTTCGAATGGGAAGGCAGGATTCAATATCCGCATCACTTTCTTTATATTCAACATCATAATAAATGTTGATGGCTTTACCACAAATAAATCTTCCAAATTTTTTCCCAATATCAGAAAATCGGCTGCCACATTCATCATATTTTCCTTTATAGCGAATACTGGCCACTAAAATATCATCAACATTTTTTTCTTCTACCGCAAATTGTGAAGCTGCAAAGTTCATTTTTACCTCCCTCTCTACCGTTATCAAAGTATTTAATGAGTCAGAGATGTTTTTCAATTTGAGATATTTCTCCTCAATTTTAGATTTTTGATCCTCCAAAAAATCCAAAATATCACCGTCATCATGATAGCCAGCCAGGATGTCTCTAGTATCATCCAGACTGAACTGCAATTGTTTCAGCATAGTAATCACCCTCGCTTTTTCAATGGCATCACTGTTGTAATATCGATAATTAGTTTTCATATCGATAAAATCTGGTTCTAAAAGTCCTTTTTCATGATAAAGCCGCAATGCTTTAATACTTAAGGTCGTAATTCGGGAGAATTCTCCGATGCTAAACATTCTAACTCCTTTTAAAAAAGTCAACTTAAAGCACTAAATCTTTGAGTTGATTTTCAGGATAGAGTCTCCCCCTGAGGGAGAGTCAATTCATTTTTTCTTTTTTTACAAAAAAAATGATTTTAAATCATTCAGGGACGTAGTTGCGAAATTGCGATTTCTTCCTGTTCAAAACATTCAGTGTTTTTGCTCGCTCTCTGCTACTCAAAGCACCAAAGGCAGCATTGCATTGTCGGAGATTTTATGATTACCTTCTGATTTATATGCAACTTTATTTTTCTCCAGATACAGTATAAAAAAGGATCCGATTCGATAAATATTCTTTAAATTAGGCTAACTATCATTCTTTCATAATCATAATTATTTTTTCATCTAAACAAGATCGTAGAAAAATATTCATTTGCTTCTGATCACCAGTTTCATAAAAAGCTAACATCAACTGATTAAATTCTAATTGTCTCTTTGCAGGAAGATTAATAGCTGGAAATCCATGATTTAATAAAAGCCCATTCATAATAAAGCGGCCCATTCGCTTATTGACATCATAAAAAAATTGACTTCTCGCCATGGTTAGAAACAGGTGGATAGAACAATCATAAATATCAGTTATTTTGGATGATTCAATGACCATTTTTTCAAATAAATCATGTAAAGAATCTGCCTGAGGAGGCACATAGTCGGTTCCTGCAATAATAACTCCGCCAGATCGAAAGCTTCCCCACTCTAAAGCCTCTTCCTTAGCAGCTATTTGATGAAGAGCGTTGACCATCTCTACAGTGATCTCAAACTGATCATTCTCAATCAATTTAAATAACATCCGCCATGTATTGGCTTGATTAATAGCTACTTGTTGATCACTAACTTTATGTCCGCCAACTGTGACCCCATCTAATAATGTTTGGATTTCTGGCAAAGTAAAATTTATTCCCTCTAAATTCACAGCATCATACACAAACTCTACTAATTGGCGCTTTGCTAGCATCATTGCTTTTTCTTTTTTGGGAATCATGTTCCATTTTGTATCTTTCATAATATCAACTTGAGTTTATATGCTTCCAAGTTATTTGTTTGTTTCAAACAATATTAATGAAATAGTGTTTTTGCGTCATTATACTGCAAACTATAAATTAGGAGAAACTATGTAAACCTCAAATTGATTCACTCCTACCATCTTTTTGGATAAAAGCCCAGAAGATTGTAGAATCAAGTGAAAGACTTGATGTTTAGAATTAGTGAGGTTTTATCCTATATATAATCTTTTGGACCAGTTTCGTTTGTTTATGATATTAGAGCGTCTGTGGGGGGTCATGATAATTTTACTTTTTTGACCAATTAAATTAGCATATCAAAAAAAAAAAAATGTAACATAGACAGCATTTCACACCTTACGAAGAGGCTTGGAAGCAATATGGCTAAGATATTTAAATTACTAGTTTTTATCCTGTTTTTTATCGTTGGCAAAGGCTTGGAAGCAGAGACTGTTCAGAATCCCAAATTAATTCTTAAAAATTACAATATTCAAATCATTCAATTTGAAGATAATTACGATCAAACCCAAACCATTGATCCTAACAAATATTTTAAATACTTCGACGATTGCTTCAAAGTTCGAAGAAGAATTCTCATCTCTGAGATTATGCCAGGAAAACGATGCCTCCTCAATATCAAGCCTTTATTCGGTGATGATGTCCGCCTTTCATTAAGTTTGAAATGGCCTAAGAGTGTAGAGTCCCGATGGCCTAATTTAAAACGTCTTGATCAACTGGATGCGCATGAATTGGCTCACAATTGGGGCTATCTTTACGATAAAGAATGGTTGGAAGAAGGAGCAGCCTACCTTCCATTAGCTCTATTCAATGAGCAAGAGAAGAAAGTACTTTTAAGAATTGACTATAAATTGAAAGACAATGCAAGAAAGAATTTCAGGAATTGGATTAAGGGAATTTATATTGACGATAACAAACTTTTATTGAGTGGGTGGGTATTCAAAGGAAATGGTAAATTCAAGCCAGAAGATATTAGCAAAGACAAAGACTCTGACGGCTTAAATGATTTGGAAGAAAAGTTATACGGAACAGATATCAACCAAAAGGACAGTGATAAAGACGGCTTCAGCGATATGTTTGAGATACAATCAGGTTATAATCCTCTTGATGTGAATCATCCAGGTGAACCTACAATCATGATTGATGGAAACATAACAGATTGGAATCATATTGAAAAAGAGTTCCTGGACAAAAAAGGAGATTCTAAGGATGACCCTATTGCTGACTTCAAATCATTCAAGGCTTATTACGACGGGATTAACCGTAAGATTTATCTTAAAATGGATTTTTACAACAAGATCGAATTTTCTAAAGGTACGAAAGGATGGTTCCAAGTAAAAATTGATCTAAAAGGTTTTATTGAAGCTGGCTTTCCACTGGATGTTTTTGAAACAACAGCCGGAAATAAAATTTCCCTCTATGTCAGCGGTGGTATTGGAAAAGGAAAAGACCGATTGGATTTTTATCCAGTAACGCTAAAAAAGAAAATTTCCTCACCCGGACAACTCCTGAAAGTGTATGGATTCCAAAAATCACTTATTAAGAATCACCTGTTAATCCTCAATTTTGCATCATGACATGAAATTAACTTGTGACATGTCGTTGGCGAGTATTCCAATAGTTTTACTGCCTAATAGAAACAAAATATTCGCCAATTTATAATCTTTATGATTGCATCTGATTGCCTTGAACTTGTTTTTTATTTGGAGTATGTTACCGATAATTGTGAATGGACATTAATTAAATTATCCACAGTAATTAAATCAATGAGGTATTCAACATGGCAACCACAATTGGAATATTTACCATTGTTGTAGGAATGATATGCTGGATTGGGCAATCTTTATCTTTAATAGCTCCAGACTTTGCAGTAAAATTAGGAATGCTGGAACCAAAAGAAGAAATGGATGAATCGTTTTATATCATCGACGCAAAAGTACTGGGTACAAACGATATGGCTTTAACCTGGATTTTGCCCGTTTCCGCAATTATGATGATTTTTAATGTAAAATACTGGCCTATATTGGCACTGATTGGCAGTGGTGTATTTGTTTATTTTTCAGGATACATCATCCTTTCAAGATTAATTCTCAAAACTGCTGGAAAGAAAGTGGGAAGTAATAATTCTCAAATTATTGGCTATGTTTTCAGTTTATTCTGGATCATTGCATCAATCGGAATGAGTATTCTTGCGGTAGATCATTTTTACGAAACGTAATCAGTTGATAAATCCGTGAAACTGAGGAGGAGTAAATGACATATCAACCTACAATATTTACTTGGGTTTTAATTATTTTCGGATTGATTACTTGCTTTCCATTGTTAGTTGCTCAAGTGATTATCTTGATTGAACCACATGGCGAACGAGCAAAAGACATATTAATTGGCAAAGGAAAGTAGAAAAACCTGTTCCTAAAAAAAATGAAGTACTTATCAAAATATTTACCACAACGGTATCCACAGGGGACGTGAGAATTCGAAGTTTTGATGTGCCGCCCTTGTTCTGGCTTCCTTTTCGGATAGCTTTGGGATTGAGAAAACCAAGAAAAATACTAGGAATGGCTCTATCTGGTGAAGTTGAATCCGTAGGAAAAGATGTTAAAAAATTCAAAAAAGGTGACCAGGTATTTGGCTCAACCGAGTTTGGTATGGGCAGTCATGCTGAATATACTTGTGTAACTGAAACAGGATTACTGGCAACACGACCAGCGAGTATGACTCATGAAGAAGCTGCTACACTTTATTTTGGAGCTAATACTTCACTTAGTTTTCTTAACAAAGGAAATATTCAGAGTGGACAAAAAGTCCTTATCTATGGAGCATCCGGAAGTTTGGGCACCGCTGCGGTACAGCTTGCCAAGTACTTTGGGGCAGAAGTTACAGGGGATTGCAGTATCTCAAATTTTGATTTGGTGAAATCCCTAGGTGCCGATAAAGTAATTGATTACATAAAAGAAGACTTTTCCGAAAACAATAAGACTTATGATATTATTTATGACACTGTTGGCAAAAGTCCATTTTCAGATTGTTTAAGATCGCTACAGAAAGAAGGTTACTACCTTAGAGCTGTACATTTGACACTGTTATCAATTTTGAGAGGACTATGGACAGGCCTTATAAGCAGACGGAAAGTAATAGGCGGGATAGCGTCCACTAAGGATGAAGATTTAATTTTTCTGAGGGAGCTATTTGAATCGGGAAAGATAAAAGCAGTCATAGATAAACGCTATCCGTTGGAACAAATTGCCGAGGCTCATCGCTATATCGAAAAAGGACACAAAAAGGGTAATGTAGTCATAACTGTAGTACCTGACGACAAAACCTAATCGGTTAACAGGAGGTCTCCTCAAGCCCACAACACCAAGCAGATTCAAACAAGCCTGAACCATAAATGTCTTACTGCTTGATTGAATTAAATTTCCAGTGGGGTAAAAAAGTTAAATCCATTGCAAACCCTTACCTTTGACTTTGGCCTTCGTGGAAGGTTTAATATCAACTGTAGGACGTGATTTTTGGCTTGACACCGGTTTTACGCTCAAGAAATTCCTTTACTCTTACGGTCTCTGGTTTGACAATGATTAAATGAATTGTCCATTGGCTCCAAGACTGTTTTAAAACAATCCAGAAGGAACAATCCAAATCCGTAATTGTTGGCTTTGCTTTTCTCGTTTGGTAAGTTGCGAGTTGTTAACGGAGAGTAAGGTTTTCTATGATTAATTCACTCTTCGACTTTTGGATAACCTGAATTAATTTGATCAGGAAAATGAACAATCGGATCAAAATTCGATAGATAATCATATGCGATTTAAATAACATTTTGGACAAAAAACATATGAAATATCGTTTTTGGATACGAAAATCAAGCCAAGGAATCGAATTATAAATAACTGATATGACTTAATGATGCATTTTAAAGACCCACATGTCATAAATGGGAATAATAAAGGATCCACATCAGAATAGTCATTTCCCATTAAAAATACTTGCAATCAATTGAAAATATTTCATTATAGATATATGCTTTATCGGATTAATCCCTATGCTGGGATTATCAGAGTCGAACATTATACCTCCTAATAGGAGCTGCAGGTAATGACTATCCTCAACTGGACAGAACTTTCCATATTGCAATTTATATTTTTTTTTGCAGGCGCATTGCTTACAGGTATCGCCCGGACAGGAATATTTGGAGTTATGCTCATGGTCGTTCCCTTCCTGTCGCTTATAATGGATGGTAAAGATGCTGCCGGCCTCATTTTACCGCTGATGATCGCAGGTGATTTTGTAGCAGCCTTCATATACCGTATGACATTTAATAAAAATGCAGCGTTTCAAATTCTTCCGTGGATTCTTGCGGGAGTATTTCTGGGTGTTCTGGTTGGTGGTTCAGTTTCGAATAGATTGTTCAAGATTGTCATGGCAGGAACGACCTTTACATGCGCAGGCTTTGTTATTTGGAACGAATTCAATCAGCAGAGAAAACCCAAATTGAAAATATGGATGATAGCAGTTATTGGAATTCTGAGCGGATTCGCATCAATGATCGGTAACGCCGCAGGACCCATTATAGCAGTTTATTTTCTTGCATTAAGGCTCGAAAAGCTCGAATATGTATCGTCGATTGTCTGGTTATTCTGGGTAGTAAATATAGTTAAATTGCCGTTTCATATATTCGTATGGGAAACTATCGATTGCAATGTCCTGAAGACCGATCTTCTCAGCATTCCGGCACTACTTGCAGGCCTTGCTGCAGGCGTTTGGGTCCTTAAGCGGATACCCGAGAAACCCTTCAGGATAGTTGTTTTGGTAAGCATTTTTATTGCCGGAATCATGCTGCTGATCCCCTAAAAACCATTGAAATAGTTAAGATAGTTTATAAAATAGTGGATAAAAGAGTTAACGCTTCACTGGCACTCATATCATTTTTGCGACAGGTTACCCCTGTTAAGCGATAGTGAGGCCATTTAAATTACTGAAGAGTGAAATCCTTATGAAATTTCTGATTATGAAAATGGTCACCGGGGGGATCAGTAAAATATTTGAACTTAAATGATCGAAATTTTTTTTAAGGTGCCAATACGGCATTTAATGTAAGGTTGTGAGGAAAACCAATACTATAAATAACAAAATATACACAATGAATTCGTACTATAGCATTTTGCAATGCTTTAAGTTAGAATCAAAACAGATAGATCATAACTAATTTTACAAAGGGAGTTAAAAATGGAAACGGCAATTAGAATTTCAGAAAAGCTGGTTAGTGAGGCAAAAAATATTCCAGCTTATTTAGAAATTAAAAGATTTAGGGAAACAAAAATTACTGCTTATAGAATAATGAAAGCTACTTGAGTCCAGTAAATTGAGAATCGGAAATTAGAACTTCATCAACAGAGGTGTGTTCAAAATCAAGTATTCTATCTTTGATTTATGATGAAAATCCTTCTTCCTTTCATTTTTGATTCCGATTTGTTTAATTGACAATCCAACTGTCTCCTTTTTTTCTGTCTGAAAGTAAAAATGTTGCGAATTAAACTGGTTTTTTAAGTGGCCCTATTGATGCTTAACAGGGACACTGCGTCTTAAACTACATTTTGCACTCCAATTTTAGTAGTCAAAACTTATTTGAATCTCAGTATTGAAGAAAAAGTTACTCAATTCCCTCATGCTATATAGTTGGAAATTGCATTTTTATGTCTGGATGGGATTTTGAGGAACGACACGAGTCACTTCTTTTCTTTCTTGCGGATGATTCGCTAGTTCTGATGATTCTTTTTCAGTTGCTTTATGATGAGATCCTCTTTATACTCTTGTGATGCGTGGAAACTCCGGTGTGAGTTTTATGAAATTTTGCAAGGTTTCAAATACTTCTACCTGGGTTTTCTGCTTCCAATCAAGTAATAATCAGTACTTTCCGAATATTTTTTCAACAGGCTTTATGTGTGCTATGGCATAAAATATTTGATTATTGTAAATCATTATAACTATCGATTTTAGGTCGAAGTATTTTGTGATTTAGAATTGCTTCCAAAAAAACGCTTGTTATGACGACTGTTGTTTATCTTCTTTTAAATGTTACATAATTAATGCGCTAATTCTTTTGTACAATATCCAAGGAATAGTCATGAATAGTTTCTGTAAGGTACCTCTGATTTTACTTTTAGCTTTTTTTCTCTTTAGTTGTGGTGATGAGGACGAAGCTACCATTTCACCGATAACAGCGCCCCAAACCCCAACTATCAATGACCCGACCCCGGGTTGCTTTGCTAACTACGCAGGTAATCCCGTTTTAGAATCCCAAGATGTTCAATGGGATGGAGTTTTTGATATTGATGAAGATTCATCAGTTGATCATTGGACGCCACGCTGGGCTGATCCACATGTTTTAAAAATTGGAACTAAAATGGTTATGTTTGTTTCAGCGTCAGACGATTTTCCCAGTGCTGCTGATCCTCCAGATCCTGACATTCGCCTCTATCGCCTGGAATCAAATGATGGAATCTCTTGGACTCCAAATCCCAATACACCTGTATTTAAACGTTCATCTACCCCTTCGGATTGGGATAGCAGCGGAACAGAAACTCCGGCAGTCATTGAGTTTCAAGGTAAGCTGCATCTTTTTTATACCGGATATGATGAGGGATTTGCCGCTTCTCTTCGTTACCGCGTAGGTCATGCGACATCCACTGACGAAGGAATAACATGGACTCGTGACGGAAATAATCCGATTCTATCACCAACAGGGGTCTTTTTGGACTTCAATGAAAGTATTGTAGGTGAACCAGCTCCTGTCATTCATAATAACCAGCTATATCTCTATTTCACAGCTGTTGGTGCCAATCTTGGTGTAAGTACAACTCTTCAGGTAATCGGTTTGACGAAAACAGTGTTAGACATAAGTGGAGACTGGGATGGGCAGACATGGACGTCACCTGTAAGTGTGCTAGAACCTGATCAGTCTATTTATCCACGGGGGGATGACTGGTACGGATATACCACTCCTGGCGCCGTCGAAATAGAGGGGAAAATCCATCTATACGTTTCTGTTGTTAACGACAATCCCTCATGGGAGATGATTCATATCCACCATGTTTCTTCACCGGATGGAGAAAACAACTGGATGCAAGATTCTACCTATACTTTCACAAAAGGTGATTTCCCCTGGATTAATAATGGGATACATTCTCCAAATCCTTACATTGATGGATCCCTGTTAATGCTTTATTTTTCTGGTAATGATTTCGGGGGCACTGGAACGTTTGGCGTTGGTTATGCTAGCTGTGATCTTACTAAATAAAAAACCAGTAGAGAGTAAGCTTCACTTTTAACTTGTAGGTCCTCAAAATCACATCATTTCATAATATCAAAAGATTACAAATTGCCCAATCAACTTGATTTCTACATCAAAAAAAGATAGTTAATGAGCTTTTTATTCAAAAAGTCTATGCTTGTTTATTGAGTTTTAGTCGGATTTTTCTTTGTTCTAATCAAATTCATTCAAATAGTCCGCAAATCGAAAAGCGAGTTGATCATAGAAAATTTAGCTCTCCGGCAACAACTCGCAATCTATCAAACGAAGAATACAAAACCCAGATTAACTAACTTTGATCGATCCTTTTGGATTGCCCTAAAACAATCCTGGAATAAATGGATAG
>JABHWU010000026.1 GCA_018657625.1 Deltaproteobacteria bacterium | reverse complement strand
GGTTGTCCGGTTGGGATAGATATTCCCCGATTTATCAAACATATTGCCGATGGGGAGTTTCAGGAATCTATTAACGTTATTAAAGAGCAAAGTATTTTACCGGCGATATGTGGTCGGGTTTGTCCTCAGGAAGTCCAATGTCAATTACCCTGTACCGTTGGAAAATCTTTAAAAGACGTCAATAAAGCTGTTTCAATTGGAAGGTTAGAGCGGTTTGTATCAGATTGGGAACGTGAACAGGGCAGTGTTCAAATTCCGGCAGTGAAACCTGCCACAGGCAAAAAAGTTGCTATTGTTGGTAGTGGACCTGCTGGCCTGGTTGTCGCTACAGATGTTAGACGGGAAGGGCACGATGTTACGATTTTTGAGGCTTTTCATAAACCGGGTGGTGTTGTTCGATATGGTATTCCTGAGTTTCGTCTTCCAAATACTTTAGTAGATGCCGATATTGATACACTGGATAAAATGGGTGTAAAGCTTGAAACCAACTTTGTTGTCGGTAGAACCAGAAAGTTAGTCGATTTAATGAAAAAGGATGGCTTTGACGCTGTATTTGTTGGGTCCGGAGCAGGATTACCCATGTTTATGGGAATTGAAGGTGAAAATTTAGTAGGTGTTTTTTCTGCCAATGAATATTTAACCCGGGCCAACTTGATGCGTGCCTTTGAAAGAGGCGCTGCGGATACACCTATATATAAGTCGAAAAAAGTAGTTGTACTCGGTGGTGGTAATGTAGCGATGGATGCCGCTCGTATGGCCAAACGTCTTGGTGCGGAACAAGTTTATGTCGTTTATCGAAGAACAGAGGTTGAAATGCCGGCCAGGGTTGAAGAAGTTGAGCATGCTAAAGAAGAAGGTATTATTTTTCACTTTTTACAAAATGCCAGTAAAATTATCGGAGATGACAAAGGTAAAGTTAAAGCCATGGAATGTCTGCGATATGAACTGGGTGAACCTGATGATTCAGGACGACGACGACCAGTAGTCATTGAAGGTAGTGAATTTGAAATTGAAGTTGATACAGTGCTTGTTTCAATCGGAAATGGTAGTAACCCATTGATTCCACAAACAACAAGTGAAATGGAAGTCAACAGATGGGGTAATATCGTTGTTAATGAAGGTCAAAAGACTTCAATGGATCGTGTTTATGCAGGTGGCGATATTGTCTTGGGAGCGGCCACTGTGATTTTGGCGATGGGTGAGGGTCGAAGAGCAGCTGCTTCGATTAATGAACTACTCGCAGAAAGTTAAAAAATGTTAGTATTTTAGGTTTTAGAAAAGGGAAATGGGGTGATCATATTTCCCTTTTTTTATTCAATCCAGCTTAAATCTGCATCCCCTTCTCTGATTATTTCCGGTGGGTCTATTGAGAAGTCAATAATTGATGACCGCGATATATATAACTCGCCACTGTCAATAACGCAATCAACCAACTTTTCATACCGTTCATGAATCTCGTAGGCATCATGAATATCCTGCCCAGCTTCTACGGGAACACTACTGGCCAATATCGCTTCATCCAGGCTTTCCACAATCATGTGTATCGTGGGTGAATTTGGCATCCGAACACCGATGGTTGATCGAGGCGATAATAGCAATTTGGGTACCGCTTTTGACGCTTCAAAAATAAAAGTATAGGGGCCAGGTACGATTGATCGAATTTTCCTGAAAACACGGTTATTGATCCCTCTGGTATATTCCTGGAACTGTTTGGCATTGTTGCAAATAAAGGTTAATGGTTTTTTCTTATCGATATCCTTAATCTGATAGATGCGCTTCATGGCTTTTTTACTATGGATATTGCAACCAAATCCATAGGTGGTATCAGTACTGAATATGATGACACCATCGTTATTCAGGATGTCGATGACCTGATTAATTAATCGGAGTTGTGGGTTATAAGGATGAATTTCTAGCAACATGTTTGTTTTATAATTGATTAGTTTGTCTTAGAGCTTCATACAGGACTATACTGACAGAATTGCTTAAATTTAGACTTCGAATATTCTTATTGTGCATGGGAATCGTGCAACATCTATCGTAATATTTTTTCAAATAAGAGGCATCAATACCTTTGGTTTCACTTCCAAACAAAAGAAAGTCTCCAGGATAGAAGGTGTGGTCTGTGTAATGAACTTTTGATTTTGTTGTTAATAGATGGATTTTTATCGGATCAAGATTTTGCATATATGCTTCGAGATCTTCAAAATATTCCCAATTGATATGTTCCCAGTAATCCAGGCCAGCCCTTTTTAAATATCGATCTGTCATTTTAAAGCCGATTTTACCCACAATTTCCAATCGTGTATTTGTTGCACCACATAGCCTTCCGATATTACCTGTATTTGGTGGAATTTGTGGTTCAATAAGCGATACTGTAAACATTATTTATTTTTATAAGAGTTTTATATTTTTTGAAAACCATTTGCATTTTCCTTGGCTAAATCATGATAGGTAAACCCTTTGCCCCCAAAAATATCGAGCGCGCTACCAATGGTGAAATCAATTCTTTTTTCACCGATTGTTTTTATACTTTTAATATCTTCCCATGTGCTAATGCCACCGGCATAGGTGATGGGTATCTTTTGCCAACGACCGAGTTCGCTGATTAAATCCTGTTCAATTCCGTTGTTTTTGCCCTCTACATCAACGGCATGTATGAGAAATTCCGAACAGTATCGAGCAAAAAAGTCGAGACTTTGATGATCAACGGTGACCTTGGTAAACTTTTGCCAACGGTCCGTTACAATAAAGTATTGGTTATTGAGTTTTCGGCAACTTAAATCAAGAACTAACTGTTCTTTACCTATTAAATCAGATAAATACTTAAGTCGATCAAAATGAATTTCCCCGTTATTAAAAATATGGGAGGTAATGATAACCTTGCTGGCTCCAGCCTCTAACCATTTTTGGGCATTTTCACTATTAATGCCACCGCCAATTTGAAGCCCATTGGGCCAGGCTGATAGCGCCTGTTTAGCCGATGTTTCATTACCGTTTCCTAATTGAATCATATGTCCACCACTTAAATGATCCTTCCGATACAATTTGGCATACCAGGCGGCGGACTGTTCACTTATAAAATTTGTAATTAGATTTTTTGAAGAATTGTTGGAGAGTGTTGATCCCACAATTTGCTTCACTTTTCCCTGGTGTAAGTCGATACAAGGGCGAAATTTCATCTTTTATTTTCCTAAATAAATCAAGTTTTGGATGTTTAGTTAAAACCCAATTCGATAATTTACAATTGAAGTGGTTGATTAAATCCAATTCTTATGATTTGCTGACTTTAAAGACTTTCAGCCAACAAGATAGTTTTTAAATTATTTTCTGTCCAACATGTTATTTACCGTGGTTGTAAAATAGTATTAATGAATTCATTAATAAAAATTTTATCGGAATAAATGTTAATTAAAAATCGGAATACAGCGAGAAAAGTAACCTTCTTAAATTGTTTTCATCCGGAACCTGTTACAATTGTTACTTTTTTGTTTAGTGCCCTGGGTGGTATTATATCACACACTTTAATTTTTCTAAATTTACCGGAAAAAACTTATCGGGAATTTCATAATGTCATCCTGGGGCTAAGTTATGATTTGATGATTGCTGCTGAAGTAGCATTGGTAGCTTTTTTAATATCCTTAATTTTTTTTAACAAAGCAAAAAAACTAATACATGGTATTTTTCTAACGCTCTATTTGTTCTTCCTTTTTATTGACCTTAATTATGTTTTCCAATTTGGGACCCATTTACCGTTTTCAACAATTGAATACTTAAGTGAAGTAGAAAGTTTTAGTTCAACTATTCAAGCGGTATTTTTCAGTTTAAATCTGTGGCTGATTATTGTGGTACCGGTTGTTGCCTATATCTTCTTTTTGTTAAAAATTCCCCGTTATAAAAAATTCTCTTTTTTGGAATCCGTGATTAATTTATTTGTTACAATGGTGCTTCTGATTATTTTCATAGGACTTTTTGCAGTTTATCCAAATTCCTATGTCTCCAAAAATTTGAATGATCCGCTCACTTCTTCAGCGGGTATTTATTTTTATTGGTCAAGAAATATTGAAAAAGAAGTAAAAATTACCAGACCGGGCCATGCAATAATAGAAATAACAAAAATATTAGTCGGTAAAAAAACAACAGATTCCAAATATGAAAATTATCCTTTGATACGAAGTGTCCATAATTTATCGTGTCAGAATAATAATAATGATAATATTAGTCTGAAATCGAGTCTTTGTGGAAATAGCAGACCAAATGTTCTTTTTCTTTTTTTAGAGTCATTTAGAGCCGTTGAGGTGGGGGCTTATGGAAGTCCAATTAAAATTACCCCCCATTTTGATGCCTGGAGTAAAAAAGGGGTTTTTTTTAAAAACTTTTATGCCAATGGTTTTCAAACCAGACATGGGCAGGTTGCCGCTTATTGTTCGATAATGCCGAACTATGGCAGTGCTATCATGAAAAAATATCCGGATAATGATTTTTATTGCCTGCCGGAGCACTTAAAAAAAATGGGCTATGAGACTTCCTGGGTATTTGGATCAGATGCTGCTTTTGATAACCAGATTTCTTTTTTACCGAAAATCGGCATTGATAAGATTGTTGATCAATTTTCATTTAAATCTGACACGGAAGTATTGGGATGGGGTTTTTCCGATAAAGCCATGTATCAAAAATGGATAGAAGTCCTGGATAAAGAACAGGAACCCTTTTTCTCTTCTGCACTAACGATTACGAATCATCACCCATTTGAGGTACCTCAGAAATATAAACTTCACCAGGGTCAGGACGATACCCATAAATACTATGAAGCGATGTATTATACCGATGGGATGCTGAATGAGTTTTTAAATCAGATTCAAGATAAACCCTGGTATAAAAATACACTGATATTTATATTTGCTGATACGGCGAATTATCAACAGCCGCAAGCGGCGTATAAGGATTATGAAGATTTTATTAGAACCCGAACCCAAATTCCTTTATTGATTTTGGGAGGTCAGGTTAAGCACCCTTATGTTGAAGAGCGGTTTTTTAGTCAAATTGATCTGCCTCCCACAGTCCTGGATCTTATTAGTGGACCCTATATAGCGCCTTGGGTTGGCGTCTCAATGATAGATAATAACCAGCCAGGTATCGCATTTACCAATAGACCTGGGAATTATTGGGGAGTTATGAGTCAAGCGGGTCGTTACTATAATGAAGCCAATAAAAGAGATCACTATTTTGGTTT
Source organism: Deltaproteobacteria bacterium (assembly GCA_018657625.1). Lineage (GTDB taxonomy): Bacteria > SAR324 > SAR324 > XYD2-FULL-50-16 > XYD2-FULL-50-16 > JABHWU01. The sequence continues at coordinate 2,458 of JABHWU010000026.1, read as the reverse complement.
CGGTGGAGATGATAAATTAAAACAGGACTATAAAGAATTAGGTCAATCATGGCTTAATGTTACAAAATGGTTGCTTCAGGAAAACTTATTCTGGTTAAATAATGAAAAATAAACCCGTCTTACAAATTTACAAATCGCTATTGCTTTATTCTTCTATATTGGTTCTTTTCTCAATTGCCAGGGCTTCAATAGCAATACTTTATTATCCCTTTTTTAAAGAAATCGGAATTTCTAAAATACTTTTGGCTTTTATCACCGGTCTTAGATTTGACCTAGCCTCCACCACGGTTTTATTTTTTATACCCATCTTACTACTTAATTTACCCTTTCGATTTGTAACGAAATGGTATTGGCATAAAATAATCGCCTGGTTAATTTTCCCGGCAGCAGTCATCATAAGTCTTTTTTTAACCGGTGATGTGATTTATTTCGATTTTGTAAAAAGACACATATCCTATGAACTATTTTTAATGAATCCGGATGATGCCGTGACAGTAGCCTCAATGTCGTATTTGGTTTTTTTACCGTATCTTATTAGTTTTATCATACTGCTAGTAGTGTATTTTTTTGTCTGGAAGAAAATAACGGGATTGAACGTATATGTAAGTAACCGGATGAGATGGCGAATATTGCAATTTATGGTTTTATTTTTGGGATTACTTGTTGTTGGAAGAGGTGGCATTGGTTATAAACCGATCACAATCATTGATGCCTTTGCATCCGGAGATACTAAATATGGTAATTTAGTATTAAATGGTATCTTTAGTATGTCCCATTCTATGCTGAAATCCAAGGATGTAAATCATCATCATTTTAAAAATTTTGATGAGGCTTATGAAATATATTACGATAAAAAATTGGATAAAGATGTAAAGTTTCCTGTTCAGAAAAAAAATGAGAAATCAATTGATAAGCAATACAATCTGGTTTTTATTTTAGTAGAAAGTCTAAGTTTTAAATATATAGATGCGATTTCAGGTAAAACTTATGGTGTTACACCGGTTTTAGACCAGCTTTCTAAAGAAAGTATGGTTTTTAGTAATTTTTTCGCGGCTGGTCAAAGAAGTGTTGAAGGGATTCAGGCAACTTTAACCGGTATCCCGTCGATCATCGGTTTACCTACCATTGGAATTGGACTGCTTGCCAATTATTCTAAATTGGGGCATTTGGCAAAAAATAATGGCTATTCAACTATTTTTGTTCAAAGCCTGAAACGACGTTCCTTTAGAGTTGATGCCATCGCAGGCTCCACCGGATTCGATGAGTTCTATGGCATGGAGGATATGCCAATATTACTGGATTATCAGAATCCAAAGGGGGCAAAATATGGTTGGGACTATGAAGCCTTAATGTTTGCCTTGGAAAAAATGAAAGCCAGCTCTAAACCGTTTTTGAACTATATTGTTACCAGTACCACTCATACGCCGTACCCTACGGTTCCGAAACATTTGGAAAAATATCCACATAGTCTTAATGAAGAAAGCGGTTTTTTAAATACATTGAGTTATACCGATTGGAGTATTGGAGAATTAATCAATGGAGCAAGACAGCAATCTTGGTTTGATGATACTATTTTTATAATTACCGCCGATCATGCTTTGGCCCATTATCAAAGTGGAGGATTCAAAGAAAGATTTCATATTCCTTTGATTATCTATGCCCCAAAAATTTTGAAAGCTGCGAAAATTATAAATACAGCTTCGCAATTGAGCATCTTCCCCACGATTATTGATATATTACAATTAAAGGGGCATTACAGTACCATAGCTACTTCTTTTTTACAGCCGACATCTGATCCCGTGGCAATTATTAGAGAAGGTTCTGTGATGGGGATCATCTCGGATCAAGGGTATTTACGGCATTCGCTCTCAAATCGTTTGGAAAGTGGAACATGGAAAAAAGATAGTACTATTGATTATAATCGGTTGGAAAAGAAACTATTGGCCGCTGATCAAATGACCTATGAATTACTTCAGGAAAATCGCTGGGCAGAATAATGGCTCGATAATTCAGGCAATTATCAAAAAAAATGATCTTGTTCTTGACTAAAAAACGAATATTTGGTTTTATCTATCTTTGCTTGGCGAGATAGCTCAGTCGGTAGAGCAGGGGACTGAAAATCCCCGTGTCCCTGGTTCGATTCCTGGTCTCGCCACCAGCAAAATCAGAGTAATCTGACCTTGTAAATCTTCTCAGTAAGATTCTATCAAAATACCTACACATTTTCTCATTTGTTCTTGATTGAATTTTTTAATGAGTTAATATTTTTAGATGGTGTTGTGTTTTTTTTCTGAAGCAGAATATAAAAAGAAAGATTAAAAACCGATTGACAGAGTAAAGCGAGTTAGATTAGTTTCGTTGATCAGCTCAGCCAAAAGAGTCAAAAAGAGTGTCGCAAGACAGAGCAGCAGTTGAAAAAAAAGATTGACAATAGATAAGATAAAATACTAATCTTATC
>JABHWU010000031.1 GCA_018657625.1 Deltaproteobacteria bacterium | reverse complement strand
AATCCAGTAGATGACCCCGCAAGAATCGATCCCAATAGATACAATGTAAAAGCCCAGCTGACGAGGTGGGCACCACCAAATTCGCTCACCGCACTCGGTAATGTAGTAGCAACTAACATGCTGCTTGCCGCGTGTAACCATACCCCGAGACAAAGAGTACTAATTCGGGTCAGATTTCCGTTTGTTAGTAAAGCAGACCAACCTACATTTTGGCTCAATTCATCAGTCATATAAGTTTCCCAATACCTTTTAAGCGGCGGATTAAATTATTTCAAACTAACTTTAAATCAAGTGATTTGATCAAGTCCTCTTCGCTTGATCTCAAAAAAATAATGCTTTGTTGTTTAACTAAGATGTAGCATGTACAAATACAGGCGAAATAAGCTGCAAGATTTTTCCTGCATACCATCAATCCCACAAAATGCCCAGCCGATTATTCGATTCAAAAGGAGCAGTTTATCAGTTCGTTCAAAATGATTGATAATAACTGCCACTGTTTTGTTTTTACCTATGTTTCTGGCAATTTATAAAACTGGATAAAGCTGATTCAATCTTCCGGATCCAAAGCCAAGAATCTGAAACTTTAAATTACACTTCTTAAAAACCATCAAAAACACGTCTTTATGCTCTTAGAACTGCCGACCGTAATTCTTTAATGGAAGATTGCAGTTCGTCATGTTCATGCAATGTTGTCCTGAAAATGCGCTGACAAGCAATATTATCACATCGAGCCGTCAACAGGGTGTCCTTTCCCAGTACTTCCGATCGAATAATGGTTGCCCGACTACCACAATGACAGCGTGCTTTGAACACATTCGGCATGAAAAGACTCTCTTAATAAATTCACCTGGCAATAGTTTCAAGATTAAAGATCGAAATAATCAAAATCAACCTTTATCCTCGAGCTGGGTCCTGACTTCAGGGAAATAAGCCATTTTTAAGTCTAAAAAATCATCCTTCCCGGGGCGGATCCGTTTCTCAAGTCTCCCTTGACCTGGGAAAAAACTACCAACTTTTCAGCATATTGAAGAGCAAATAATCGATACAATTCTGTTACAGTTATGCTAATTAATTGGCATGTTTTTCACTTAAGTAGGGTGATAAAACACAAAATTACTCAACAATCAAAAAATTAATATGGCTATAATAAAAGAAGACATCATTCTTGATTTAATGAAAAAAACAAAAATTGATAGGAGTATAGCGAAAAAGCTTGTGGAAACAATTATCAAGCTTATTAAAGAAACGCTTGCTGCTGGTAACAGAGTAATGATCACAGGATTTGGTGAATTCAAGGTAATCCATAAGAAACCACGAATTGGTAGAAACCCTAAATCTCTGGTTACCTATGAGATTTCAGAAAGAAAAGTGGTGGTATTCAGTCCATCAAAAGTTTTGCGGAAAGAGATGAATTAAGGTCCCGGAAACAGTTTATTGAATGATTAGATTCGTAGCCCCTTACTTTTGAAATTTTTCATTGAACAGCTTTTTTGGGGATAAAAAATTTAAAAACTGAGCCTTTATTCACATTATCCTCAATCCATATTTTTCCGCTATGGTCTTCAATAATCTGTTTGGCAATAGCCAAACCGAGTCCGGTACCGCCATTCGTTGAATGGCTGGGGTTGCTTTGGGTAAATTTTTCAAAAATGCTTTTTTTATCAGCATCAGGGACACCGATACCATTATCTTTAATCGTAAAATTAACGATTTCCTGGGCTTGACTGATATCAATCTGAATTTGCTTATTAGGTGCAGAAAACTTTATGGCATTTGCCAGGAGATTTCTAATCACCTGTGATATTCGAAAGGGATCCAATTTAATTAATGTTTCGTTCTCTGGTGGGTTAAAATGGATAGTTATATTTTTTTGCTCTGCTAAAACATTCAGTTCCTGAATGATAAGTGTTGTAAAGTTGCTTAATTTTCCTTCTTTATAAGTATACACAAAACCACCATTTTCCTTTTTCGAAATATCCAGCAAATCATTGATCAAATTCAGCAAACGGTTTCCGCTTAGTGCGATATCACTAAAATACTCATATAGTTTTTTCTTGTCTAATTTCTCCATTCTTGCCATAGCCAGTTTCGACCACCCCAAAATAGATTGCATGGGTGTACGAAGCTCATGGGAAATTGTTGCTAAAAACTCAGATTTCAATCTATTTGCTTCCTCAGCTTCATTTCTCAATGTCTGTGCTTGTATATTCTCCTCTTTGGTTTTCAAAAGCTGTTTTTGCATTTCAATGGATAACAAAGTAGCCTTTTCCTTTTCAGTGCGCATTTTTTTCAAACGGTTTGATAAACCAAAAGCCAGAATGATAATTTCCAATATTGAACCCAAGTGGAGACCATATTTGCCGAGAAAGAAATAGGAGTCGCTTTTTAACAAAGGTAGGCTGTTTAAGAAGCCGCCGCACATCAAACAAAACATCGCAATAAAATAGTATTGTGAAAAGGGATGTTTTTTTAATGTCAAGAAACCACTATAAGTGACAAGCAATAGTATCAAAGTCAATTGTAAGAAATACGAATTCCTACAACTTTGCAAAACACCATTTATTGGTAAAAACAGGATATTGATAAGAAAAAGTGTTGCATATACCAAAAAGAATTTGTGGGCTTTAGGGAAAGTTGCTTTTGTATTTAAAAATGAAAGTGAGAACAAAATATAAAAAAACAACAGAAAGTTCCAACTAATGATGGCACTATATTTCAATATCCACTCATTTCCCGGCCATAAATATAAGTGCCCTACCCCATCAGCATTCAGTTGATAAAGTAAGAAAAAACATAAATAAACGGCATATTTGAAATATGCTTCCTCTCTTAAAGATAGAAATATAAAAATACTGTAGATAAGAATCGCAATCAACACACCGTAAAAAACACCCAGTATTATCTGTTCAATATTGGTTTTATGATAAAAGTAATCCGGATTCCATAACTTAAGCGGTAAATACATGCGTCCTGAGTTAGAAAAACAAAGATAAATCTCCATTTCAGAATTTGGACTTAGCGTCAGTTTAAAAACGTGATTACGATCAAAGACCTCTCTGTTTTCGGTAAAAATGCCTGCCTGTTTTGTTTTCTGGTTTCCTACTTCATCAATTACAAACAGATCGACCTTATTCATAAAAGGATGACTATGTTCCAGTAGAACTGTACGGGTCTTTGTGAAGGGGTTTTTGAGCTTAAAATGTAACCAGATGTTTGAATCCGTATATTTAAAAGACAAGGTGTTTTGATTGGATTGTTTAAACTGTTTTGAGATTTCCGGACTTTGTACGGTATCAATGGAAAGCTTTTTTTCTTTGTCTTCCAGGTACGACAGGTCCTTGCCCAGAGAATAAAAGCTACTATTTTCATCAAACAGTTCAACGGTAGAGGCTTCAGTTGAGAAATCATTTAGATAAAAAAGCGTACATAGTACTAATAGCGTCGAACACAGTATTTTTATACTTACTTTTATCATTCTTAGTTTTGAGAAAATGAAATCATCTTGTTACTTTTTTTTGAATTCTACTCAAAATAAATTTGAAGTATTGACACTAAAAAAGAGGAAATGAAACTCTTTATATAAAGGCACAATAAGCAGAACTATAAATAATTTGTTTTTTAAAGTCAAAATATTAGTATGCAGCTATAAAAATCCAAATCCAATTCAAAATTTTTTCCTACCTAATAATATGCCTTTTTGTATCTAAAACCGGCACCTTCATATCTCACTAACTATTCGATAAAATTAGCTTTCTTTTATTCACCCAAACATCTTTAATTGTTTGGAATACAGACTAATAAGATTGGAGAAAGCTATGGTATTACAAAAACAAGAATCGATGGATGAAATAATCCTTCGGTATCAGGACCAGTTTTCATTAACCAGTATAATAAACTATATTAAGCAACTGAATAAGGATTGTTTTAATGATGCCTTAAAAAAAGCAAGGCAAGATGAAAAATTACTAATTCAACCTAGGGCAGGTGAAGGTGGACACCAGGGTATGCTTAGTTTGATCAATAAACTATCAAAAAGCGGTGTGGCTGATTTACTCCCCGTAACCATAGATGCCTACACCAGATTGTTGGACTTTACGACACCAGCTTTTTTAAAAGAAACAAATCCAGATATGTTAAACGGATATCCTTTGGTTTCACACGGTTTCTTAAAAGGAAGAGAAATTAATGAATCTACCACACTTCCAATTGAAGTGAGGCATGGGTCACCAGATGGGAGGGAGTTATTCCTGATTGCATTAGCAAGTGGTTTTACTTCATACGAAGGAGGAGGTATTTCTTATTTAATTCCCTACTCATATGAAATTCCAATGGAACAATCATTAAGATACTGGAATGAAATTGATCGGCTAGGTGGTAAATTAGCTGAACATGGAATTATTGTAGATAGAGAGACATTTGGATCTTTATCTGGTGGTCCGATTCCACCTTCAATAATGCTGGCAATATCATTGCTTGAAGCGATGATGGCAGTTAATAATGGAATTAAGTGTATTTCATTTTCATATGGTCAAGGGGGAAATTTAGCCCAGGACATTGCGGCTTTAAGATTGATCCCAAAGTTAGCAGATCGATATTTAAGCGATACAGTTGAAATATTTCCTGTCCTGCATGAGTGGATGGGTGTATTTCCTGAAAGAAAAGTCGACGCTATGGCGCTTATTCTTTATGGTGCTGTTACCGCAAAAATGGGAGGTGCAACCAAGATTATAACGAAATCTCCTTTGGAAGCTTTTGGTATCCCCTCAGCTAAATCAAATATTGAAGGGATGCGGGTCGCAAAATTGGCGACCTCTGAGCTTTATTCATTTGAAGAACCTGATTCGGAGATTATTGAAATGGAAGAAGAACAAATCCTAGAAGAAGTAATGGTAATGATTGATCCTATTCTTCAAGGAAATAATCTTAATGATTCAATTGTTTCTGCATTTAAGAGTGGTAAACTTGATGTACCGTTCTGCCCAAGTATTTATACGCGAAATGAAGTAATTCCCAGTAGAGATGAATCGGGAGCAATTCGGATTTTAGCGCCCGGAAAACTTCCTTTTACCAAAAAAATTATTGATTTTAACAACAAGAAACTTAATTCAAAAAATGAAGGATCAAGATTTCATAAGCTAATTGAGGATATATATTATATGGCGGGGTCGAAGGAGAGTAAGCCTAATCCGTTTGGTAGCTTAAAAAGAATAAGGAAGAGGCTTACATCGAAAAAGAACACGATTGTGATTGGAGTATCGAAAAGTGATGTTCATGTTATGCCAAATCTGTTAACTCATCAATTATTAGATGAGCTTGGCTTTCAAGTAATTAACTTAGGGGCATGTACCACAGTTGATGAGTTTGTAAGCGCATATGCTAACAACCAAAATGTTAAGGCCATTATTATTAGTAGCTTGAATGGGCATGCGTTAAAAGATCTTGAAGGTTTTAACAAAGAAAAAAAGAAATACAATATTATTTGCCCTGTTTTTCTATTTGGGAATTTATCCGTGGGGAGTATTAAACCGAATGATTTGGTTTCAAAATTTAATTTATTAGGTATCGATTATGTTAATATTTCCCCAGAAGTTTTTATAGAAACTTTGAATAACATTTCTCGATAAAATTAATATATATTAGGCATGAAGCCAGTAAAATTTCGTGCCTTTATCACATTTACTCTTTCACTCCTGTCACAATTCGAAGGTTGTTTCTTTCATTTCATGCCATTTTAGATGCCAGCAAGTCTGTCGTAGAAATCATTGATTTTTGTCTTCGACTTGAAAAATTCGATATCGACTTCACTTTTTAAATAGTCCTGAAAACTTTTGTGATAAAGCCTGTATTTGGATGTTGATTCGTCCTCCATAATTTCAGTTAAATATGTGTACAATTTTTTGATAACCTGTTTTACTTCAAATTCTCTCAGCTCTGTGTAATTAGCAATTTGTTTTACTGTAACCGCTTCAGGTACAGCAGCTAACATGCAAATAACCGGTTCATAAACTTTTTCAAATTTTTCCTTGGATTTGCTTCTCATCTCTTCCCAATGGTCTCTGTAATATTGTTTTAATCCCAAAGGAATTTTGTTAGGATTTTTGTGATTAAAATCACCATTGGTTATGGCATGTAAAACATAGTATAAGTACATGAAGTTACATTCACTTTTTTCGATCATCAGGGTGATAAAATCTTTTTGTGATAATTTCCATGATCGGATTTGTTTGAAAACTTCAAAGTTATCTAAATGAAATTTTATAAAAGATTCAATATCTTCTCTGGTTTCTGATTCATCGAATTTATACGTATTAACTTGACTGACACGAAGTCTATGCTCCCATTTCTGACGAGATGTTACAATAAAATACACATTATCTGGTAATGATTCCGGAAGAAATAAAACATTATTATGAGTAGAGGTTATATTATGATTAACTTCATCAAGGGCATCTATCGTGATTATAATCTTTTCATCATTTTTAAGAAGTTCGCTACAGTTAAATAGCAATTGCTCAAGGAACAAACCATCTTGATCACCGGTATCTGGCCAGATGATATCGGTTAATTTGTAATTACCAATTAGCTGTGCACAAATATTTCTTATGAATTGTTCTGGTTTTGTGATTCCAACTGTAGACCGATTAAAATGATGGATGTAATCATGTTTTAGCACCAACTTGGAAAGGAATGATGATTTCCCTGTTCCAGGCTCACCTTCTATTAAAAGGTACCCACTTTTTTTGCTGTTTGATTTCAGAAATTTTTTGATCTTTTGAAAAGCTTTTTTTCTACCAAAAAAAGGATTAGTTTTGGTATTCATATAGTTTTGAAAATCTATTATCTTTTGCTTACTTGCCATTGGGCCCGTCTCGTCGGGATTTTGACGTTGATAAGGATATTCAGGAAGACGTGCATATGAATCGTTTTTTCTTATTTCTAAAACCCTTCTGAAATAATGATCATCAATTTTATCATCGGTGAACAAATAAGTTTCCAAATTGAAACAATTTGCTACTTTACAAAGTTTTGGCTCTGGTATTCCATTGGTTTCCCAATCTTTGATAAGAGTTGAGGCCTTATGTCTCACTATATTTTCTTTCCAAAGATCAGATTCATTTAACTCATCTCGAGAGTCGAATCCATATAAATATCTTGCAATTTGTAATCTTTTACCAGCACGGATAGATCGATCAAATTTTTTCTTTGGCATATTTCAATTAATTGTTCTGTTAGATAGATTTAAACGCAGAGGATATATTTAAAAAATAAGTTTTTGGTTGCTTTTGATATCACAATCCTTACAATCTGCGTAGGTTTAATTCAAAATTTTTCTTTATTCCTATGATTACCAAAGGTATTTTAAAATGTATGCTACTCACAATCGTTTTGAAAATTTTGACAAAATTGGCATCTTTAACTATGTGAATCTTAAGTTAGACCTAAAAAAATGGGATACTTTGAACCAAATCTTAACAGATTTATTTTTTATTGAAACATGTTGCTTTTTTAATGATGAAGCCCGAATCAAGCTTATATCCAGTTATTCAAAAGTATTGAAGCTCCATCCAGAAGGAGGTATGAGCGAAAAGATCGTACATGATCAGCAAAGCCAAATAATCACTTATATTGATCAATTGCTATCCTTCGCTAGTAGAAAATCATATTCAATTAGTTTCAAACCAACAAGTACAACTGGAAATTATAATCCTACCAGCCACTACCTGACTCAATCTAGTATTAATAGAATTCAAGCCTTTTATCAGCTTTTAAATTCCCGAGGCGAGTATATTGAAAAATACAAAACAATAGCTGGTTTTTCTCAACAAGAAATATACAATCATTTTGAGAATAGTCCTGTTTTTGATGCAGCAAAAACTCGGCAGGCCTATATTGGGATGAGTCATTATTATTTGTTATACGATGAACCTTACCGAAGACCATATGAGCAGTATCCAGCTTTTAAAAGAGACTTACTTGGACATGACCTTGCGATTAAATCATGTGCGCTTTCCTTAAACGGGAAAATATGTGTTTCGACTGGTGGCGATAATAAAATTATTGAATGGGATGTTGACACGGGAGAAGCTGTTAATACATTCCATTTATCAGATGCAAGCAGAGTTATTTCATTGTCTGCTGATGGATCAATTGCGGTAACTGCAGGAGGACCCATTGTTGCAAATGATCTAAGTAATACTATTCAGATTTGGGATATATTTGAGTCTTGTCTATTGAATGAAATTGGATCTATTGAAGATAAAATAGTGGCTATTTCACTATCACCTGATGGGAAGCATTTAGTAACCGCAGGAAAGCTCCGACATGAAAATGAATTAACTAGCGTCATTCAATTGTGGAACTTAGAGTCTTTCAAAAGCTTAAATTATATTCAAATACCCTCAGTGGAACTGACAAGTATTTCAATGTCGGCTGATCACAAATATGCAATTTCAGGAGATACAAAAGGAGTTATCCGCGCCTGGAATTTGGATGAGGGAGAATGTTTTAAAATATTTAAGGATCACACCGGCCGAATTGACTCTGTATGCATATCACCTGATGGAAAGTTCGCAGCTTCAGCCAGCTACGATGCGTCCGTTCGTCTTTGGGATTTAGAAAACAAAGTTTGTTTAAAATCGTTGAAAGGGCACACGAATAGAGTCAGTTCAGTTACAATCTCACATGATTCAAAATTTATCATATCAGGATCGTGGGATCGTACAATCAGAATATGGTCTTACGAATCTGGGGAATGTATTAGGATTTTTAGTGGCCATTCTGATTCGATAAGTGGCCTCGCGGTATCAGCTGACTTCAATACGCTGGTTTCGGCAGGCAGTGATCGAGTTATAAAGATATGGCAACCGAGCGGATCTTCAAATTATATTGATAAAGATTCTCATTTTTTCTGGCTAAATGATCTTGTAGTAGTTGAAGACGAAAACCTGATTGTCACGGGTGGGGAAGATAAAGACATCAACTTTTGGAAAATTGGTGATACCAAACAATGTGATAAAACCCAAATTCATCCATCATCTATCAATGCAATTGCGGTATCTTATAATAATAATCTGATCGCTTCTGCCGGCACCGGCAAATCAATTTTTATACAAGATACTAGCACCAAAGAAATCATAAAAAGTTTTAATGGTCTTTCAGGAGAAGTAAAAGCCTTGGAATTTAGCAAGGATGATCAATTATTGATATCAGCAGGCAAATCTATTCAAATATGGGATGTTAAATCTGGAAAATGTCTAAATACCGTGGAATCACTGGCCAATAGCTTCAATGCAATAGCTATCAATAAAAACGATCAAATTATTACTGCAGGAGAAGATAACAGCATCATTTTTGTTGATTCAAGATCAGGTGAAAGTGTTAATCAAATAAAAAGACCTTCTGGCTCAATACAATCATTGGCATTAAATGAAAAAAAGCAAATTCTTATAGCGGGTACAAACGAAAATTTAATTGAAGGCTGGGATCTCAGCAACAACAACTCTTTTAAACCTCTCAAAGGTCATGATGGATCAGTCCTGGCTGTAGATATCACAAAAGACGGGAAATTGATTGTTTCTGGTGGTTGGGATAAAACTGTGCGGTTATGGGATGTGGCGTCTCAGAAATGTTTGGCGGTTCTCCCACATCCCAGTGTTATTATGTGCCTGGCTATTTTCAACAACAATAAAATTGCTATTGGTGATTGGAGTGGAGAGCTTTCTATATTAACAATTAAAAAAGGATTCGAACTGATTCATGGGTGATTATTCTACTCAATGTCATCCAGTAATTACATAATAAAGTGAATTGTAGAAAATATACAAACCCACCAGATTAAAGTGTAAATTTTCCCTTTAATCTGGTGAATACCCCTGGTCACTTTGAAGATACCTATTTTTTAAGGTATATTCAAATTACTGAAGTTTTTGAGCCACAATTAAGACGGAAATTGAATAAGTCATTGAACCAGGTCTTTGAACATAATCCAAAAGATATTTCATCGCATCTTCTGCTTTATTATGATTACCGAAAGCTTTAACAAAAAATGGAAATCCGTTTTCAAGTTTTATCCGGTACGCTTTGAACTCCTTTTCATCTAAGGGGAAAGAATATAGCTTGTACAACTCAATAATGGGTTGCCTAACTAATTCAAATCCTGATCTTCCAACAAGAGCCTTTAAACACCTTCCTGTATTGGGATCATAATTATTTTCATGCAATTTTTTATATAATTGCTGTTTTATGATCCCCAAATAGACATCTTCTGGATAATGGATTCCTAGCCCATGGTCAACCGACTGTAAAATTATAATTCCACCAGGTTTAAGTATTTTGAAGAACCCATCCACTATTTGTTGTTGCTGTTGTTTTAAATGATCTAATACAAATCTTGAAAATACAACATCATAGCTATTGTCATCTTCTTGTAAATTTACAACATCACCCTGTTCAATATGGATATTGGGTTCATTACTAAGCCTGGCTTGCGCCTTTTTTACACGATCTTCACTATTGTCTATGCATTGAAAAATCATTTGTGGAAATAGTTTTTGTAATTCTTCAGAAATGTGACAAGGCCCACATCCGGCATCAAGAAATGTGATTGGTCCATTTTGTTTTTTTATTATAAATTCCAAAATATTCTTTTTTAAGATACTGTCGGCATATTTAGCAGCATTAACTTGCAACTTTAACCGTTCCGACTCATTCACATTTTCTGTTAAATACACATTCTTCTCAGATTGAGTATTTTTCATAATTTTGGTCTCCTTTATTATTTGTCTAACAGATTTTAAAATTTAAATTTATTCGATGGCTACAATTTGGGTTAGTAGCCTTCGACTTAGTTGGATTTATAAAACCGCCTAAGAATACCGTTTTCTTTTAATCTTCATTGCTCGATCCAACCGCTTTTTCATTGTCGTGATGTGATAATCGAAAGCATGATTACCTTCAGGAACGATTGCATGCATGTGGTACAATGTATGAAATGCGGCCCCCAATTTTTTCAATCCAAGAGCTCCCTTTTCACGAGTTAAGACTGGAATAAAATTCGGAATGAAATTTTCATAATGGCTAACAACGGAAGAAAGCAACTTACAACAACATTCCAGCACTAGATCTTCAGATAATTGGTTGCTTAGGATAAGTTGCGATTTTGATTCCAGAAATCGCAAGTTGATACCAAGAGGTCCGGTATAACATACTATTGCTCCAACAAGGTCCATTCCATTTCTTGCATATGCAAGGTATATAAAGCGCCTTCTTTCAAAGCCGATCTGCTGGTACTGCTTATTAAGCTCTTCAAGAAAGATATCACTTTTATCTAACTCTTCGTTTTTCAGAAAAACTTCACCTTCATTTTTTTTAACCAAATCCACAAATTCAATTCGGTTCGATTCTGTCAACGGTTGAACAACAATATGGTTGTCACTGGTTTCATACTTTTTTAAGGGAGCAAAGTAATAATTGTATTCAAATGTCTCGCACTGTTTTGAGGGTAAAAATGAATTAACGAGCTCCACTTGCTCCATACCAACCACTTTTTCAGTTGCTGAACATTTAAATTTTTTATCCTTTTTGTCTCTAGGGAGGTACCAACCTTGATAACCTGCCCCTTTTGCATCTTGAAACGACTGAATCAATAACCTTGCAGTAGCTTCCAAATCGTTTGAAACGATTGTCTGGTGAAAACTACAATCAGTTGTTGTTTTCCATGCCGTTTCATAAGCCCAGGATCCTGAATCCCTGTTTTCGCAGGAATAAACTTTGAAAAGATTGCTACAACATAAAAAGTCTTCCCATGTTTCAATTATATTTTCCAGAACAGGCATAATTAAGGCTTTACGACCTTTGAAAAGTAATCCTTTGTCGATAAACCGTTGAAAGAGAACTGCAATCCCGATGATATTTAAAGAAATTAAATATCCATCTTTATCCAACAAAATGTTTTTGGGTTTATAAGAAAGTCCCATATTTCCTCTTCTTTAAAAGTGTTTTAAATCATTTACTCACTGCTTCGAACTATCTTACAGAAGCTAATTTGAAGGAATAAAAGCAAACAAATTGAATTTAATCTGGTAACAATTAATTATTTTTCTCGATTAAATTCAGTTTCAATTTTAAAGAATAAAACTTGAATTAAAAGGAGTGGATTTTGGGTTCAATATGGACTACTAAAGAATATTTTTTGGAAGTTTAGAGTGGCCTCAACTGGTCAAAAAAGTAAAATTAGTGCAATTGCTATAATACTGGAAGTCCCTTAATTTTATATCTACGGTTTTTAAAGTCTTAAAATCGCAATAGCCAATAGTTGTTTCTATTGCTTCATTCATGCCCGTTATATCTTATTTTTTATGGGAAAAATAAAGTATTACTCATTGGAGATAGGCTCACTTTTATTATCAAAAATCTAACAGATTCCTAATAAACTGATAAAGATTGCAATTTATCCATTAGCTTAAGTTTCCATAGCTTCTGCAGACAAAGCCACAGTAAAAACTGTGGCTTTTTGGTTGAGGCGCGGTGGTTAGTTCTGAAGTTTTGGTACCAGGGTGAGGCTGTGATCGAAGATCGCTTCCAAATCATCCATAAGGTCATGCTTCAGCAGAAGAGCTCCGTTGATGGTTTTGTTGTTCGGTACCCCCATCTTATCAGCGTTTTCAAGCATTTCCAGCAGACTAGTGAACAGATAATTGATTTTATCGACCGTCTGTTCAAAATCCGGAACTGGTGTGGCCAGTTTTAAAGTTGGCTGATTCAGAGCCAGGTTAGAAACTTCCAGATTTGAATCCTGATCCGTTTTTTGTTGATTCCTGCTCATTGCGTCCCCTCAATCGCCATTTGGTTCTGGCGTTTGATGGTGGTGAGCTGATTGGTGACATTTCGTAAATCAATTAAGAGCGGATGAACAGCTTTATCGAAGCCAGCCAAAACCTTCTTGGTTTCTTCCGGATCCAGCAAGCTGATTTCTAATAATTGAGAATGGATAGAGGTGAGTTTTTCAATGTAGGGAAGCAGTTTTCCGTCCAGGACAAGAATCAGATCTGCAACTGTTTGTTCTAAATTCAGATTACCTGATTCCATGTCATAACGTTTTTGAAAAAAATAACCCCAACACTCGATTATTCAGAGCTTTAGAAGAGGCGTTTTTAAAAGGTACACTAAAATTGATGTTGATAGTGGGAAAATAAAAAGGTACCTTTTTTACCAAGTTTCGAAGATACTTCCTTGAAGTTTACCATCAGTTTTAAAGAGAGTAAAACATGCCTCAGATGCATTTTCCAATTTTCCCCTCTATAGCGGATGACAAATCCTTAATGGGAGTGGGTACCACGAATACCTTTGATTGGATCGCCGCGAGCTTAGGTGGGCTTGAAGAAGTCATCGTTAATTTTGAAAGTGCTTTGGATATACGTTTTGGAGGCGTTTTATTGGCGATACCTGCCTTGTTGAGTATTGGACTGTTGCGTTATTCTGATCGTTATTTTCAATTACCAAAAGGATATTATGGTTTAGAAAGTATTTTTCTTCTACTGGCGTTTATGGCTTTGGGTCGTGTGAAAACAATTGAATCACTTAGAAGCCAAGCCCCCGGGGAATGGGGGAAATTACTTGGTTTGGATCGTATTCCCGAGGTAAAGACATTGCGGGAAAAGATCAATATTCTCTCAGCTGGTGATACGGCTACTGCCTGGATGTCCGATCTTTCTTCCGACTGGATGAATTCAGAACCGGAAAGCGCGGGAGTATTATTAGTAGATGGGCATGTTCGGGTATATAATGGAAATCAGACAAAGCTTCCCCGTCAGTATGTCGCGCGTAATAAATTATGTTTACGAGCAACAATAGATTACTGGGTAAACGCCTTAGATGGCCAACCCTTTTTTAAGGTCACGAAGGAAGTTAATTCAGGCTTAATCAAAGTTTTGAAAAACGAGATCGTACCGCAACTTGAAGAAATGGTTCCCCATCAACCGACTGAAATTGAGCTTTTAGCTGATATCTACTTGCATCGATTTCTCATTGTTTTTGATCGGGAGGGATATAGTCCAGATTTTTTCTTAAAAATGAAAGAGAAAAGAATCGCTTGCGTAACCTATCATAAACATCCGGGAGAGGATTGGCCAGAAGCGGAATTTAGGCTTCAAAAAGTAAAACTCAACGGTATTCAGACGGTAGAAATGAACCTGGCAGAGAGAGGTTCAAAGCTTTCCAACGGTTTGTGGGTCAGAGAAGTTCGTAAACTGTCTCAAAACCATCACCAAACATCAGTTATATCGACAGATTATATATCCGATCTAAGGTCAATTTCCGTTGCTATGTTCTCTCGATGGTCCCAGGAAAACTATTTTCGTTATATGCGACAAGAATATAATTTGGACGCCTTGATAGACTACAAAGTTGAAAGTATTGATGGTACCATACAAATCGTAAATCCTCAATATCGAAAGATTGATGGTCAGGTACGAAGTAAGGTAGGCATTTTAAATAGACGAATGATAGAATTTGCTGCTACGAGTTTTAAAAAAGAGATCAATCCCAAAAAAATCGAAAAATATCAGCAAAAAAAAGCAGAACTAAAAGAAGAAATTGAAGAGTTGCAAGTTGAAGTGAAAATTCTGAAAAAAGAACGTAAGGAAACAAGACGACATATTACAATATCTGAACTTCCAGAGGACGATCGTTTCAAACGATTGAATACGAAAAGCAAATACTTTATAGATACTATCAAAATGATTGCTTACAGAGCGGAAACAGCAATGTCTAATATTCTGCGTGAAAAAATGTCTCAAACGAAAGAAGCAAGAAGTCTATTACGCGCTTTATATACCAATGAGGCCAATCTTATTCCAAATGAAAAAGAGGGAACATTAACGGTTGAGCTTCATCATTTTGTCAATAGAAAAGATGACATTTCAATTACTCATCTTTGTGATGAATTGAATGCGACCAAAACGATTTTTCCAGGAACAAATATGAAGCTAATCTACAAATTGGTGTCATAGTATAATCCTGGAGATCAGGTATTCTGAAACTCGTCGTAAGAAGTTCCTGTTTGATTAACAGCAGCAGCTTTTAAGGCTGCAAAAATAAATGAGAACTATTCAAGGCCTCTTTCATTCAAGGCCTCGAAAAATGTGCTTTTTTTGATACCATCTTCTGGAGCGATAACAGTCTTTGCGAAATTATCATTATTCAACTCATCAAGAAGGTGACGTCCAGAATCAAAGCACTCAAGATGGTAATAAATCAGGGATTTTAGTTGATCCTCTGCGTTGAACTTTATTGGTTTATTGCATCCTGATTTTTGCTCGGGCATCTCGGGTATTAACTCTTCAACTGGTTTGAAAAAACGAGTGAATGTTTTTGAGTTTAGTTTTTTTCTGAACTTATTTAAATTAGGCAATTTCATTTTAGTACTCCCTTGATATTATAGGTTATACTAAAATTTTTGCCTTAAAATTTTTCTTAAAAAGTCAAGAAAAAAGTTACATTTTTATTTTTTTTACATTAAATTCTAATTAAACTGGTTGCATATTTTTAACCGGACATTACTGAGAAAATCTTGAATAATAGGTTTCTTGAACAAAAATTAAGATCAACAAAAGACACCCTTCTTCCAAAACTATTGTCAGGGGAAATCCAAATCCCGGAAGCCCAAAAACAATAAAAATATCCTAATTATTGAAAACGAGAGGAAATTATGGTTTCTATATATTCAAGAGGGGCAGAGTGGCGAAAATGGGATCTTCACGTCCATACACCTTTTTCTATCTATCAAAGATTTGGAGAAAACAATGAGGGAACTTGGCGAAAGTATATTGCAGACCTTGAAGCATTACCCCAAGAGTATTCTGTTTTAGGTATTAATGATTATTTATTTCTGGATGGTTATAGCAAATTAAAAGATGAACAAAATCAAAAAGGAAAACTGCTAGAAAGGGTCTTACTTCCAGTTGTTGAATTTCGTATTGAAAAATTTGCTGGTATTCAATTTGGATCACTAAAAAGAATTAATCTTCATGTAATTTTTTCTGATGAATTATCGGTAGAAACAATCAAAAGTCAGTTCCTTAATACTCTAGAGCAATCATACACACTTGAATCTGGGGAAGCTTGGACAAGGGCGATTACACCAGAAAGCGTTTCAGAATTGGGAGCATCAATTAAAAGCACTGTACCTGAAAATGAACTACCAAACTATGATACAGACTTAGTTGAAGGATTCAATAATTTAAATGTAAAAGAAGATCAAATTTTTTCTTCTCTTGATAAAGATTGTTTTAAAGGTAAGTACCTAATTGCAATAGGTAAGACAGAATGGGCAGAATTAAAATGGACCGACGCCTCTATTGCAACGAAAAAGTCTATTATTAATTCTGCTGACATTGTTTTTACAGCTTCCGAATCAGTGAAGAATTTTAAAAAGTCAAAAGATCAGCTAAAAAAACAAGGTGTAAATGATTTATTGATAGATTGCAGTGATGCGCATTACTATTCTGATTCGCAAGAAAAGGATAGAATCGGTAATTGTTTTACTTGGCTAAAAGCCGATCCAACATTTGATGGATTAAAGCAAACCCTAAACGAACCAAATGAACGCATTTTTATCGGTGACAAGCCACCAGTGTTGGAACGAGTATCAAGGAATCGTACAAAATATATAAATAGTCTATCCATTAATCCGGTAGCTGGGTATGACGATCATGCCGGAACTTGGTTTAAAGAAATAAATGTACCATTCAATAAAGAACTTGTTGCTATTATAGGTAACAAGGGGAGTGGAAAAAGTGCAATTGCAGATATTTTATCTCTATGTTCCAATTATTATAATGACAGTGATTTTTCATTTTTAACTTCAAGAAAATTTCGAGAGAAACAGGGGAAAATCGCAAAAAATTTTATTGCGAAACTTTTCTGGGAAAGTGGGGTAAAAGACTCTAAAAAGCTTGATGAATCACCTGCTGAAACTGAAATCTTAAATGTAAAATATATTCCCCAAGGTCAATTCGAAAGATTAACCAATGAAATAAATACGGCTAAAGAGTTTCAAGAAGAAATTGAAAGTGTTGTGTTTTCACATATTCCGGAAAGTGAAAGACTTGGCGCTAAATCATTTAGCGAACTGGTAGATATTAAGACTCACGCTGTGGAAACAGATTTGAGATCATTAACAAATGATATTGAAGATATCAACGGAGCAATTATTGAGCTTGAACGGAAAAAAACAGTTTCATATCACCTTGAGATTGAGAATAAAATAGCAACTAAACGGAAAGAGCTTGAAGCTTTAGTGGAACCCGTACCTGTTTCAGATCCAAATCAAGTTCCAGTTAAAAAACAAAAATGTGAGGCAGTAAATAACAAAATTACAGCAATCAAAGAAGATATCTCAAAAATTGAATTCAATATCGAAAAAGCTGAAACAGATAAGAAAACTGCTTTGAAAGATCTTCAAAAATTAGGAGATGTTAAACAAGACATTCAGTTAAAAGTAACAGAATTTTCACAGTATATTTCAGAAAAGAAAGATGATCTTTTCGTTTTAGGAATCAATATCGAAAATCTCATTTCTTTGAAGACTGATTTCACAGAACTAGATGCTAAAGTAAGTTCAATAAATTTACATTTGCAAATCACATTAAAAAATCTCGGGGAAACTGAATCTAACGATGATATAAAGTCATTGGTTGAGACACTTGAGGAGAAACAAGGTGAATTAAAAACAGAGACCTCAAAATTAGATTTGGAGCAAAAGGCATATCAGGATTATTTATCAGCTATCGAAATCTGGCAAAAGGATCAAAAAGCTGTAATAGGCAGCGAAGAAACATTTGACTCATTAGATTATTATAAAAGTGAGATCAAATATCTGGAAACAGAGCTTACTACTGAATTAGAAAGTAAGTATGAACAGCGTAGAAATAAAGTAAGGGAAATTTTTGATAAAAAACAGGAAATTATTGGTGTTTATAAAGAAGCTAAAACTCGTTTAAACAAAGTGATAGAAAATAATGCCAAAACATTAAAAGACTATAAGGTGGAAGTTGATGCTTCTTTGGTAAAAAAATCTGATTTCAATGCAAAATTTTTAGAACATATATTACAAAATAAAATGGGTTCTTTTCATTCTAAGGATGGAGGAGAGAAGCTACTTAAAACTTTGCTATCAGAAATTGATTTTGATGATAAAGAATGTGTAATTGCTTGCTTAGATAATATCGTTGAAGCACTACACTATGATAAAAGGGATGGGCAAAACAATTCAAAACGTGATGTCACCGAACAAGTTAAAGATCAATCCTTACTTTACAACTATTTATTTTCTTTTGAATTTATAGGTTTTAATTATCAATTAAAGCATGGTCAAAAAGTGAAAGAGCAGCTTTCTCCTGGTGAGCGTGGAGCTCTACTTCTCGTATTTTACCTATTGTTAGATAAAAATGATATTCCTTTAATTATAGATCAACCGGAAGATAATTTAGATAATCATAGTGTCGCCACAGTCCTTGTTCCATTTATCCGGGCAGCAAAACAAAAAAGACAAATTATTATGGTTACACATAATCCAAATCTTGCAGTAGTGGCTGATGCAGAGCAGATAATATATGTAGATATTGATAAAGAAAATAATCATAAGTTTTCAACTATATCAGGCAGCATTGAAAATAAAGAAGTAAATCAAAAAATTGTAAAAGTATTAGAAGGTACAATGCCAGCTTTCAATAATAGAAAACGAAAGTACTTTGAATAAAATTTTATAAATTTAGATTAATTGAATAGAAACCTTCCCCAGATTGGGTTAAAATGCCAATGAGCTGTTGCCAAAAGCAAAAATAATAATATGAAATTCACCGAAGATAAACTGGAACAAACCATCACAGAACTTCTTCATCAAGAAGGATATGATCCGATCAATAGAGAGACTTTAGATAGGAAAGGCAGTCATTGGGAGTGCATCGATGAGTAAGCTTTTAGTTAAACAATTGACCAATTATTGTACGACACTTAAAGAGACATTATAAATGGTTACCAAGATACAATCACTGCTGAAACAACCGGAAGGAAAAACACTGGAATTCAAGCGGGATCTTTCCTCAAGGCGTAATATCCTCAGAACGCTCGTGGCATTTGCCAATTCTGCTGGTGGAAAGCTTATTATTGGCGTTGAAGACCGTACTCAAAAGCCGGTAGGCGTCTCCGATCCATTAGACCAGGAAGAAAGGCTATGCAGTATGATTGCTGACAGCATAGAACCTCGTCTGGTCCCAAATATCGAATTGGTTTCGTTAAAAGATAAGACGTTACTACTGGTAGAGGTTTTCCTTAGCAATTCTCGTCCTCATCGAATTCGAACCGAAGGCGAAGCAGGCGTCTATGTTCGACTTGGTTCCACAAATCGCCAGGCGGATCCTGATCTGATAAATGAAATCAAACGATCCGTTGATGGCATTGTATTCGATGAACTTCCCAATTCTCAATTATCAAGTAATGATATTGATCTGGATGCCATTAACAGTATATTTGAAAGAAAAAGAAGGTTCAGCAATCAGCAATTACAAACACTAAAGCTGCTGGTTGAAGATCAGGGACGATTAGTACCAACCAATGGTTCTTTGCTGCTTTTTGGAAAGGATCGTGAGCAGCATTTTCCCGATGCCTGGGTTCAATGTGGCCGTTTTAAAGGGAAAACGAAGGCGGATATGCTGGATCATATTGAAATCCATGATCACCTTCCCTGGGCAGTTGAAAAAATGATGGCATTTCTCCAAAAACACGCCATGCGGAGATCTGATTTTTCAGAATTAAAGCGGAAGGATATATGGAATATCCCCATAACCATTTTAAGAGAAGCGATTATAAATGCGGTGGTTCACGCCGATTACTCCCAAAAAGGAGCGCCTGTTCGACTTGCCTTTTACGATGACCGCATTGAAATTGACAATCCGGGGTTGCTTTTACCCGGACTTACAGTAGATGATCTGAAGCAGGGGGTATCTAAAATCAGAAATCGTGTGATCGCCCGTGTATTCAGAGAACTGGAGCTGATAGAACAGTGGGGCAGTGGTTTGCCTCGTATCTTCAGTGAAGCCAAAAAGCTTGGTTTACCAATACCCGAAATTCAAGAGATCGGCATGCAGGTCCGGTTTACTGTTTTTCATGGTGCTTCTGATATTGAGGATAAGGTAACATCAGAATTGGGTAATAAGTTGGGTAATCGGTTGGGTAATAAGTTGGGTAAAACCAAAGAGAAGATACTTACACAAATGAAAACCAATCCGAAAATATCAGCTACTCAACTTGCCAAAATAATAGAAATCAGTATGACTGCTGTAGAGAAGAATATCAAACAACTTCGGGAAGATGGAATGATTAAACGAGTCGGCGGAACACGAGGCCACTGGGAGGTCATCGATGAGTAAATTTACAGAAGAAAAGCTGGAACAGGCCATCACAAAGCTACTTGATCAGGAAGGATATGATCCGATCAATGGAGAAACATTAGATCGTAAACCTGAAGCGGTGTTAATCAAAGATGATATCAAAAGCTTCCTTTCCGGCCGATATAAAGAGGATGGTATCACTGCTGATGAGATCGATAAAATCATGCGAAAACTGGAAGGTTATTCCAGTCTTGATCTTTATGCTAAATGCTTATCCTAATCGAATATTCACAATTTCCCCACCATGGATTGATACAGTAATTAAAAAAAGGTTGGAATTTGCGTTAAAAATGGCACAAGGAAAGATACCAATAGAAGGGCTTATAAATATATCTTTAGAAACAAATAGCTTATCTCTATTCTTAAAGACTTTGATTTATTCACTTTCGACAAATAAGGAAATTGGAGAATTATTAACAAATATAACAGGCGGCAACGTTAGGAGTGTTATAGATCTAGTTAGAAGTTTTATTGGTAGCCCGAATGTTGATGCAGAAAAAATAATAGAAATTATGGAATATGAAGGACAATATTTGATCCCCGTCCATGAGTTTTCTAAGTCAGCCCTTCTTGGTGATTATTCCCATTTTAATCCTGATTCTTCAGTTGCTATGAATATTTTTGATGTTTTTTTCCCAGATACCAAAGAACACTTTCTTGTTCCAATAACACTTGCGTTTTTAAATACAAAAGGTAATCACAAAGATAAAAACGGATTTGTTCAAACATCAGAATTGATAGAAGAGCTTCAATCATTCGGGTATTTGGTTGAACAAATAGAGATATCCTTAAGGCGTTCTACGAATAAAAAATTAATCGAGACCTCTCAAAGAGTCACATTTGAAGAAGATGAAACCGGTTTAATCGGGGATATGCCAATAAGTTTCCGGCTCACATCAGTTGGTGCATATCATTTTAATAGATGGATGTGTTCATTCGGTTACTTAGATGCCATGGTTTTTGATACACCTGTTTTCGATAAAGAGGTCTATGAAAATTTGTCAAAAAACTTAGAATCATTACAAATTGGGCACAGATTTGATAGAACTGTTAGTTTTAAAAAATACTTATTATCATGTTGGGCAAATATGGTTACTGTTCCTGCATATATCGATTTTAATGAAATACTTTCATTAGGTGAAAAATCATTTAGTCAAGTACAAAAGGTTTTAAATACTACACAATAAAATGCTTAAAAACAGAGTAGCCGGAGCTCAGCCCTCACTACATTCTCTTTTAGTTTTTAAGCGATTTTCAGTACCATTCTCTGCTATGAACACAAATACTCTACAGTTCCAAAACCGTT
>JABHWU010000051.1 GCA_018657625.1 Deltaproteobacteria bacterium | reverse complement strand
TGTCTGAACGAAAAGTAGGTAATTTGGGGACATGTACAATTTGTAGAAAATACTTTAATGATTAAATACCAAGTTGTTACGTGTACCCTAATTACCGGACTTATATCCAATAATTGAATTTTCGTTCAGCCACTAATTAGTAATAAATAGCAGCGGATATTATTTTTAGTCCTGCGCTTTATCAAGGTTATTAAACCAGAATCAAATTCATTAATATTTTATTAAGTACTTTGTCAGATGTCGGAAGGATCAAAAACAGATTATTCAGGACAAACCATCACACGGGAGAATATCGTACCCGATACACCCCGGCAATATAAAGTAATTATTCATAATGACGATTATACACCGATGGATTTTGTTGTTCAAATTTTAAAAGATGTCTTTAGAAAAGATGAGGTAACAGCAACTCAGATTATGTTGAATGTCCATCATCAGGGAAAAGGCATCTGTGGTATATTCTCATATGAAATTGCGGAAACTAAAATTGTCAGAGTTCATGAATTAGCTGCTCAATACGAATACCCGCTTAAAGCAAGTATGGAGGTGGAATAAACACGAGATGTTAAGTAAGGAATTGGAAATATCATTAATAGCTGCTGTACGGGATGCACAAAATAGAAAACATGAATATGTCACTTTGGAACATGTTTTTTTTGCTATCCTGCATGACCCAAAGACAGTTGAAGTTATTGTTGAGTGCGGCGGGGATATTGAAGACTTAAGAAGTCAGGTTGACCATTATTTAAAAACTAAAGTTGAATCATTACCCGAGGGAATCAAACAGGAACCGCTTCAAACACTGGCATTCCAAAGATTAATGCACCGGGTCATCCAACATGTCCAGAGTTCAGGGAAAAAAGAAGCAGAAGGTGGTGATGTATTAGCGGCCTTTTATAAGGAAGTGGACTCCTATGCTGCCTATTTTCTTAGAAAACAGGGAATCAATCGCCTGGATATTCTGAAATTATTGTCCCATACAGATATTGGCGAAAGGTTTAGAAAAAATGAGGGTGCGTCAGAAGAACCGGAAGAAACTGCTAATAAGAAAAAAGGTGCGCTAAATGATTTTACAGTGTGTCTTACCCAACAAGCCGCCGAAGGTCAAATTGATCCCGTTATTGGTAGAAAGCCTGAATTGAATAGAACCATGCAGGTGTTGTGTCGGCGAAAGAAAAATAACCCAATTTTCGTCGGTGATCCCGGTGTTGGAAAAACCGCTATTGCTGAAGGATTAGCCTTGAGAATTAACACGGGTGACGTCCCAGAAGTATTAAAACATTCTGAAATATATTGTTTGGATATGGGGTCGTTGTTAGCCGGAACAAAATTCAGAGGGGATTTTGAACAACGCCTGAAGAGTGTTATTACTGAAGTTTCAGACCTTGATAACGCCATCCTGTTTATTGATGAAATTCATACAGTTGTCGGTGCAGGATCGACGACGGGTAGTTCCATGGATGCTTCAAATATCCTAAAACCGGCCTTAACCTCCAGTAAGTTAAAGTGTATTGGAGCAACAACCTACCAAGAATACCGTAACCTGTTTGATAAAGACAGGGCCTTATCCAGAAGGTTTCAAAAAATTGATATACCGGAACCCTCAACAGAAGACACCGTTAAAATACTATCCGGTTTAAAAGAAAAATATGAAGAACATTTTTCTATTCGTTATTCTGCAACAGCAATCCGTAAGGCCGCAGAACTATCTGCGAAATTTATCAATGAAAGATTTTTGCCGGATAAAGCGATAGATGTTCTGGATGAAGCTGGAGCCGCGAATTCAATGCTTCCCGAATCCAAAAGACATCAAACCATATCCGTTAATGATATTGAAAGAGTTATTTCCCAAATTGCCAGAGTACCGATTAAAGTGACTTCACGATCAAAATTAGAAGCTTTACAAAGTTTACCGGATGATTTGAGTCAGGTGGTGTTTGGGCAAGATGAAGCTATTCATCATATTATTACCTGTATTAAACGTAATAAAGCGGGGTTAGGACATCCTGAAAAACCGATTGGTTCTTTTTTATTCACAGGACCGACAGGTGTTGGGAAGACAGAAGTGAGTCGACAGATTTCTAATTTGTTGGGGATTCACTTTGAAAGATATGATATGAGCGAATATATGGAAAAACATTCTGTCGCGCGTTTAATTGGAGCACCTCCAGGCTATGTTGGATTTGAACAAGGGGGATTACTCACAGAATCTATTCGTAAAAATCCACACGCCGTTCTTTTGTTAGATGAAATAGAAAAAGCACACCCTGATATTTTCAACATTTTGCTTCAAATAATGGATCATGCAACCCTGACTGATAACAATGGACAGGAAACAGATTTCAGAAATGTGATTTTGATTATGACTTCAAACGTTGGTTCCATGGAAAGAGGGATCAATGCCATTGGATTTGATAAAAGTGGAAACCTGAGAAAGGAAAACGAAGCTATTGAAAAATTGTTTCCACCTGAATTTAGAAACCGATTGGATGCCATTGCCACTTTTAATGAGTTGCCCGAATCTGTAGTGTTGAAGATCGTTGATAAATTTATAAAGGAGCTTGAAGAAAAGCTGACAGAAAAAAAGGTTAATCTGACCATCTCCGGTTCGGCTAAAACCTGGCTGGCGAAAAAAGGATATAATCCGGAATATGGTGCCAGACCTCTGAGTCGATTGATCCAAAAAGAAATTAGTGATCAGCTGTCTGACGAAATACTGTTCGGACAGTTAGTAAAAGGAGGTAAAGTGAATATAAGATTGAAAAAAGATCAACTGGTTTTTCAATATCAATAAAGACACCGCTAAATCCCGGATCTATTTTGCCTAAATTGAACTTTGAGTCCGGGATGGCAATCATCGTCGCACTCAACCTCATTTGAATCATTATAATATCGATCGAAATTAGCTGTGTGGAGAGGGTAGAAAGGTGTCAGAACACCTTTCTAATTTGCTAGGAAGCCTTGGATTGTTTGGTTGTATTAATTTTTGCAGCGGTCTTGGTTTCAGTTTTAGTTTTTGTTTCAGTACTTTTCTTGGAAGCTATTTTATCGTTTTTGGTGCCTATTTTATTATTGTCAATTTCTGATTTACTACTGCCATTACTATATCCATCACTATACCATCCACCACCTTTTAATTGAAACGAAGTCATAGACGTTTTTTTTCTTAAAGTGTCTTTTTGACATTGGGGACATTGTGTTAGGGGAGCGTCTGATACTTTTTGAATGGTTTCAAGTTCTTCATTACATGATGAACATACGTATTCGTAAATGGGCATTTTCTTTCCTTTTGTAAATAATTAATCCTTGAAGCTTAGTTTTTCAAACATAACTTTAGAAGCTACTTATAATTTTAAAAATGGTCAATACAGAATAATAAATGAAATTGAGTAATACCATGATATCATTTTATTCCACAACAAATAGGATTATATTTAAAGGTTTATTGTCGAGACATATTGTTGTTAGAAGCACAAAATTAGCTATCAGCCATTTCAAACCTTTTTCCTGGGCTGAAAATACAACTTTACTATTAATGATTTTATAATTTTAACGCATTAAATATGATATTCATCATATCATAAAGCATTAAGTTTGCTGGAACTAACAAATATTCTGATTTCAACTCACCATTCAAAACTGAAAATGAAACGATAAAATGTCTTTTGAAACTGGTTTTTTCCAGTAAATTTTTAACTAGTGTCTGAACGAAAAGTAGGTAATGTCGGAAGCATGACTCCCTCGACAGCTTTACAATTTTAAGGTAGTTTGTTACCACGTAAATTTATCTTTCACAAAAACAGTAGGCCGGTGAATTAATATCCCGATCCAAATTTTATTATTCAACGAATAAGGAATAGAATGTCCAAACCAAATGTTTCAGCTTTTGATGGTTCTAAACACTATGTATTAGATGATGAGTTGGCTAGTATTGTTAATATTACCATGGCACTGGAAATGCCGCTGTTGCTGAAAGGAGAACCGGGAACAGGTAAGACCATGCTAGCCCATGCGATTGCCAGTCGTTTGAAAATGCCTTTAATTGTGCTTAATGTTAAGTCCAGTATGAAACTGATCGAAGCACTATATCAATATGATACTCTGACACGATTAAATGACAGTCGATTTGGGGATTCCGGCCGGGATATCAGTAATATTGAAGCCTATATTAGAATGGGAAAAATTGGGCAGGCTTTTTCTGCAGAACAGCGAACCGTATTACTGATTGATGAAATTGATAAAGCTGATACCGATTTTCAGGATGATATGTTGGATGTTTTGGATCAGATGCAATTTGATATTATAGAAATTGATAAAACAATCACTGCCAAACATCGGCCGGTGATTATCATCACTTCCAATTCGAAAAAAAACCTGTCTGATCCGTTTTTGGGACGGTGTAATTTTCATCATATTGCTTTTCCCGAGCCGGACATGATTCAAAAGATTATCCAAGTCCATTTTCCAGACATTGATACCATCCTGATGGAGCAAACAGTAAATATATTTTATGAACTTCGGCAACTGGAAGGTATTGAAAAGAGACCGGCTACCAGAGAGTTGATAAACTGGATCCGGGCACTTCGAATGGATCCGGATTTTAATCCTAAAAAGTTATCCAAAAATGATATTCCCTATCTGGGAGTCCTTTTTAAGAAAAGCGAAGACTACCTTCGTGCATCTCAGAACTAATAACGACGATGTTTATTGATTTTTTTTATAAATTGAAAGCCATGGAAATTCCTGTTAGCCCGACAGCATTTTTGACCTTACAAAAATCATTTGAAAAAGGACTGGTTCGGTCAATAAAGGATTTCTATATTGCTGCCCGAACGATTCTGGTTAAGAATGAAAAATTTTTTGATCTTTTTGATCAGGTTTTTTCCAGTCACTTTGAAGGTGCTGAAATGCCTGATTCTCAGGACTTGATATTGGACGAATTCATTCGTACAATGTTGGAAGACTGGCTCCAGGATCCAAAAATTCTAGCCAAGGTATTAGGATTTGATGAGAAAGAACTGTCGCATCTTTCCCCAGAAGAATTAATCAAGTATTTCAAAGAACGTCTTAAAGATCAAAAAGGAAAACATCAGGGGGGTACAAAATGGATAGGAACCGGAGGAACCTCTCCGGTAGGACATTCTGGACATCATCCAGGTGGTATGCGAGTTGGCGGTGAATCTCTTAATAAATCTGCAATAAAGGTAGCTCTGGATCGTCGTTATCAGGATTATTCACAGTCGGGGCCTTTAACACAATCTCAAGTCGGAGAAGCGTTAAAACGATTGCGTAATATGGTGGCGTCAGGGCCAAAAGATCAAATTAATATCGACGAGTCCATTTATCAAACAGTTAAAAGCGGTGGAGAGATTCAGATTGCATTTGATCGTCGTTTAAAAGATCGTTTAAAAGTCGTTTTAGCCATTGATAACGGTGGTTGGTCCATGGATCCTTATATTCCGGTGGTTCAAAGTTTATTTGACTACTCCCGCTCTCAGTTTAAGGAACTGAACACCTGTTTTTTTCACAATACTATCTATGAAACGCTATGGGTGGATTCAAGACGAATGCAGAAGCCGGTTAAAATCCAAAATTTAGGGCATTCGGATCCCGAAACCCGTATCATTATTGTGGGTGATGCCAGTATGGCACCTTTCGAACTTACGATAACGGAAGGTTCTATTTATATCGAAGATCGAAGTCGGAAAATCAGTATCGATTGTTTAAGATTTCTGGCCCGGAACTATCCCCATACGATCTGGTTAAATCCCGTTCCTAAAAGTCATTGGCGGTATACTAAAACGATTGGCATGATCAAAGAAATTATCCCGATGTTTGAGTTAACCCTTGATGGGTTGGAGCAAGCTATTGAACATATGATGAAAAAATAGATACCAACTAAATTTAATGAGAATGGCTTTCACATTGATTAAATATAAAATTGACAGGGTTTAACTTACCATTCGCTACAAAAAAAGATATTAGCGCATCTGCTGTCATATTTTCTGCGGAACATGAATAAAAGCGTGTTTCCTCACCAAACTGATCGTTGATTTCCTGGATTAAAGAATCCCGGGTATAAGACTTATCAGAGGCTAAAACCATTCTTTTAACTTCTCCGCCATGAATATATTTTGTCATAAAATTTATTAAACTCTAAAAATTGTCATAAAATTTGTTACCTTGTTGGAAGGTAACAATTGGTTTATTATTGCATCAATAAAATTTATCGATAAACAATATTGCTTTTATCTCAAGCCTTTTCCGAATAATCACTTACAAGCCTTAAAGCAATTTAAAAATTGCTGGTTACTGTTTATATAGGACTAATAAAATCTCATATCACCTAATGTAAAGTACTTTTAAAATCTATTCAAGCTCAATCTTTGAGTCCTTAAAATAGAATTATTTCCTTGACAATTTTCCACTGTATGTTAATTTTCCGGGCAAAGACTAGATGTCTAGACATCTAGTCACAGAAGTGCCGATCGTCAATTTTATTAGGTTCTTAAAAAGAAATACTAGATTATGGTCTACCGGAAATAAAATTGGACGATATTTTTTGATTGTGGCTAGCAGAGTAGTTTTAATGAATTGGCAGCGAGTAAAACAGATCCTCTCATTCAGGCCTGTCATCAGGGAGTTAAGAAGCACCTTAGTGGGCCTGTGCTGGCATATAGATACTTCAGCGAAATAAATCAGTAGAAACTTTATTTTTGGCTTGCCAGGAGTCATAATGATTAGTAATAAAAACGCCATAATATGGAGGTGCTTTATTAGAATAAAAAGAAGGTCTTAAAGTATTTTTCAAGTCGTTCAGAATTAATAGAAACATGAAAATGGATAAACCATGGAAAATTATATAATTGTTAAAATCCTGATTATGATTGTAGCTCTGGGTGGAGCTTTTACTATTTTATCTTTGCGTGTCAAAAAATTATACCGACTAATGATGTCCGTTAGTGGTAAAACTGAATTTGTACTGGATCGTATCGGTGAACGTATCATGGTCTTGTTTACGGATATTTTGGGTCAATCCAATGTCCGAAGAAAGTTTATGCCGGGAATGGCCCATACTTTAATTTTCTTTGGTTTTATCGCTGTTCAACCCCATTCATTGGAACTCATGATCAGGGGCGTTTTCCCCGGTTTTGAAGTCGGCCATTGGATTCCTTCCATCTATAATGCTTATCTCTATGTCGCCGACATTCTAGCCTGTTTTGTGCTGGCTGGATTTGCGGTCGCGCTGTATCGAAGATTGGTTATTCGTCCTGCTTATCTAACCATGGGTAGAGATGCGAATCTGATTATTCTTTTTACCTGTGTTATCATCATTACCTTTTTGTTGATTAATGCTTTCCAGGTGATATTACCTTACCAGTCAACAGGATACAATTACGAGGGTGTTTTTCCCGTTTCCGGCGCTTTGGTCGCGGCCTTGGGATTAAAGACTTTATCGCCATTAGCCATTTTTGTTAGCTATGAGATCCTTTATTATATTCATATTTTTACCATTCTGGGATTCTTAATCTATATACCAGGGTCCAAACACCTCCATTTATTGGCAGCCGTTCCCAATGTTTTTTTAAAACCGCTGGATAAGGAAAAGTCGATTGAAAAAACAGATATTGAAGATGAAAATGCAGAAACATTTGGTTTGGGTAAAGTCAGTGAACTCAATTGGAAAAATGTGCTAAATCTCTATTCCTGTACCGAATGTGGTAGATGTGAGGAACTCTGCCCGGCAGCCGGTACCGGTAAGCCGCTATCACCAAAAAAATGGGTCCATGATTTAAAAGATGATTTAATCAGTCAGAGTGAATTAATTCGCTCCGGTAAGCATGAAGAGGTGCTTCCGCTTGTGCGGGAAAACTCACCCATTACCAGTGATGTTATCTGGTCCTGTACCACTTGTCGATCCTGTGAAGATATTTGTCCGGTAAATATCGAACATTTAGACCCCATGTTTGAGATTAGAAAACATCGCATTTTAATGGAATCTGATTTTCCGGCAGAAATGCAGGAAACTTTTACCAATCTGGAAAATCAATCCAATCCCTGGGGGTTTGGAGCTGATAGTCGGGCAGACTGGTGTAAGGATATGGATGTACCATTAATGAGTGACAATCCCGAAGCTGAATTGCTTTATTTTGTTGGCTGTTCTGGGTCATTTGATGACCGGGGAAAGAAAATTTCCCAGGCCATGGTCCGGGTACTTCAAAAAGCCGGTGTTAACTTTGCTATTTTGGGACCAGAAGAGGGCTGTAATGGTGACATGGCCAGGAGAGCTGGTAATGAATATCTGGCACAAATGCTGATACAAACCAATGTCGAGGTGCTGGGTCAGTATAAGCCTAAAAAGATCCTGGCAGGGTGTCCACACTGTTTTAATATGATCAAAAACGAATATCCACAGTTTGGTGCCAGTTATGATGTGGTTCATCATAGCGAATATGTTAATCAACTCATTCAGCAACAACGCCTTAAGATTAATCAGAACAGTTTGGGTGACATCACTTACCATGACTCATGTTACCTGGGAAGATGGAATAATATTTACCAGGCACCCAGAGAAATTTTAAAGTCGATCAATGGTAACGGAAAACTGCTTGAAATGGAACGAAATGAGTCTAAAGGGTTTTGTTGTGGTGCCGGAGGATCAAGGATGTTCATGGAAGAGTTGATCGGTAAGCGAATCAATAATGAACGCGCTGAAGAGGTGATTAAAACGGGTGCGAAAACGGTATCAACCGCTTGTCCATTTTGCGCAACGATGTTAAGTGATGGAATTCTGGAAAATAAAGGTGATGTTGCCGTGAAGGACATCATTGAACTTGTTGATGAAGCCAGCAATTGAAGATCACAGGTCTGATAGAGGTTGGCATTTTTTAATTAGAATTTAATAAGAAAATTTATCAATTAAAGCTGTCAACCGTTTTCTATACAATCTATTTCAAATAGTTATAAAAGAGGAGATTAGTTATGTTTGGATTTATGGGAAAAGTTCTGGTTGTTGACCTGACTTCTCAAAAAACTGAAGTGTTAAAGCGGGACGTTTCTTATTATCAAAAGTATTTGGGCGGATCATTTTTAGCAGCCAAACTCTTTGATGAACAAGTTGGTACAAGTAGGGATATTAATCCATTTTCAGCGGCAAATCCTATTGTTTTTGCTCCCGGTGTTTTAGCGGGAGCTTCAATCTGTGGTGCTACCCGGGTCAACGTCTTATCACTATCTCCGGAATGTCCGGGGGTGTTTTTATCCCAGGCTGGTGGTGAATTCGGACCGAATATTAAAAGAGCCGGATACGATGCACTAATTGTTAAAGGTCAGTCATCATCGCCTGTATACATTAATATTAATAATGACAAAGTACTATTTAAAGATGCATCTGAGTATTGGGGTAAAGATCGGGTTGATGTTTATCAGGCACTGAGAGCAAAACTGGATAAAAAATATGCCATTGCTTCAGTCGGAGTTGCCGGTGAAAATAGAATCTGTAATGCAAACCTGATGTTCGAACCGGACCACTATGCGGGACGTGGTGGCTTGGGTGCCGTTATTGGCGCTAAAAATTTGAAAGCAATTTGTATTATAGGAGATCATAAACCTGAATTCGCAGATGACCGAAAAGTGAAAGATCTGAATAAAGCTGGTGCCAAATCTTTTAAAAATGCCTTTGATAAAAATCCAAATGGGTTTTTGGGCGTTTTACGACGATTGGGAACCTGGGGATTGCTTCAACTAAACCAGGAAGGTGGAAATTTACCGGTCAGGAATTTCAAAGAAGCTTGCCTGGATGATGATACTGCAGCTTCAGAAATTAGCCATAAAAGTGGTGAAGAATATTACGTCGGTAAAAAAGTGCCTTGTAAAGCTTGTTATGTGGCCTGTAAAAAAACATCAAAATCTGATGAGAACCATACTGCTTTAGCAGAATATGAGAGTTTAGCACTGTTAGGTCCCAATCTTGGAATCACTGACCCTAAAGAAATGATGGAAGCTTGTGAGTTATGTAATCGTTTAGGTGTCGACACCATATCTATGGGCAATATGGTATCTTTTGTCATGGACTGTTTTGAAAATGGTGTCCTGGATGAAAAAATGCTTGGATTCAGTTTAAAATTTGGTGACATTAAAGGCGCTTTGAAGCTAATTACAGATATTGTAGAACGAAAAGGACGTTTGGGTGCCTTAATGGCAGATGGAATGGAAAAAACCTGTCAGGAGTTAGGTGAGGCTACCCGTTTTTACATGCGGTTTTCAAAAGGTGTCGGCATTCCTGCTCATTTACCCCGTGTAAAACCAGGTATCGGATTTGGGTATTTGCATGGTCCCAATCCTGCTGATCACATGAAACTGGAACATGATTGGATTGCATCAGCGCCGGGTATGCTTAAAGATTTTGGTCTGGATATCACTTCGAAGGCTTTTGATCTGGATAATAATAAAGTAGAAATTGCCAGGGCAACACAAATTTATGCCTCAACGATGGATAGTCTCAGTATGTGCATGTTCATTTTTGGACCGGGAAATATTCTATCATATGATGAGATCGTTAATATCGTTAATGGGGCCACCGGATTTGACTTTTCATTTTCGGCATTAATGAAAATTGGCGAAAATGCTATCCAGCTTCAAAAAAAGCTTTATACTGATTTTGGCGGAACGGATGAAAAACTGTTACCCTATATGGAACAAGAGATTCCATCCGGGCCAACCAAAGGTTTAAAAATCGATGGATCTGCTTTTGAAGAAACCAGAAAGCATTATTACAAACTTTGGAACTGGGATGATGCCGGACGTCCAAATCAGGAAGTTCTGGATCAGTTTTTAGATTAGACGCGAAAACTATGCTTAAGGCTATGTCCAGATGCAGAAAACAGTGTTCGCTTTATTTAAATAATAATTTTCATAATTTAATAGGATAACTTATGAGTCAAATTTCTGATTTATCAGCAAACTGGAATTTTCCAACAGCAATGCGCTGTGGTGCTGGCCGCATTAAGGATCTTGCTGATGCTTGTAGAGAACTGGGAATCAAAAAACCCTTGCTGGTCACTGACCCGGGAATTGCTAAATTACCGATGGTTAACGAAATTCTGGAAGATAATAAGGCTAAAGGAATGCCTACTGGGTTATTTCAGGATGTTAAACCTAATCCAACTGGTAAAAATGTCGATGATGGTGTCAAAATCTATCGTGAAAATGGGTATGATGGTGTTATTGCTTTTGGTGGTGGAAGTGCACTTGATGCAGCTAAGGCGATTGCATTGGTAGCAGGACAAACCCGTCCTCTTTGGGATTTTGAAGATGTTGGCGACAACTGGACCCGAGTAAACCCTGATGGTGTCGCACCGATTGTTGCAGTTCCAACAACAGCCGGTACTGGGTCAGAAGTGGGACGGGCTTCTGTTATTGTACAGGAAGAAACCCATTCCAAAAAGATTATATTTCACCCTAAAATGTTACCCGCAATCGTGATTTCAGATCCGGAGCTAACCGTAGGACTACCAGCACCAGTTACCGCTGCTACAGGTATGGATGCACTTTCTCATTGTTTAGAAGCATTATGTGCACCAGGTTATCACCCCATGGCCGATGGAATTGCTGTGGAAGGAATTCGTTTGATTGCAGAATGGTTACCCATTGCGGTTGAAGACGGGGCTAATCTGGAAGCGCGACACCATATGTTGGTTGCTGCCAGCATGGGTGCTACTGCTTTTCAAAAAGGACTGGGAGCTATGCATTCACTAGCACATCCCATTGGTGCAATTTATGATGTTCACCACGGTTTGACGAATGCGGTTTTGATGCCTTATGTACTTGAGTATAACAGATCTGCCATTGAAGATCGAATGGCCCGACTGGCAGCCTATCTGGGATTTGAAAACCCATCTTTCACAACCATAATGAATTGGGTGTTGGAACTGAAAGAAAGATTTAATATTCCTGTTGGTTTAGTCGGATTAGGGCTTGATGATAGCAAAGCTGATGAAATCGCTGAAAAAGCGGCCGTTGATCCCACAGCACCAACTAACGCAATTCCCCTGACAGTGGCAGATATGAAAACCATTTTCATGAATGCCTTAAAGTAATAACAAAAGATAATATGTGTGGTAAGGAAATGAAAAATCTCTATTAAATTTTGCAAGAAGGCCATCAAATGACAGGAGGAAAAATAAGGACAATAAAAATAACGTTTACTATATTATCAGGATTAGTGTTGAGAGGGGGTTTTGTGAGAGGTATGTTTCATTGCCTGTCTGCGGTTAATAGGCAATGAACAATAAAAATAATTACATTGCTGGCGTATAAACCTGGTTCATAAAAACGTTCTGCATGAAGAATAACGCCATGAAAGTAATAATTGAGGCTATAATGGGTGTTGCTATCCAACCGATACTAATTTTACCAAGAATTGCAAAATTTACATTTCTGCCTCCCTTGATCAATCCAATGCCGAGTACTGCACCAACAACTGCTTGGGAACTGGATACAGGAACTAAGGGAATCGGTGGAATACCTGCATTGATAAATAATTGTTGTAATCCCTGCGAAGCAAAAATGAAGAGAACCATTGAACTCGATATAACCACTACCAGGGCTGTCATTGGAGAAAGGGCATAAATCTTGGAGCCCACTGTCATCATGACACGCTTTGAATAGGTATAAACGCCTACAGCAATCGCTAATCCCCCCAATAGAAACAGTTGCTGGGTGCTGGTAAAATTAAAGCTGAATACTTCAAGATTGGTAAATGGGGAGGAATTAACAAATACACCCATCACATTCGCAATATTGTTGGCACCCAGACTGTAGGAACCAAAAGCACCAGCGACAATCAGACCGACTCTGATATGGGAATCTAATCGAAACAGATGAATCTTTGAATGATGTAATATCCAGCGGGCAATAATGTAACCTATGATTGAAAAAGCTGCAGCTATCACTGGACATAAAAACCAGGTAGCCGCAATTTTACTAACGACCCCTAAATTAGTTTCATGTCCGGAGTAGATATTCCAACCAATAATGGCACCGACGATGGCTTGAGAAGTAGAAACCGGTAAACAGGCTTTAGTCATTAAAAAGACTGTAACTGCGGCCGCTAAAGCTACTGTAAAAGCACCGGCCAAAGTATTAATAGAACCAAGTTTTCCAAGGGTATGGGAGGCCCCCGCACCACTGATAACAGCCCCCAGGATTAAAAAAATACTACAGATAATTGCTGCTGTAGTAAACTTTAACATCTTGGAACCAACAGCAGTTCCAAACACATTAGCTGCGTCGTTGGCACCTAAGGACCAACCTAAAAAAAGGCCACTGGATAGAAAAAATAGTATAGTAATAAGCATCCGAATCCTGATTTATTAAATTTCCCGTTTAATGACTAAAATTGACAACTTCTCAGCAATACGTTCCGCAAAATCACTAACCAAAGCCATTTGTTCGGTAAAATAACGCAGTTGGATTCGATGGCTCAATGTCTTCAATTCATCTGAAGAAAATATCGTCTTTTTTAACAGATCCTCAATTTTATCAATTTCATGTTCATAAAACATGATTTTATTAATAAAATCAGTAACCATTGTAAAATTAGTAAGATAGGCACTAACGGCATTCACAACCTCATCGGTTGCTTTTTGGCTGTTTTCGGCAATTTTTATAAAATGTCTTTTAATAAACTCAGGAATATAAGGATGCTCAAAGGAGAAGTTTTCCATTACCTTTTCCGTGACACCGATTAGACGGTCCAGCAATTCAATTAATTCCCATACATCACCACGGGCATCCGGGATTAACATATTTTTATAAAGCTTATTTTTAATGTCTCTCTTTATAGTATCAGCTTTGGTTTCCAATTCATTGATATCCAATACGCGTTTATCAAAGTCATCATATTCGCATTCAATATACTCATTAATGGCTTCGTTAAAAATCAAGCCGGTTTTCTGGATGATGAAAAGATAATTCTTAACATCCAATTCCAGTTGTTTCGTTTTTCCAAATAAATTAATCATTGATAATACCTGTTTCGATTTCCCTTACAATTGATCAACTAAGTTTTTTAGTTCTGAATAGTCTTCACAGTACGCTTCGGCAGTGGTTTTGTCACCTCTATTGAGTACGACGGTTGTATAAATGGCTTTAGCTCCCACCAAATGCGGCCCTTCAATGTCTTTTTGCTCCCGGTCACCGATATGGACAATTTCAGACAACTCCACTCCTAATTCTTTAGCCGCAATTTCAAAAACTTTCGGATTTGGTTTGGAACAATCAACTTCATCAGAGAATACAAAAGAGCTGAAATATTGTAGTAGATCATATTTTTTTAAAATTTCCCGTAAAACACGGCCGGGGCTAAAGATAGCATCAGAAATGACTCCCAGTTTATAATCCTTCGCCAGAGCTTTGATTGCATCCACAATACCCGGTGCTAATTCCGGAGAAATGTTCAATTCCATCTCTTCATGCAGTTTAACCAACTCATCCATCTCAGTTTTTGGCAATTCATAGTTTAATCCTTTTAATATAACCAATAATCGTTCCTCAACAGACCAAGTGACACTCTGCCCGTACCAGACCTGTCTAAAGGCAGCATCTGCAACATTATAGGCTAAATTAACAGCTCCTTTGGATATAGGGCTTTGTTTATGTAAGAATTGATGAACAAGCGTCCTTCTTTCCAACGCTTTAGATTCCAGTCCTCTTGATTGCCTTTTTGGTTCGTCAGAGTCATCAATAAAGACTGTATCCCATAAATCAAAAGTGATTGCTTTAATTTTTCCAGACATTGCTTTTCCTTATATTGTGTTAGGAACCTGATTCTACTTAGTGTCTGAACGAAAAGTAGGTAATTTGGGGACATGTACAATTTGTAGAAAATACTTTAATAATTAAATACCAAGTTGTTACGTGTACCCTAATTACCGGACTTATATCCAATAATTGAATTTTCGTTCAGCCACTATTTAAATAGAATCAGGTTCATATTTTAATACTTAAATGTAAAAAAATCTAGGTATCAATTCTACTGACTTTGATATGGTTTATTGTCAGTTAATGATCGGGGTGGTTGCCAAAAAGGAAACCAAACAAAAAATAAAAAACCTTATTTTCCAAGGTGTGGTAAAACCAGTTTTGTAATAAAGTTTTTAAATTCACATTGTTTGACATCGGCCTCCAACACATCATCATCAATGGATAGTTGCCATCTCAAATCTTTACGCTCGGGTGATTGGGCCAACATCTTCATGCGCTCTACCAAATGTACCAGATCTTCATGATTGGTAAAAAAACCAGCTTTGGTTAACTTTTCTTCCCGGGCAATAATTAAACAGGCCATTTCGTTAAGGTTATACTCCGGATGATACTGAACAGACCAGAAAGTACCTTTTTTATGGGTAACTGACATTGCCTGAACCTCTGTAAATGAATTTCCAGCTAAAACTTCACCACCTTCAGGGATACCAACTACCATGTCGTCATGGCTGATAAAAGCTTCAAATACTTTTGGTTTTCCTTCGTACATGGCATGAGACATTCCGTTTTTAGTCAGGGCGATTTTATGGGCAATTCCCATTTCCCGACCCTTAGGATTTACATCTACGGTTCCGCCTGCTGCCACTGCCGATATTTGCAAACCCCAACAACTTCCAAAGCTAGGAATTCCTATTTCGTAAGCCTGTTTGGCTAATTTTAACTGATTGCTAACACTAAGGTTGGCTGTATCGTTCACACTACAATCGCAACCAGTCCATAAAATAGCCGCATAATTGGAAAGTGTTGTTTCGTCAGGCATCTTTGTGCCTTCATCGCTTGGGAGTAGAATATCATATTTGGCATCTGGTAGTTGCCTTAGGAGCATTTTGATATAAAGATCGTAAGCGAGTTGCATTCCTGCTTCTCCTAGCTTATCCCGACTATTTTTTGAGTACCCATCTATAATCAAAAATCGCAGAGCTTTTTCCATAATCTCTTCTTCCTGAAAGAACGTTAACGGTTTGAATGATAAAAAAGAGCTATCAAGGCTTTGTGTTTGTTTCGTTTAGGAACACAGAAATGTTTTTTAACTTTTCCGAAAATAATCCTAACCGTCTTTAAAACCTAATGAGCTATTTACGTACTACTACGTTATATTCAATTAGGATATTAAGTTTGCATGAACACAAGCACTTGACGATATGCTTTAGTATCGGATAAATATTTTTTACAGTGCCAATAACTGTATAGACATCTAAACTCCAAATAATGTTATAAATTCAAAAGCTTTTGTCAATGCAAAACACAAATTTTTAATTTGGATGATATCAACTTAACTTTAAAAAAATAAGCTGGTTATTTGATTTTATAGATTAAATTAATTAATGGCTTATATTGAGCAACTTTTTTCTCAACATTATGTCCGATTTAAATTTAATATTGATATTAATATCAGGTAATACATTAGCCGGCTTTTTGTTTCTAATTAGTGTCTGAACGAAAAGTAGGTAATTTGGGGACATGTACAATATTCAGCAAAGACTTAACCATGAAATACCAGATAGTTACGAGGATCGTGAGACTTCGTAGCGATACCTCGTTCTTTACTCAGAGCATCGCAAATTCAGTGCTCGGTAACCAGTGGTTCCTGAGCGAAGTCGAAGGATGAGCAAAGAACGAGGTATTGGTCAAAAACACTTCGACTTCGCTCAGTATACAGAGGCTCATAAAAGTAAAATTTTAAAGAGCTGAATAGTTATAAAAAAATAGGATCATTCAATGGAAATTGTTAATACAAGTAGCTCAATTCCAAAGTATATTCAAATTGGGGAATGGTTAAAGGAGCTGATTAAAACCGGTCGATTTAAAGAAGGGGAAAAATTACCATCTGAAATAGAGCTCTCCAAAATGTGCCAGGTAAATCGCAATACTTTACGACAGGCTATTTCTGAACTGGTCATTCAGGGTTTCTTAAAAAAAGATAAAGGGGTGGGGACTTTTGTTCTAAGCCAATCAGGTATTGAGTTAAAACATGACACCAAAAAAATCAGTAGTTTTAAAGATGATTTCGGAAATCAAAAAATTGTCGAACACACCAAGGTGATAAAAACATCGCTTATTTCTGCAAATAGAGATATTGCCAAAGCACTGGTAATTGGCATCCGACAAAAAGTGATCGTTATTAAAAGATTGCGGATTGGCAATGATATCCCATTGATTTATGAAGAGAACTATCTGCCTTACAATGTGTTTAAAGGCATTCTGGGTTACGATTTAACTCAATCACTTTATAAAATTATTACGGAACACTATCAACTATCGCTCAACCGTTCCAGGCAGGAAATTCGTGCCATCAATTTAAATGCGACGACCTCCGGTTATTTTATGCTTCCAGAACACGCTGCTGGATTTTTTATGAAAAACATCACTTTTGATCAGAACAGTGTGCCCATTGATTTGATGTACTCCTATTTCCGGGGTGATAAGTACTGCCTAGAATTAGATCTGGAAGGATATTAATCAATAAGCTCTCCAAAATATTATTAGTAAAAAATTATCTCTATCGACAATGGGATCCTAAATAACGTCAGAAAATAAAATATCAATTACGATTGGCAAAACCGGAGTAATGTAGAGATAGGTCAGAGATTGATTCATATGAATCAATCTCTGATTATTCTGTAATGATTTTTATTGAAATAGCTTACTATTCACTATCTTTGTCAGATTCTTCGTTTTCCGCAGCTTTCTTGAGTTCAAGTTCTTCAGCTTTTTTCTTCTTGCCGTTTTCCATTTCGTTTTTGAAATTGCTAATTCCTTTTCCAATGCCGGATCCAATTCCAGCCAGTCGACCTGCGCCAAAAAGAACGACTACAATTGCTAAGATAATTCCTAGTTCCATAGGTCCTGGTGTCATCATTTTAACTCCTTTAATATTTATTCATATAGTATTTTTAATGTATGTAGTTGTTTATGAGTAAAACTCTAACTCTTATATTAATTTTTTTCCACAGCTTTTTGTTAAAATGAATGAATATTTTTTTTAACAAGTTGATTGCGGTGAATATTTAAATACTATTAATCCCATTTTTGCTGCTTGATATAACTATTAATATGATCCCAAAAATTTTCCCAGTTATTGTTACTTTTTTCCCATATTTCTTTTAATAAAGGGCTTTCCTGTTGGTATCTTCGTAATTGTAATAATCGCGCATTATTAAATTGCCAGTTTTTCGATTTACTATGGGGGAATATCTTCAGGATGGCTGTGGTAATATTTTTGAAGATCTCAGCTCTTTTTTGTAGTATGGTTGTAATAGACTGATCTCCTGAATAGAGTTCCTCCAATTGCTTTAAATATATTTGCAAAGTTTCATGTAACAGAAACCGATTCCTGCGATGTTGGATTTCTTTTTTGATGATCAAATCACCATCCGTTTTCGTTTTCAGATATTCAAATGCACCTTTGTGTGCGACAAATACAGCAAGTTGTTCATTAAAGTCGCCCTGATCATTTACGTATAAAGTGACATGTACCATTTCATGGATGATGGTATCAATTAGATAATATAATCCTTTTTTTAGCATTGGCGTTGTAATTGGATCTTTAAACCAGCCAATGGAAGAATAAGTCGGAGCAGCAAATAACCAGGTATCAAAGCCTTCAGATTGTAGTTCCTTTTCCAGTTTTAAAGCATCTGCTTTATCAAAAAAACCTTTATAAGGAACACGACCGATGATGGGGAACCACCATGTGTATGGCTCTAACTTGTCTTTGGGACTAGCTGTAACCACGAAGGTAATTCCAACCTGATCGGTGTGGTAATAGCCGGTATAATTTTCCGTTTTTTGCAAATGAAGATTCTTTTCTGCAAATTGTTTTACAGAAGGTACTTCACGAAGCTGATTTTTGATATTAGCATTCTCCTCCTGTTGAATAGCTTTATCAATTTTAATCTGATTAAAACGGAGATCTAGTTGGCCGGAGGTTTGTTCAAGGAGATAGCATCCTGGCAATGAAATAAAACAAAGTAAAACGATTAGAAATGTTTTAATCATCAAAGGCTTCTTTTTTGGTTTGATCACCGTCATCTTTCAATAAAATTTCAACCTTTTGTTCAGCTTTATTTAATTCATCGTGGCAGAGTCGGCTGAGTTTGATTCCTTTTTCAAATGCTTTTAATGATTCATTTAAAGAACTGTCACCATCTTCCAGCGCCTGAACCAGAACTTCTAATTGTTTTAAATTTTTCTCAAACGAAACGGTCATAGTTTAAGATCCTGTATTGAAATTGATTTCGATTTCCAAGTCATGGGTAGTTTTTAAATTTTATCTTAAACAGTGGATAGTGTTTGATCAAGTGATCGGTTTAGCCTAATGTGATAAGCATCTATTAAACCGATAAGAAACTAGTGTCATGTCAACTATGAACGGTTGCAATTAATCTAGCTGAAATTTGGGGACATGTACACATTCTGGTACATCACTAAAACAACA
This sequence comes from Deltaproteobacteria bacterium, assembly GCA_018657625.1. Classification (GTDB taxonomy): domain Bacteria; phylum SAR324; class SAR324; order XYD2-FULL-50-16; family XYD2-FULL-50-16; genus JABHWU01. The sequence continues at coordinate 32,827 of JABHWU010000051.1, read as the reverse complement.
GTATCAAGCTGTTACGTGTACCCTGATTTCAGCGGAATTGATATGACACTGGATTATTGACACAACACTAGTATTTAAAAATGCAAAAATTAACTATCCTTCATGTTTCAGATTTCCATTTTACTGACACAGAATTGAACTATAGTCAATTGCGACAAAGTAATGAGTTATTTACAAAAAAGTCAATTGGACTATTCAACCTAAAATTAAAAAGGGCCAGGCACTTTAAATTAAGCCAGCAGGCGAAAATCTTAAAAAAATTGTTAACACTGACCTGGGATTATTTAATTATTACAGGAGATTTAACCAGTCTGGCCTCTGAAACAGAATTTTGCTTAGCCAAAGAAAAATTATCTCCTTTAATTAAAAAGGGTCCTGTAATCATTATTCCAGGAAATCATGATTATTACACACCTAAAGCATTAGTCCAGGATTTTTTTAAATTACATTTTTCGGAAAACAATCCAGGGATTAACAAAAATGATTCTGGTCAATTGCCGCTGATACAATTAAATGATCATATCATTGTATTTAGTGTTAACATGGTACAACCTGCCCCATTCTATTCTTCCCGTGGATATCTTTCAAATGAAGTTTTAACTCAATATCAGGATCTATTTAAAACCGAATATAAAGGTCACATCAAGATTGCCATTGGCCACTACCCTGTTTTTCTACCAAAAGGCATCACAGAAGGTTATTTACACTCCTTTACCGGTAAAAAACAATTAAGAAGCTTTTTACTGGAAAATGATATTCATCTTTATCTCCATGGTCATATTCATAAGAGCTGGTCTTTTAGCCCTGAAGTGAAAAATCCTCTGATTTCCATAAATAGCGGTGGAGCCTGCCGTTACGCTAATGGAGAGTGGGCTGGGTTTCATCAAATAGAAATTAATGATCAAAAAATAGAAATTAATAGGCGCTTGGTTTAGTTTTTGTATTTCTCCCCAATATTATTTTTTCCCGGATCATAGATATAGCAATATTTGATTATCCTAACGGTTAAAAATATAATAACTTTGGTAGCTTTTTTGGTGCTTTTACCGCTAACTCCATATTCTGAAAAAACCAAACGATACTGATCCTTGAAATGATGATGGATAAATCAGCTAAGCAGCTTTTTCAAAATAATGAGATAATCATTAAATATCTAAAAGATAGTCGATTATTTAATCACCTTCCAGACGATATACTTCAGCAATTACTTCCCTTATCAAATATTGCCAGTTACCCTGCTGGAAATAAAATTTTAGAAGAGGAAATTGAAAACGACAGTGTTTTCTTTCTTATGAATGGCACTGTTTCCATTCATAGTGGTGGGGAAGAAATACTGAAGTTGAAGCGTATTGGCGATATGTTTGGGGAAATGAGTGTTATCAGTCAAAAACCCACTATGGCTACTGTTATTGCAGAAAGTAATGTGGAACTATTTAGTATTAAAGCAAGTTTTATTGGAAAAAATACTGAGATTGATGGTGATAATTTAAAAAATATTTTTTACCGGTTATTTGCCACGATCTTAACGGATAAATTAGCATTAACCACCACAAAAGCCAGGAAATTTGAAGAGATGAATAGTGAACTTCAAGTTGTGCAAACTCAACTAATAAAAGAGAAAAACAATGCTGAAGCTGCCAATTTGTCCAAGAGTACTTTTCTGGCTAACATGAGTCATGAAGTTCGGACACCTATGAATGGTATTATGGGAATAACCAGTTTACTGCTGGAAACACCAATGCCAGAAAAACAGTCTGAATTGATCCATATCATTGATAAATCCGCAAAATCATTATTAAAAGTCCTAAATGATATTTTGGATTATTCCAAAATAGAAGCAGGTGAACTGGATATTGAATCATCTTATTTTCATTTAGATGGGACTTTAAAAGAAGTTTTTGATTTGGTTCGGATTTCTGTTAAAGAAAAGGAACTGGATTTTTATTCGAGAATTGATACAGAAGTACCCCGCCTAATTGTAGGGGACCCATTAAGGTTGCGACAAGTTCTGTTGAATTTGGTTAGTAATTCGGTAAAGTTTACAGAAAACGGAGAAATTTCAGTAGACGTTTCAATAGATAACCAAACAGAACAAGATATCTCTCTCAAAATGTTGGTTAAAGATACTGGAATTGGTATCCCGACTGATCAATTAAACCACTTATTTGAATCATTTTCACAAGTTGATTCGTCTTCAACACGACGATATGGTGGAACTGGCCTTGGTCTTGCTATTGCCAGTCAATTAGTAAAAATAATGGGTGGGAAGCTTTCGGTTCAAAGCGAGCTGGGCAAAGGGTCTGAATTTTGGTTTGTACTGACTTTTAAAAAACAGAAAGATCGTAGAAATAATGAACCCAACAGTGAAGTCATTAATCAGTATTTGACTCGTGCAGATGATGTTTTATTAGAAGTTCCTGAATCTGTTAAACGGAAAACGAGAATCTTATTGGTAGAAGATGATAAAATCAACCAGATGGTTGCCCTGTTTACTTTAAAACGCTTAGGATTTGATATTGATGCTGTAGAAAATGGTAAAGATTGTATTTCAGCTTTAGAGAATGTCAATTTCGACATCATTTTTATGGATCTACAAATGCCGGAATTGGATGGATTTGAAACGACACATGTCATTCGGGATAAAAAATCTTTGGTTAAAAACCATAAGGTTCCGATCATTGCCATGACTGCCCATGCCATGAAAGGAGATAAGGAACGATGTATCAAAGAAGGAATGGATGATTACATTTCTAAACCCGTAAATCAAAATGAACTGAATGTTATTCTTAATCGCTGGCTGGGGACAAATAAAAATACAAAAACGTCATCCAAAACGGATGAAAGCTTTGAGACGATCATTGACATTGCCACTTACAAGAATCTTGAAAGAAGCATAGGGGATATAAAATATATTGTCGCTGCTTTTATAAAAGATTTACCGGGGAAAGTCGATAATATGCGTCAGGCGATCAAAGATAATGATGCAACTCAAATAGAATTAATCGCACATGCTTTAAAAGCCAATTGTAATACACTTGGTATTTTGAAACTGGGTGAATTTTGCAAAGAAATTGAACATTTGGGTAGTATTGGAGATTTTAATAAATCAGGAATAGTGTGGGAACGTATTAAAGTCGAGAGTCTGAAAGTCATTCAAATCTTAAAAGAAGAAATATAATCAATTGATCAAAGACATTTCATGCAATATTTTTTCTAAGATTCTTTCATTAATTTGTGTCATTGCATGGCTGACCTGAATGCCATGTTCTTCATAAGCAATATTTTCAACCCGACTAATCTGATATAATTTTGATACTAAACCTGCATGACGGTAGGGAATGGTTGTTTCTTTTTGAATCATTTTCTGATTGAAAAAATGTGTGATCTTCTGTTTGAGTAAATTAATCAATTCTTCGTTTCTCGCAGAACAAAATATGGCCTCGGCATATTCTTTGGTTAGGATCATGCTGTCCATTTCTTCAATAACCTGATCAATTTTATTCAACACTAATAAAACAGGAATATTGGAAGCCCCAATTTCTTTCAAAACTTCTTCAGTTGTTCTAATATGCTCTTTTAAATCTGGGCTGGAACCGTCAACCACATGCAACAGCAAATCGGCATCTCTCACAACAGATAAGGTTGATCTAAAAGACGCCACCAGACTATGGGGAAGATTACGAATAAAACCGACAGTATCCGATAATAAAATATTTGGGCTCTGAGTGTCAGACAAAATTCTTGTGGTGGATTCCAATGTCGCAAACAATTTATCCTGAGCTAATAATTCGACACCGGTAAGACCATTCATCAGGGAGGTTTTACCAGCATTTGTATATCCAACGATACCTACCTGAAAACAATCTGATCTTTTTTTATTCTGTACTTTCCGTTCCATGGCAACTTTTTGCAGAGTTGCTTCCAGATGGTGAATTCTCTTTCGGATCAAAGTTCGATCAATATTAATCTGCTTTTCACCGGTACCTTTTGAAGCACCGATTCCTCCTTTTTCCCGATCAAGATGTGCCCACATTCCCACTAGCCTGGGAAGCATATATTTTAATTGTGCTAATTCAACTTGGTTCTTGGATTCAGGAGTTTTGGCATGCTGGGCAAAAATTTCAAGAATCAATTGGGTTCGATCCAAAACCAAACAATCCAGATAGGTTTCAATATATTTTCCTTGATTTGGACTTAAATCATGATCAAATAATACAATATCTATCTTTTCAGACGCAATGATATCCTTTATTTGATTTAATTTACCTTGACCGAAGTAGCTTTTTGAATCTGGTGAAACTCTGGATTGATGCATCTTACCAATAATATCAAAATCCAGAGACCTGGCGATGGATTCCAATTCTTCCAGTGACGATATTGTAACTTCCAGTTTTTGAGATTTTAGATGAACGCCCAGTAAATAGACTTTCTTGTTTTCCTGAGAATATTCAATCATGCGGTATTTTAATAAAATAGTAAGTGATCTTGGTTTTAAATTAACTGTCAGTTATATTTCAATAGATTTTAACGACTCTGTCAAAGCTCATTTTCAAATTTCTCGTTATTTTCTATTTGGTATCCATTAAGGAAATCCTGGATTCCCATGATTTTCTTATTTTCCGGCTGACATAAATTTATCTGAATAGCACCTGTATCACAGGATACGAGTAAATCATTCTTATTATGTTTTAAGAGAGTACCTGGAGGAGTATTTGAAGGAAAGTCAGGTAAAAAAGAAATTGATTTCAACATCATTCTTTTTTTTCTGAAATAGGTAAAAATTCCAGGTTTAGGAGAAAGCCCCCGAAATTGATTATAGATTTTACCGGCTGCCAGATGCCAATTGACTATTCGGTCCTGCTTAGTGATTAAACGGGTGTAACTTGCCAGATCATTGTTTTGAGGTTTCGGCACAATTTGATCAAATTCTGTAATTGTTTTGAGAATTGTATCCGCACTCATTTCCGATAAACGCTGACCTAATTGATCAAGATTGTCCTCGGGTAAAATATTCGTTTTATTGACAAGTAAAAGATCACCGGTATCCATGCCTTCATCCATTAACATAGAACATACACCCGTTTCAGCCTCACCATTTAACAAAGAAAACTGAATGGGAGCCGCACCACGCCATTTAGGTAAAAGTGAGCCATGAACATTAATGCATCCGCGAAGTGGTATGTCTAAAATTGCTTTTGGTAAAATCTTTCCAAAGGCAATGACAACGAAAAAATCTGCATTTTGATGTTTTAGTTTTTGTTGGGATTCATCTGTTCGCAAACTGTTGGGTTGAAAAACCTCAATATTATGTTCGAGTGCAAACTTTTTGGTTGCCGGTGGTAGTAAACGGTGGCCACGTCCCTGTTTTTTATCTGGTTGGCAGATCAGCAATGAAATATTATGCCCGGCTGTCAGAAGTTTTTGCATTGCAGGTACAGCATAGTAGGGTGTACCCATATATACAATTTTAGACATGCGCGCCGATTTCTTGATATTGCTGGTTAGAGAGATGGGTCAAATTTTGGATTAATTGAAAAGTATCACCATTAGCTTGTATTTGATATACATCTTCCCAGGGGTTACCGACACTGCTTTTAACGTGCTGACATTGATCAATGTATTTTCTATCTTTCATATATTCAAGTTCCCCCATTAACTTATCCAAAATCCTGTAACGATTCGATGATACGACATTAAAGGCACAACCTTCAATGATTTCCCTGGCAGTTTTCTCAGTAGTACCTTTTTTCCCCCGGAATTCATTTAACCAACAACCACTTAAAAAAGACGAAATTCCCGGTAATAAGGCATGTTTGTGAATACTTTCCTGAAACAGATATTGAGGGATCAATTGCAAATGACTACCCAACCAGTAAGCATTATTGGGGCAAGGTAAAAACAGTGGATCCAGTAAAAGTTTTTTTATTGTAAATATTGATTGTGGATGCTGTTGTTCCTCACCGATTTGTAATAAAAAAGGGTTAGTGATAATTTGTTGAGTTTTATGCCAATGCCTTTTAACCTGAAGACTGTTGAGAATATTGAAAACCTGATCGAATATGGTGTGCTGTTTTTTAGAACAGGTCCCTTTCTTTGATACTTTTGAAACCAGTTGAAAATGTTTTTTTGTATCAAAACTACAAATATTTTTGGATTTGCTTAAGGATAGCTGCCTAAAAATTCCCAGAAAGTGTTTTACCCCCTCATGTGAAAGCTGCTTTTGGATATTTTTTTGCAAACTCAATAATGTTTCACCGATAGATTCCGGTATCAACTCAAATTGCTGACAGGCTTTTTGCTCCGCGCTATATGAGATTGTAATTTCATCTGGAATCTCATTTGGCATAAAATTACCAAATGATAATGATTGGGGTTTTGAATATGAAATTTCCCTTGAATCGTCTTTTAGTGGTAACGTAGCAGGTACAGTAACAGAAGGTGTCAAAACCTTTGCATATTTTCCATGCAATGCTGAAATTAACTTGGAAGTTAAAAAAGAGGTTTTGCAATATTGATTTTTTGGCGTCCAAAAAGGATTGCTGGAAGCATTTACACCGTCCTTTTTCTTCCAAATCACTTTTGGAAACTGACCTCTGATAAATTGTAGTTCCAAATTAGCAGGAGGACGTTCGTCATCCTGTTCCATGAAAAATATAGTAATCATTTGCAGCAGTGTACCAATTGCAGAATCTGAATCATGAATTAACTCATCTTGTGTTTTTTGGTCATACTCCGCCAGAAAGTTGACTATTTCAGATTCAATTAAGGTCCACTTTGCTTTGATGGGTTTTGGCGTGTTGATAATTTTTGCAATTTTACCCTTAAAACCTGAGAAGTACGTATCCTGAAAAAGGTAGTTGGATATATCTTTGGTTCGAAACCATTTAGCGAGTAAAAAGCGAAATTGGCTGCTTTTACATTTTGTTGCATTATTTGATTGAAATAACTGATTAATTTCCCGATCAATCGCATCAAGCGTTTTTTGCAAATCATTTTCAAAGTGTTCATAGATATATAAACTGGCATTCAAAGATTCCCGCAATGCAATTGAAATATTGTACCGCTCAGGTAATCCCTGTACATTAAATCGAATACCATAGAACTTTAACATTTCTGAAAATAATAATAGATTTTAATAAATTAAAGAGGTTTGGATACTGCTGGATTTTCATGGGAGAAAATCTGAGTAGTGTCTGTCAGGGTTGAAACAGACGCTACCGATGAAATTCTAAAGGAAAATAAATAGAAGTGTCAAAACAAATAAAATAAAAGTATGTATGCTGCGGTTTTTTTTAAGTTTTCTCTATTTCAACATTTTATTGTTGAGTTATATGTTTTTTAAAATCTGTTTCCAGATTTTCATTGATATTTTTTAGACTCAGGGTTTTGATTTTTTCGAGGTGCTCGACTAAATATCCTTTGAGAATGATATCTCTTTTAGCGAAAGCGTCCGTCCGTTTCACAGTGTGTTGAACCAAACATTGAGTAGCCTGACTTAAGTTAGCAACAATCTGATGATGTAAACCACTTTCAAACATTGGATTCGGCTGTTCATCCCCTAATTTAGGTGGAAACAGTGTGTCCAGCCAATTTGTTAATGAAAGGTCTGCATCTTCGATATATTCAAAGTTCAAAAAACCATAGAGACTTTTAATCAATGATTCCAGCATCACATGGGGATTGATCCAAAGTAAATAGTCTTTTCCGGCGAGTTGTTTAGCAAAACTTAAGCAGTCATTGGATAAAGTCTGTAAATTTTCAATGCTTTCAAATATAATCGTCGATTTGGATTCTGACGATATCCGTTTTTGAATAAACATATTTTGCGCGTCTTTCTTTTTATTTTTATATTTAAACTGCCAGAACCGATCAATTTCGATTAAGGTTTTGTTACAGGATGTGTGCAACCTTGTTAGAATTAATTCAACTTCTAGGAGCCGTGTGTAAATATCTGTAGGGTTCTCATCTATTTTTTCACAACAGGCTTCTAAAGCCATACATGATTCACCATCACTGAAACAATCGGGAGCTCTAAATTTCTCATCTTTATAGTCGATCCACCAACTATAAAATTCTTTGGAAATATCTCTTAGAATAGCTGCTTGCCAAGCTAGGATTTCATCTTTAAGATTAAATTCTTGATTGGTATTTAGACTGTTAATTGCTTTATTTTGGATATCTTCGAATCCTTTTTTATCGTTAAGTTTAAATGCTCCTTCATCTTCGTAATGAAAACTTTTATACATTTTTAAAAATAACACGCTAGCTAAATATGCTTCCTGGCCTGCCTGGTTTTCAATTTCATTACGAACATTTTCAAGATATTGGTGCATATAACCCCTTTATTTTGTTGCAAATCAGACTGTTTAATAAGTATAGAATTGAAAAAATTTCTTTTCTTTTTCTATCAGTAATACAATTTTTAAACCAAATTTATCATTGATAAGACTATCAGGAGTAATATGTCTCAAAATCGAATGCGCTTTGCACCAAGCCCAACTGGATTCTTGCATGTTGGTGGATTAAGAACTGCCTTATTTAATTATCTATTTGCCGCAAAATCGAACGGAAAAGCCATTTTAAGGATAGAAGATACTGATCAGAATCGGAAAGTTGAAGGGGCTGTTGAGAATTTAATGGAATCATTAAAATGGTCTGGGTTTCAATTCGATGAGGGAGCCAATATCGGTGGTGAATATGGTCCCTATGTCCAATCCCAGCGTTTGCCCATGTATCAAAAATATGCGAACCAAATGGTCCGTGAGGGAAAAGCTTATTTTTGTTTTTGTTCAGCTGAAGAATTAACTAAAATCAGGGAAAACCAATTAGCTAAAAAACTGGCCAGACCTTATGATGGGCGGTGCCAGCATTTGTCTCAAACGGAAATTCAAAAGCGTTTAGATGATAATATGCCTTTTGTGATCCGAATGAAAATCCCCCAGGATTTTGAAGAATATCACGTTAATGACCTTATTCGTGGTGAAGTCAAATTCAAAACATCCCAGATTGATGATCAGATATTAATTAAATCGGATGGTTTTCCGACCTATCATTTAGCTAATGTTGTCGATGATTATTATATGAAAATCACCCATGTTATCAGGGGGGAAGAATGGCTACCTTCAACACCTAAACATATTCAATTATATGAATATCTGGGATGGCCAATCCCTCAATTTGCGCATCTACCCCTGTTATTAAATCCGGACAAAAGCAAATTAAGTAAACGGCAGGGCGATGTGGCCACTGAAGATTATCGAAAAAAAGGATATTTACCCGAAGCCTTAATTAATTTTGTGGCTCTACTCGGATGGAATACACAAGATGATCAGGAAATATTCTCAATATCTGAATTGAAAGAAAAATTTTCTCTGGAGCGTGTTGGAAAAGCGGGTGCCGTTTTTGATGTTAACAAACTGAAATGGATGAATCAACAATATATTAAAGAGAAAACCGCTGAAGAGTTATACGAACTGGTTCAACCTTTTTTACCGGAATATACTAAAAAACTGGATCAGGAAGTATTAACCAGAATATTGACCATTATAAAAGACAGTATGGTATTGTTAACGGATGTCGATCAAAAACTTGACCTGTTTTGTAAGGAAAATCCAACTTTATCCGATGATGCTTTAATCGCTATCTCCCAAACAGAAGATGCTCAGAAAGTATATAAAGCTTTATTAAATCAACTAGAGCAAACCGATAATTTGTCATCGGAAAATTTTGGATCATTGATGAAAGCTGTTCAAAAAGAAACAGGCGTTAAAGGTAAAGGCCTTTGGGGATCAATCAGAGTTGCAATTACTTTAGTAGAACATGGTCCGGATTTAGGAGCTGTTGTGGATATCTTCGGGAAAGAAAAATGCTTGAAGATGATTAAAAATGTCATTCAATAAAGCTAATCCAATAACATCTCCAGCAGCACCTGAAAGTGTTAAGTGGTTACCAACCTCAAAAAGAGAAATGGAAAGGTTAGGTTGGGATCAGTTAGACGTTATATTAGTCACCGGAGATGCTTATGTCGACCATCCCTCGTTTGGAATAGCCGTGATAGCCCGATTGATCCAAAACTATGGTTATCGGGTGGGAATTTTGGCTCAGCCAAATTGGAGAGACGATCTCAGAGATTTTAAAAAACTGGGAAAACCGCGCCTGTTCTTTGGTGTTTCCGCCGGGAACATGGATTCAATGGTTAATCACTATACGGCTGCAAAACGTCTACGGTCCGATGATGCTTATACTCCGGGTGGTGAAAACGGTTATCGTCCAGATTACGCGGTGAATGTTTATACTTCAACGCTAAAAAAAATCTACCCGGAGGCTTTTATTATCCTTGGTGGTATTGAAGCCTCATTAAGGCGATTTGCCCATTATGATTATTGGGCAGATTCAGTCCTGCCACCAATATTAGTTTCCAGTCAGGCTGATTTACTGATTTATGGAATGGCTGAATCAGCCCTTAAGCAAATATTGGAACTCATAGACCGAAATATACCGATTCAACAACTGGTGACAGTACCACAAACTGCATTTTTATGGAGTGATCAAAAAAAAATAGCACCGGTTAAAAAATGGAAAACAATTGAACTCAACAGTTTTGAATCCTGCCGAAAAACCCACTTGAAATATGCGGAAAATTTTAAATGGATTGAATGTGAATCTAATAAAAAAAATGCCGCTCGCCTGCTTCAAAAAGTAGAACAAAAGGTTCTTATTGTTAATCCACCTGAAGGCGAAATGAAAACCGAACAGCTGGATAAAATATATGAGCTACCTTTTAACTATTTACCCCATCCTAAATATAACAAACGGCATGCAATCCCGGCTTATGAGATGATCAAGCATTCAGTTAATGTTCATCGCGGTTGTTTTGGCGGATGTAGTTTTTGCACTATCTCTACCCATCAGGGTAAAAATATTATCAGTAGATCAAAAAAATCAATTTTGCATGAGATTCACAAAATCGCTGAATTGAAAGACTTTAAAGGATATTTAAGTGATCTGGGAGGACCATCTGCCAATATGTATCGGATGACTGGTGTGGATAAAAAAACCTGCGATAAATGTTCAAAACCGTCGTGTATTTTTCCAAAAGTTTGTAAAAACCTGAATATCAGTCATGGACCACTGCTAGACTTATATCGTAAAGTAAATACATTACCTTTTATCAAAAAAGCATTTGTTACCAGTGGTATCCGATATGATTTGTTTGGCCCAGAATCTCTAATAAAGTATCCCGAAAATAGTGATTATCTTTTTCAAGTGATGCAGCATCATGTTTCCGGAAGATTGAAAGTAGCTCCTGAACATACTTCTGATCGTGTTTTGAAAATGATGCGTAAACCTTCTTTTAACTTGTTCAAAAAACTTAAAAGTGATTTTGATCGATTCAATGAACAGTTGAAGACCAGACAACAATTGATCCCTTATTTCATTTCCAGTCACCCAGGTTGCGAATTGATCGATATGGTAGATTTATCGATTGAAACACAAAAACTGGGATATCAATTAAAACAGGTTCAAGATTTTACACCAACGCCCCTCACTCTGGCGACAACCATTTATCATACCGGAATTAACCCCTATGATCACAAAACGGTATTCGTTGCAAAAATGAAAAACGATAAAGATCAACAGCGTAAAATTTTCTTTTGGTATCTGAAGCAGAATCGAGCGTGGTTTAATCAATTAAAGAAAAAACTGAAAAAGAAGACGAAAAAAAAAGTGCAAAAATATTGTAGTATTGACAGATAGACTGGAGAATTTTGAATGGTTAGGAATTCAATGACCTTTAGCATGGCCATTGAATCAAGGAATCCATTTACCGTTAAGTGTAAATGTTCTGTTCCATTTGCTTTCTGATAGTAATTGCTCGCTTTAAAGCCTCTTTTTCACCCCATTTTCTAACAGAAACAGAAGTCTTTTTAGAGCCTTCACCAACAACAGGTGTACAGGTTACTTCATACACATCTTCAGTATAGCATTTACCACGCTTGTAATATTTTTTCAGCTTTCGACAAACACCAATAGTCCCTGTCTTGTTTCTGGGGTTTCGCATCACAACAACACGGTCTGTTCTTGGTTTTCCCAATTCCTTCTCTTTTTGATCGCGCCAGTAAATTGCTTCATCCAGAGCAATCTCTTTCCCATCCCATAAATTATCACTAAATAATTTGGAATAAGACTTCCCTTTAAAATACACACGAGCATTCCAACCATGTGTGTCTTTGGTATCGATACGGCTGATTCCTTTATAATGAGGATCACCACTTTTACTCTTTTTTTTTCTTGCCATTGTTAATCTTTGTTTAAAGGTTATTAACCATCTATTGAGAATGATCTGTTAATTTAAATGAATTAAATCGCTTAAATTTTTTTTTAATCGGAATTCATAAAAAAAAGTTTAAAACCATAAAACGTGATTTTTTACCTTAAAAAACAGAATTAATCAATAAAATATGATTAAACTAGTTTAATATAACAGAAAACTAACGTTTTTTCTGTTTAATACTTTCTGTTCTCAATGATTGATTTTATTCACTACTTGAAATCACAAAAATTATAATCAATTTAGAACAAAATATCCAGAAATATTTACAAATACATTTTGGGACAGTTGCTAATGGAAAAATAAACCATGCTAACAGTTGTAAAAAAAATAAAAAAGAACATAAAAACAGCTATATAAACCTTAAGCATGATTTATTGTTCATTTGTGGATAGTGGAGGCTGAAATTGTTGATATTCTGTTTACTATTAGTGAAGTTTATTTTGTTAGTTTTTCTGTTTAATATTAATATTCTGAAATATAAAGATAAAAAACCCTATATTTCTTAAAAATTAAAAAGAGAATTTAAAAAGAACTTCTAAACTGGATCTAACAAGGAGTAACCTTTATAATATATTGAAAGGACTTAATTTTTAGTGAAATCAATTGGCTATATAATGATGCGAATATTTCATTAAATTAATAAGGGTTACTGCAGGCTTTATCTCTTTTATCAAAACATGTTGTTAACAAAAACGAGTTTTCATTGTTGTCATAAAGTGTAATATTGTAATAACCTTGTCATTATATTCTATAATTGTCTGAAAAACTCACCCAAAACCTTGAAACTTGGATTTAGTAAGGAAAAAAATGATAAATATTAAAAATGTTCTTTTTCCGACGGATTGTTCAGAAAATACTAAAGATGCCTTGGCATATGCGATTGAAATTACAAAAAAATTTAAAGCCAAACTTACGATACTAAATGTAACCCGCGAACTTGAAATATATGGGGGAGACAGTGATTTCTTATCACCATCCAACTATAAAAAAATGGTTGAAGCAGCAGATGATAAATTTAAAAGTCAATTAATGGAATACTGGGAAGGATTAAACGATTCAGATCTTGAAGCGAAATTAATACAAGTTAAAGGTGATCCTTTTAAAGAAATTGTTCGTTTTTCCCAGGAAAATAAAATGGATATTATTGTTATGGGGACACATGGGCGCACAGGTATTCAACAATTAATGATGGGAAGCGTTGCGGAGAAAATTGTACGATATTCACCTATTCCAGTTCTAACAGTTAAAAATAGAAAGGCTGAATATATACCGGTGTAATAAAAAGCTAACGAAGTGCCCATATCATAATAGTAACGCCAGCCCCAGTTAAAATGCCACCAACAAATGGTGCGTTATTGTATCTGGAAGCGGTGCTATTTAATTTTTGAATACCAAATAGCCAGGTAATCAGCGTTCCTATTGTTAACAAAATAACCCCTGAAAGGACCACTCCCAAAGGGAAAAATATAGGTGCTTTTCCTTTTGCTAAAGCACCTAATACGACACCGTGCAGTAATCCAAAAACCATGATAGCGCCAACATCCCAGGCACTGGTTAATCCGATACAACGTCCGATTAATATTCCCAACAAAATAATTTCACCGGCAATGATCGGTCGCATATCAAAGTTAAAAGTGATAGACATACCCATTAAGCAACTGACTCCCAGGGATAGCAAAAACAATAATGACAAATTCCCTATTCTGGTCTTTCTGGCTTGATTTCCCCAAATGCCCACTCCGATGATGCCAAAAAGATGATAAACTGTATTAAAACTGAAGGTTTGTTTTAATCCTGAATAAAAATCATCTATCCCTGCAGCAAATATTGCCGTCGTACTTAGAATAAAAACAACAAAAAATAAAATAGTGCACTTAATTGAATTCATCCGGTTGCCTTATTTCAATGTTAATCCTTCTATTAACCTTTGTTTTTATTCTTTTAGCTTAAAAAAAAAAAAATATCCATAGATACTTCACAGTGAAAAAATAAATATTCCCTTGATATAGATTTTAAAACTACCGATTTTGATGATGGATATGTGCCTTCAATGCGTATTGAGTATTTTAAAATCGGGCGATTAAGAGTGCAACATCCGAAAAGGCAAATAAAAACCCCATGCCACTTTTATGTTTAATAGCAGGAATGATGCGTTTTCCAACGGTTTCCAAACATTGGGTACATATCCTATAGCATAATATGGTGGCAATTGGGGCAAGTTCCCTAATAATGCGATATCTCAAACATGGTATTAGAACCAATAAATATTATTTTCGGGATTTGTATGCTGCGGCTAAGCCACCAGTTGATACGGTCTATTTAGTGTCTGAACGAAAAGTAGGTAATTTGGGGACATGTACATTTTTAATAAAGGTTCAATCTTTTAGATACCAGATTGTTACGTGTACCCAAATTACCGGATTATTAGCAAACAAAGTTATTCTCGGCCAGACGCTAATTAATTAATTCCAATATTTTAACTATTAATGGTGCTAGACCAATCGCCGGTAAGAAAACGGCGATTCGGATCTCTTTAAGGCCCAATAATGTAATCCCTAAACCTATAATCATTACACCACCAGTCGCAGATAGTTCAATAATGCCCTGCGATTGTTCAGTAATGGTACTCATATAGTTTTGAAAATATATGGATGATAGGCTGATGCTCCCCTGATATAAAAACACGGGAATTGCTGATAAAATCACACCGATTCCTAAACTGGCACTAAAAGCAAAAGCCGCAAATCCATCCAGGATGCTTTTTATAAACAAAGGCATGGAATTACCGGTTAGTCCATCTAAAATAGCACCGATAATAGCCAAGGGGCCTATACAAAATACCAGGGTTGCAGTTACAAAGGCTTTACTGATCTTATTCTCTGTTTGATCACCATTCGATAAACGTTGTTCTAATTTTTGGCCTAACCAATTTAACTTATCATCCAGTTTTAAACCTTCTCCGATGATACCACCCAGCAATAAACTGCCCATAACTATTAACAGGTTATCACTTTTAATTCCCATGTGAATTCCCAGAATTAAGGTTGATAATCCTAAAGCATTCAATAGGGTCTGTTTTAATCTTTCAGGCATTTTATTGCCAAGGAAGTTTCCTGACAGTGATCCAACTAAAATTGCGATCACATTAACAATTGTACCTAGCATTGTAATAATTTTAAAGTTTTTGAAAAAAATCCAGTTGGTTGATGATTCAATAAATCTGGAAGGAAATATAATTTAGTTAGTGTCTGA
This sequence comes from Deltaproteobacteria bacterium, assembly GCA_018657625.1. Taxonomy (GTDB): domain Bacteria; phylum SAR324; class SAR324; order XYD2-FULL-50-16; family XYD2-FULL-50-16; genus JABHWU01. The sequence continues at coordinate 17,241 of JABHWU010000051.1, read as the reverse complement.
ACGAAAAGTAGGTAATTTGGGGACATGTACACTTTTTAGTAAAGGTTTAATCTTTTAGATATCAGATTGTTACGTGTACCCAGATTACCGGATCATTAGCAAACAAAGTTATTCTCGGCCAGACACTAATTAATGTCTGAACGAAAAGTAGGTAATTTGGGGACATGTACAATTTTTAGCAAAGGCTTAAACAGTTAAATACCCGACAGTTACGTGTCCCCCAATTACCGGTTAGATATACAATAATGGCATTTTCGTTCGAACACTTGTTAGTAATGATTATAAAATTGATAAATATCTTCAAAATAAGATATTTTCAAATTGTTGATTGTGGATCAAGTTCCACTTCCATTCTTTTATTAATTTTTCCTTTGCTTTTATGTTTAGTGATACGAATGGCGCCCACTTCGCTCAAATGTTTTACATGGGTGCCACCATCAGCCTGAAGATCTAAACCTTCAATTTCAATTGTCCGAATTTCTTTTAGGCTTTCCGGGAGTAAATTTATCTTGGTTCGAATAAGATCAGGAATCTTAAATGCTTCTGTTCGGGGAAGTATCTGTATATTTACCACCAGGTTTTTTTTGACTTCAGCATTTATCTTTATTTCGATTTCTTTAACCAGATCGGCGCTAAACGATTCAAATTCAAAATCCATTCTTGCTTTTAAAGGTTCCATATTTCCACCGGTAACTTTGGCCTGGTAATCTCTCCAGACCACACCACATAAAATATGCATGGCTGAATGGGTTCGCATCAGTTGATATCGTCTGATCCAATCGATTTTCCCGGTTATTTTTTCACCGATGTTCGGTAGATTCTTATGTGTATAGTGTAAAATTTGATTTCCCCTGATTTTAACTTTATGGATTGGGAATACACTAGCTTCTGTTGCTATACTACCTGTATCAAAAGGTTGCCCACCACCTCCCGGGAAAAAAGCAGATTGATCTAGTATAATTGCCTTTTCAGCTGGTTCAATAGTGCTAACTTCTCCTTGAAATTCCTTCAGGTAACTGTCCAGTACGTACAATTTTTTTGTCATAATATCTTTAATCGGTAGGAGTTTATTACAAATATTCCAAAGCTTTTTAATAAATAAACTTTAGTCAATATAAATGAATAAAAGAAAAAGTCAAAAATATATATTCGCTCTATTAAATAGTATGGATTGTTTGGGTTGCAATTTTGAAAGAATGATATACGGTTTTATAAATGCCTGATTTATCTATTCTGATTAACATAAATGTGACAGTGAGTTGTCAGGAAGGTTAAAATGCTTTATGACTGGACACTGGTTTAAAAAGCGAATGATTAAAAAAAATATTATGAATAGATTTGAGTTTTCTGGATTGAAATATAAAATTAGCATTTTAGTAGCGATAACTTATCTTGTCCCGCTAGTTTGCATTGGTAATCCATTTAAAACATACACTTTTGGCGATCGTCAGAAAATTCAGGTTGCATTTTCTGAACAAAAAATTCGAATTCAATTACAACCGCGTAAAGGTGATGGTGTTTATCGTTTTGCGAGTTGGACCTTAAGAAACTGGAAACAAAACTTTAGAAAAATAGAAAAATATAATAAAAACAAACCACTGAGAATTGGTCGATTTGTTGAATTTCCTTACAGAGCCTTAAACTCTAGAATTCAGGGGATTGCGCTGAGAGCACTGTTTTCAAATGATAGCAGTGAAGCAAATGGTTGGGCGCATCGGGTAAAATATCCCGGAGAAACCATCAGTTTGATATCCGGGGTGTTTGCTCAATCAAAAATTACACCGAATCAACTGATCAACTACAATAAACTTTCTAATCAGGGAAGATCTTTAAGTATTGGAGACACTGTCCTGATTCCCTGGAATTGGATTAATTCGGAATTAAATTTACAACCTTATCAGGTTAAATCCCCTTTATATAATAAAGGTCCTTTGGATAAAGCCTTTGCTTATTATCGGCTTAGAAAAGGGGAAAGTCTTTATTCCTCAGTGATTGTGAGATTTACAGGAAGGACTCTGGCTGACGATGTGAATGCCCTGGCCAAAAAAATATTAGATATTAATCGGATAAAAAATGCACATATCATCCAGGTGAACATGGAATTGAAAATTCCTATTGAGTGGATTAGCGAATCTTTTTTGATACAGGACGTATTGGAAACAGAACCAGCTCCTGGAAAAAAGGATGTACCGGAAGAAACGCAACCAGATGAAGTCATCGAAACCGTTCAACCACAAAAAGAACAACCTTTATATGTCATTTTAGATGCCGGACATGGTGGACTGGACCCTGGTGCCACCAAAAAAATCGGTAAAAAGAAATATATATTTGAGGATGAAACGGTTTATGATATCAGTTTAAGAGTAAAAGATCTGTTAAAGCAAAAGCGTATCAATACTTATCCCATATTATTAGATCCCAACCAGGAAAAACCCATTGCCAGACTCGCTGTAAAAAAAGATGAAGATGAATTGATTTTGGTTCACCCCCGTTACAATATTAGAAGTGCGAAGGCCGGTATTAATATGCGCGTTTATCTGATTAATCATTTGTATCAGCAGTTGATCAATCAAAAAAAAATTCCCAAATCAAATATAATTTTGATTAGTATCCATGGAGATGCTTTGCACAGTGCTTTAAGTGGCGCCACGGTATATTATCCGGATTACCGCCTGCGGGTTCCTGAATTTAAAAAAAGCAATCGTGTTTATCGTATAAGGAAGGAATATCAAAAAAGTATTCGTTATTATTTCAAAGAAGGTATCAATAACGCAAAATCCAGCAAAAAGTTCGGGGAAAAAGTGATACAGTCATTCAGGAAAAACAAATTGAATGTTCATAAATCCTTTGCTGTCAGGGGTTATTATTACCGTAAAGGGATACGAACACTACCGGCAGTTTTGCGCTATAGCAAAGTGCCAGTCTCAGTTTTGGTAGAGGTTGGTAATTTAAATAATAAAAATGACAGAAATAAATTGTTAAAAGATTCATTTCGCCAGCAGGTCGCAAAATCAATTGCTGAATCAGTGGAAGGTTATTTTAATGAGAGTTGATACGTTCCAGCCTGGTCTCTTTTCCAGTTTTCATTTTTTCGGTTTTAAGATTGAATATTTAAACTCTCCAGATGAATTTCCAATAAATCGGTTGGAGAGAGGTTTTCAGGCCGAATATTTTCCAATTTTTTCATAGTTGACAGTGAAAGTTTTTTCAATATTTCAGGTTGGTTTTTTCTCAAGGATGATAATAATAGTTTTCTACGATGGTTAAACATTTTCTTAACCAGTGTAAAAAAGGCGGTTTCTTCTGGAATAGTGATCTTCTTAGGTATTAATTGAATAACCGCTGAAGCCACTTTTGGTGCCGGATTAAAACAGGTAGCTGGAACATCACAAATTAGATTAATTTCAAATAAGGTATCTGCAATCACTGATAAAATTCCATAATTTTTTAGATTTTTTCCACTTCCATTATGCATTAGTCTGATTGCTACCTCTTTTTGAACCATGATCGTAATGGATGAAAATTGTTGCCGACTGGAAATAATTTTAAAAAACAGGGGGGTAGATATATTATAGGGTAAGTTAGCAATTAATTTATAAGACCGGTGTACTTCCATGATTTCTGACCAATCCATTTTTAAAATATCCCCCTCTACTAAATTGAAATGAACTAAACCTAAAAACCGTATTTTTAAATCCGAAGTTAAGTCCCTGTCTATCTCTATGGCAGTTAATGAAATATCTGATTTTAAGATGGCTTGCGTCAAGGCTCCCCGACCGGGTCCAATTTCAATGATATGATCTGCAGGTTTCAAATGAGCAGCATGTAATATCTCATCAATAACATAGTCACAGATGAGAAAATTCTGACCAAACCTTTTTCTGGCAAAGGGTTTGTTTTTTTTCATGGATTCGATTTTTTATTTAAAGTTTTGGCCATCAATCGGGAGAATGATGTTTTTAAATCCTGATCATGGATGCTTTCAGCACATTTATCAGCTTGTTTTTGAAGTAGGGTGGGAATTTTATTTTTTATATTTTGTGTTTTCTCAAGTTCTTTTTCTGGAATCTTAACCGGCTTAATTTTACCAACTCGGAAAATGATTTTCAAAACTCGATTTACATCACAAATTTCAGGTGATGAAATTAACTCAAGTATTTTATCTTCAAAATATTTTAAATGTTGGGCATAAGCAGCATCTTCAACTAAAACAGATAAGGTTTTATATTGCAGTTTATTGGGATTGGTTTTTCCGGCCAAAGGTTTTCCCACGATAATTTCCCAATTGCGTACAATTTGATTGAAAAAAATGACATCCTGTAATTTATTATCAGTCAGTACTTTTTCAATCAACGGTTTTGCTTTGTGGATATTAATTTCTTTAAAATCTGTATCACTCATTGGGCTGACGTGAAGTATGGTTTGCAAATACTGTATGTTTGCCGAGAAAAACCAACTTAAGGTTTCCCACTGGACCATTTCGATGCTTTGCAATAATAATTTCAGCGATCCCCGGGTCTGGCGTATCTTCATTATATACTTCATCACGATAGATGAATATGATAATATCTGCATCCTGTTCAATGGCTCCGGATTCCCTTAAGTCGGCCATTAAAGGTCGTTTATCACTCCTGTTTTCCAAAGCCCGGTTGAGCTGGGACAGCCCAATCACAGGAACGTTTAACTCTTTAGCCAGTCCTTTTAAAGTTCTGGATATTTCAGCGATTTCCTGTTCCCGGGGGACATTCTGTCTGGCGCTGCGCATTAATTGCAAATAGTCCACAATAATTAGGGAAAGCCCATGTTCGTATTCTTTATGAAGTTGCTTACTAATGGTAACCAATTCCAGAGGGTTTAAATTTGATGAATCGTTGATATAGATAGGCGCGGCAGAGAGAATATCTGTTGCCATGGATAATTTATCCCAGTCTCCCTGTTCCAGATTACCACTTCGAACTCTGCTGCTATCTATTTTTGCTTCAGAAGTTAGTAGGCGCATGGCAAGTTGTTCTTTTGACATTTCAAGACTGAAAATCACAACTGCACCATTTTTTTCAGAATGTGTAGCGGCATATTTAGCCATATTTAAGGCTAAGGTCGTTTTCCCCATTGAAGGGCGTGCTGCCAGGATGATCAAATCAGAATCCTGAAAACCTGATGTCATCTTATCAAGGTCAGTAAAACCACTCGGAAGGCCGGTGATTTCACTTTTACTTTCTGATATTTTTTCCAGTCGTTCAAAACTGGTTTTAATAACATCCTTAATATGCTTATAGTTTTTATCACTGGTCCTGGTAGCAATTTCAGCGATCTTACCTTCTGCCTCAACTAGTAATTCTGTGATACTGGAATCGGGATCCCGGCTTTTTCTGGCAATGTCAGATGTTGTTGCTATTAATTGGCGGAGTAAATCATGTTCCTTTATGATTTTGGCATAATAGATCGTGTTTCCTGACCCGGGAACGCAATCCTGAAGCGTTGCCAAATAGGCATATCCTCCAACCTCTTCCAACTGGTTCAATGACTTCAATTGATCTCCCAGTAGTAATTCATCGATGGGTTGCTTTAGGTCAACCAACTCCATCATGGCTCGATAAATATGTTGATGGGAGGGTGTGTAGAAAGAAGTTGGTGTCAGGATACTGATAACATCATTAATGGTTTCGTTATCATAAATGATGGACCCTAAAACAGCCTGTTCAGCTTCATAATCGTTGGGAATTATGGCTTTTTCAACACTCTGGGAAATCATGATAAATACAGGGAAAAGTTTACTCGGAATAGTGCTGTACAATCTCATTTAAAAACATTTAGAATCATAATACGATAATGAATTCGTGTATATTATACAATGAAAAATTAGAATGATAAATAATGATAAATAAAACAATATGATAACTAAATAGTTGTAATTTTAATAAAAGACTTGTAACTATTCAGTTAACTCTTGAATCACTGTTTCCAGCAGTGAACTACCTTATCCAATCGTTTTCTTAGGGTTTAAAATCATGGAACCATCCCAGTCCGCTGGTATCTGATCTGGATTTTGATAAAAATACTGGCAGCGATTAATATAAATAGAAAGGGATTTATCCTCAGGGAATTTTTTTTGCAGGTTTATAAATTGGCTACTTGCTTCACTCCATTTTTTGGCTAAATAGGCTTCGAAGCCTGCTTCAAATGCTTTGATAAATTCTTTTTTCCCTGGGTCAATCGCTTGATTGCGATCTGCGATTAATTCATAAAGAAATAATGATTTGGTATTACTATCCCGATTGGAAATCACTTCTAAGGGACGGCAAATAAAATAATTCTTAACTTGTTGATATGTATTTTCACTGATAATGATTTGCGTTCCAAAAACATCATTTAGTTTAAGAATACGATTACATACTCTGACACTGTGACCAATAACAGTATAGTCCATGCGGTCATTTGAACCGACATTACCAACCACTAGCGGTCCAGTATGAATCCCAAAATTAGTATTGAGTTCCGGTTTTCCAGCTCTTTGCCATTTTTCATTGAGTATTTTGATTTCTTTGACACAATTTAGGGCTGTTTGACACGCTTTTAAGGGAGAGTCCGGTAAGTCAACCGGCGCTCCCCAGAATGCTTTAACCTGATCTTCAATAAACTTATCAATCGTTCCTTGATTATCCATAATCAGCAGACTGATATGCTCCATGTACTCGGAAAGATGGATGGTAAGTCTGTCTGGTGGTAGTTGTTCTGATATTTTAAAGAAATCGATAATTTCACTATAGAAAAGCGTTAACTCTTTTTTCTCCCCTCCTAATTTTGCGTCTTTTCCTTGCTGAACCAGTTGTCGAACTAATTCTGAAGGGATGTATTTTTTAAAAGCTTTTAATCCCTGGTTCATATGCTGAATTGCTTCATTCATTAACTGAATTTCTTTGAAACGTGAGGTGACGTTTTTTACAGATTCAAGATGAAAATTCTTTATCAATTCCGTTTGTTGGGTCAGTTCAACAATTGGCTTGGAAATTCGCCCTGAAAAATAACCGACAATTATAATGGATATCAGAAGGATTAATATAGAAATAGCAATAGACTCTATTATCATCTTATAGACAGATCCTAATAAATCCTTTTCAGGGATAACCGTAATAATTTTCCATCGTTTGCCAAATGATCCGGGAAAAGCAGTGACTGTCGTAACATATCTTTCACCAGACGTTTCACTGATTGATTTGTTAAGTTGCTTCTTTTTATGTGTTACATAGGCATCTTTAATCCAAATGGAATCTAGCTCATTTACCTTCGCTGACCGATAGGTACCATTTTTGTCCTTGATGACAACTTTATTAATATCCGGATAAGCAATAATATCATCTTTTTCATTGCTAATAAATACGATGCCATTCTCACTGACTTTCTGTTTAGACAGAAAAGTGGATAATTCTGCCAATGTGATATCAGCACCAATAATTGCCTGTATGAGACCTTTTTCCCTGACAACAGGGTAACTGGCAGTAATACCCGGCTGACCTGTAGAAGAAAATATATACATATCTGACCAGTATATTTTTAATTCCTTTTCCGTGTTGTTGTACCAGGGGCGAAATCTGGGATCGTACTGAGGTACTTTTTGATTGGATTTATGAATAGAATAATCTTCGTTTCTATAGTGCCATGTTTCATTGGGATCCGTTAAACGACGATTAATGACGCGTGTCGCGAATTCCGGCGTTCTGCGTGCTTGAATGAAATTACCATAGGTATCTGCAACATATAATGAAAAGATCTGGGGTGAATGAACAATATGTTGCCACATATAATCCAGTAGTTCTGCTTCATCTTTAATAGTATCAAATTCCCTAACTTCATGAGCGGTTAATAAAGCACTGGTTGAAGCGGGATCTAGAAAATTGATGGTACGTTCAATTACTTTCTGAGACAGTTCGTTTACGATTTGATCTGATAAACTCAACAGAGCCTGGGAAGAACGATAATAAAAATTGGTGACAATGATAAATACCGTAATTATGATCAGTGGTACAAAAATTTCCAGAATACCAAAACGAAATCCTCTTCTTTTTAAAAATGAAATCATTTAAAAAGCCCCCAATATTTTTTGATATAATACTTGGTTGTCTATATTCATGTTAGTTTGAGAAAAAACTAAAAAATTTCTTATGATTGAAATTTAAAGGCAAGATAAGACAATAAATTGATTATAAAGCATCTGTAAATAGATTTGTTTGATCACTAAGGCTAAATCATTTTTAATATTTAAACAAGTCTATGTTTTTTCAAGTTTAAAGTCTCTACGCTTGTCAAACATATTGTGCCCTCGCTAATCTAAGAAATGTAACATATTTTTATCAATATTGGTTTTAAAATGTAATTTTTTTGGAAAATATGAGCGAAAAAAAAGCCATTATCTGCCCAAATTGTGGAAAAATGATCAGCAATTACGTCGATCAATGTCCGAATTGTGGGTTGAAAAACCCTGTTGGAAAATCCAAACTCGTTAAAATATTTGGTGGAAATCAGCTGAGCTTTGTCAATTTGATTATCTGGGTAAATATTGGCATTTTTGTTTTATCCTACTTTATTCCTTTCATAATAACCGGTCGTTTTTTAACCAGCCAGGGAATGTTTGGAATTCCTGCACCCAGTGGACAGGCATTAAGTTTATTGGGATGGGCGAATATAAACAGCCTTTTGCGACATGAATGGTGGGTGTTGGTAACTGCAATTTTCTTACATGGTGGGCCATTGCACATTGCCATGAATATGTTGTGGATCAAAAATCTGGGTCCAACCATTGAAAACCTGATGAGTCCGCAAAAACTGCTGATTATTTTTATTTTTTCAGGGATGCTGGGGAATTTTGTATCGGTTTATTTACCGTTTTTCTTTAATCAAACTGAATTTGCTGAATATTTTTATTTAAACTTTGGACTTAAAATTTCAAATTGGCCAGTTGTAGGGGCCTCAGGTGCCGTATTTGGATTGATGGGGGCCTTGATTTCATATGGGTATAAAAGAAAAGATTACTGGGGAAAACATATTGTTCGGCAAGTGGGTTCCTGGGCGATTATTTTGATCGTAATTGGATTTTTATTCCCGGCAGTCAGTAATCTGGGGCACATCGGAGGATTATTCGGTGGACTGATTATCGGACGTCTGATTGCGATTCAGAATAATTACACGAATCGGCAATTATATACTATATTATCATTACTAGCGGCGGGTGTGTTTTTATATTCTTTTTTGATGGTATCCAGTAATATTTTTTCCAGAATTTAACACAAAAATAATTATGAAATACAAAGCTATTATATTTGATATGGATGGTACTTTATTGAATACCATCGATGATTTGGCAAATTCAATGAATCGCGTACTGTCTAAAGATCAGTTTCCAACCCATACTGTAGCAGACTATAAGCTTATGGTTGGTTATGGTGCCTATGAATTGGTAAAACGAGCGCTTCCAGTTACAATCAATGAGGAAAGCGATATATTGCCTTATCTTAAACAATTCAAAGCAGATTATTTTGAAAACTGGAATGTTAAAACAGAATTGTATTGGGGGGTTTCAGAAATGCTCAATTCACTGGAACAACTGGAAATTAAGTTATCTATACTTTCCAATAAACCACAGCCCGCAACATTGAAATGTATTGAGCAATATTTACATCAATATCGATTCGAAATCATTCTTGGACAACGGGAAGGTATTCCGGTTAAACCAGACCCAACAGGGGCTTTGGAAATATGTGATCAATTGGGTCTGATTCCCGATCAGGTAATATTTATTGGAGATACAGCAGTAGACATCGAAACAGGAAAGCATGCCGGGATGTACACGGTAGGTGTTACCTGGGGATTTAGATCAAGGTTGGAGTTAGAAAACGCCAAGGCTGATTACATTATTGATAAACCAGAGATGTTAATGACTATTTTTAACTAATAAAAATTAAGTAATAGAAATGAAAATTGCGATCATATCGGATACTCACTATTCGGTTGACAGATTTATGTCCTTTATTAAACAGGTCAGAAAACAACAAATAAACACCATTATTCACGCCGGAGATTATGACGGTTTTGGTGTTGAACATTCCATTGTGGATCACACTGAGATTAAATTTTATATTGCTCTAGGAAACTGTGATCATGATTACCAAAAGAACAGCTACTTGAAATCCCAACCCCATGTATTGATTGGCGATGTTCTCTATTTTGATATAGCAGACATCCATTTGGCTATGTCACATATTCCAGGTGTGGCTGAGAATCAGTTACAGGATGAACCCGTCGATATATGGATCCATGGCCATACCCATCGATTGAAAAATGAGATGCAAAATGGGGTGCTTCAACTCAACCCTGGTTCCTTGATGGATGAGTCCAGTTACTTAATTCTGAACACAGAAACCAAACAAGCCAAACAGCATTTTTTAAAATAAAAACAATTCCGGGACATTAAATTATACGGGGTGACCCCGGCTAAATTACCTGAAATTGATGGTTAAGATAAAAAACTGCTACTGACAAAATTTAACTACAATTTAGATACAGCCTTTCACTAAATATAATAGGATATGCGATAATATGATTAGCTGGAAAAAGAATCTGATTGTTATTTGGATGACCCAATTTCTTGCCATTAGCGGTTTTGCGTTTTCAATGCCTTTCGTTCCCTTTTATATCCAGGAACTAGGGGTTAAAGATGGAATTCTAATAAACCAGTATACTGCAATGTTTGGGGCACTGGCACCTTTAACTCTGGCGATTTTCTCACCTATTTGGGGAATGATCGGTGATCATTATGGTCGTAGATTGATGTTACTTAGGGCCAATTTTGGCGCGGCTATTATTTTAACATTGATGGGAATGGTGGATAGTATTTCTTGGTTATTGATATTAAGAGCGATTCAAGGTGTTTTTACCGGAACCATGACAGCCAGTCAAACACTGGTATCTGTTAATACACCGGAAGAAAAACATGGATTAGCCTTGGGATCTCTCAGTGCTGCTATCTTTTCAGGCGCTCTTTTTGGCACTTTTATCGGTGGTACTTTTGCTGAATTATTTGGATACCGGGCAGCTTTTTATATTTCTGGAGGTTTATTGTTGGTTTCTAGCTTTTTGGTTCTGTTTGGTGTTAAGGAAGATTTTAGTCCTCCACAAAAATCAACGATTAAAACAACAAAAAGAGCAGATTTAAAAACCTTTATAAAAAGTATAGGCCCCGCGGTACCCATATTGATCCTACTGTTGTTTATGTCTTTTACACGACAATTCGATAATGTCTTCCTGCCGCTATTTGTTCAGGAAATCAATGGAACCATAGAAGGTTCAGCTTATATCACGGGGGTGCTAGGGGCGATTGGTGGTATTGCCGGTTTTCTGGCCGGAATTATTATGGGTCGCTTGTCAGACCGAATATCACCACCAAAAATCGCAATGATTTCAGCCTTATTTGCTGGTTTATTTATGTTACCCCAGGCTGTAGCTAATAGTTTTGCACCGATATTTATGACGCGTTTTGGTATGATTTTCTTTTCCGGTGGTCTGGATCCGGTGCTTCAGGTATGGTTAGCCAAAGTCACTCCTCATAGACTTCGGGGTAGTGTTTTTGGTTGGGCTGGTTCGGCAAAAGCGATTGGCTGGATGTTCGCCCCATTATCCAGTGGTTTGGTGGCTTCCTATTTAAACATCAGATGGATTTATTGGATTGGTTGCGCCCTTTTTTTACTTCTGATCCCCATGATTTGGATGGTAGTACAGTATCTAAGAAAACATACCATTCCATAATTCACTGGATTAAATACTACACGATCGTTCGCATCAATTTCTATTTCGATGCTACTCATGTTACAGGAGGTAACTTTAGATAATTAGAAAATAAACTACCCCACCGCAAGCGGAAGGGGTATCCACTTTTACTGTAAAAAGACTGCATGTCATTTCAACCACTGAATTGCGATACTCTGAGCAAGAAGGAGAAATCTTTCTTTTGGAACAAGATCTCTCACATTCATTCGAGATGCGATGTATTGAGCGAAGTCGAAATAACAGATTGCGCCAAGGGGCGTAATACTGCGCAATAAACCAAAGAGGGGGGATTTAAAAAGAACTTTAATTAGTGTCTGAACGAAAAGTAGGTAATTTGGGGACATGTACAATTTTTAGCAAAAGCTTAAACAGTTAAATACCCGATAGTTACGAGGATCGCGAGACTTCGTAGCAATACCCCGAATTACCGGACTGAAAGTAAATAATGGCATTCTCGGCCAAGCACCAAATAGTTACAAACAATAGTCGTTTATAGCTAATTAATAGGATAAAATGTCATAATTAGAATTGCTACTTCTAATGCTTACTCATGGCCTAAACTCATAATTTCATATATAATAATTCCCTTTAACAAAATCTTTCTCGAGGCTCAGGGAATACTTTTTAACTTTGCTGATAACTATTAACGATAAAATCTAATGGGACAAAATAACAAAAAACAATTGATCCGGTGTCCATGGGTTGATTTGTCTAAACCTGACTATGTTAAATATCACGACCAGGAATGGGGGGTACCCGGACATAACGATCAGAAGTTGTTTGAGTTTTTAGTATTAGAGTCCGCTCAGGCGGGATTAAGTTGGTATACAGTGTTGAAGAAAAGGGAAAATTACAGAAAAGCTTTTAATGGGTTTGATCCTGAAAAGGTGGCTAAATATAATGACAAAAAGGTCGAAAAATTGCTCGGTAATGCGGGAATTATCAGGAACCGTTTAAAAATTCAATCAACGATTTCTAATGCCCAAAAGTTTTTAGCTATTGTAGAAGAATATGGCAGTTTTGATGCTTATGTCTGGCGTTTTGTTGATGGAAGTCCTGTCGTAAATCACTGGAAGTCCCTGGATGACTACCCTGCCACCAGCAAAGCATCTGATGTATTCAGCCAGGATTTAAAACAGAGAGGTTTTAAGTTTGTGGGCTCAACCATCTGCTATGCATTCATGCAAGCCACCGGTATGGTTAATGATCATTCCCTGGATTGTTATCGTCGGCAGCAGATCCTTGATGCCTATTGATACTCTCTACCACCTTGATATTTACCATAATGAACTACGTGTCGCAAAGGGAGAAATCTTTCTTTTGGGACAAGGTCCCTCATTCTGGCCAGCGTATCGCAATTCAGTGTTCGAAATAACGGTATAATTTGATCATTTAACATTGTTGTAACACGAAGATCACTATAGTATTACCTGCAGTTGTTAGAACCTTTTTTTGTTATAGTTTATCCGGATTGGCTTAAAAAAGAGTAAAAATATTATGAATTATCAGAATATTACTCCTTCCAGTCATTGGTATTAAGGGAAAACCATGCAGCACCATGATACACTGGGATGGATTAGTGCGCTAAGCCGCCCGACAGTACCAACATTTTCTATTCTGTTTACACTTGAACCTCTTTCCCGTTCAGTTTTGATCACGGTAATTCCGCTGATGGTCTTTGAGCGTTTTGGTACAGTCCAGAATGTCAGTTTCTTTTATTTTATCCTTGGAATTTCCGGTGTTTTCATGAGTTTAGCAATACCGTGGTTAGTTAGCAGGATAGATCGTCGCGGTGTTTTTAACGTTGGTGCTGTATCAGGGGTGGTCGCAATGATTCTGTTCATGCAGGGAGAAATCTGGTCGCTCTGTGCCGGTATGATACTTCATTTATTTGCATCATCCTGTATTGAAGTATCACTTAATCTTTACATGATGCGGCACATTCGTCGTGAGAATTTCAGTTTTTTTGAACCTATCAGAGTCTTCTTTCTAGCATTTTCCTGGTCCGTCGGGCCATTTCTAGGTGTGTATCTTAGAAACGCTATTAGCTTAGAAGCGCCATTTCTGTTCGGTGTTATAACAACTCTTGTTCTGACGGCTTATTTCTTTTATTTGCGTTTTACTGACCATCTTGATACTTTAACTACCCGCCACTCGGTGACTAATCCATTAAAATACCTGCCCCGTTTCTTCCAACAACCACGGTTGCGCCTGGCCTATTTCCTATCATTTATGCGTAGTGGTTGGTGGACTATGTATTTTATCTATGTCCCTATTTACTGTGTGACATCTGGTCTGGGAGAAACATTTGGCGGTGGACTGGTTTCATTGGCAACGGCCTTTGTTATGACGACCCCTCTTTGGCGCAGGCCAATTCATTGGCTCGGTATGCGAACAGTTCTGTTCATCGGTTTTTTTTGCGCCGGTGTTATGACAATCGTGATCAGTCTGTTTATGGACAATCCTTATCTTGCGATAGGGATCATAATGGCAGCCGCATTTTTTGCAGTGCCTTGTGATGCCGTGGGCAATGCCCCATTTTATCGTTCGGTTCACTCATACGAACGTTCTGAAATGACCACTGTCTTTGTAAGTTACCGTTCCATTGCAAGCCTTACGTTACCGGGTCTTTATTCCGGCGTTCTTGCAATTTTTCAATTACCAGCAGTATTTGCGGTTACAGGAATGTGTATGATTGGGACCAGCTTAGTAACCCGCTACATACCAAAAAGCATGAACTAAACTGATTGAGTTAAGCAAAGTTAAGCAAAGTTAATATAGATATTCAAAAACCTTAGTGACCATCACATCATTGGAAAGATAATGATTGATGCGTGGTCTAAGTAATTCGATCCATAATTTCAAATGAAAATCATTTCAATGATAAAAAACTCAGTTCCCTGGTATCTTGTTGCTTCTTTTTGGAGCAGAGTTGGTTATTATTATTATTTTTAAATTTAGATGCCCGTCTGGTCTAAAAATCAAATTAGCCTCAAAAAAAACTTTTATAAGACCAAATCCAACTTGCATTTTTTACTACACCTGGTGCAAACAAACCTCCCTAACAAACGATTGAACATTTTAATCATATTTGCTATTGTCTTTAAAAAATAAAATGAATTAAGTTACACATATGGCTAAGTAAACTATTAATAATTAGAGTTACTAAGAACGTACATTACCTAATCAGAGTATGCTGTATATTTTTGCTATAGTTGGATATAGCTGCAATGTAAAAAGACACAAATTAGTAGTTTTTTACCCCGAATAGAGGAATAAAGTACAAAAAATTTACTCATAGTCAATAATCTCTCTTCCATTTTGCATGCACATATGCTAGCATCTAAATAAAAACTTCTCATACATAGCAACATGCAAAAAATCGTAATTGATACAAATATCATTGTTTCAGCGTTGATAAGCAGGGACGGTAGTTATTCAAGGGAAGTCATTGAAAAAGTATTCGATGATTCAATTACTCCACTTATGGGAGAAGCTTTGTTTAACGAGTACACAGAGGTTACCAATAGACATTACATTTTCAAATCATGTGTTTTAAAAGAAAAAGAGAGACTAGAATTTCTTCAGGCCTACATGAAATGCTGTTTATGGTGCAAAATATACTACAAGTGGAGACCTAATCTTCAAGACGAAGGTGACAATCATATTATTGAATTGGCCGTTGCAGGAGGGGCGAATTATATTATTACAAAAAATATTAAAGACTTAAAAAGCGGGGAATTACTATTTGAGAAATTGCAGATTGTAACACCTGATGAATTTATTAAGGAGAAATTATGGCAACAATCACAGTAAGACTTCCAGATGACACACATAAAAGAATTAAAGATTTGGCAGCATCAAGAAAAACAAGTATAAACAAACTTTATGAGGAATTCACTGTAATGGCTTTAACCGAATTTGATGCTGAAAACCGCTTTAAAGTTATGGCAAGTAAGGGTAGTAAAAAGCGAGGGCTTGAATTGTTACACAAACTTCAACACCAATACGGTGATAAATAAATACCCCGGCTTAACAAACGGCTAAAGTTGACGGATAGCACCGTTGCAAAGCATGTATTCTTCGTTTTTGGGTTCGTAAATGTCTTTGCAGCAATACCTTAACTAGGTGTTCAAAAAGTCCCATCAAACGACCATTTTATGAGATTCGGAACATTCACATTCAGACCAATCTCACCCTCTGTTTTTTCAGCAGTCTATGCGAAACAGTTGCTATTGGCATTTGTGAGCAAAATAAACACTTGCCATCTATACGTGTATCACGTATAAATAAATCATGAAAGCAATATTTGTAGAGTCGGTTATTTTTGAAAAGTTAAGGGAAAGTTATCTTTCAGATGATGAGTTTCGAGATCTACAGCTTATTTTACTGGCTAATCCTAAGTCGGGTGCCATCATTCAAGGTACCGGGGGCTTAAGGAAAATTCGATTCGGAGCAAAAGGTAAAGGGAAGAGAAGCGGAATTAGAGTCATTTATTACTTCTTTGATAAAAAAGATCGATTCTATTTTCTAACTTTATATTCTAAGAACGAAGTGACTGATTTAACAGTCCCGCAAAAGAAAAAATTAAAGCAATTTATGGAGGTATGGCGAAATGAGTAAACGTGATTTATTTTCTGAAATATCGTCAGCTCTTACTGATGCAAAACAGCATGATCAGGGTAAATTAACCCTAAAAACACATAAAGTAAATATCCCAACTGAACTGGCAATATCGCCAACGGAAATCAAAGAAATTAGACAAAGATATAAAATGTCCAGGCAAGTATTTGCTAGATATTTACACACATCGAGCCGAACTCTGGAAAACTGGGAACAAGGCAGAAGTAAACCAAATGAACAAGCTGTTACTTTGTTACATCTTGTTAAAATGCATCCTGAAACACTCTCTCATATAGCAGAGTTATCTGCATAATCAGCAAATTATCACTTCACATCTCAGCATTTGTTTTATCAGTTCAACGTTAAAGTGATAAATACCGGTAAAGGGTTGCCTTTGATATCTGCAGGTTTTCACAGATATCATCAATCTTCATGCTTTTATCAGCATGAAGGTTTTTAGCCATCCTGACTTTTGGATCCGAAGCTAAAATCGGTTTCCGACCACCGACTTTCCCCCTGGACCTGGCAGCAGCTAAACCTGCTTTGGTCCTTTCGACAATTAATTGTCGTTCAAACTGGGCCAGAGCTGCAAAGATGTTAAATATTAAATCTCCGGAAGCCGTGGTGGTGTCTATGACACCATCATGCAGCGATTTAAAACCAATGCCTTTTTCTTTTAAATCCGCAACGAGTGTTACCAGGTGTGGCAAAGACCTGCCTAACCGGTCTAATCTCCAAACCAGCAAAGTATCACTCTTTTTTAAATTCTCCAGGCATTTTTCTAATTCCGGACGCTCACTT
>JABHWU010000027.1 GCA_018657625.1 Deltaproteobacteria bacterium | reverse complement strand
ATAATTATTTTTGTATCCCTACTGACCGTATAGATGTTGAATAATCAATATTGGGAACTGATTTAATATTTACGTTATACTGACAGATGTATAGAAACCGAAAGCCATAAGCGTTCATTTTTACAATCGGGGCAGTGGTTATGTTCATCATCAGGTCCAATCCACCAACAACTGTTACATAATACTCTGTTACCTTCATTGTACGACCTGATGCGATCTAGTTCACTTGGTTGGTAATTAATAAATGTTTCCATTGTTACTATTTCTGCGTTAGAAATCTGAAAAAGACAAAAAATTCACCTGCCCTCTGCATATTGCCTTTAGATTCTCTGTTTATTAGTTTTTTTGCTTTGGTTTACATTCGAGATTCGATATTCACAGGAAGGGAAAATGGAAGCGATTGAGGCATTAACTTTGGTATCAGGTAAGGTGGAACATGTTCCTGTCACACGACAATGGGACCAGTCCAATAAACTGAATATACACAATTATTGTATCATCACGCCATTGCATATTGTAACGAGTTTATGGTGTTTTTTTGGTCATTTTGAAGTTAATATTATCCATAAACTTCAATATTAGTAGATTCTTAGCCAAAACTTTCAATTCGCTTTAACCATTTTATTTATTGCGCAGCTTTGGGTTTAATACCCCGCTTGAGCGAAGCGATAGGGCTTGCCCCGGGGATTATTTATTTCAATGTTAAAACCTGAACAAAGCAGATATTTATTATTCTTAACATCATTTTTTTGTAACAAATGTGACATATTTACTCCTGTATTCCGATATAGACTTTGCATGATACTTTTAGCTGTAGTACTACTTAGTTGGTTTGCAAAATGATCATGAGACCCTATTAAGTAGTCGAGTTTGGTTCAGTATTTATTAAATCATTGAATATTTGTGATCTAAATAAATACCAGTCATGAAATATAACAATTAATAAGGAGAATTTGATGACATTATTAGATAAATTTTTAAGCCGTAAGGGACTCTATGTTTCTTTTTGGTTTATTGGAATAGTCATGGTGGCAATTCTTATCTATTATACTGCTAATTTGGCAAAAGAAGTTCCACCTATTGCGAAGACAGTTACGTCTCAAAGTGGTGAATTACTCTACACCTATGACGATGTTGCACAGGGTAAAGGGTACTTTCAGCAGTTTGATCTAATGGATTATGGTACCATGCTGGGCATGGGTGCCTATATGGGCCCGGATTTTTCAACTGATTTTATGCACAAAAGAGCAGAATTTCTTTATGAATACTTTGGGCAGCAGAAATTCGGGAAATCTTCGGGGGATCTTTCTAAAACAGAGCTTGCTGTTGTTAAAGCCATGACAATTACTGATTTTAAAGAGCAGACAACTTTACGGGAGCAAGGGACCACTTATACAGAAGTTTCAGCCTTAGCTTATAAAGCAAACGTCGCTTATCTGGTTGACTTTTTAGTTAATGGAGATAAGGCTCGTGCGTGGCGTGGCGGCATAATTCATGAGGAAGAAGCCATTAAAATTGCTGCTTTTGTCGATTGGTCACAGATGGTTGCTTCATCTTTGCGTCCCAATACTAATCGTACCTGGTCGAACGATTGGCCAGCTGAGCCCATGATAGATCAAAAAGCCAGTTGGAACCTTCATATGGTTTCCCTTTGGGAATTCCTGCTGCTTTGGGCGGCAACCATTTTAGTAATTTTCTTCTTTTACGAGTTTCTCATAAAACGTGAAAAAAATGATAACCTGGAAAAACCACTTGTTATAAAAAAGCTTTTCCCTTCACAGAAAAAACTTTTAAAATATGTACCTATTGTTGGTCTCTTTCTCTTAATTCAAGCAGTACTTGGTGGATATTTAGCTCATCTCTATTCTGCGCCTGCAGAAAATTTCATTTTCCCACAGGAAATTCTTCCTTTTAATGTCATGCGAGCACTACATACTAACCTGGCAATTATCTGGGTGACAATTGGATGGCTGGTTGGAGGAATGCTAATTGCTCCTTTAGTTGCGAATGAGGACCTAAGGTTTCCATGGTTGGTTGATCTGCTTTGGGTTGCACTTTTAATTGTAGGAGGTGGTGGTCTTATCGGTATTTATGCCGGCGCTCAAGGGTGGCTACGTGAATCTTGGTTCTGGCTGGGTAATGAAGGACGTGAACTGCTTAATCTGGGACGAATCTGGGATATTGGATTAGTTGTCGGTTTAGTATTATGGTTTGGAATGGTCTTTTCCGTAATTCGTAAAGCTAAAACCAACAATCTTTTTGTTGGGACAATTATCTGGTCAGCTTTTGGTATTGCCACTTTATATATCGCTGGGATGATGCCCATTCATAAAGTTATGCCCAACTTTACTGTTGATGATTATTATCGTTGGTGGGTTGTTCATCTTTGGGTTGAATTGACATTTGAATTATTTGCTGCCGGTGTTATCGCTTTCTTGACAGTTTCTCTGGGACTGGTAACCAGAAAAACTGCTGAAAAAGTTATGTTATTTGAACTTTTCCTAATTATGTTAAGTGGTACTTTAGGTGTTGGGCACCACTATTGGTGGCAGGGACTTGATGAATATTGGGTAGCTATTGGTGGTATTTTTTCCGCTCTTGAACCTTTACCTCTGGCACTTTTAATGATTGAAGCTATTAAAGAGAGGAAACATATCAATGCCAAAGGTGAAGACTTTCATTTTGCACTTCCTTTTCTATGGGTTGCTGGTTCAGCAATTTTAAACTGGTATGGTGCAGGCTTTCTGGGTATGGTTATTAATACACCAACCATTAACTACTTTACTCACGGAACACAGTTAATTATGCCTCATGGACATGCTGCTATGTTTGGCGCTTTTGGATTTATTGCCATCGCTTTTATCTATATGACAGCTCGTGCCAACGCAATGGCCGAAGGTCATCAGTGGAGTAATACATTAGGAACCTTAGGCTTTTGGCTAGCAACACTTGGTATTATTGGGTTTGGTATCCCTTTACTATTTCTTGGGTTTGAGCAAGGAAAGATAGCACATGATATGGGATATTATTTCGCAAGATTACCAGATGCTCTTAATCATATGGATGGCTGGAAACAAATTAGAATATTACCGGATTCAATGGTTATTATCGGTGCAGCTATAATCTTTTATGATTTGGTAACCAAAATCTATTTTCCTAAAAAAGCTAAGTCATAATTCAATTCATTTAACCATCTAGCAGCAAAAAAGTTGATAGATGGTTAAATGATCTTTTATTAATCAATACAGTTATCAATGATCAAAACCTAATTCATTCATAAATGGAAAAATCAGGTTGGTGATTATTGCGCAAAAACAAGTACATCATACCTGTTTTTAAAGCCGTCCTGGTGTTAAGAATGATGAAAAACCATAAAAAAGGTTTGAAACTTTAAGCAACATTTCAAGGTCTTATTTAATGAGTGACCCCGCTTTCCTTATTTTCTATCCAAAACCTACTCAATTACAATTAGTAGAGAGAAAAGCCTCTCCCTCACTTATTAGTTCATCGTGATCTTTCGATGGTTTAAGTTTTGTTAAAATTTCCACTGTTTTTTTCTGCAGATATTTCCCTGCTTTAGGTTTATTTGCTTCAAACCATTTTTTTAAATTAAAGTTGGGGCACACCAAAAAGTTTACACGAGATATCTCTGGATCTAACTGTAATTTAGAGAGAATATTAGGAATTGGTTTTTAAAATAGGTGTTGTGGCTGGATAAACTAAAAAAATCATTTTACCCTTTGTCAAAAGAATTCAAGGTAAGTAGGATGATTTTCCGATTTGTTGCTTTGAACACTTTTCTAAACGAAAAAATCGCATTCGTTTTGAGTTGGAGATGAATCTGGATTATTCTATAGGTTCTTTATAAGAAAAATAATTCAATAACTGTTAACATTAAGGAAAAAATTGGAAAAGCCCATTAAAATAGCCCTTTGCGGTATCGGCACTGTTGGAAAAGGTGTTTTAGAATTGTTTGACAAAAATATGGCACTTATCAGACAAAGAATAGGAAAGGATATTCAAATTGTTAAAGCTTTGGAGAAAGATCCGGAAAAAATCAAATCTTCAGGATTGACATCAGACCAAGTCTCCGATTCATTGGATTTTGTTTTGGAAGATCCGGAAATTGATATTGTGATAGAGTTGATTGGTGGTGATACAATTGCGAAAGAGATCATTTTAAGAGCACTTGACAATGGTAAATCAGTTGTTACAGCCAATAAAGCTTTACTAGCAGAGCATTCAGATGTAATTTTTCCCGCTACTTATGCGGCAAAGGGCTTTTTTGGCTTCGAAGCGAGTGTCGCAGGAGGGATACCGGTTTTAAGAAATCTAAGAGAAGGCTTTACCGGAGATGAAATTTCAGAAGTTTCCGGGATAATTAATGGTACCGCTAATTATAT
This sequence comes from Deltaproteobacteria bacterium, assembly GCA_018657625.1. Classification (GTDB taxonomy): domain Bacteria; phylum SAR324; class SAR324; order XYD2-FULL-50-16; family XYD2-FULL-50-16; genus JABHWU01. Next base: position 1,840 of record JABHWU010000027.1, on the reverse strand, counting down.
TTTAAGCTCGATGACCGAAAATAATGATGATTTTGAAACAGCACTGGCTGAGGCTCAAAAGTTGGGTTATGCAGAAGCTGACCCCACTTTTGATATTGAAGGAAATGATACAGCTCATAAAGTTTGCATACTCCTAAATCTGGCCTATAACGGTTTGTTTGATTTTAAACAAATCCATATTGAAGGAATCACTAAAATAGAGCCTATCGATATTGAAATCGCCAGGGAAATGGGATACACGATCAAACTACTAGGAAAAGCTATTTCCAGTGAAAAAGGTTATGATGGCCGTGTTCATCCCTCACTGATAAAGAACAATAATTTACTAGCCTCTGTTAAAGGACCTTTTAACGCTTTGTTAATTAAAGGAAACTTTTTAGGACCTACAATCAGTTATGGTGCGGGTGCTGGATCTCATCCTACTGCTTCTGCTGTTGTAGGAGATATTATTGAGATTGGCCGGTTATTAGCCAATGATCGAAAACATCAAACCTTTCCTCTGTCTTGCACAAATGAAACATTAATTAAGAAAGAGTTAATCTCAATTGATGAGATTGAGACAGAATACTACCTCAGATTGACGGTTCAAGATAAAGCAGGTGTATTAGCAAAAGTCACCAAAATCATGGGTGATAATAATATCAGTATCCGTTCCATGATTCAAAAATCAGAAAATAATGGTTCAGTTGTATCAGTTCCGGTGGTTTTCTTCACTCATAACGCCAAGGAAAAAGACGTTCAGAGATCGATAGAGCAGATAGATCAACTTTCATTTATAGAGCAGCCAACCCGATTAATAAGAATTGATGCCTAGATAAACCATTAAAAGATTAAGATAATATCCTGTCTCAGGAAGGAAAATTGTTGCCCGGTTTTCAGAAATTTTGATTTCCCAACAAGCTCATCAAGATCGCTAATATTCCTTCGGAATGACAGAGTCTTTGTTTTTAGTAACTTATAAGAACTCTCGACTATCAAGATAAAAAAGAGATCGTCTTTGATTATTACCCAAAGAATTTTAATTCTTGGACAGTGTTTGCTGACAATTTATTTTTTTTCCTCTAGACTGCTATCAGTTTATATTAAACAATTAGTATTTAACTGTTATATCAGTAAGTTAGATTTTTATCATTATTTATTTACGAATGAGACAGTGATTTGTCTATACAATTGTAATTTACCAATTCTGAATTTATGATCAGAACAGTATAATCACTACTAGGCTTTCAAAGTTTCACAATCAAATATAATTAAAATACTTAGGAGATAAAGTATGGCTGTTAATATTTTAGCATTCGGACCTAATGGAAGTGGCAAAGGAACTCAGGGTGCCATCGTTAAAGAAAAATATGGTGTTAATCACATCGAATCAGGTGCTATTTTCCGTGAGCACATCAAAGGTGGAACCGAACTGGGGATGAAAGCTAAAGAATATATCGACAAAGGGGATTTGGTTCCAGATGAAATCACTATCCCAATGGTGTTGGAAACTTTAGCAAAATCCAAAGAACAAGGATGGTTGCTGGATGGATTTCCCCGTTCAAAAGCTCAAGCTGAAGCATTGGACAAATCTCTAAAAGAAGCTAATATGAGCCTGGATTATGTACTTGAGATCCAACTGGATCGTCAAATTGCTGCAGAACGGATCATGGGGCGAAGACTATGTGCCAACGATAACAATCATCCAAACCATATCGCCTTTGAAGCAATTAAACCTGTTGAAAAAGACGGTAAATTAGTTTGCCGTGTTTGTGGGGGTGAGTTAAGTGCACGACCGGATGATCAGGACACTGATGCGATTAATAAACGTCATGATATTTATTATGATGACGTCACTGGT